>CAZORQ010000001.1:0-116213 GCA_964582285.1 uncultured Thermotogae bacterium
GGGGGGGGCAAACGGATCGTAGACGTTCACGTAATAGTGCACACCGCCTCCAAGCAGCGCGAGAACCATCACGAGCGTCGTCGCGTACCGGAGCCGGCTCCGTCGCTTCTTCGTACGAGCGGTCCCCGTTGCAGAGGTCCGGCGGACAATCCGCGACGCCACAAGCAACTGCTCCACATCCCACGAAAGGTACCCTCCGAAGATCGCTCCAGAGACCAGCGAAAGCCCAGCCATCACCAGCACAAAGCTCGCCGAGACGCCCGAGAAGTAGATCGCCTGAAACACAAACACGTTTGATGCAGATGCAACGGCACCAGTAAGCATCGTTAGCGCAAGCGACCGACGTTTGAGGATTCCCATCCCAAAATCAACCAGGAGACCCTCGGCAAGAGAGATCATCAGAACCACGACTCCGTGGGTTCCTCCGGAGAAGAACTCCACCGCACCTTTGAGGACCCCGGTCAGTGTCCCGGAGCCGAACCGTCCGATGAGCAATCGTGCCAGCAGCGCCCACACGACATGAAGCCCGGCAATCAGCTGCCCCGCGCCAAACGGAACACCGAACAGCCGATTGATCAGGTTCCCAAGATATCCGATGTACGTCGAGAGGACGCCGCCCGCAGCGGCAAGAAGGGCGATAAGGACAAGGTCTCGAACGCTTAGCCAATGCCTTGATGCCTCATCGCCCATATACACTTAAACCTACTGGTCGAGTACGACTTGCGAGAGGAATTTCACCGATTTCAGCTTCGTTCCCTCGGGCAGTTCCACCGAATCGTCATAGACGAAGCGCATGTACCCGTTCGCCTCCGGATCGAGGAAGACGCCATCCTTCTTGAACGCCACGATGAAGCGATCGTCCCGAGCGACGAGGTCCGAGGTGGTGGTTTGCGTGTATCCATCCGACGCAATCAATGAGATCCCATAGCTCGTTTCGGCCAGGGCATCGTTGAAGTCCTCTTCGTTGTAGTGGATCCCGTCCTCCGGCTCCGGGAAAAGGTCATCGTCCACGTAGGCAATCAATCGCCACAAGGGCAGGCCAGCGTACGTATGCGTCTCGCCCTTGCTCGTCACCGTGACCGTCGAGGTATGGCACGGACAGCCAATCCCTGCCTCGAGTTCCCCTCGAGCAAACAGCCGCTCTACTGTACCTGTCAGCAGAAGCGTGTACTCCTCGTAGGCACCAAGCACCTCGATCGTTTGTACCATCTTCGCTGAAAGAGAGCTATCGAAGTGGGGATTCCCATCGCCAATCTGGACAACACGGAACGGGCCCGGATCGTCGGCCATGTACTCCCCGTTCTCCATGAATGCGAGAACCCAAGTTCCCTCAGTACGGTCAAACAGCATCCCGGCTTGGTAGTTCATCGAGTAGCCGTCCGACGCCGTTACACGGATCGTCGTGTCTGCCGAGACGTTCCCCACAAGTGTCGTGATCGGGATCCCCGTGTAGGTCGCCGCGTAGACGGTCCCCGTGCTCTTGGTGAATGTCCCCTGGGCCGTCATGACATCCAATCCCTCGAGATCGATTGTCGTGTACGTGTGTGTCTCCTCGCCTCGAATGACCGTGAGGACCGGATGCTGTGTATCCTCTGCCCAGCCGGAGACCGCCGATAGCCCGACACAGATGAGCACCGGGATCCACCACAAACTCCGCTTTCGCATCGAAAACTCTCCTTCCTGTTTCTGTTGCCTGCGTTTCCTTCCGCTGGAAGAACAGGCTGCCCTCCTGTTGGCTACCACTCCAGATCCGACACCGTCGGCAGCCTTTCTCCGTCGTAGTCGATGATCAGAAATGCGATTCCCTTGACCATTAAGCCCGTCGTTGATGGGGTCTCCCCGAAGTAGTGCGCGTACTCCGTTCCTAACGCTTGAAGCATGTCCTGATTGCTGAAGCTCTCGTCTTCGGGGAGGAAGACAAGCATCGGCGCGTCGCCCCACGCTCCGAGTTGCGCATTGTCTACCGAAAGCGCGAGAATCGGTGCTCCTGCGACATTTGCCCCATCAAGCACGTCGTACGGCAGCGTTTTGTGCCATCCATCGAGCGCGACCAGTGTTATCGTCTTGGCCGTGCGGTCGCGCGCGATCGTTTCGTCGATCACCGCCTGAAGGCGAACCCCACGGTAGCTGTGTTCCGCCTTCCAATTCCCTTGTCCCTCAACCATTGCCGGTCCTTCGTAGGCAACCCGGCCTTCGACCATCGGGAAGTCAGTGAGCTCAATGTTGTACGTCCAAGCTTTGTCGATCATCCGAACCGGGAATTGACTATCGTCGCCCCACGTATTGCCTTCCTGCTCTGTCTCAGGCATGCAAACGAGAAGGATCATAGCAGCCGCAGCCACAAGCGCTATCGCCAATAGGCTCCATCCAAGACGCCGGCGGTTCATTCGGCCTCCTCAACCGACGATGTGCGAATCGCCGTGGTTGGGATGAGCGCAACAACAGGATCCCCGACCGCAAGGGCCATGGAGTCAATAACAGATCGCATGTGCAAAGCGTTGATCTCCATCCCTTCGCCCTCCAGCACGAGGTTTGAGACCTGCCCGATGTGTCGAAGCTTCTTCACTCGTACAGGAAGGACGTTCCCAGCAGAGCAAACGCCTCGGCCCGGATGTTCCCGAAAGACGAGGACCGCCTCGGGAGGAATGGCAATGATCAGATCACGCGCACGGCTGAAGTCAAATACCGTAACCTCCGCATCTCCAAGGAGCACCGTGCACAGGGCTCCGTCCCGCCTCACAACCCGGGCATGTCGTGTGTTCTTCTCGAACAGAACGGACCACTCGGGAAGCCACGAGACCGGCGGATCGATCGATCCGTTGGTCTGAAGTTTCTCAGACCAAACCAAGTGCTCCACCACATCCCGGGATGTCCCCGTGGAAACGAGAAGATCCGACATGTCGACGTCGAGAGAGTCGGCAAGCAAACGGATCTCTGCCAACCCGGGAGCCGGTCTGGTTCCGTGTTCGATTCGGGACAAGCGGCTGTAGTGCAGCCCCGTCCGCTCCGCCAGATTGCGAAGGCTTAGTCCTTTCTTCCGACGCGCTGCCTGTAAGAGATCGCCAAACCGCGACTTGCTCATGAGCGGAAGTCTATGACGGCTGTTGACAAATGTCAACAGCCGTCAAGCATCTTTCCCTGTCGGACAGCAGTCCCAGTAGGCTACAATGTGCTCATGCTCCTAGGACGACGCCAATCGAAGCCTCCATCCCTGACAGACGGCCCAATCACAAGCTCACTGCTCCGATTGGCCTGGCCGGTGATGCTCGCCAACCTGTTCCAAACGCTGTACAACTTCGTCGATCGATTCTGGCTTGCTCGGCTCGGCAGGATCCCCATCGCAGCTCTGGCTCTGTCCTGGCCTCTTGTCTTCCTCGTTCTTTCTCTTGGGAGCGGCATCACTATCGCCGGAACCGCGCTTGTCGCACAGTACACTGGCGCCCGGCGACATGAAGAGGCAAACCTTGCCGCTGGCCAAGTCATCAGCTTCACAGGAACCCTCGCAGTACTCCTTGGCGCAGCCGGCTTCTTCTCCGCCCGGCCCATCTTGCTGCTAATGGGAGCGGAGAGCAGCCTGATCCAGGCGGCCACAAGCTATCTGCAGATCATCTATGCGGGCATTCCCTTGATGTTTGGAACGTTCGTCGTGACAGCGCTTCTCAATGGCGTGGGAGACACTGTCACGCCGATGATCCTGATGGGCATATCGGTCGCTCTGAATCTCGTCCTTGATCCGTTCTTCATCTTTGGCTGGGGACCGTTCCCGGAGTGGGGTGTGGCCGGCGCAGCGGTAGCGACCGTCCTGTCGCGTGGACTGCTCGCTCTACTTGGCCTGCTGTGGCTGTTTTCAGGTCATCTCGGCTTGCACCTGCGTCCGCATCACTTGAGACCTCGCTGGGGGCTGATTCGTAAGATCATCTCGATTGGCGGGCTGTCCTCGATTGGTCAGACAGGGACTGCGTTGGGATTTAGCATCATGAACGGCGCGCTCGCACGAATAGGAACTGTCGTCCTGAGTGCATTTGGGATCGGCAATGCATTCATCTCGATCGTCCTAATGCCCGCGATGGGGCTCGGCCAGGCAACGGCAACAATGGTCGGCCAGAACCTGGGCGCGGAGAAGCCGGAGCGAGCGAGGCGGTCGGTATGGTCGGGGATGGCCATCTCAAGTGCGATTCTCGTCTCTGCAGCCATCGCCGTCCTGATCTTTCGAAACCATCTGATTGGCTTCTTCCTGTCCGATCCGGAAGTCCTCGCAGTGGGAAGCGAGATGCTGTTCCTCGTTGCGCTTGCCTTTCCGTTCATGGGGATCATCCAGGTCATCATGGGAACCTACCAAGGCTCCGGCCATACCCTCTACTCGATGTTCTTCGACCTATTCCGTCTTTGGGCACTCCGCGTCCCTCTGGTCTTCCTGTTGGCGTTCGGTTTCCATCTCGGTGCCAGCGGCGTGTGGTGGGCGATGTTCGCATCGAACTCCGCGACCGCTGCCGTCTGTCTCGCGTTCTTCCTGTCGGGTAACTGGATGCAACGTGTCATCCGAGAGAGCCCCCAGCTGGACTGACCGCTTGGCTTTCCACAGCCCAGTGACCTTGCGGGGGAAACGTCCAGCTCCTACCCTCTCTCAAACAACCTGTTCAGGAGAGGAGGCAAGGATGCCGACCGTACAAGTTACCGATGCGTCAAAGCACATAGGCGAAGTTGTTACCATCAAGGGGTGGCTCTACAATCGGCGATCGAGTGGGAAGATCGCGTTCCTTCAGATCCGTGACGGCACCGGTGTTCTCCAGGCCGTACTCTCCGAGACAGACAACGCAGAGCTGTTCGCTGTGGCGAGTCGCCTTCCGCGTGAGACCTCGCTGATCGTTACGGGAGCATTGAAAGAGGATCATCGTGCGCCGATCGGCTGTGAGATGCTGCTCGAGAGCGTCGAGATCGTGCATCAGTCAAGCGCCGATTTTCCCATCGAACTCAAGGAGCAAACTCCGGGGTTCTTAATGGATCATCGCCACCTCTGGATCCGTACTGGTCGTCAAGTTCCCCTCCTTCGCATCCGTGATGCCGTCTTTCGAGCTTTTCGGGAGTTCTTCTATCAGCGCGGGTTCACCGCAACGGAGACGCCGATCCTGACGGGGACGTCGGTTGAAGGGACAACGACGCTGTTCGAGCTTGACTACTTCGACGACAAGGCGTACCTCAGCCAGAGTGGTCAGCTGTATCTGGAAGCTACCGCCATGGCTCTCGGGAAGGTGTATTGGATCGGCCCCGCATTTCGCGCTGAGAAGTCGAAAACCCGAAAGCATGTCACCGAGTTCTGGATTGCAGAGGCAGAGGCAGCGTTTGTCGATCATGAGGCAAACCTCGCGATCCAGGAAGATTTGGTTCGATTCATCGTGGAATCGGTCATCAGTGAACGCCGGCAGGAACTCGATCAGCTCGGACGTGATGTCGATCTGCTCCTCGGTGAGATTCGTGAGCCGTTTGCACGGATCGACTACGGCGATGCCATCAAGCTGCTTCAGGACAAGGGCTATGACGTGTCTTTCGGAAGCGACTTCGGCGCCCCCGAGGAGGCTGAGCTCGGCGAGCACTTCGGACGGCCGCTGTTCATCGAGAGATTCCCAATGAAGATGAAGCCATTCTACATGAAGCGTGATCCGCTGGATCCTGAACGGGTTCTTGCAGCAGATCTCATCGCTCCAGAAGGCTACGGCGAGATCATCGGCGGCAGCCAGCGTGTTGACACGGAAGAGGAACTCGTTTCCCAGCTCGCGGAGTATGGTCTCCCAACCGAGCCATACCAATGGTACATCGACCTGCGGCGCTATGGCTCGGTTCCTCACTCCGGCTTTGGGATGGGCCTGGCCCGCGTGATTGCCTGGATTTCGGGTGTTGCGCACATCCGCGAGGTCATCCCGTTCGCACGCCAGATCAACCGGCTCTATCCCTAGCGTCCTCGAAGGCTGCCGCACAGCCTTCGAGGACGGGCCAGAACGGTGCAACGCACCGTTCTGGCGTATGGTTGGATGCCAAGTTGGCTTCTAGGCGAACTGCTCCCCGGAGGTCCCAGTGGCGCGTGCTGTTGGGACGAATCGATTCTACTCCTCGCTCAGGCGGATGAGGATATCGACAGCCCTTGCCCCGTGCTCGTCGGCAATGACCGGGTTCAGATCGATCTCTGCAATCTCTGGGAAGTCAATTCCCATTTGTCCCATGGCACAAGCCATGTGCACCAGCGGCGACAGCGAAACTGCCGGTTGTCCTCGGAACGCCTCGAGCAGTGGGAAGGCGCGAATCGATCGGATCATCCGCTCGGCTTGAATCTCGGAGATGGGTGACAGACCGAATGCTACATCCTTGAGCACCTCAACGAGCGTCCCTCCAATCCCAAACATTACCGCGGGGCCGAACGAGCGATCCTGCTCGAGCCCAAAGATCAGTTCACGTCCTGAAATCATCTTCTGCGCGAGGAGACGCCCATCCTCCAACTCAAGAGAGGAAATCACGGCCTGAAGCTGCTTGATCGCTTCACCGAGTGCTTCCTCTGTCTCGATTCCGGTGATCACAGCGCTTTGCTCGAAGCGATGCGCCAACTCGGGTGCATCGACCTTCAGGACCAGCGGAGGATCAACCTCGGCCAGGAACCGTTTTCCCTCACGTTCGCCCGCAATGTATGTGTAGGGACAGACTGAGATGCCATAGGCTGAGAGAAACCGAGCTCCCTCATCGAAAAACAACCCGGTTCGCCGCGCTTGGCGAATCTCCCCAACAACTGCAGCGGCCTCATCGCGCTTGTAGCATCCTTTCGCAAACGATGAATCGCCTTGCATTCGCAGATCCGCAACGCGGCGAAGCATCGCATGAGCAGCGACAGTCGTTTCCGGCATAGCGTACGTCGGAATTGCCGCAGTTCGTAGCGGCTCGATCAACGGCCTCACCGTCTCACTGTGACTTAATGTGCAAGCGAGAATCGGCTTGTCAGGCCTCTTTGCGGCAACTCGGAGAATCCCCGCACTCACCGCCTCGACAGGCTCATGGAAGACGAGGGGCGGGCGGAAGATCACAATCGCCGCATCTGTCTCGTCGAGCATCAGATCTAACCCTTTCTCGTAGTGCTCGCTTCCCGCCGTGGCAATCATGTCTACAGGGTTCCCGAATCCTGCCTCGGGAGGGAGAAACTCAGCGAGCTTCTCGCGTAGGTGGCTTGAGAGCGATGGGACTTGGAGCCCATGACCGATACATGCATCGGCCGCGATAATCCCTGCGCCACCGGCGTTGGTCAAGATTGCCACTCGATTCCCCTCTGGCAGAACCCCCCGCTCAAGCGCGTGCAGTGCAGTCAATGTCTCTTCAATCGTAGTCACGCGCAGCACGCCACACTGTCGGAGAAACGCATCGACAATCGCATCCGAGCTCACCAACGATCCGGTATGTGAGGCCACGGCAGCTGCTCCTACTTCGGTCCGCCCCGCCTTGAGCACGACAACCGGCTTCGTCTTCACAATGCCCGTGACCAACCGGCGAAACTCCTGCGGATCGGCAAAGCTCTCAAGGTAGAGGAAGATCGCTCGGCACTCGCCATCCCTTGCCAGGTAGGGAAGGAAGTCGTTCTCGGTCAGCCCGGCCCGATTGCCAAGATTGATGAATCTCGAAACCCCAAGTCCTGCGTCCTCGAAACACTCAAGAAGCGTCTCGCCGATCGATCCGCTTTGCGATATGAACGCGATCTCTCCTCCCGGCGGAAACCAACGTGAGAACGATGCATTCAGCCTCATGCTCTGGGAGCTGTTGATGATCCCCATGCAGTTGGGTCCTACCACGTTCAGATCGTATCGCTCGACGTGCGCTCGAAGCCGTTCCTCAAGAGCGGCTCCCTCTTCACCGCTCTCCTTGAAACCAGCCGTGATGATGACCAGATTGGCGATCCCGTTCCGTCCACATTCCTCGACAGCTTCGAGCACGATGTTCCGGTTGATCGCGAGGACAGCCAGATCGACATCAGCCGGAAGATCGCCTACTGTGGCAACGCAAGGAAAGCCGAGCACTTCGTCGTACCTCGGATTGACTGCATACAGCCCCCCGAGATAGCCGCAATCCCGGAGGTTCTTGAGGATTGTGCCCGCAACGGACCGCTCCTTGGGACTTGCTCCAATAACCGCGACGGATCGCGGCTCAAGCAGCTTCTCCAGCCCTTCATTCATTCGCCACCATCCCCCTCACGAGTAGCCAAACAAGCCCCACAGCAATCAGTACATCACCAATGCTAAGCGCCGTCGAAAAGGGGATCCAGCTCGGCAGGTAAAGCCAATCTCCTAGGGCATTTACCCTCGTCAGAGCGGACATGAGCGTCACATTGGCAACGACGTCTCCTTCCAAGAGGCGTTCAGCGATATGCGCCAGGCCTGCTTGCTGAAGCGCGGTCGCCGAAGCGGGCATGTAGCCTCCATTGGAGACAATAACCACGAAGTTGCAGATGGCGCCAAGAGATAGGATGCTCATCGGCGGAGTCCGCACATTCATCACCAGCCACAGCATGAGGAGTGCGTACGAGGCTAGATGCAGCGGCTCCGTGGCATACGGAAGAAGGGGAGATCCGGAGAACAGCGGGAAGATAAGCAGCTGGATTACCAAGGCAAGTGGAACGAGCCAGAGCCAACGAAGCTTTAGCTGGGCAAGATAGCGGAGCCGCCCGCCCCGAAGGAATCCGATACCGAGTCCAGCGATCATGGCCACGAGGTAGAGCATCGCGTGCCGTCAGCCTTCCGAGACCGCCGCGGGGATCTCATCCGCGGTCGATGTCTCGGCAACCGAAACGTGAAGGACCCGAAGAAGGGCATCGGCAACGGCGGGATCAAGGTCCGTCCCGCGCATCTCCCCAATCATCTCGATTGTCCGCTCGGTGCTGAACGCTTTGCGGTACGGTCGATCGGTGGTCAGGGCATTGTGGATATCCGCTGCCGCGATGATCCGCGCCATCAGCGGGATCTCTTCCCCCTTCAGGCCATCTGGATATCCGCTCCCATCCCACCGTTCATGTTCGTAGCGCACCGCATCGACAACTGAGCTGTAAATCTCCAGGCCTTCGATCAGCTCGGCGCTGACGACCGGATGGCGCTTCATGATCGTCCACTCATCGTCAGTCAGCGGCCCAGGTTTGAGGAGGATCGAGTCGGGAACGGCAACCTTGCCGATATCGTGCACCCGTGCTCCAATGTCGACATTCTCGATCTCTCGCTGCGACAAGCCTATTTCCTCTGCAATTTGCACAGCCAGTTCCGCAACCTGTTGGGAGTGGATTGCCGTGTAGTGATCGCGCTCGTCCAACAGGCGAGAGATTTGCTCGAACGTCGTACGCGTTTCCGTCTGAAGCTTGACATAGCCACTGAATGAGACGTGCACCAACGTCAGCGGGAAAAGGGCAAGAAAGACATGCCACACGGACAGCGACCTTAGCACAGTAAGTAGAAGCGCTGATACACAGAGAACGAGGTACTGAATGAAGAACTGCCGGGTACTATCCCATAGCAAGTGGAAGAATGATTTCCGTTCAGTGAGTGACAGTACGACGGCAACCAATGCGATGTTGAGAAGCATGTAGATCAGGAAGCACGCAATCGCCAAAACATAGTCCATGGGCTCCGAGAGTGGTAGGTGAGGTCGATGGAAGAGATACAATAGGAGACCAGCGGCGGAGACCGTTACGATCAATTGCCCAACGTTGAACGCAATCGGGATGAAGCTCGTCCTGCGTACCTTTGGCTCAGCGTTCCACCGGAGGAATAGCTCCGACAGGAGAGCGGAGACCGCAACAAGAATGACTGCCAGATACGGGCCTAGGATGAATAGCCCGGCAAGGTAGATAGCTACGGAACTCGATATTTCCCATTCATATGCCGGCACACGGGTTGCATAGATCTCGGCTAGTAGTGCAAGAATGACGAAGATCAGAAACAGAATGATCTCATCGATGCCAGTGAATGAACCTCGTGTGATTGAAAAAGCCAGGGAAGCAAGTGAGAAGAACACCACTACGAAAACGTATAGCGCTGCACGAAAAGGTAGCTTCATAATCGTGTCCCCGTAGAACAAAGGATACGGGATTTGCGCGGGTTCGGCCAATACACGCATTGATCACTGTGAGCCCCGCATCACGGAGGATGAACCACGAAACCGCGACGAAGCTCACCGTCTTCGTCGCGGTCCAGCAGTTCGATCGCCTTGAGTAGCCTGCTTGGCTGGCCTACCTACGGAAGCTTGCCACCCGGAGACCACTTGATGCTCTCCGCAAGGAGCAGTGCCAACGCCGCAATCGCCATCAGGTAATACGCCGCCTTCCCACTGAAGAACTTCTTCATTCGCTCTTCCCCTTTCCTGTTGTATCCGCCCCATTTCATTGTGATCTCCTCCTGTCTGCTCTTCCTACGGGAGTTTGCCACCCGGAGACCATTTGATGCTTTCCGCAAGTAACAGTGCCAACGCCGCAATCGCCATCAGGTAATACGCTGCCTTCCCACTGAAGAACTTCTTCATTCGCTCTTCCCCTTTCCTGTTGTATCCGCCCCATTTCATTGTGATTTCCTCCTGTCTGCTCTTTCTACGGAAGCTTGCCGCCTGGCGACCACTTGATGCTTTCCGCAAGTAGCAACGCCAGTGCCGTAATCGCCATCAGATAGTACGTCGCCTTTCCGCTGAACAGCTTCTTGAACACCTTGCCCATCCTTTCTTCGCCCTTTCGGTTGTATCCGCCCCACTTCATCGTTCTGCCCTCCTTGAGGGAACAGCGGACCGCCTCGATTTGACGGTTCACGCCTCTTCTCATTGTGTGTGTCTGAATGGTGCGATGATTAGGTACAATCGGGGTAACGGTCAAGTATTTTGCATGCGAATTGCAGCTCTTTTGGAGATTACATCCGAAAGTGTCCGTTTCCATTATCTGCCCCCGTTCGACGAATGCGCTCTTCAATCCTTCTCGGGGACAGCTCTTCCTGGCACGCGTCCCGTGCGTACCTTTCCGCAGGCCGACGTGGCTCACTCAGTCAAGGTCAGGTAGGAGGCTGCAGGTTCACCTGAAAGCAAGACGCCAACGCGGTTGACTTCCCTTCCGCCCGGCGATACAGTTACGCGCAGATCGAGTACGAGGTGCTACTGTTGAGAGAATACGAGATTGTCTATGTCATTCGGCCGGATCTGTCAGAAGATGAACGTTCGACAAAGGTCGAGCGGATTCACTCATTGATCACAGAGAACGATGGAGAACTCGGGAAGGTCGAGGAGTGGGGAAAACGCGTACTGGCCTACGAGATTCGGCACAACACCGAGGGATACTACGGTTTGGCGGAGTTTCGTCTTCCGCCCAGCGCCGTAAAGACCGTGGAGGATCGTCTCAATATCGACGAGGAGATCCTTCGCTATCAGATCATCTCCCGTTCATAGGGGAGGTTCCGTGGCAGCGAGCCTGAACAAAGTCATTCTGATCGGAAACCTAACAGCCGATCCCGAGCTTCGGTACACACCGAACGGCACAGCGCGGACTCGCTTCTCGGTGGCTGTCAATCGTCAATACAAGGATTCCTCCGGCAAGCTACAGGAGGACGTCACATTCGTTCCGATCGTGACGTGGGGTTCCCAAGCGGAGAACTGCGCCAACTATCTGAGCAAAGGCAGATCCGTTGCCGTCGACGGCCGACTCCGCATTGATTCATTTGAGAATGCTGAAGGGGAGAGGAAGAAAGTCGTGGAGGTTGTTGCATCAAGTGTCCAGTTCCTTGGCGGGCCTTCACGCCAATCCGAGGGCACCACATCGAGTTCTCCCTCGCCGGCTGCTCCAGCTGGTTCCGAGCCCGATACCAAGCCTGATCAGGAGGTTCCTTTCTAGGTCATGTTCACCAAGCGAAGACGGAAGTGCCGTGTATGTGAGAGAAAGATGGTCCTGGACTACAAGAAGCCCCAGGAGCTGAAGCAGTTCATGAACCGCCTTGGGAAGATTCTTCCCAGAAGAGCCACGCGCCTCTGCGCGAAACACCAACGCCAGGTCGCACTCGAAATCAATCGAGCTCGCAAGCTCGCCCTTCTCCCCTATGTGGGAGAGAGGGAGCCAATGAAGATGCGCCGGTAGCACATGCTTTCAGCCATCTAGGACTCGCCAGAGCCCCAGGATGGTTCACCATCAAGTTCGTCAGGTTGGCAAGCCCTTCTCGGAGGGCTTGATGCTATGGGTTTCGCGGATGTACGTTGCGTGTTCAATAGAGCGACATCGAAGCATTCTCCGCCCGCATGATCATTCCACGCCCTTGCGCTCGCAGCACGATCAGAGATCATCTCCCGCTGCAGTGGTCGAGTCGGGCCGCTGTTCAAGCAGGGGAGCAACCCGCATACTTGCAGCTGCATCCTATCAGACGATTGACAAGGAGATCTCCGCATGAAGCGGACCGCCGCGATTTTTCATGCCCCGATGGGGACGACGGCTTCAGAGCAGTTCGTCGCAGCAGGCAGACTAGCTTCGACCAGCGATCTTATCCATGCGCTCCGTCCGTTCGTCGACGAGATTCTTATAGTAGCGAGCGATGACGATGCAGAATCATTCCTCTCTCTCGATGTGCTCCGTGTCCGAACATCGCCTGCCGCCCCGTTCCACTTCGGCAGGACACTCCAGCAGCTGATTCGCACTCACCACATCGAAGACCTTCTCTACTTCGGGAGCGGAAGCGGAGGGCTGCTATCGCAGAGATGTCTCGAAACCTTGGTCGAGTTCACCGAACAGCACAGTCGTGGTGCCCTATTCAACAACTTCTACTCGTGCGACTTCGCTGTGTTCTCGTCCGCATCATCACTCCTAGGAGCCCAGCTTCCCGCCAACGACAATGGACTCGGCTTCGCTCTCTCCGATGCGGGGATCACTTGCTTCTCCCTCCCTCGCACGATCGAGACGATGTTCGATATCGACACGCCAACGGACCTGAATCTGCTTCGTATCTCTGATCGCGGCGGCCCAAGCTTGCGAGCGTTTCTGGAGGCATCCGCTCCATTCAATCATCCAACCCTCACAGCGGTTTGCGAGCTTCTGGTCGATCGCACCGCGCTCGTCCATCTCTTCGGGCGGCTGAATCCGGCTACGTGGGCACACTTCGAGCAGCAGGTTGCTTGCCGAACGTCCGGCGCGATTGAAGGCCGCGGCATGCGCGCAACCGAAACTCCCGACACATTCCTTCATCAACGGATCCTTCGTGAGATCGGGCCGACCGCTTTCTTCGATCGACTGGCATCAACCGCCGACGCGGCAATCCTCGATACACGCCCGCTCCTCGTGGAAGGTGGGCATCTACCATTGCCGTCGGATCGGTTCGCCAGCGATCTGTTCCTCGACACCAAGATCGACAACCTACACTGGGAAGCGTTCACACAGGCCGCCGCAAACGCACCGATTCCGGTCCTATTGGGAGGGCATTCGCTCGTCAGCGGCGGGCTGTACCTCCTCGCAGAGGCCGCCTGGAAAGGACACCAACTTGATCGTAGACTTCATCCAGAACCATTTACAGGAAGGAACGATCGAACATGAGCACATCCCACGCACAACGATTGGTCGATGTCGACCCACAGACGGCCGCTCTTATCGCTGCCGAGGAGTCCCGTCAGCGAGAGAAGATCATCATGATTCCGTCCGAAAGCCTAACCCCGCCGCCCGTGCGTGAAGCTCTTGGATCGGTTTTTTCGAGCATCTACGCTGAGGGATACCCACGGAAGGCGATGCTGGGCACATCTGCCGACCGCCTCGCCGATCTCGATGAGCACCTTGCAAGCTATCGACGGTACGCCGATCGCCGTTTCTACAAGGGCACCGAGTTTGCCGATCTCGTGGAGTCGCTCGCCGGGCGCCGTGCTGCAGAAGCGTTTGCCACGAAAGCGTATCCGGCCGATCGGATCTATGCCAACGTTCAACCGCTTTCCGGAGCTGTGGCCAATCTCTCCATCTATGACACCTTCGTCCGACCTGGAGAAACGGTCATGGGAATGGCCCTCACAGAGGGCGGACATCTGACCCACGGTTCCGAATTCAATGTCACCGGCAAGCGATACGACATCGTGTCGTACTCCGTAAATCGAAAGACCGGCAAGCTTGACTACGATCAGATCAGGCAGCTCGCCGAGACGCATCGCCCCAAGCTAATCATCGGGGGATTCACATCGTACCCGTGGCAGCCGGACTGGCGTGCCTTTCGCGAGATTGCCGACAGCGTCGGCGCGTTCTTCCTCGCCGATGTCGCCCATACTGCGGGCCTGATCGTCGGTGGCGCCTATCCGAATCCCATTGGAGTCGCCGATGCCGTGACATTCACAACACACAAAACGCTGTGCGGGCCTCGTGGGGCCGCGATCCTATCGACCGATCCGGAGATCGCGGAACAGATCGATGCTGCCGTCTTCCCGGGGCTCCAGGGAGGACCACACGTCAACAAGTTCGCTGCGCTTGCGGTTGCGTTGAAAGCTACGCAACGTCCGGAATTCCGCGAGCTTCAGCACCAGATCGTCGAGAACGCAGCCCATCTTGCGGACGCGCTGCAGAGCCATGGGCTCACGCTGGCCTATGGTGGAACCAACACCCACCTTCTGTTGATCGATCTGCGCGAGATTGAAACGGACACGGGGTTTGTGATGCTTGGAGAGATTGCATCCCGGATCCTTGACCTTGTCGGCATTGTGTGCAACAAGAACACGCTACCTGGAGACACGAGCGCCGCCGATGCCCATGGCGTGCGCCTGGGAACACCATGGCCGACGCAACGCGGAATGGGCAAGGCAGAGATGGAGATCCTCGCGGAGATCATCGCCCGTGTTCTCAAGAGCATCCGGCCATTCGAGTACATCGGTCTCACCGGCGAGCTCTCCAGAGGGAAGACACGCCTATCAGTCCTCGAATCCGCCAAGCGCGACGTTCGCTCGCTTGTCGCGCGCGTCGATCCATCGGTCGTCGTGAAAGACACTCCGGATACGGGCGACTCACCGCATGCAGTCTTCCGCATTCACAGCGGACGCGTCCGCGCACTGCTCAACGAGCTAACACCTGCCGACTTGCTGTCGTTGAAGCCGGGGGAGCCTTGTTCGACATTCCTGTTTGACGAAGAAGGGATCCTTCTCTCAGAGGTCATCGTCGGGCAGATCGGTGAGGAGGAGTACCTCGTTCTCGCACCGAAGTCGAACCGATTATCTGTCCTCACTTGGCTTTCGGGGATCGCCGACGGGTACGTCCTGTTTGACATGGACGATGTCTTCCGGAAGGTTCAGGGCCCGGCCGTTGTCGAGGAGATCCCGGAGACGGCGATTCCCGAGGAAGCGCGACGCTGGCTGACGATCTCCATCGCCTCAGAGGGAAATGGAACGACCATCGGTGATGCGTTCGCGCAATCGCCAGAGCGATTCGCGATCCAGAAGCCGTACTTCGTCGGGCAGCAGCACCTTGATCTGTCCGAGCCCGATCCAGATCGGGTTGTGTTTTCTTGGACCGAGCCTGAGTCAGGCAAACTCCGAAAGACGCCATTGCACGGGACACACGCCAAATTGGGCGCTAGACTCGTGCCCTTCGCGGGGTGGGAGATGCCGGTGTGGTACACGTCGGCACTCGACGAGCATCGTGCCGTCCGTGAAACAGCCGGTTTGTTCGATCTCGGACACATGGGCGTCTTCCAGGTCAGTGGTACCTATGCCACCGAATTCCTGAATGCGGTGACGTCGAACTATGCTGCGTGGCTTGAGAACGGCCAATCGCACTATGCGTATCTGCTCGATGTCGACGGGCAGATGATCGACGACGTCTTCATCTACCGGCGAGCGTTCGATCGGTACTTGCTGGTCGTGAACGCAGTCAATGAGATGAAGGACTGGGAATGGCTTACCGGCGTCAACGAGGGCCGCTATCTTGTTGATCGAGACCATCCGACACGTCGTCCGTCTCCGTCCGTCGAGATCAAGGATCTGAAGCGCGAGCGGGCCGTAATCGATATCGCCCTTCAGGGTCCGCTCAGCCGTGATATCCTGGACCAGATCCTCGACCCAGCAGGACGTCTAGCCGTCGCCGCACTCGAGAGAACCGAGTTCTGTGAGTTGACCATCGATACTCACCAGCTAATCGTTGCCAGAACCGGGTATACCGGTGAGCCACTAGGATACGAGATCTACATCGGTGGCTCTTCCTCTCAATGGTTGTGGGATCGCCTCATCGAGGTCGGCACGCCACTTGGACTTCTCCCTTGTGGGCTGGCCGCGCGCGATTCGACAAGGACCGAAGCCGGCTTCCCGTTGTATGGACACGAATTCGCCGGAGCCCGAGATGTCAACGCATTCGAGGCCGCCTATGGCTCGTACATCAAGCTCCACAAGCCATTCTTTGTTGGTCGAGGCTCATCTGTCGCAGCATATCGGGCTCTGAAGCGGTCCATCGTTCGCTTCCGAGCCGAGCCAGGGGCACGCCGCGTTCAGCTGGGCGCCTCCGTTCTCGATCGGAATGGCGCCGTGGTCGGACAGGTCACAAGCTGCGTGAGCCTAGGCGATGTGCAGGTCGGCTTGGCGCTCCTTGAACGCACGGGCGTGGAGCCCGGCACGTCGATCTCACTGCTCAATCCGCCAGGCGGAAAGACAACAGAGAAACCGATCTCACAGCTGGCCGTCGGAGATCGTGTTCCCCCGCTGGCAAGAGCAGTCGTACTTCCGCGGCTACTGAGCCAGGAACGCCTCGAGGTGGGAAAGGGCTAGGCAGGCCAGAAGACGCTGCACATGTGTTGTGGATGTTGCTAGTTTAGCCGGCGATCTTCAGGGACTACCGGAGAGGTTTGAATCAACCACTTCAGTTCGGTTGGCAGAACCGACTCGAGTGATTGCGCGTACTCGCGCCACCTATCGCGCTCTTGGCAGAGTTCGCGGATGACCTCCCTGAGAACTTCCATCTCGACATCTGGCTGGATCACAATGCGCAGCTTGGTGAGCACGCCGTCATCGACAAGCTCATCCCTCAATCGATCAGCCGCTTGCTGGATTGGAAGTCCTTCCTGTTGGTGAAGCTCCTCAAGTCGTCGGAGGATGGCCACTGCCTCGCCCTTGAAAATCAGGCGGTTTCTCGCACCTCTTGTAAGATACCCGTCCAGGGTCTCCCCGAGGGCGTTCACTCGTAGCCGGACCGCACGTTTGGATAGTCCGAGAAACCGCGCAATGTCGTCCAACGTGACCATGGGCGCATTATACGACAATCGATCGGTCGTTTCGTGTGATGCGCAAAACGTACAGGGAGCGGCGCAATTGGCTACCTGGAAGTCCCTGTACAAGCAGCTTCACTTCTCCCGTCCCACGTCCTATGATGATTCCTGGAGCTATTGAAAGGAGGGAACCATGCGAAAGGAGTTCCGGGATTTCGTCCTGAAGGGAAATCTTCTCCAGCTGGCTGTCGCATTCATCGTCGGCGCAGCATTCGGAACAGTCGTCAAGTCATTCATCGATGACCTCATCATGCCAATCCTTGGCAAACTCATCGGGAATGTCGATTTCGCCAACTTGTACATCAACCTCTCAGGTCAGGTCTATGAGTCGGCAACCGCAGCACGGGAAGCTGGCGCTGCGGCGATCTACTATGGGGCGTTCATCAATACCCTTGTCACATTCCTGATCATCGCATTGGTCATGTTCCTGCTCGTCCGTGCCGCAATGAAGATGCAGAAGCCGGCCGAGGAGGTTGCTCCGACAACGAAAGAATGCCCACACTGCAAGACGACGATTCCGATTGGGGCATCGAGGTGCCCAAACTGCACTTCGGAAATCGGTCCGCCATAGCGAAGCGCTTTGCCGTGTAGATCGCCTCGTTGAAGGGGCATACGTGCCGTCCTGCACGCCGCAGGGCGGTATCTTGGTTCGCGCATGGAGGTGCAATGTCCCTCGAATCCGATGCAAAGAGACGCCTACAGGTCATTGCAGAGAACGACTACCGCCCGCCGGAAGACGAAGCGGCCGCTGTGTTTGCGACGGACATCCTTCCATATCTCGGATCAACCGACGGAGAGCTGCGCGAGCAATACGTCTACGGAACGCTTCATCGGTGGATCGTCCGCGGGACTCTGTCCCCAATCGAGATCACAGCCCTCATGTCCACATTAATCGACGCGGATCATCTGTTCCTGGGAATCGACTCTCCAGGAGACAATACCGTCTTCATGCGAGCGTTTTCGGCCCTTCTCCTTGTGCCGATTGTCTATGCGCACCGACAAGATCCGTTCTTATCGGCGCCACATCTCGGCTCCATCCTGACCCAAATCATCGAGTACATGGATCGTGAACAGGATCTTCGCGGATACATCTCACCTCAGATGTGGTGGGCGCATGGCATCGCCCACGCGGCCGATGTGCTCGGGCAACTTGGGCAGTGCGAGGATGTTCAGGCGGAAGATCTGATGGCAATGCTCGGCGCAATCGCGCGGAAGGCAAAGGCTGACTCTTCTGTGTTCATCTTCGAAGAGGATGAGCGGATGGCAGCGGCCGCAATCGAGATTCTGAAGCGACGCGAACTCGATTCGGAGCGGATGACAGGCTGGTTCTCACAGCTTGTCCCCAAAGCACGTTGGACGGGAGAGCTTCCGCAAGTCCATCATCGTTTCTTGAATGCGCGGAACGTGCTTCGGTGCCTCAGTTTCCAGGCCAGAGAGGTCGACCTACCTTCAGCTCTCCTCGATGGAATCGAAGCTGCCCTTGCCGCGCTCCCGAAGCGCTAGGAGACGCTCTCGAACAACGCTACCGTTGCTCTCCGACATGACGTTGAGTATCGTCACCGCATGAGCTTGGAGCACCTGCTTGACGATCTCGCCACTGTTCTTCCTGCGCATCGCCTCGTTCGCCTTCCCGCGGATCGGCCGGTCGTGTTCGTTGGAGATACACACGGTGATCGCGTGGCCACCGAACGCGTACTGGAACGGTTCGACGAAAGAACACATTCGATTGTCTTCATGGGCGATGCTGTCGATCGCGGCCCCGACTCGCGCGGCAATCTCGAACTCATTTTGTCGCAGATGCTGGCGTATCCTCATGCCGTTCACCTACTGATGGGAAACCACGAAGCGTGGAGGCTCACGCCATTCTCTCCGGCCGATTTCTGGGACAGCCTGAGCGCCGAAGAGATAGATCGACTCGCCAACCTGCTGTCTCGCCTCCCGCTTGCCGCATGGCACCCCAGCGGCGTTGTGGCCGTTCATGGTGCATTGCCCGACCTGCCGTCGCTCGATGCGATGGATTCCATCGAGCTTGGATCGAAGGCATGGCGTGATGTGACATGGGGAGATTGGGACAGTCCGGAAGAAGGAAGCGTCCCCATTCCCAGCCCGATGCGCCCATCGCTTGATCGGATGGAGTTCACCCGCCGCATGGCACAGCTTGGCGCTCGGATTCTCGTTCGCTCACATCAGCCGTCCTCGCCGATGTTCCTCTTCGGCAATCGTTGCATGACCCTGTTCACGTCGTGCGCATACGCAGATGGCAAGCGCCATGTTGCCGTCCTTCAAGCCGACAACCCGATCAACACAGCACAGGACCTTGACCTCGTCGAGCTGTAGGCAACCACCTTGCCATAGGTGTACTGAACCGATACCCTGCTCCCAGACACAGATAGGTAGCGGTATCGTGTCAAACCGTAATCTCTAGCCAAGGGAGACCATCCATGCCCGATCCGCGAGTCGAGAAACTAGCACAGGTTCTGGTCCAGTATTCCATCGGTGTCAAGCCGGGAGACAAGGTCGTTGTGCAGGGCGGCGCTGTAGCGGCTCCGTTGCTGAAGGCCGTCGTTGCCGAAGTGCTCAAAGCCGGCGGCCATCCGTTGTCTCTTGTTCAAGTGGACGGCGTCGGCGAGACGCTGTTCCGGTACGGCTCCGACGAGCAAATCAAGCACATTCCCCCGCCGATGAAGCTGGCCTTCGAGACATATGACGCCATCATCTCATTGATGAGTTCGCTTAACACCAAGGCCATGACCAATGTGCCTCCGGAGAAGATTGCCTTGCAGCAAAAAGCTCATTCGGAGTTGTTTGGAACTCTCATGCAGCGATCGGCCGCCGGTGACTTCCGCTGGGTCGGAACCTTGTATCCGACGCAAGCCTACGCCCAGGACGCCGAGATGAGCTTGGATGAGTATGCAGACTTCGTGTATGCCGCCTGTCTTCCCGATCCGGATGATCCAGTCGGCTATTGGCGAGGCGTCGAGGCGATGCAGCAGAAGATTGTTGACTGGCTCAACCCGAAGAATGCGTTGCGGGTCGAAGGTCCGGACGTCGATCTGCGCATGTCAATCGCGGGAAGAACGTTCGTCAACTGCTGCGGTGAGCGGAACATGCCTGACGGAGAAGTATTCACCGGACCGGTCGAGGACTCCGTCGAGGGGCATGTCCGGTTCTCCTATCCGACCACATACATGGGCCGGAAGCTTGAGGGCGTACACCTTTGGTTTGAGAAAGGGAAGGTCGTCAAGGCAACCGCCGACAAGGGCGAAGACTTCCTTCTCAAGACAATTGATACGGACGGGGGCGCTCGTTTCGTTGGGGAGTTTGCCATCGGGACGAACAAGGGCATCACCCGTGCCACCGGCAACACGTTGTTCGACGAGAAGATCAACGGCAGCTTCCACATGGCCCTGGGGCGAGGCATGCCGGAGACCGGAAGCGCAAACCAGTCTGGAATCCACTGGGACATGATCTGCGATATGACAGACGGCGGCAGGATCTGGGCCGACGACGAGCTGTTCTACGAGAACGGGAAGTTCAGTCAGGAGTTCTAGCCGGCTATGCCGCGCGGATGATCGATGTCCGCGTGGCGCCGCTTGTGGGCGAGTCCTTGCGCCCTGTATCCTCAAGCTCCTATGGACAAGGCGAGTCTGCGCCCGTTGGTTCTTGATGCTCTGAGGAAGACACCTCAAACGCATCTGCATGCGATCGAAACCGAGATCCGGCGGAAGACCGACGAGTACGAACGTCATGATGTGTTGGCGGTACAGGAAATCCTTTGGGAGCTACTTGTGCAGGGTGTCCTCGCGCCTGGGAAGAACTCCCTCAATCTGAATCTTCCGTTTGTCCACGTCACCGAGTTTGGAGCCGGCTGCCTCGAGGACGGTGCGATCATCATTCACGATCCGGAGGAGTACATCGCCAGGATCGAATCGATCTTCAGAGATCACGCCGATCCTGATTTGATCGAGACAACTCGCGAAGCGCTTCTTGCCTTTCTCGCGGGTCGGTACATCTCCTCCGCTGTCATGCTCAGTCGCTCCATTGAACACCTTCTTGATCGTCTCGCCTCAGCGTCGATACATCACGGTCGGCATACCGGCCACGGCGTGCAGCGTCTCGAGAAGGCACGATCCTGTTTCCCTCGACTTGTCCCCGTCCTCTGTCGAGCCCTTGGCTCTTGGGGTCTACCATCGGAACTCGCCGGCGACATGGATGGGACGCTAAGTGCCCTTGGGACAGTCTACGACAGATCTCACACGACTGGCGGGCGATCGCGTCTTCCCCGGATCGATCGAGAGACCGCTTTTGCCTATCTCCTTCTCTTTCCGGCGCAGTGTCGATTCGTTTATGATCTGATCGCGCATCTAGAAGGCACGTCGTCCAAGTAGGCCGAAGCGCTGGCAGTTCAAGCAAAAGGAGATCGCATGTCCATCGCATTGTCAGCTGCCCTCGCCGCCATCGCTGGCGGGTTGGCAATCGGTTTCCAATCGTTCTCCGCCGGGATACTCGGTCATCGGGTCGGAGTCATGGAGTCTGTGTTCATCATTCATCTGGGTGGTCTTGTGTTATCCGCGTTGATCCTGGTATTCATGCGTGGTGGGAACATCGGAGTCTGGAAGTCCGTGCCTTGGTATGTCCTCACAAGCGGCTTCTACGGTGTGATCATTCTCGCAGCGTACTCGTTCGCCATCCCCCGTGTCGGGATGGCCGCAACGATCACTCTGGCAATCACTGCGCAGCTGCTTCTGGGAGCAATTCTCGACCACTACGGGCTTCTCGGTTCAGTTCAGCATCCACTTGACCTTCGTCGGATTCTTGGGATAGTCGTCCTGTTTGGCGGAACCTGGCTGATTGTGCGCTAGCGCTAGAGGATGAGCAGATGACTCAACACTCTGTGGTTCCCGGAATCGAGCGGATCGATCATGTCTCGATCCTTGTCGCGGATTGGGAGCGTTCGCTCCGATTCTACGGTGATTTTCTCGGGATGGCATGCACGCTGAGAGCCTGTCTTCCAAACGGGGAAAAGATCGCTCGCTTCTCCGACGAGGTTGGCTACGAAATCGAGCTTATCTCCCACAGCGGAGGGCAAGCGCCGCTTTGCAGCCCGATCGCTCATCTTGCGTTGGCTGTCCGTGACGTGGAAGAGGCCATTCGTGCGGCCGAAACCGGGGGGTATGTCGTGACACGCCGCCCGACGAAGATCGATGTCGAGGGTTTTCACGCGACCGTCGCGTTCTTCACTGGCCCCAACGGCGAGTCCCTTGAGCTAATCCGCACGCGTGCCGTGCCGGACGGCTCCTGAGCAGCGACAATGGACGGGAAAAAGCCCCACATCGGCACGCTGAATGAGAAACCGCTCCACGCCTCGCTGAAGCTGTGGGCCGCCGAGGAAGGAGACCAGTTCGAGGTTCCGGTCGGACGGTTCATCGCCGACATTGTCCGCGGCGATCAGATCATCGAGATCCAAACCAGTTCAACGTCCGTCCTCAAGCCGAAACTCACCGCGCTTCTTGCGCGACACCCCGTACGTCTTCTCCTCCCTATCGCTGCCATCAGAACATTGACAGCCGTCGATGACAACGGGTTGACCGTCTCCTCGCGGCGCTCTCCGAAGCGCCGCTCCCTTCTCGATGCATTTGACGAGCTAATGAACCTCCGTGCGTTCCTTGGCGATCCCAACTTCTCCATCAGTATCTTGCTGGTTCACGAGGAGGAAGTCCGGCGCCCGAGAAGCCGTCCGAGACGCCGTCGGTACCAGAAACAGTGGGAGATTCAGGAGCGGAGGCTAATTGCGGTCATGGATTCGGTTTCACTACACCATCCAGCCGACTACTTGGCATTCGTTCCCCCTTCTCTCGTCGAGCCGTTCACTACCACTGATTTCGCCGTCGCCGTCGGAAAACCAAGATCGATGGCTACAAAGGTTGCATACGTTCTACGGAAGATCGGCGTCCTTAACGCAGTTGGGAAGCACGGTAACTCGATCCTCTACAAACGGAACTACGGCAGCGAGTCCGGGTCTTCGCCATAGAGAGCTGCTCCATCGCCCATCGTGGAGTACCATCGGAGCGATGAGTGAGCCGAGGATACGCCGACATCAGCCACCGAAGTTCTCTCTCGGTGAAGAGATCGCCAACAGCATTACGCATGGCGTTGGCGCTCTCCTGAGTCTCCTTGGTGCTGCAATGCTCCTGTATCGGGCCGTATCGGGCGGTGGAACGTGGCTTCACATCACGAGCTTCGCGATCTACGGCTCCAGCCTTTTTCTCCTCCACCTGTCATCTACGCTCTACCATGCGTTGCACCATCCCGGGGCCAAGAAGGTCTTCTGGGTGTTCGATCACTGCTCGATCTACTTGCTGATCGCGGGGACATACACGCCGTTCCTCGTGTTGTCGCTTTGGGGGCGTTGGGGCGCAACGCTACTCGTGACGATTTGGGTGCTCACGATCCTTGGAATCATCTTCAAGAGCCTCTTCATCGGCCAACTACGAAAGACCTCCGTGGCACTGTATGTCATCATGGGCTGGCTCATCGTCGTCGCTGCACGTGAGCTATGGCTCAAGGTGCCTCACGTAGCACTGGTCTACGTCGCAGCGGGAGGTCTGTCTTATACCATTGGCGTTGTGTTCTATGCCTGGAAGCGGCTGCCGTACGGCCACATGATCTGGCACCTGTTCGTGCTTGGAGGTAGTGTCTGCCACTACTTGGCCATTCTGCTCTACCTCGCGCCGTCGGCGTAGCCATCGCCGAATTGTCCATCGATTCACCGCACAACGTCAGCAGCACAACATGGGCTGCCTTGTGTCCCTGGAACCAAGCGGTAGGGCACCAGTCTGTGTCTCGTGGATGACCCGGGGAAGATATCCGAGACCCTCCCGCAGACGCTGGATTCGTGCTATCATTCCCGCAAGGAGGTGGTCAGAGTGAAGGAGTTCTCTTTCTTGATGGGAAACTGCCCGGGCGCTGTCGCGGAAATCGCGGAGGTTCTCGGGAATGAGCACGTGAACATCGAGGGAATTGCTGGCCTTACGGTCCTGGATGAAGGTGTCGTGAGCCTGGTCACAGACAACCCCGGGACGACGCGGAAGAAGCTACAAGGCCTAAACATCGATTTCGACGAACGTGAAGCCATTGTGCTCGATCTTCCAAGCCACCCTGGCGAGCTAGCCACACTCCTCGGGCGACTGAAGGAAGAGCACATCAACGTGCTATCGATCTACGCCGTTGCAGACAAGAGCAAGCTTGCGTTCACCGTCGACAATCTAGATCGTACCAAGGAAATCCTCCGGATCGCGTAATACGTTCAAGCTGAGTGGCCCTTTCTCGCCGCTCTCCAAGTCGCGTGCAGCAAGCTTCGGCATGCCGATACGTGGCGTTTCGCTCGTCAAGAACGTGCGATCCGTTGATAAAAGGTGATGAGATGACCGAAAGCATGGTTGCTGCCTGTGGACTTGTCTGCAGTGATTGCCCTGCGTATATCGCCTGCCAGACGGATGATGCGGAGCTCAGCAAGAGGACCGCGGCAGCGTGGGGATCGGACGATTCCCCCGTCTTGGCCGATGACGTCAATTGCGACGGGTGCACTACCGCACACGGCGTTCGCTGGGCATGGTGCGAGCAGTGTGCTGTTCGTACGTGTGCTTCCAACCGCGGCGTGAAGAACTGTGCTGTTTGCCCAGACTACGGATGCAGTATCCTTGAAGCGTTCCTTGAGATGGCCGGCGAGGAGGCAAGGAAGCGTCTTGCGACGCTTCGGCCCACGTCACTCAACAAACACTCATCCTAGGAGTATCTCATTCCCGGGAGGCTGTATTCAGCGGCCTTCCGGGATCAATCCGCTCTTCCATCCGTATCGCCTCGCACTCCCTGTTGCCGGTCGAGACTTCCGCGCTAGAGCTCGCTGTCCACAATCAACGGCTTCACACCCAGCGCATCACACGCGAACGCCCATCGATCTGCAATCTCGTCGAGAAGCTTCGTCTTCGGCTTGCCCAATCCATGTCCAGCCCGCACGTCAACACGAAGCAGGATTGGCGAATCACCAGCCTGCGCCGCTTGGAGCGCTGCGGCAAACTTGTAGCTGTGCGCCGGGAAGACGCGGTCGTCGTGATCGGCGGTCGTGACCATCGTCGACGGATACGCCGTCCCGTTGGTCACGTTGTGCAGCGGCGAGTAGCTGAGAAGAACAGGGAACATCTCCGGATCATCCGGCGAACCGTAATCAGAGACCCAGTACGACCCGACAGTGAACCTGTGGAACCGCAGCATGTCGAGGACACCGACCGCGGGGAAGCAGGCGCCGAATAGATCCGGCCGTTGCGTCATACATGCACCGACAAGCAGCCCACCGTTACTTCGTCCGTAGATCGCCAGCCGTTTCTCCGAGGTGCGACCGGTTTCGATCAACCACTCCGCCGCCGCGATGAAGTCGGTGAACACATTCGTCCGGTTCTGCTGTGCTCCCGCTTGATGCCATGCTCTGCCAAACTCGCCACCGCCCCGAAGGCAAGCAACTGCCAGCTGTCCGCCGAGAGCCATCCATGAGATGAAGTCCGGCCGGTAGTGGGGAGAGATCGGGATATTGAATCCGCCGTAGCCATACAGGCAGGTCGGCGTCTCAGGACCGGCTTCGATGTCCCGCCGGCGCGCGAGGAAGACTGGAATTCCGGTGCCATCGCCGCTCACGGCTTCGACTCGCTCCATGACGTATGCAGATGGATCGAACGGCAAGTCAACGTGACGAAACGGTTCGGTCCGACCGGTTTCGACGTCATGCACCAGCACAGTGTCTGGATGAAGGAAATCCGTGTACGGGAACCGCACCACCGTGCCGTTTTCCCCGCCCTCCATCAATCCGACCGCACCGTCTCCGGGCAGATTCACGTCATGGAGATACTTCCCATGTCGATCGTACACCGAGATCCGTGCCACGGCGTCCCGTAGTGACGAAACGACAAACCGCCCGCCAACGTATTTCGCCGTCAGGAGAACATGATTGGATTCCGGAATCAGTTCCGTCCATTCGGATGGCTTCGGTCGGTCGAGGCAGATAGCGACGATGCGTCCCTGTGGTGCATCGCGAGTCGTCAGAAAGAAGAACGTTCGTTCGTCGTTTCCAAGGAACTGATATGCAGCATCGAACTCGGAGAGAAGGTCGACGATCTCCGCCTTGCGAGACTCGAAGTCGATGTAGGAAATGCGGGTCTCGTCGAATGTACCGCGACGAATCGGTATCACAAGGTAGCGCCCGTCAATTGTCATCTTCCCGGAGAAGAGCCAGATCGGCTCATCCGGTCGTTCGAACAGAACCGCATCCTCGTCCTGGTGCTCCCCAAGTCGATGGAACCGAAGGCTGCGTCTGGTCACCGGCGCCTTGAACGTCTCATCGGGCGGAGGTGGCTCCATCGCACTGTAGAAGAAGCCCGACTCGTCCGGTCGCCAGCTTGGAAGCGGGAATTTAACCCAAGACAGCTCATCCGGAAGCTGCTCGCCAGACTCAACATCCAGGACGCGCAGCGTTTGCCAGTCAGAGCCGGCTTCAGCCAGACCATACGTCACATACCGTCCTGACGGACTGGGCTCAAACCCTTCGACCGCGATCGTCGCATCGTTCGTAAGCGCTTCCGGATCGACGAGGAGCTGGATCCTATCGCTTCCGAGATCGCTCCAGCAGAGCGATGGCTGCCGCGCCGCGGCGCTTTGCCACATGAAGAACAGCCGTCCGCCAGCCTCTTTCGGTGTCCCGAAGCTCTCGTAGTCCGACAGTGCATCAAGGCGCTTCCTGATCGCTCCGCGAAAGCCGATCGTCTCCAGCACAGATTCGGCCAACGCTTGCTGCGCGCCAGTCCATACCGCCGTCTCGCTGGAATCGACATCCTCCAGCCAACGATACGGATCGGGAATCGCCACGCCATGTAACTTGTTCACCGTGTCCGCTCGGCGTGCACTGGGATAGTCCGCCTTGGCTACTCGCTTCATGAATCCTCCTTGGCTCGTCGCGCGAGCGAGCGTACCCGCTTGAATCGGATCTCTCCAGCGTGCTTCTCGGCATTGCGGTCGCACAGGGAGAGCTGGCCACGAGGTGCCGAATGCCAATAGGAGAACTGCAGAATCAGGACACGACATCGCCGGACGCGAGCGCCCTATGTCGGCGGATCTAGCTCCCAAACAAGTCGCCGCATGACCGCAATGAGGTTCAACGCGACACCAACATCGATCGACGGCGATCCATTGGCAAACAGAATCGCACCCGACTGTTCGGCCGGAACGTAGAAGGCCACAGCGAACACGCCCGGATCCCCGCCGGTGTGCCCCGGCATGCCACCGTTCTCGCATCGCTCCGGATCGATCCACCCGGTAAGGCATGTGTTCCAACCAAGTCCTTGACTCGACGACAGCTCGGGGATCTGCGGCGTGATCATCTCGGCCACCGTGTCCGCCTCGAGGATCCGCGTTCCATTGGCACCGATTCCGCCGTTCATCATTGCCTGCAAGAATATGGCGTATTCGACGATGCTCGTCCGCAATGCGCCGTCGGAGATCGACGCGTAACTGTAGTGCGGCATGGCTACGTACTCGCCGTGGTCGTCGTCGTGCGGATGCGCCAGTTGTCCTTCGTCCACTTCGGCGATCAGCCAGGCGGTCCTCTCCATCCCGAGCGGAGCAAAGATTCGTTCGCGGCAGTAGTCGGTGAACGTCTGTCCTGACGCTGCCTCAACCAACGCCCCGAGCAACGCGAAGCCCATGTTGGCGTACTCATGTTCCGTTCCCGGAGGGCCGTCGAGGAAATTCTCCTCGTCGTCGTACCACAGACCCTTGGGATCGAAGTACTCCTCGACGACATCGGCCAGCGCCAGCTTCGGATCTCCGCCGCCGTCATCGAGCGTGTATTGCATTGCGTACGCTTCCCAGTTATCACAGACACTACCGGTATTCGTCAGCAGCATCCGTGCCGTGATCGGAACATCCGGATGCTCGGGATGGCGCACGGCATACGCCAGGAGGTCATCGACCGGCGCATCCAGATGGATCTTCCCGTCTTCCGCTAGCTGCATCACCGCAACGGCCGTGATCGTCTTCGACACGCTGGCGACATGGAACAGCGTCTCCTTCGTCACCGGCTGACCCGTGCGCACGTCCATCGTGCCGAATCCCTCGGCCCAGGCAATCTCACCGTTTCGCAGAACGGCAACCGCCATTCCCGGGAGGCGGCAGCCCTGCATCCGGTCCGCGAAGAACAAGTGCGTGTCAATGGGGTAGACCGGGTTGACCTTCTGTGAGATTTGAACGATCGCGCCGGCCACGGCAAGGCCAAGAATCGCGAGCAAGACGGGCAGCGTCTTCATCGTCGCTCCTTCGGAAGACCACTCAGATTGCATCGCTTGTACCAGACGCATTCCATCACGTCAAGTCGCATGTACGTCAGCATCCGGCTTGACCGTACGGTCTGCCCGCAGTACGTTGACGTACACCTACAGTCAACGCGGAGGATCATGAGAAAGACCATCGGTATCGCTCTCGTTTTCGCCATCATCACCGCGGTTTGCGCGGCAGGAGTCGCCCAATCCGTCCTCTCCGTCTGTGATTACACACCGCCGGAGAGTCGCTTGGAGAGCCTGACCCTCCAGGGCATGTTCCAGTGGTATGACGGTCCATTCGCCGACGATCGCATGGGAAGCGTTCTGATGACCGCGGGAGCCGAGTACGGCAACCTTTTCTCCTCTCCTGGGTCTGGACACCGTCTTGATACCGTGGCCGAGCTTCGGGGAACCCTCGAAGCATGGACGTTCGCCATTCGTGGCGACGGCGATCTCAAGGCCTTCTTCGATGGCGATCTGTTTGCTCTTGGCGCCTTCGGCATCGAGGGATCGAATGACGGTTTGGAAGTTGATCTAACTGCCGGTCTGGGCTCCGGCCGTTTCCGCGACGCCACCCCGCTTGCCAAGGCCATTCGAATCCAGAATGCACTGCTAGACCTCGGACTCCTCCTCGCACCCCTGGAGAGCGATCCACTCCTCGCGATCGCCCAGACACTCGGCAGCGTCGGACCAACCGACGAAGAGCAAGCGATCGCCGTATCTGATCAACTGATCGCCACGGGGCTACTGCGGGATGACGAATTGGACATTCTCGGACTGCTTGCCGTGGAGGAGATCATTACCTCCGCGGACGGCGGACGTCTTTGTGGCGGCGATGTGCAAGCGAGGATCGGTGTCGCCGCAATGGTGCTGCCCGAGATGTCGATCGCAACCACCGCGGCGTTGCTGTACAACGCCGCGTTCGTTCCGGATCCGGTCTCGCAGCTCATACTGAACGCATCTCTCAAGCTCCGGTTGGCATATCTCGGACAGATGAGTGGTGCGCTGGATGCATCGTACTCGCGGCATCTCCCGAGCGGATGGACCGCACGGGCTGACTATCGGTGCACGATCGATCGCGGCTGGAGCCGCCCCGATCGAACGCTGATCGATCATGATCTCACGGCAAGTCTGACCACGCAGCTGTTCGGGTCAGTCGGTCTCAGCCTTGCCGGCGAACTGCGCTATGGAAACAACGATGAGGAGCTGACCACGTCGCTGACCGTCCATCTCGCGTACGATCTATTCTGATGACGAGCGAAACCGTTGTTCGCGCTATCGGATTGAGGAAACGCTTCGGGAATCGGATCGCCCTCGACGGGCTCGATCTGTCCATCGCCCAGGGGAGCTTGTACGGGCTTGCCGGACCGAACGGCGCCGGGAAGACGACGCTCATCCGAACGCTGTGTGGGATCCTTCGGCCGGACGAAGGCGAGGCTCATCTCCTCGGCTGGCAGATGCCGAGCGCGCGTGTCCGCTCGCAACTTGGATACATGCCGCAAGATTTCGCCGTCTACAACGATCTATCCGTGCTCCAGAACCTAGAATTCTTCGGCGGGCTGTATGAGCTACGCCGTGCCCAAGTCCGCGAACGGGCGAATGAACTGCTTGAGCTGGTCGAGCTGGCCGATCGGAAGAGTCAGCGCGTCGGTACCCTCTCGGGAGGGATGCGGCGACGCGTCTCCCTGGCGATCAGTCTTCTCCACAAGCCCCGTCTCGCGTTCCTCGATGAACCGACCGCTGGCGTCGACCCGAAGCTCCGCCGGACACTATGGGATGACTTCAATCGCTTGGCCGATCAGGACGTCACGCTTCTCGTCACCACCCATCTCGTGGAGGAGGCACTCCGCTGCCACATGGTCGGCTTCCTACACGCTGGAAGGCTGCTGACCCAAGGAACGTCCGACGAAATCCTCGCCGAGACCGGTGCAACGAATCTCGATGACGCATTCATCGTTCTCCAGGAGCGCGGGCAAGCGCGAGAGGAGATCCGATCATGAAGAGTCTTTCCGTGGCGCGAAACGTCCTCCGCCGGATCGTCAACGACCCCCGAACCCTCGTGCTGATCGTCATCCTTCCGCTGTTCTTCGTTCTCCTGTATGGGAACTCGTTCTCCGGATCGTACAAGGATCTCACCATCTTGATCGTCAACGAAGACAATGGCCTCGCCTCGGTTCGGACGGCAGAGGTAGGGCGAGTGACCCTCGATGTCGACCTCGCCCAGGCGTTCGTCGACGCGCTTGACCGAAAGATGTTCGATGTCGTCATCCGCGACGATGCCGATGTTGCGGAGACCCAAGTGGCCCGGTCCGGCATCTGGGCCGCGCTGGTGTTCCCGAAATCGTTCTCGAACGCGGTGGTGAATGAGGCCGTTCGTGCAAGCGGCGAGCGGCGGGTCGAGATCGACGGCGATACGGTCACACTCTTGCCGAGCGACCCGATCGACGGACCGAAGACGAGACTCGTGATCGACGACGCCAATCCGTTGATTGCCGGTGCGATCCGGACTGCGTTCGATGCTGCGTTCGCACAGGTACTCGCATCGCAGCAGTCCTCGCTGACCGTCGAGGGGTTGCTCGAGGTTCACGCGCTGCACGACGGAGCTGTCCGGATGCTCGACTTCACCGCGCCGGGGATCATCGGGTTCGCCATGACGCTGATCACGGTCATGCTCACCGCAATGTCGGTCGTCCGCGAGCGGACGAGCGGAACCCTGACGCGGATCCTGATCGCGCCAATCAGCGCCTGGCAAGTGGCGTCCGGCTATACCCTCGCGTTTTCGTTCGTCGGCGTCTTTCAGGCAGCCGAGCTGTTCCTCGCATCGATCCTGCTATTCGGCATCCGGTTCGTAGGCAACCCCGGTGTCGTCGCGCTGGTCATTGTGTTGTTCACGATCGGCCTACAGGGAATCGCGACGTTGATCTCCACCATCGCCAAGAACGAGGCCCAAGCCATGCAATTCGTGCTGTTCCTGCTGATCCCGTCGATCATGGTCTCCGGCGTCTTCTGGCCGCTTGAAACGATGCCGGCGACGATCCGTCCGTTGTCCTACGTCAGCCCACTGACCTACGCCAACGCCGGATTGCGGAAGGTCATGCTTGCCGGCGGAGGCTTCGGCGAGATCCGTTTCGAGCTTGCGGTCCTCGGTGCCTTCGCCGTGGTCATGCTTCTGCTGAGCGTCCTCTCGATGCGTCGCCAGGCGTACACCGCGTAGTGGGTCTTCTTGTCGAGATCTCTACGGTTATCGCTCGGAAATCGCCATCCACATCCAACGGGACCGCGCTGTGGCTGCTGATGAGAAGACAGATGCTCCGATCCCCGTCATGCGACGACGCATCGAGTGCTGTCTCAGCAAGCCGGATTGCTCGGATCCATTGACTCAGGGACTCAAGTACTCCTCCAGTTCAGGCACAGCACCACATCCCGGACACCGCTCCGACAGGGCTCGCGCAGCGGCATGCTGGACCGCATGACGCGAGTCGTTGAGTGCATGCTGTAGCGTTGTCTGGATCCGCGGATCCTTGAGATGCACGTAGGCGGCGAGTGCACTCACAGCTTCGCGGCGGATGCGCCAATTGGGATCCTCTCCAAGAATCCCAAGAACCGGCCCGATGCTGTTCGGCACCGAGTGCGCTGGTTGAGCGAGCCCCCACCCGAAAGGCGTCCCGGACCTCCAATCGGGGTGAACTCCTATCGCGTACCGCCGAAGTGCATCCATCCGCGTTCGGACCCGCTCGCTTCGCAGACGCAGGAGCAGATCCGCAAGCGTCGGCGCAGCACAGGCTTCTACCTCATCCTTCAGCGCTTTCCAGCTTCTGAACCCGTAGTCACGGGCCACGGCGTGCTGCGCTTCCTGGAGGGAGACAGCGGCCGCTCGCATTTCGTCATCGGGAATCTCACTCAGTCGGGCGATGCAGCGCAGAGTTTCGTTGGCCCGGAGGTCTCCGGCGCGATGCGCCTTCAATAGCGCCTTCGCCTCATTGCAGAGGTGTTCGAGATCAGGGCAACCGGGGAGTTTCTTGGACACAGCTACCTCCTATCTTCGTGCCCGGGGTCTGCAAACTCAGGCGATAGGCGGTCTGTCTTCGTGTTCCAGTGGAGGTAGGCTGGGCCCTTCCCGCAGACCAGGCGGCGCCCTCCGCGCCTCCTCTATCCTCGCGAAAGCTGGTGGCCGAGTCAAGGATGGGTGATCTGTGACGCAAAGCGATCCTCGCAAGGGACAGTTCGGCTATGCTCTGATCATGCGCAGGACGAGAGTGCAAGGACTTCCTCGGATCGCCCTTGTCTTCTGCACGATGATGGCGCTGCTCATCGTCCCTGTTCTTGCACAGCAGGTTCCCAGGAAGACATCGACCGACGCTTCCCCTCTCTCGAGCCGAGATGAACACCAACTCTCTGTTGCGGAACGCCTGGCCGCTGCGGTCAAGGGGATTCCATCGATCTCGGCGGAATCGCGCCTGCGTCGGAGTCTGTCACATGCGACGTTCTGCCTTCCTCAGAACGTGCTCGGAATTCTCTACTATGGCTTCGCTCAGGTCATCGGAAGCGTTCTACATACAAGCGAGATGAACGAAGTAACGGTGGTCGTGACGAAGCTTCCATTTGGGGTATCGCTCGGGCGGTACATCTTCATTCCTGACGCCCTGGTGAGCGAGCGAACGGTGCGCCACGAGTATGGGCACACGATGCAGGGCTACCGACACGGCCCGTTCTATCTTCTCCTCGAAGGGTTGACCTCGTTTGTCCGCGCCGCCGCAGCCCTTGTCTCCCCAACGATTGCCGGCGGCTATTATGATCACTGGCCGGAGAACGAAGCCGACAAGCTTGGTGGTGTGAACTAGTGAGTGAGTGCCGCCCGCCGCAGGCCCTAGCTCGCTTTCAAGAACTCAAGCAGCTCGCCGAGATTCTCCTTCGCGACACCGTCGATCGGGTGCTTCACCTGATGTCTCACGCCAGGGTTGCGCAGGACGTTCGCCGCGAACCAGATCATCGCCTTGTGCAGGCCATTCATCTCAGCAAACCGAAACCGCCCCGCCAGCGGGAAGATGCGAATCGTTGACCGGAGTGTCTCGGGCAACGCCTTCTCAACCCACTCCCGAACAGGTTCCTTGGCGGGATCGGCACCGGAAGTGGTGAACAGCACGACGTGCTTGTCCTTCATCCGAGCCCAGTTCTTCTCGATCCATCCGGCCAGGATTGGCTTGTTGGCGATGATCGGACAGCCGATTACGACGGTGTCCGCTTCCTCCCACGGAATCGCCTTGTCTCGGCTGTCATACACCGGGAATCCGGTTCCCTCGCCGATCCATTCAGCGTACTGCTTGGTGCTTCCGTAGCTGCTTCGATAGATGATGACTCCACTCATCGGCGCCTCCTAGCGTGCCATAAGACTGTAGATGAGACTGATCGTCGACACAGACCACTTCGTCAATATCACCACGGCGAGGGCGATGAAGCCCGCCCGGTAATCGGCCAGCAGCAACATCGGCTTGTCCATCAGAGCCATCGCAAACGCAATCAGCACGAGGATGCCGAGCGCTATCCCGACGAACGTCCCGGGGCTGAGCCACCCGGTCGAGTGGAGGATCGTCTGGATTCCGAACGCGCACATGACCATCCCGACCACGGCCAGCACAACAAACGCTGTCCGATCGTCGGTTACGAACGGGACGCTCCGCCCGCCAAGATGTGCAATCACTACGTAGAGCGCCACAACGCCAACCAACGTTCCAAGCACTGCCATTCCGATCGCCATTCCTCGCGTCCGCCTCCCTGCTGTCCCCTTTGCCTCCATGGACACCTCTCCTCGCTTTTCAGCCTGTCCCGAGAACCCGATACCGCTACACCTGATTCAGGAACTCCGAGATCCTCCGGTTGATCTCGTCGGCGACTTCCACATTGATCAGGTGTGCCGACTCAACGATGACCGTACGTACATTCTTCATCACGGAGGCGGCCTCCGCTGCCTTGTCGGGATTTCCTACAAGATTGTCATGGGTCCCCAGGAAGAGCAGGACAGGGATCTCGATGGTCGCGAGCTCCTCGGCAGGAATACCAACCGGCGGCACGACACAGGGAAACGACCCGCGCATGACCCAGACAAACCACTCGCCGTAGGGATCGAGAACGGTCCGCGAGCTCCCAAGGATCCAGCGGAGTGCCCCTTGCTCGACGACCTCCAAGTGAATGAACTGCGCCGCAAGCAGTCGCAGGCCCATCGGCCCGGGGAGGATAAGCTTAGACACACGCTCGGGGTACTGGATGGCGTAGCTCATCGAGACAAAGCCACCATTCGACGCCCCGACAACAATCGAGCGGTCGACCCCCAGTCGATCTGCAATCTCTGCGTAGAGACCGGCGATCTGCGCACGCGCCTTCGGAAACACATTGACATCGGCCAATCGGCTCTTGTTGACTTCCCCGATATGGTCGATCGCATAGGCCCGGTAGCCGGTGAATGCCTCGATGTTCGGTCCCCAGGATGTCGCCGACAGCTCCGACGCATGCAATAACAAGACCGGTTCACCGTCTTCCGGGCCGCTCGCAATCACATGCACCGTTCCGTACGACGTTTCGACATCGAGTTCTTCGAACGGAACGGGCCAATTGGTCATCCGTTCGTCGTAGATCTCCATCAGCCGCTCGCACGCTTCCGCCGACCGGAAGATCGTATTCTCCAGCGTCACGTTCTCCTCCCTTGGCCCGATCACGTCACCCATCGCACCAATGGCGAATAGACACGCAATGCCGACAAACACCCACTTGGATGGCATAGATACCCCTTCGTTCTGCATAGAATAGGAAGCGGGAAACGGCTTCGTCAAGACGGAATACCTTCCCAGCATATCACCCCTTGTCCGGCAAATCCGGAACGGATCAGTGAGTACAACGCTTCTGTGACGAACGCCGAGTATCATTCGATTATCCGTAGAACAGGGAGGACAGAGTGAACCCAACGATCCTTCGAACCAATGCTACCGGCGTCTATCGGTTTCTGTCTCAGATGTCCGCACGTCTCGACAGCGGACAGACGCTCGCCGGGAAGCGGATTCTCGATTGCGGCGCCGGCGGCCCGGTCCCGCCTCTGGCAATCTTCGCCGAGCAAGGTATGGAATGCGTCGGCATCGACATCTCCGATCGCCAATTGGAACGCGCTCGCAGCTTTGTCGAACAAGCCCGACTCCCGATTGCTCTTCAACAAGCTGACATGCGAGATTTGCCGTTCCCCGATTCATTGTTCGATGTCGTCTACGAGTACCACTCCATGTGCCATTTGAACACTGCCGACACGGTCCGGACAATCGCTGAGATGCGACGCGTGCTCAAACCGGATGGCTTGGCTTTCTTTGGCCTCATCTCCTCTGAGAGCTGGCCTCTGTCGGCGTACGGTGAGGAGCGCAGCCCTGGAGAGTACTGGATGGTGGAAGGCGGCGAAGAGATACACCACTCCATCTTCTCCGATGACGCGTCCGACGCGCTGGTCGTGAACTGGGAGCTTCTCACCAAGGAGAAGACTGTGCTGCATGTGGGGGGAGACTGCGTGTCGAAGGAGGCATGGGCGATGCTTCACGCAGAGGCCCCAACACCTTGCTCCTTGGAGGAGTGGAACGCTCTCTACGGACAGCATGGGAACCTCTTTCGTTATGTCCACACGTACTACATCGTCCAAAAGGGGGCCGTGTGAAGGAGGAGCAGATGAGTCAAACCAACCCCGTCATCGATTGCCTGATGAACCACCGTTCGATCCGCAAGTTCAAGGATGAGCCGATCCCGGAGGAGACGGTCGATACAATTCTGCGCGCAGGAACACGTGCTGCGACTGCGGGAGGGATCCAGCCGTACTCCTTCGTCGTCATTGACGAGCCCGAGCTGCTGAAGAAGGTCAGCTACATCCACGGTCCGCTGGCGATCGTCGCGACCGTCGACCAGTACCGTGTGAAGCGCTACTACGAGCAGAATGGCGCGCCATTCTACAACGACCACGCAATCAACCTGTTCATCTCGTTCTGGGATGCGACGATTGCGTTGCACAACTGCGTTATCGCCGCCGAATCGCTCGGCCTCGGCGGCGTCTACATCGGAATGATCCTGTCGCAGAGCCTCCAGGAGTCGCTCGGGGTGCCGGAGTACGTCGTACCGGCCGGCCTGGTGACGCTCGGTGTTCCGGACGAGAAGCCGGAGCTTCGTCCCCGACTGCCACTCGATGCGGTGGTGCACCGCAACGGGTATCAGATCCCGACCGAAGAGCAGATTGCCGCCTGGTACCGTGATGGGGACAACGCATGGCGGGATCGGTTCGAGACAGAGTGGGATGAAGAGCAACGGACGAAGTTCCTCGAACGAGGGATCGACAATCGCGCCAAGCATTGGACGATCGGCCATTACACTGAGGAGTTCACGAAGCGAGAAGCCAAGGGATTGCTCGGCAATCTGAAGCGGGCAGGTTTCCGTGTGATCGGAGAGGACAACTAGTCCACGCAGATCTTCTCGATCCGCAGGATTACGTTCCCGAGCGGATCGGGGCAGACCACCTCGTTTTCGGTCACCATCCAGTCCCCGGGCTCGAGTCGTCGTTGCATCGCCGGCAATAGCGGCAGCACTGCCTGCATCGCGTAGAGGCAGAACGGCTGCGGAAGGTACAGGCTGCTCCCGCGAACGAGCGCTGTTCGGCCGACACACATCCCCTCGAGACAGCGTCCCTCGATCCGTTCGACCGTGATCTCCAAGTCAGAACGTCGCTGAGGGGCCCACGGGGTATCTCTTCCGCAAGCTTCCTCGCTGGCGGGGGGGATGCAGGCCTTGGGAGTTGGGGGCAAAGGGACATCCGTCGACCCGAATTCACGCTGCTCGATCCGCCAGATCGTTCGGCCCTTGGGATCGGGGCATTGCACGTGATGCGTCTTCCCCATCCAGTCGCTCGTCGGATCGTCGTCGGTCAGCCGTTCCTTGACGGGGATCATCGGAAGAATGCTTTGCAGCGCGTGTAGACAGATCGGCCCACAGCTCGGGAAGATCAGGCTTCCGTTTCGCACCAGGAAACCGGTTCCTGGAACCATCGGCACCGGCCCCGAGCAGACGCCTTCGACCCGTTCGACTTCGATCCACAATTCGTACATCTACCCCTCCAATCCGAGCTCTTCTAGCTTGTCCGCGGTTGGCAGCCCGGTCGTTTCGTTCCAACCACGCGCAGCATAGTACTCGTCGAGCATCGGCTCCAACTCGACGATCGACCCAGCTGAAGGGGAATCGGGCGGTCCTGCAGGCTCCTCGATAAATCGGCGGGGAAGCGTGTCATCGGCTCGGTCGATGCCGAACCGGGCGTTGACCATCCGTTCGGCAGTCACGATCCGCTCCCCGGCACGGCGGATGTCTTCTCCGGAGAGTTCCGCGCCAAGCGCTGCGTTCATCGCCTCGGCAGTCTGATCCCAATCGAGGACCTCCATGTTGTTGTACACATTCTTACAAATGCCGAGCGCATCGCAGACAGCCGCCCGTTCCTCGTAGTCTTTCACCACGAGTCCCTTCCCTTTGAACGACAAGCGATCGGCGGTCTCGGCGATCCCGTACCGCCGAACACCGGCGTCGCGGTCGTTGGAGAGCTCGAACCACGGCTCGGAACGTAGATGGTCTGCTCCACGGCTGGATACGGCGTTGCCGAGGCCGTAGGCCTTCAGCGCACGAACGTCGGCCTGGAACAGCTCGAGTCCCTTGCTGTGCATCGCCAAATCCTGTCCGAGATCGAGCCGCTCCGCTGCGGCCCGTACACCATCGGCAAGAAGGTCGCCGAACCCCTCGCGCCGTCCGATCTGCTCAATGAGAATCAGGGCTGTTTCTCCGTTTCCGAACGACAGATCGAGGCCATCGGTTGCGCCGCGATCGAGCAGTCCTCGCTCGGAGCACTCCATCGCCCAAGCAATGACCTCGGAGGTCGAGATCGCGTCGATGCCAAGCCGATTGCATCGATCGACGGCATACAGCGCCAAGGGCAGATCGTCCACGCCGATCCGGGCGGTAAACCCCGCAAGCGGTTCATATTCCGGCCCCTCGAACTGAAGACCGGGATACCTCGGATCGTCAACCTCCAGGTACCTGCTGCATGGAATGGGGCACGATGCACAGGACATCGAACGAACCTTGTACTTCGCTGCAATCGTCTCTCCTGAGACTGCTTCCGCGTGCGCAAACGTTCCTGACTGGAAGTGCCGTGTCGGCAGTCCACCGATTCCCTGCAGCGCCATAACCAGCTGCGTTGTGCCAAGCCGCGCACGGGTCTCGTACTCCGGATGGTCGAGGATTCTCTCTCGCATACGAGAACAGATGTCACCGAACCGAGCGGGATCAGCAATTTGGGGCCGACCAGTGCCTCGAACCGCGATCGCCTTGAGCTTCTTTGACGCCATTAGGCGCCCCATCCCAGTCCGCGCGGCAGCCCTCGCTAGATCAGCAAAGATCCCGGAAAACGCGACACCATTTTCAGCCGCCGGACCGATAACTGCAACGCGGATTTGCAGGTCGCCCAGTTGCTCTTGGATCGCTTCGGTCGCCTCCACCGTATCGAGCCCCCAAATCCCGCGACCGTCGATCAGTTCGATGCGCTGATCATTGATCCAAAGCACGGTCGGACGCGTAGCTTGGCCCGTAATCACAACTTGATCGACCCCAGCGTAGCGAAGCTCCTGTCCGAAGCCTCCTCCGGCGTTCGAGTCGCCGAGAATCCCGGTTTGCGGCGATCGCCCGGAGACGTTGAACCGGGAGGCGCTGGGCAGCCCGGTCCCGACAAGCGGACCGACACCGAGAACAAGTGGAGCATCCGGATCCAGCGGATCGAGCCCTGGAAAGAGACGCTCATGGAGGATCGCGATATTCGCCCCTCGGCCTCCAAGGAACGATCGTGTGACCGTCTTGCAGGTCGCCTCTCGGCGGACTCGCGAGCTTGACAGGTTGACGTAATGGACATATCCCATGGACGAAGTGTATCCCCGCCGACGGCTCAACGTCACCTTTCCGCAAGCCCGCAGGAGACCGCACGCTTGATCGCGACAGACCGTCCTGGAATCCGTTCCCTCTTGCATCCATGTCGAGCAGATCCTTGGATGTCCATTGGTGCGCGAGGTATTCGCTCCCATGTGATGCATCACTGCACAGCCTGATGTCGTATGCAACCGATCGAGGACCTTGCGGTTTTCTCCAAGCTCCACTACGGTGTAGCGCTCCAAGGAGGGGATGATGACGGATTTCATTGAGCGTTTGCTGGAGCCCAAGCCGCCGAGAGACGGCGAAGAGCGTGCGGGAAGGCCCGGGTGGAGTCGATCGCTTCCGGGTTCGATTGGTTGGATCGCCATCGCAATTATCATTGCAATCTACCTTGCCACCGGCATCTATACCATTGGCCCTTCGGAAGTTGGCCTCGTCAAGCGGTTCGGGCGGCATGTTGCAACCGTTGATCCAGGAATGCACTATCACCTGCCTTCACCCATCGAAAGCGTCATCTCGGTCAATGTGCTTGAGGTCCGGAAGGAAGAAATCGGATTCCGAACCGTCTCCTTGGCGCCAAATCCTCGCTATCAGATCATGGAAACCGAGGCGCTGATGCTTACCGGAGACGGCAACATCACGCACGTCGAGATGGTCGTCCAGTATCGCGTGAAGGAGCCCGAGCTGTTCGCGTTCAACCTGATCGAGCCGCGAACGATCGTCAAGCAAGCAGCCGAAGCGGTGCTGCGCGAGCAAGTCGCAACTCGAACGTTGGACGAGACATTGACCGAGGAACGCGACATCATCGGTACAGATACCCTGATCGAACTCCAAGCGCTTCTCGACACGTACGGGACAGGCATCGAAATCGACAACGTTCAGCTACAGGACGTCAAACCGCCGCCGGCCGTCGTGTCGGCATTCGATGATGTCAACAGCGCTCGCCAGGACAAGGAGAAACTGATCAACCAGGCCGAGGAGTACTCCCTCGATATCCTTCCGCGAGCGCGGGGACAGGCACAGGAAATCGGCAACCAGGCGGAGGCATACAAGCAGACGAGAATCAAGGGAGCCGAGGGTGACGTCGCCCGGTTCGTCGAGGTCCTCGCCAAGTACGAGCTCGGCGAGGAGGTCACGCGGACGCGACTGTACATCGAAGCAATGGAGGAGATCCTGCCGGGGATGGAGAAGACCATCCTTCCGTCCGATACCGAGGGCGTTCTGAAGCTGCTCAATCTGGATGGCAGAGGAGGTGATGACCGATGAGATCTCTTGCAACATTCGTCATCGTCGTCGCCGCCGTCCTGATCGTCTACAACCTGTTCACGTTCACGGTCGACGAGACGCGGAAGGCTGCGGTTCTACGGTTCGGAGAGATCGTGCGGATCGTGGAGAAGCCAGGTCTGTACTTCAAGGTACCGATTCTCCAGAAGGTCACTTATCTCGAAGATCGTGTCTTGAACTACGATATTCAGCCTCGCGATATCCTCACATCGGACCAGAAACGGCTTGTCGTCGACAACTACGCTATCTGGCGCGTTGGTGACCCACAAGCCTTCATCGAGTCGACGGGAGGCCGATTAAACAGTGCGCAGAGCAGAATCGATGACATCGTCTATTCCGACCTGCGTAACATTCTCGCCAAGAACACGCTCGATGAGATCGTTTCCGAGAAGCGTCTAGAGTATCTCCAGCAGGTGGCCGAACTGAGCCGAGCGAAGCTCCTGGAATTCGGCATTGTCCTAATCGACGTACGGATCAAGCGCGCAGACCTACCGACCGAGATTGAGCAGGCCGTCTTCTCTCGCATGAGATCAGAGCGAGAGCGTATCGCGGCCCAACTGAGGGCGGAAGGTGAGGAGCAGTCGAAACAGATCCGTTCCAACGCCGACAAGGACGCGGAGATCATCCTCGCCGACGCACGGAAAGCCGCCGAGAAGGTTCGTGGTGAAGGCGATGCAACGGCTCTGGAGATCTACGCCGATGCGTACAACCAGGATCCGGAGTTCTATCGCTTCTGGCGAACGCTCGAATCGTACAGGCTGGCACTCGCCGATGAGACCCACATCATCCTGTCGACCGACTCGGAGTACCTCGAGCTCCTGGAGGGGATGACCAACCGATAGGAAGCAAGACGCTCGCTGGGGGTCCGGCGCACGCTAGACCCCCAGGTCGAGTTCGGCCACATACTGCAAGAATTCGGCGGGCAACGATGGGTGGTCAAGAGGAATCTTCCCGCTAGCCGTCTCACCTCGAGCGATGCCCTCGAAATGAACGGTCGCTGTCCCGCAGAACCGAATCACACCGGGAGTATCTGAGGGCTCCAATGCGCCTTCGGCGGTTCCTGAGAACTCCCCGCTAAACAGACAGGTCTCGCCTTTCGATGCAATCACAGCGTGGTGTTGTCCAACGATGATTTCCCCCGCTTGAAGCGCGAGAAGGCTTTGCCAGCACGTGTGAAGCAGGCCGCGTATCTCGATGGGTTCGCCGTTTTCTGCGACACCGGAGGCCTCGTAGGCGATCCACCCTTCGCTGGTCAGCGTCAAGATGTCGCGCCGCGCAAAACCATCGAAGACTCCATCAGCCGAGAATGACACAACGTGCCCCCCGAGCAGGGCGTCTCCAATCCATTGGATATCTCCGGAGAGCGTCGCCTCGAAACCAAGGCCTGACAACCAGGCGGCCACGGTTCCCATTCCCACAGCTTCGCCCGTAAGTTCTTGCGCGATCGTAGCCTGCGCGAAGAAGAGAGCAAGCGAACAGATCACAAGGACAGCGACGGTCTGGATGCGATTCGAGCGGCCCATCTTGCACTGACCATACCGCAAAGCGATCGGACTGACCACCAACGGGCTGTGCGTTTCGAGGCTTGCTTGCATCTCGCGCGTGGAGCACTACGTGGAAGGGGGAACCTAGCAGCCGCTTCTGGACCCTTGCAACTCAGCTACGTTTGGGTATCGTACGCTTCTGGATCTGCAGCATCCGCTGAGCGATCCAAACCGAAATCGTCAGCAAGTAGGAGCATCATGCTTGAGTGGATCGGGCTGAGCGATGGAACCGTATGGTGGATCGTCATCGCCTCCGCCGTGATGCTGTTTGCCACAGTCGTTGCTGTCCCTTTCATGGTTGTACGGATTCCCACGGATTACTTCGTCCATCCGCAACGTTCAGGCGTCAAGTGGCCCCGGCGACATTCATCGCTACGTCTTGTGTGGATGATCGCGAAAAACATCCTCGGCTGTGCGTTCCTCATTCTGGGACTCCTGATGCTGGTACTTCCGGGACAGGGTCTCTTGACCTTGCTGATCGCCCTCGCGTTGCTCAACTTCCCCGGGAAGTTCCAGCTCCAGCGGTGGGTCGTCACACGCCGCGGTGTGCTCGATGCCATCACATGGATCCGCAAGAAGCGCGGACGGGAGCCGCTCCTCCTCAATCGATAGAGCGGAACCTAGGTCACCCTTCGCTTATTGCCACCCTTTGCTCGGATTGCTTGCGCTCAAGGAACACGGCTCGCGCAAGGCAGATCGCGAGGAGCAGCGCGAAATGGCATAGGATCGAGGGGAGCGCACCGCGAGTCGGTGGCACAAGCCACGAGACAGCAAATCCAGGCACAACGAACGCGAGGGTCCCGATCAACACCTGCCCCAGCTGTTTTCGAGAACGTTCATCGGCAGATGTCACAGCGCCGAAGCCTGCGGCAATGACCATGCCGAGAAGACCGATCCAGTAGAACCCTGCATAGATCCGGAATCGTGGCATCGCGTGTGTATACCTTGCATAGACAGCATTGCAGACCGACGCAGATGCGAAGGATCGATCCACTGCGATCCACACCACGATCCCCGCCGCGATGATCACCATGACGGTGGCCGCCGCGACCAGAAGGTTCGACCGCGGCTGGCGAAGCTGTGCAATCAGAACAAGGCCAAGCGGCGGCAGCCATGTCACGACAATGAACGCCAACCGGGGAAGGAATCCGGCGGCTGCCACGTCGGCACAGATCGCCACCTCCACAAGCTGGTAGCCTGCAAGCAAGACAAGGATAGCACTCATCGTCCGTAGCATGCGTGAGGAGCTACGTCCAGAGTGAATCGCAAGCGCCCAACCGGCAACAAAGATCTCAAATGCGGCCGTTGTGATGGCCAAAATCGGCGAGTAGGTCATGCAGCTCTCCTCCCCTCATGTGGACGCCGACCACTTCGTGGAGTCTGGTCATCCGAGGTTCCCGTTACGTGCTCTGGCGCAAGCCCGCATTCATTCCATCGTCGGAGAACCCCGATTCGGTACGGAAGCTTGTCAGGAGCTACGCCGACATGATCCGGTTCCGGATCGTTCTTGAACCGAATGGCTTGTATCGTTCGCCGTCCTTCGAGCAACGCCCTGCACACGCGATGCATCCCATCCATGACACGACCGCATTGCGACAGAATGATGGGGTGGGTCAAGTCCGTCTCCAGGATCAGCTTCGCGTGATCAGCGATCCGCCGGCATGTCGGGGTATCTCCTTCCGCATCGAACGAGAACGTCTCATCCAACTCTCGAATCTCCGACAGGGGGATGTCGATCGGCTCCAGGTCCTTCGACAGCTCGATCAATCGATCGATATCCCATGCCAGGAGTCCGTGTCTCGATCGACGGAAATGATACTGCTTCCTCAACCGTCTCTCCTCAGGCTTCTCCGTTGACGATGCCTCTCTCGCCGAGATTGCGTGGCAGTCCACCTCCAGTGGTTGAATCACGGCTTGCGCGCTGAGATCATGACATACCAATGTGTCAACCGATCTTCACCCTCTACCTTCTCTAGCCGCAGTTTCACTCGCTCCTCCGATGACAGGCCGCCAAGGATCGCGTGAATCTCAGCGACGCTCTCCGGCGCCACACGGTCGGTCAGCGATGTCACAGGGCGATGCCTCGTATACGGCTCGACCGCTTCAACCGAAAGCCCCGCGGCCTCCAGAAGCTCACTCCACCGGCTGGGCCGATACTGGCGAACGTGTGATGGATCGTGCAAACAGTCGAGACGATGCATCGTCTCGTCGATCCAGTCGTCTTCCGGAACGCTGCGATCGTCGATCAACATCAGTCCGTTTGGGCGAAGCGTGCGTACCATCTCGGCAAGCGCTCGATGGATATCACTGAAGTGGTGCGCTGCACGACGACAAGTGACCACGTTGAATGCCTCGTCGAGTTCGCGAGGTAGTCTGTGCACATCCGCTACCTCAAACGTCACATTGTTCACGTTCCGTTGCCTTGCCAGCTTTCTCGCCTCTTGTAGCATTTCCTCGGTCAGATCGAGTCCGACGACATCATGAACATGGGGCGCAAACGCCAGCGCCGTGTGCCCCGTCCCTGTTCCAATATCGAGAGCGCGCCAGTTGGGCTTCGGATCGGCGAGTGTTCGCATTCGATCGAGAACCTCTCGGTCAGTATGTGCCTTGCTGGTGGTGTACAGGTCAGCACGGGCACCGAAGATAGCCTTCACTCGGTCTTCATGGCTTGCCGATTCACACATGCGTTCTCCTCAGGCGAACTTGACACGCACGGCTCGAATGCGCGCGACAACCCGGCCCCAACTCAAGAAGACAGCTCAAATCCCTCCTCCTCCAACAGAGCCACGCATGTATCCACAATCCGGGCGTCGTATCGCACCCCTCGCCATTGCTGAATCTCCTCAATCACGGCAGGGATGCCCAATGCAGCGCGATATGGTCGATGGGAAGCCATGGCATCGACGGTGTCCGCCACGGCGATGATCCGCGAAGCATCACTGATCTCGTCACCTTTGAGCGCATTTGGATACCCGGATCCGTCCAGCCGTTCATGGTGCTGGAGGATCGCGTCTGCAATCGGCCATGGAAACTCAATCGGACGCAGGATATCGAAGGCTACCGTGGGATGACTTTGGATGATCGACAGCTCAATCTCATTGACCGCTGTTGGTTTGTTGAGGATCTCCGCTGGCAGCGCAATCTTGCCGATATCGTGAAGTAGCGAGGCTACCCTAATCGCTTCGATCTCCTCGGGAGGAAATCCCATACGTCGGCTGATGGCACAGGCCAGCTTAGCAACCCGTTGTTGATGACCGCTGGTGTATGGATCACGAGATTCTGTCACGCTGGCAAGCGCTTTGATCATTCCATCGAGTGCGGTCGTCATCTGTGCAGCTTCGCGTTCCACTTCCTCAAGCAGACGGCCGTTCTCGATGTCGATTGCAGCGATATTCGCCAACCCAGCCAGGAGATTGAGATCCTCGTCTGTGTAGGCGGCCGGCCGGTGACTCTGGACCTGTAGAACCCCGATCGTTTCCCCGCGAACCTTCATCGGGGCGAGCAGAGCTGAGCGTGGAACGTCGGTCTCTTCCTCCTGAGGCTCCCGATCCTGAACCTCTCCTTCATCACTGATCAAGAAGTGTGTTGTCACGTTCTTCAGTGCTTCTAGGTAGTCGGGGATGTAGATCGGTCGTCCCTCTCGGACCACTCGGCTCACGATACCTTTGCCTTCCGGCTCAAGCGGGACAACGGGGAGGATCGTGACATCGAGAACCGAACCTTCCACAATGCCGTACGCAAAATGGAACGTTTCAGTCTCGGCGCGATACAGCTGGATCATGAACGCCGTCGCATCCATCAGTTGAACCACATGCTCATAGAGCACGCGACATAGGTCGTCCAGTTGCGTAACGTCCCCAAGCGCCAGTGACAGCTCATTCATCGCCACCTGTTCGGAGAGGAACCGTGCCGATTGCTGTTGTGCTTCTTTCCTGAGCGTGACATCGAGGACGAGCCCTTCACAGCGTTTCACATCGCCGGAGACCGTGCGATCGAAGTACGTGATATCCTTGACCCAACGAACCTCTCCCGATTTTGTGAGAATCCGGTACGGCTCATGGATTACGCGGTTCTCCCTCTTCGAAGCGATGACCTGATCCGTCTCAGCGATGACACGATCCAGATCGACAGGATGAATCAGATCGTCGTACAGAATCCCGTCGCTTGTGAGCTCTTTCGCTGTGTATCCGAACAGCTCCACCGCGTTCTCAGACACGAACTCGGCTGGCGAACCCGGCGCGCGACGCCAGACAAACGACACCGCCGGACTCCGATCAATGATCGATGATGCCCGCTCAAGTGCCTTGCGTGTCCGAGACTGGCGGTAGATGTATGCGGTGAGAAGCACTGTCCCGAGAACCCATACGAGCAACAGCCCCAGCCGTGCATGCCCAACGCTCTTGGGAGACCAGACAAACAGGAATCGCATGAACGAGATCGGTCCCTCACGCAACAGCGGTTCGGTAGGAGGGAGGAAGCAGTACTCAAGTGTTCTGTCCGCCAGCCAGAAGACGACACCGGCAATCAGTCCCGCTCCCAGAAGCTTCGCGATCCAAGAGGCGGAGTCTTGAGCCACGAGACTACGTCGTCTCGATGCACTCGTCACCTAACTCAGCACCTCCCACGGCAATTGGCCTAGACGCCTGGGGCTACTCCAGCCTACAGGAGATCGCGCCGCCGCCGAATCCTCACTGGAAGAGCTCCTCCAGTGACACGCCCTTCGCTTCGCATTCTGCACGATTGTTGCCACCTATGACAACAACCACCAAACGCTAGTACACGGAATGGCCGCACAACCCAGCAGCATGTTCATGCTGACCAACTCACGCGCAATCACCGTCGAGCCATTCATCGATCATTCCTCGGGCAATGGATTTTCGGCTGGGAAGCACGAGAGTTCCCATGTAGACCTCGCGCAGAATTTGCTCACGCGTGTACCAATTCGCCGCTTCGAGTTCTCCAGGGTCAATGCGAATCGTTTCTCCTCGTGCATTGGCCTCAAACGCGATCATCAAGCCCGCCGGGAACGGCCATGGCTGTGACCCGAGATAGACGATGCGTTCCAGTTCGATGCCGACTTCCTCCTTGACCTCCCGACGAACCGCCCTCTCGAGGGTCTCGCCTGCCTCGACGAACCCTGCAATGACCGATCTCACGCCGTGAGGGAATTCCCCCTTGCGTGCCAGCAGGCACATGTCTCCGGAGATGACACGAACGATAACGGCCGGTTCGGTCCGCGGGTAAAGGATGCGCCTGCAGGTCGAGTCCGAGCAAGTTCTATACGTGCCCCCATCTCTCGCCTCCGTCGGAGCGCCGCAAGTTGGGCAAAGCACAGTCTCTCGATTCCAGGTAAGCAGAATGCGGGCACGCGATAGCAGTTCCCAGACGTCCGCGCCTATCGGCTCTCGGATGAGGTGAAGGTCGCGGAATGCGCCATACGCTTCGAGCTCGGTGATGCTCTTGCTGTCAACGTCTTCAAGATCGAGCACCCACTGGGATCCACCCTCATCGGCTCCGATCATGACAGCTTGGCGAGTGTCAACTCCCAAGTCGACGAGTTCCTGCGCAGAGAGTAGTCTTGGCCGGATGGAAGCGGTCTGCGCCAGCAGGATACAGCCCCCCCGAAACAAGACAAACCGTGCATCTTTGAGCTGGCTTGACCCGTCGGCTCGACTGTCTTCCGAAGATGTCTCCACCAATGACGATCGCCCCTCCATGGGACTTTCCGCCTGTCTTGATTCCACATCTCCAGACCGTGTCCCACCTTGAATCGCTCTTCCTTCCTGCTATACTGCATAACCACATGCAGATGAGCAAGCTCAACATGCTCCATCTGCGACACCAGATCGGGGTCAAAGGAGGTTGCAATGAACTACAGCTCAATTGAGACCAATGCGCCTTCGTCTGCCACACGATCGTCTGCAACCCATCGCTCGACCTAGCCGGATCTCGCAGCTCTGCCGCAATCCAAACGACAAGACGAGAGAGCGAAGCACACTGGAGCGGGTACGCACGTCCTGTCTCCGTCGCCCACCGAAGCATGACCGAACCAAGGAGAGCCCAATGTTAGGCGAGCTAAGTGACCTAAGGCCCGCATACACTGCACGTCCGGCCTGGCTAAATGACGTAGATACAGCCTGCGCCTTGCGCAATGACTGGTCGATGAAGATGAAGGGCGTCGCCATCTACGATGCCGAGGAAATGCTTTCCGATTGGCAGATCCCCGGATTCAACCTGGAGACCGACACGGTGCTCGTCCACGAAGACGGGTCACTTGTGGGCCTCGCATTTGTGTGGGATACGGATCAGCCACATGTCCGCGTTCACGGATCGTTCTACATCCACCCGGATCACAGCAACCCGGACCTGGAAAGCGCACTGCTCCAGTGGATCGAAGCACGAGCAAGAAAAGCGATCGACCTGGCCCCCCACGAAGCTCGTGTGATTGCCACACATGATGCGTTCTCTGTGGACGAGAATCGAAAGACGCTTCTCGTTCAGCACGGATATCAGCTCGTTCGTCATTTCGTCCGCCTACGAATCGAGATGGACGAACCGCCGACCCCGCCACGAATCCCAGCCGGCATTGTCATTCGGCCGTTCAATCCGCAGTCCGATCTTCGCGCAACAGCTATTGCCACACGTGATGCATTCCGCGATCACTGGGGGTTCGTTGAGAACGACCTCGAAGAGGAGATCGAGCAGTGGCGCCATTGGGTCTACGAGGATCCGACCGTCGACCCATCGCTATGGTACGTCGCTTGCAATGGGGAGGAGATCGTTGGACTCTGCAACGGCGCCGCTGAACGTCCGGAGGCGGACGACCTCGCGTACATCCACATCGTCGCCGTACGCAAGCCGTGGCGCGGACGAGGAATCGCCCGCGCATTGCTGCAACACGCGTTTGCAGGGTACTACGGGCGCGGGAAGACCGTCGTCGATCTCGATGCGGATGCGGCGAATCTAGCCGGCGCTATGCGACTGTACGAAGGTGTCGGCATGAAGCAAGTCTGGCGAAGCGATGCCTATGAGAAGGAGATTCGCCCGGGAGTCGATCTCATGAAGCGTGGCTAGCAACGAGAAGAGTACAGACGCTTCCTATGCGATGACATGCCAGTCCGGGAAGCTCCCAAGGGCTTCTCGGGCTCTAGGTTGGGGGAGTTTCTCTTGCTGACTCGATGATTCTCCTGTGCATCTCCCACGCGGGCTCCCAAGCCCCTTCCGCCATGTTCGATAGGATGATCAGATTGATGTCGTCATCCGGGAAGTAGCGCATCACCGCGCTGACCCCCGCGTTGTACCCTTCCTTCTGACAGCAGACAACATGCCCGTCCGGCTCGACGTAGAACCACATGCCGAGACCGTAGCGCATCTCCCATCCATCGCGATCCTGGTAGTGAACCTGCGGCGTGAAGAATAGCTCGGTCGACTCCTGGGATAGCAGCATCCCGCTCCGGAGCGCACGTAGGAATCGATCAAGATCGGCGGCCGTCACATGCGCTCCGGAGTCTGGAGATCCGATCGGCGGAAACGAGTAGATGTTCCTCTTCCACGCCTTCACGTGTCCTCGGTCACCGCGAATCGGGTCGCACCCCTCAGCAAGATCCGGAACACAGCGCTCCAAATTGAAGAAATCGGACTGCTCCATGGCCACACGCGAGAAGATCCGCTCGCGAACATAGTCTCGGTAGGTCGTTCCTGTCGCCTTCTCGACCATCAGACCAAGCAAGACGAAACCACAGTTGCAGTAGCGACAACCGGTTCCCGGTGCGAAGTTAGCCTGCTTATGCACAAACTGGGGAAGGAAATCCTTCGCTTCCGCTATCGAGTAGTTCGGCGTCTCCTTCCACAAATCGGCGTAGTCTTCGCCGGCCTCTTCCTCCGCGTCGTCGCCAATCCCCGACGAGTGTGTGAGCAGGTGAAAGACGTTGACCTCCGAGGATATCGAAGTGCCTGTCAGCCCGAGATAGGGAGTGACCGGTGTGTCGAGTTTGAACGCCCCAGCATCGATTTGCTGTAGCGCGGCAACAGCCGTGAACAGTTTCGTCAGCGACGCGGTATCAAACCGCGTCGACAGCCTGACCGGGATCCCCCACGAACGACTGGCCAGCCCGTAGCAGCCCGAGTACAGCTCCGTCGTGCCTTGAGTGACCCGAACCACTCCCGAGAAGCGGTCTTCGTCGGTCCGCTGGTGGAAGTACCGATCAACCTCTCGCCCTATTTCGTCCCATCGTTTCATAGGCAAAGGATACGAACTGCTCGCGTCATTGGTAGGGGAGCAAGCTCTCTCTGATCCCAATCGTTTTCGGATGCAGGGTATGGATCTCTGAAGCAAACCGTGCACATGGCACAGGAGTCCGGATGACGCTCAGAGATCCAAGAGGGCCTGTCGCGTATCCTCAGGAGTCAGCTGCCGGGTCGGATCGGATTCGTTCACCCTGGCACAGAGGAGCGTTCTCCATGGCTTTGCTAGCTGCACGTGATCTATCCAAGACACATGGCATGCATCCGTTGTTCGATCATCTTTCGATCACATTTCATCCCGACGAACGCGTTGGGCTGATCGGCCCGAACGGCGGGGGCAAGACGACGCTGTTGAGGATCCTCGCGGGCGTCGAAGAAGCGGACGCCGGGACAGTCGAACGGTCCAAGACCGCTCGGATCGCGTACCTTCCGCAGGTCGGCGTCTTCCCTGAAGACGCTACGGTTGAAGGCGCGTTGATCCATGCCCTCGACTCGATTGCACTGGAGGAGCATGAACCCGCCGTCCGGGCGCGGAAGATGTTGCGGCGGCTTGGTTTCGAGACAGGAGATGCGTCCGTCGCGACGCTCTCGGGCGGGTGGCGAAAACGCCTGGCCATTGGCTGTGCTTTGGTTCAAGCACCCGATCTCTTGCTGCTCGATGAACCAACGAATCATCTCGATCTGACGGGGATCGGGTGGCTCGAAGGCTTCCTCGAGCGCTCGAAGCTCTCCTTCATCTTGACAAGTCACGATCGATACTTCCTCGAGCGAGTCGCCAACCGAATCGTGGAGATCAACCCTCGCTATCCGGACGGCTACTTGTCTGTCCACGGCCCGTATTCTGACTTCCTCGAACGCCGAGAGTCGTTTCTTCAGGTGCAGAACGCAGAGCGCCAAGCGCTTGCAAACGAAGTTCGTCGCGAGATCGAATGGCTACGGCGGGGCCCGAAGGCACGATCAAGCAAGGCCAGCTACCGAATCGACGAGGCCCATCGAAAGATCGATCGTCTGACCGAGGTGAAGCGCCGCCACGACAGCGAGACGAGATTGGATATCGACTTCGCAGCCAGCGGGCGGAGAACGCACGATCTGATCGTTGCTCAAAACATCTCGATATCGCTTGGCGGACGGCTTCTATTCAACGCCCTCGATGCCCACATTCGGCCGGGAACGGTGCTGGGCATCGCCGGAGACAACGCCTCTGGCAAGACCACGCTGCTGAGGCTGCTTGCCGGCGACCTCCCACCAAACGCTGGGCGCGTTAGGCATGCGATCGACCTTCGTCTCGCGGTGTTCGATCAACAACGAAGCCAACTCGATCTTGAAGCAACCCTACGCAGAAGCCTGGCGCCCAACGGAGACATGGTGTCGTATCTTGGACGGACGTCGCACGTTGCCGCATGGGCAAAGCGGTTCGGCTTCGAACCCGACCAGCTTGAGATTCTCGTGGGAAAGCTCTCCGGCGGTGAGCAAGCGCGGGCGTTGATGGCAATCATGATGCGTGAGCCAGCCGATGTACTGATGCTCGACGAGCCGACCAACGATCTCGATATCGCATCGATCGAGGTTCTAGAAGAGGCGCTGCTTGACTTCCCGGGCGCAGTCGTCGTCATCACCCACGATCGATACATTCTGGACCGCGTCTGCACCGAGATCATCGGCCTCCACGCCGACGGAAAATGGGGCCGCTATGCATCTGTCGCCCAGTGGCAGGAAGCGGCTGCACACCGGAAGCGTGCGCGAGAGCCTGGACCGTCCGCTACGGCGGCTCGAGCGAGTAGCGACAAACCCTCTCGGCCGAAGCCCGGACTTACCTATCACGAGAGACAGGAGTTCGCCGGCATGGAAGAACGGATTCTAGAGGCCGAAACGACCGTGGAGACGCTGCAGACCCAGCTTGAGGATCCGATCGTCTCTGTCGACCACGAGAAGCTCCACAAGCTATACGCGGCACACCAGGAGGCTCAGGATCGGCTCGAGTGTCTGTTCGCCCGCTGGGAAGAGCTCGAGCGGAAATCTCTCGCAGGGTAGCCGATCCCGGGGCAGCCTACTCCGGCTTGGAGGCCCGTAACGTCAGCAGCAGCGGTAGGGTTCCCGCGTAATCCGGAAGTCGGAACCAGCGGCCATCTTCGCTTCTCATGCTGGGGTAGAGTTGGAAGAACAACTTCTCGTATTCGTTGAGAAACTCGATCTTCAGGCCGGCCTTGAGAAGCGCGTTGACGATATCGCTGATCGACCAGTTCCATTCGTACGACGCATTCTCGGGGATGTAGCCGCCATCCGCGTAGTCCGGATCATTTCGATCCCATACCGTCGGCTCGATCTGATGGAAGTAATGGTGCGCAAACGACAGCTTCCCCAGCGATTCCTCCTCCACCGAATTCAGTATCGGGTGCATCTCCATCAAGTAGAACGCTCCGTTCGGCTTGAGGAAGTGCGCAACGATTCGCCCCCATTCATCGAGGTCACGCAGCCAGCAGAGAACACCCTTCGAGGTGTAGACAATGTCAAATGTTTCATCGAGCGCGTCACGCGCGTCGTACACATTTGACTGGACAAACCGCGCTTCGAGCTCAAGCTCATCCCGCAAGCGCTCGGCACAGCTGATCGATACGTTCGAGAAGTCAAGCCCGGTGACGATCGCGCCGTGCCGGACCCACGCCAGGCTGTCCGTGCCGATGTGGCATTGCAGATGAAGCATCGTCTTCCCGTGGACGTCCCCCATCTCGCGCAACTCAATCTCGTCGAGCACCTCAGTGTCTTCACGCAACAGCGTGACTTCCTTGTACGCCGCCAAGTGCACCGGTGCAATCTCGTCCCACAACGCGCGGTTGTTCGCCTCGGCGTCGTGTTGTGAAGCCTGATCTGTCGCCATTCACTCCCCTCCCGAGACAACAAGCATGCCCGATCGATGACGCGCGCTCCAATCGATTCTTGCCATACGGTACAGATACGTTGACCTTCTCCGCGATGTCTGCTGTCTCCACCAATGGCCTCTCACGGTTCACGAATTCCGTCCGAGCACATGCGCCGTCTTGCCCGCGACTCGCCGTCGCATATCATGCTGTTGGCAGAATCCAATACTGACAGTGATTGCATCGTGAGGCGGACACCCGACTGACCGAGTTCAAGAAGTCGGAATGGGAGGCAGAACCCCAATGAGCTACACGCTACGGTGTACGGGATACGAGCGTAGCAACCTGCAGATTCTGCGCGCCCTCGGCTGTACGCTGTACACCGTTGATGGAAGAGAGATCATCGACATGGAATCCGGTGTTTGGGCTGTCGGACTCGGCCACAACCATCCACGCATTAACCGTGTCATCCGCGAACAGCTCGATCGGATCAGTCACATCGGTTACCGGGTGTCGACGCCAATCCAGGAGGAAGCCTCGGAGGCTTTGCTCCAAAGCGCGGACATGATCGACGGTCGATGTGTCTTCCTTTCGTCGGGAAGCGAAGCCGTCGAGTTTGCCGCCCAAGCAGCAAGACGGGTCACGAAGAGACCTCTGCTTCTGACTCTGGCCGATTCCTTCCTCGGCTCGTACGGGTCCGTCGGACAGCGCCACCCCAACGAATGGCATGTCTTCGACTGGGGTGTATGCGTGGATTGCCCACAGGAGAGACTTTGCAACGAAACATGCCCGCATCTACGAGAGATCCCACTTGATCGCATCGGAGCGCTGCTCTTCGAAGCGGGGAGCGCACAGATTCGGTTTCCCCCGGTCAAGCTGGTTTCCGGACTGTGCAATGTCGTCCGAGCCCAAGGCGGATGGATCATCGCCAACGAGGTGACAACAGGGATGGGCCGCACGGGTCGGATGTACGGCTTCGAGCATTTCGATGTGCGCCCGGACGTGGTCGCCCTCGGGAAGGGCATTGGGAACGGGTACCCGGTCAGCGCCGTTCTGATGCATATCGATGCCTCCGAGCGCTTGCTCTCAACCGGCTTTCGGTACGCGCAATCCCACCAGAACGATCCCATGGCTTGTACCGTGGCACTTGAGGTTCTGCGCGTGTTGTATGAGGAGCGATTGGTCGAGCGCTGTGCTGCCATAGGCGCCAAGTTTCTCCGGGGCCTCGCGGCACTGGCTGCGAAGCATGAAGCGATCATTGAGGCCCGCGGACGTGGCCTCCTCCTGGCGATCTCCCTTGTGGAGGACAGCTCCAGCTTCTCGCGAAGCTCAGTCGTGGCTCGGCTCCTGGAGCATGGCTTCCTAACGGGCTACAAGATCGCCCCAAGCTTCGTGCGATTCCTCCCGCCACTGACGATCCCGGAGGACGTCACTACTCGGCTCCTCGAAACACTCGATCGGATCGTACCGTAGATCGAATCGCCCGTCTCTCACTGCATGCGCGTGTCTCCGTGCCCTCTGCACCAAATAGCCCCACTTCGCTTCGTCAAAGGGTGGGCCCTGTGTTCTCAACCTATTTCAGGGACCGCCCTCGATACTCGGGGGCGATAAAGCAGGAAGAACCGTTCGATATTTGTGCATATGCTCGTCACGAGAAGCGCTACCTTTCTTGCTCAGCCTCCCTCTCCTTGAGCGCCTCGATCTGTTCCTCGATCCGGGAGAGCGCCTCTGTCAGCTGATTGGCCTGGTTTCTCAGTGCAAGCAGTTGCGTTTCGCTGTCCATCTGGGGCAGTCCAGCTCCATACAAGCCGGTCATTGAACCCGGATAGATCGGCGGAGCATAGGCGGTGCCGTAGCCACCCCATCCTCGACCCATACCACGACGACCCCATCCCGCACCACGCCCGAATCCATACCCCATTCCGCGGCCGCCCCAACTACTGGCGAACCCAGGAGTTGAGTACCCCGCACAATAGCCAGCGGCTCGTCCAGTCATCGGCCCCATTCCACCAGGACCTGTTCCATCTCCTCTTGGCATGTCGTCCCTCCTCTCAAGTCACTGAATCCAATACCTCTGTCGAGCAGTGTCTGTTATCGCCGTCCGCGTCTGCCGCGGCGGCTGCTTCGCCGCCCGGCGCTTTGCCCGATGTCACTTCCTCTCCCCATACCTGCCCCGATTCCTCTTTGCTGAGATCCAACCCGGTCTGTACGTTGAAAGAGGCGTCGGATTCCGTTTCCAACACATGAACCCAGGCCACGCCCTGTTAGCGGCCCTTGCCCTGAAGGGCCCGTCCCATCTCCTCTTGGCATCATGCACCTCGCTTCCTGAAGCCGAGAGATTATATCTTGCATATGCACATTATCAATCCGAGAGACCTCAAGCAACTCTCGGATTGCAGCACCCATTCCCGCTCGGTCCCAACCTCGGAGGGCGCATGCTCCCAAGAGATAGGAACAACCAGCGGAACGGATGATTGAGTACCATGCGCGTATTCAGGCTACCGGAACAGCCAGCCGATTCTGTGGCGGAGACGCAAGGACTGTCCACATGGGCATACCCCGAAGCTCACGAAGGAACCGTCGGGATCCTATACACTGGTGAACGACGCCGGGCAAGGAGACAATGCGATGATGGCCAAGACGCTTCAGGCAACGATCGATGCTGCCAAACAACGAGCGCGGGACAACTTCTCGTCGGGGTACAACTGCGCCGAGTGCGTGGTGGAAGCAGTTCTTGGAACAGTCGATACAGGTCTTCCACCGAACATCTGGAAACTGGCAACGGGTTTCGGTGGTGGTATCGGGCTGTACGGTGATACGTGCGGCGCACTGGCTGGAGCGGTGGTGTCCGTCTCGGCAATCCACGGGCGAGAGGCACTGCCGGAAGGAGAGGATCGGCGCACTCGGATCGCTGGGTCTCGGCGACAATTGTATGTCGATCCCGGTCTCTATCGCATCTTCAACCGGGTTCCCAACTGGTTTGCCGATCGCTACGGCCACACGCTCTGCCGCGAGTTGACCGCCCGATGGCACGCAGATTGGCTCTGTCGTGAGCACGCGCTCTTCTGTCGCGAGATCATTAACGAAACTGCGGGGCTGGCAGCTGAGCTAATGCTCCGCTCGGCCGATACACTTCGTTCACTCCCGTTTGGCTCCACGGTCGAGCAGTTCGAGAAGACGCCTCCTGACTCCTGAACCCGTCTTGAAATGCCACGCGTCTCCATGGCTCAATCCTTTCTTCTCCGTCAATCGAAGCACGTCTGAGAAACGGACATCTGGAGCGACGATCTTCCCCTTTCCTTCACGATGGAACTGCACGTATTATCTGCCCGTACTGCCTGTCCGAAGGAGGGCTCAATGCTTCGTACTCTGTCGGCCGTTGTCCTGCTTGTCTTCTCGCTGTCGTCATATGTCCTCGGTGGTTCACCCCACACCGACCTTTCCATGACCGGAACCGTGATCGCAGTGGTTTCGGGAATGGAGGTCGATGTGATGGTGACCCGCTCAGCGGTTCCCGAAGTGGCCGTTCCGGGAACCGTCGTCCGTGTCGTCTACCACGGCATTGATGCGCCTGATCGATTTGATCGGCTGTACATGGAGACATTCGATCTCAACTGGAAGCTGACGATGGAGAAGGAGGTCTACTTCGATCTGGCCGAGACAGCTTGGGATGATGAGCATCGGCTTCACGCCTACGCCTACCTCGATCCAAGCGGATACGGAATGATCAATGCGTTCCTTCTGGCGTCCGGACTTGCGGAGATCGATGCGGAGTTCGACTTGTGCGAACCCTATGCCTCATACCTTTCCGGAATCGCAGCCATCGCCAAGCAGAGCGATCTAGGAATCTGGGCTGATCCCGATGCTCCAGGAGACACATAATAGCGAGACCCTCTCACTCATGATGAAGGGTGACAAGACGGACCCAACCGATAGCGCCATTCCACAATAGGGTATACGCCGCGCCTCTCAGCAAATCTCTGCGGCAATGCTCGCCAGATTACTTCTTCCGCTCCTGTTCTCCTTCGCGATCGTAGTGCTCGTGGCTTTGGGCCTCGCAGCAGAGGATCCCATCGATCTGTGGCGAGGCGGACCCCATCTTCGTGGAGCCAACCTGTGGCAACGAGTCGTCGTTCCTGAGCTCGACGGACCTGAGTTTTTTTGCAGCAACCATGTCGGACCGCCGGTCACGCAAGCAGACTTCGATCGACTTGCGAGATTGGGGGCGAACCTCGTCATTCTCTCCCATCCCGGTCCATTCACCGAACGCCCTCCCTATCGCCTGGACGAACAGGTTCAAGCAAACCTGGATCGCCTAATCGACATGGCAGCCCGCGCCAGGTTGTACGTGGTCATCGCGCTACGTACCAGTCCGGGACGTAGCGATTTTACCTTCTACCGCGATGGCGCTGGTGATTGGTTTGACCGCGAGCTCCTGATCGAGGAGGTGTGGACATCGCCGGCCGCCCAAGACGCATGAATCCGCATGTGGCAGCACACCGCCACTCGATATTGCAATCGATCAGCCGTGGGGGGGGGATGAACCAATGGTCGAACCAAATGGAGCCTGTGTCGTCTACAACATCTGGGATCCAACCGACTTCTATCCCCGCCTCGGGAACACCCTTGTTGACTGGAATGCCCTCTACCCTCGAATCGTCGCCGCAGTGCGTCATGTGGATCCGAACACGCCAATCCTCGTTGGACCGATGGGATGGAGCTCCATTGGCTGGCTGCCGTATCTCAAGCCGATCGATGACTCAAGGATTGTGGTTGCGGTTCATCAATACGAGCCGCAGTCGGAGTACACACATCAAGATCCAGATGGTACGCATCGCTATCCGGGGAGGATGGATCTCGATGATGACGGGCTATCGGACTGTTTCGATCGGCAGTGGTTGGTGGAGAGGATTCAGTCAATCGCCACGTTCCAAGAGAGTCACGGATTTCCCATGGCGATTACGGAGTATGGACTCAAGCGTTGGGTTCCCGATGCGGCAGAGTTCATGGCAGATCAGATAACACTGCTTGAGAATCTCGGCATGAGCCACGCCCTTTGGGCGTTCATTCCCAGTTGGCCTCCGCTCGTCGAGATCGATGATTTCGACGTCCTCCACGGCCCCGATCCTTGGAATCACTCCAATACGGATAGCGATCTACTCGACGCCATCCAGGCTGTCTGGGAGCGGAGCAGTCGGCGCCCTCCTGTTGACTGAATTCACTGCGTTCAACTGGGGAGATGCCGGTGCGTTCGCTTCACTTGTCGCCTCACGTGCGTACCATACCAAGTTCCGGCCAGACAGCGCAGATTGCATCATCGAGTGGAACGGGCCGTCCGCTCTTCTCGTCGAGAAACACGATCGTCACCTCAGCCTCTACGCACACCTCGTCCGATGCGGTGAATCGCGCCTGGTGGGCAATGACAATCTTTCGCCGACCGGCGGAAGCAATCGTCGTTTCGATCACCAGAATGTCACCGGCGCTCGCAGGACGACGATACGAGATGGTCTGGCGAACGACTACCGGGAAGATCCCGCTTGTCTGGAAAAACGATGCATCCAGACCGTTCTCCTCGAACTGCTTCCAACGCGCTTCTTCGAGCATCTCCAGATAGCGTGCGTTGTTCACGTGGCCAAAACGGTCCTCGTGGTAGCCGCGGATCTTAATCTGCATCGTCGCCATTCGGCTGAACCTCCTGTCTGCTCTCTTGGAACGGTACATGTTGACCGCTACCAGTTCCAATCGGCCCCGCCTGCTTGATCCTTGCTAGGCTGCTGTTTACCCAGCCCTCGAAGAAAGCGTGTACCCGCACTACACTTCGGAGGAGGAGGTCCTCAACGTGAACATCGGAATCATCATCTGCGATCGGTATCGGTCCTGCGGCGGTGGGAAGTGCTTTCGCGCCATGCGCGAACGGGTCGGTGGTTTTGCGCACTATTCAACAGATGAGCCTCTGGAAATCGTCGGATACTCATCGTGCACCGGGTGCCCCGGTGGGAATGTGGAGTACGTTCCCGAAGAGATGATCAAGAATGGAGTCGAGGCGATCCATCTTGCAACGGGCCTTGTCGTCGGATATCCACCCTGTCCTCGACAGGGCTATTTCAAGAACTACATCGAATCGAAGTACGGCATCCCGGTGGTGATCGGCACGCATCCGATTCCGCAGAAGTACTACACTGTGCACCGAAATCTTCCTTCGTGGGAAGGCATGAAAGGGATGGAGGCGCTTCTGGCGACCGAGGAGATCCGGAAGGCATACGACTGAGGAACCTGGGAAACGTCTGTTCTTGAGCTTCCACTCGACTCGTCGCCGTCCGGCTTGGCAGTAGTCTGATTGCTGTGTGCGTAGAGAGACTTGGCGATGCCCGGTTCGTCTGTCAGGTCTTGGAGCGATCCGCTCGCTCTGTATAGCCAATTCGGCTCAACTGTCGTGAGATACGTCGGGAACACCGGATACCAAGGCTCGCAACCGCGCCGCCACTTGCCAGGAACGGCGCGATCGCTGTCCGCACGTAGCCAAGAAGCGCCCTCTCGTTGTCAAGCACCGCTCTGTCCTTCGCCAGATGATCTCGGAGGATCAGCTCTCTAGCATCAATGGTCTCGTGGGCCATCGGTTCCACGATCCTTGGGAGCGCTTGGCGCCGCCATACTTCCGATGCAACGGGTATGATGCGGCCATGCTCAGAGAAGAACTGGAGATCACCGATCGTCGCGACATTGCTGCACTGCTTCGCCGAGCAAGGGTTTGTCGGCTTGGTCTTGCCGTTCATGAGGAGGCATATGTCGTCCCACTCTCCTATGGTTATGACGCAGAGGCGCATGTCCTGTACTTCCACACCGCCCAGAAGGGGAAGAAGATCGATTGCATCAAGGCGAACCCTCGCGTGTGTTTCGAGGTCGAGGGATCCGTCCGGATCAAGGAAGGAGCTGCGCATGCCTGCTCGTGGGGCGTTCTGTATGAGTCCGTTATCGGATACGGAGCAATTGTCGAGCTCCTCTCGTTGGAGGACAAGACACGCGCCCTGCAATGCCTAACAGAACATCAGGCAGGGCGTTCGCTCGATTGGAAGATGAGCGAGAATGCTGTCGCAGGGACTCGCGTCTGGCGTCTCGATATTGAATCGGCCACGGGAAAGCGATCGTTCCCGTTGGAGGAGGATCTCTCGGCGTCGTAGTGCAACTCGCTCCTGACTTTCCTCATGGCACTTCGCAAACCGCCTCAAGAAGCCAGAGCCCATGTTCGCATTCCGTGGTAGGCAGGGGAAACGTTGGATATGCAAGATGCCTCCTCTACACTAGCCCAATCTTCACGAACAGAGGATGGACTTCATGAGGAAGCTCGCTTTCGGATCGCTCTGCGTGGTCTTGGCTGCTGCTTTGGCTGTATTGCCGCTATACGGAGACTCGGATTCCTCCACCTTGTTTGATCTGCGGGTTGAATGTCTTCGTCGTCTTGGTGCCATCCCGTCGTTTTCGGCATGCATCATCAAAGGAGATGCGGTCGTCTGGCAGGGTCAGTGGGGATGGGCCGATGTGTATCGCAGCGTTCCCGCGACCGAAGAGACACAGTACCTGATCGGCTCCGTATCCAAGATGTTCACCGCAGTGGCGATCCTTCAGCTCGCGGAACAGGATCCATTCGATCTCGACGACGACGTCAACGCCTTCCTTCCGTTCAACCTTCGAAATCCATCGTGTCCGGATCTTCCGATCACCTTTCGGATGCTGCTTTGCCACCACGCAGGCCTCGCAATGGAGAACGAGCACTTCTTCTCGACGTTCTACTTCCGCCCGTACAATCCATCAGAGTTAGAGGCTGTCTTGACGCCTGCCAATCCTGCTTTTCGCCCGACGTACTGGCTTGATCTGTGCCCCGGTGAGCGAATGGAGTACGCCAATATCGGGTATGAGCTGCTCGCCTACCTTGTGGAACGGATCAGCGGAGAGCCATTCGCGGACTATGTGGACAAACACATCTTCGGTCCTCTCGGAATGGAGACCGCGGTGTATGACGTGTCGGAAGCATTCTCTCCCGCGATGCCATACGTGACGTTTCTTGGGATACCGATTCCAATGGGGCAGTACGAGATCGGCTCACACGGCGCAGGAGGCATTCGCACCTCACTTTCCGATCTGTCGCAGTTCGTCATTGCACTGATGAATGGAGGAGCCTGTGGGTCCGCTCGGATTCTCTCTCCATCGTCTGTCGCCAAGATGCAGACCGTCCAATACCCGGGCCATGTGTCTCAGGATTTCGAGTACGGCCTTGGGTGGAGTGCGTACACGAAGTCCGAGTACGGCGGCCATGCCGGAGGGGCGTTTGGCGGTCGAGCGATGGCACGTGTCCGTATGTCGGACAAAACGGCGATCATCTACGCGTTCAATCGTCTCAATCCGATGTTCCCCCCTTCGGCCACGCCACTGCTTACCTACACAGCCGATCGACTCGAAACGATTCTGTGGAGGCTTGCAGAGACGCTGCATCTCGCAGACTGATCCGGACGTCACCCACAACACGAGAGCCATAGCCAACTGATGCGCCCGTTCCCTGTCAGGAAACGCATTCCTTACCTACATCTCCCGCGCTTGGACAGCGCCGCTGAATTCACGGAGCCCAGAGGCATCCTATGGCCGCCTCAACACTTCGGCCCTCCCAGACGTCGTATGAGTGAGAAGGGAGGGATAAGCATGGACGAGACCAAAGTGGCAAGGATGCTCCACAGAGAACGGCTCCGGCGGGCAGAGCAGGCACGCTTGGCGTGGCGTGCCGTCAACCACCTATCAGCACGAGAGACCGATTTGCCCACAGGGAAGACGTCCCGGAAGCTATGGCGAAGAACACGGCAAGCCGCATACTAACCTACGAGTGGATCCGTTGTGGGCTTGTACATGCGAGCCCGCATCGGAAGGGGAGGTCATCGTATCTTGCGTATCGGAGATCCGCACCTACCGGACATCGGAGACATGCTCTCGTCTTCACACGATCGTCTGTTCCGATACGCGCTGAACCTGTGCAAGACCGTCGATCGTGCCGACGACCTGGTTCAGGAAGCGTTCCTCCGCGCGCTGCGTCACTCGCGTACGGTGCAGCGTCTGAACGACTACCAACGAGACGCCTGGCTGAAGCGGGTGCTCCGCAATCGCTTCTTCGACGAGGAGCGAGCAAGGAAACGGGCACATGCAGCCATGCTCGAGATGATTCGAGCAGCCAAGCGACCCTCAGGCTCCTCAGGTTTGCTGGAACTCAACCAGCTTCTCGATCGCGTTCCCCACAAGTATCGCAGCGTGCTCGAGAGAAGGTATCGCCTGGGAATGAACAGCAGAGAGATTGGCGAGGAACTCGGAATCCCCGCGGCCACCGTCCGATCGCACCTGCATCAAGCGGTTCAGTGGCTGCGCAGTGAGATGGCGGAATCCTCCGCATGAAAGGAGAAACCCATGACTGAAGGCAAGACCATCGGCAATGTCAATATCCTCGATCTACGAAGGACTTCCGAAGAGACGATTGCCGGAATCGGGAAGGTTGGCAACGTAAACATACTGCTCTACTCCTCCGCGACAGCTCCGTACATCAGCAGGCTCAACCTGGGGAACATCAACGTCTCCATTGAGGCGCCAAAGGACGCGGAAACCCGAACGGTGATGAGCCACCTTAGACTCACCCCCGATTCACTACAGGGCAGCGGTGAAGCGGGATTCTACGTCGTCATGGGACACGTGCTCGTCGAGACCGGCGGGAACAACGCCTCAATGGAGGCGTCGCTTCAGAATCTGGCAGGGTTGGTCGTCATGGGACATGTCTTCTGTCCCGAGTCGCTGTGTGGCATCGTGCAGCCGAAGATCAACCAGCAGATGGGGCAGTTCATCCCCTATCCGGACGACGCTGTGTTAATTTCCAGCTCGCTCGAGTTGACCGCTGGCTTCCTCAGAGAGCTCAAGAGGCCGACCGGCTTCGTCGTAACGGGATCGGTGATGGCAACCGAGGATCTCGGTGGACTGGTTGCAGAGAAGGTCGACTATCTCCAGGTTCGCGGCAGCATCGTCTGCTCCGCGGAGAACGCAGAGATAATTCGATCGAAGCTGCGCGGCGGGAAGTCGAAACTCACGGTGATCCCTTCCGGCTACCGCTACCGAGAAGGAGACCTATCATTGGATGCCACAACGCTCGAGTCACTTCATGAAGCGAAACTGTTCTGCACCGGCCTCGTCATCTTCGATTTCGATGTGACACCACGGGCCGTCGAGCAGGGCCTTGTCGGTCTTCGAAGCCTCGGCCTGATCATCTGTCCAGAAGCATTGAAAGATGTGCTCAAGACGAGACTCGACATGGTCGAGGATCGGGTGATCTTCTACTCAGGCGATCTCTGGGTATTCGACGAGGATCACACGCTGCATGCATCCCGGTTCGAGTACTCTCAGGGAAAGGCCACTGCGCTTGTCACCGGAAGCCTGTTGATAGAGTCAGACGTCGAGCCGGCCGTTCTCGCAGACCGCTTCCACGCTGTCCACAACCTTGGTGAGATTCGCTGCTCTCCCGAGCAGATGGGCGCCATCGAGGCTCGGCTCGGCATCCATGAGGGGGAGCTTGAATCCTCCGCACCGAGTGAAGAGGAGACGGAGACTTACGACATCGGCAACGCCAATGTTCTTGCGCTGTGATTGCATTCATTCCACATCTTGCTGGCACAGTGCAACCATGAGAGCAGCTCCGATTGGATAGGCAGCTGCCGTCTCGCAGGTGGCTGTTTCCAGAAGTAGAGTTTCGCTTGATCAGCGAATTCCTCCTACAATGAGCATCGAGGTGAAGGAGGGGGAAATGAGGCGGAAGGTTCTTCTACTTGCCTTAGGTGTTGCGTTGCTCTGCGGGGCTGTAGGTGGCATGGTGCTTGCTGATGGGCCAAGCTTCGCATTCGGCGGGGGCGGCCCAGGAATCGGGTTGTTTATGCCGGATCTCTATGAGATCAACGCATTCGTGGAGGCAAGCGATTTCACGGCATTCGATGGAGATCTTCTTCTGATCGGCGGCGGTGGGCGTGGGGGAGTCGTTCCGGGCGTCGCATACGGCGGGAGCGGTTGGGGCGCATGGATTGAGTCCGACGACGGGGCTCGACATGCGGAGTACGGTCTCGGCCTCGGCGGCTTTGACATCGGCTACGCGGTGGACGGGACAAAGCGTTCCATTCTCGCGGTGGGCACGTTGCTCGGCGGCGGAGCAGCGGAGCTGGTATTGAGTGAAGAAGCTCCGATAGCTGCAGAGGGCCCGCATCCTCAGGGGATCATTCCTGCGCCGCTCGATGCGATCTATGACAGCGTGTTCGTCCTCGTCGCTCCCTACATCGACATACAGATACAGCTCCTCGATTGGATGGGGCTCGGCGTTCGCGTTGGATACATCTGGGCACCGTTTGAGTTCAACTGGAGCGACCAGGGACCATTCGATCCACCAAGCTTGATCCCTTCAGGAGCCTACTTCCGGTGCTCAGTCGAGTTTGGCGGCATCGCAGATCTGCGGTAGTTGAGAGCTATCCATCACCACGCTCCGGTCGATCACGCGAGGACAGCGCGTTCCGATTTGCCAAGGACCGCGTGTCCGGGGCGGCAGTCGCCTTCACACCTCAGGATTCCGCAAGGTTTGATCGTCCTATCGTGAAGCCGCTGCTTCCCTACCCGCTCCACAGGTGAGCCGTGTTCACCGGTTTGCCTTGAAGCTTCAGATAGTAGAACAGCTGTGCCTTGTGTAGCTCGAGGTGGCCGATCATTTGCAGCAAACGCTGTCCCAGAGGGAGCTCGCGTGGATCCCAAGGAGCGTTTGCCGGTCGATTCGAGAGATCTGCGTCTCCAGCTTCGTCGATCATCGCCAGCGTGATCCGTCGGTCTTCGGCAAGTAGCTGCTTCGCCTCGGTAACGCTGTCAATGCTCGGCATCGCATCCGCCGGAGGGAGCATCTCGGAAGGGGGCAGATCGCTTGGATCAACGCCTTTCGGCATGTCCCACTCTTGTGTTACGAAAGCCTTGCATGCCGCTCCACAGGCATCGGTGAGATGGCATATTAGCTGTCCCATCGTCATCCAGTTCTCGCCCGTCTTGGGTTTCCATGCTAGTTCGTCGTCGCTCACAAGATTCAGCAGTCCGTTCGTCGATGCATAGGCCGCCTCAGCTTGCGCCTTCAGTAGCTCGATCCAGGTCATGAGATCTCCTTTCCCCTTGAGATATCGGATCCATGCTATCCGACACGCCGTTCAACGCAAACCGACTGTCCACCGGACGCTCTCAAGTCTGCAGACTTGAGCTTCGCAGATCTTCACTCGGGCAATCGGAAACCCAACGTCAAGCAGATCAAACAAGGGCCCGCGGAGGTCCCGCGCGCTACCGGCTCCGTACGCTACGGCGTCCGATTCAGAACGGAGAACACGATCGACAGCGTTCCATCGAGTTCAAAAAGCCGCAGGAGGTTGCCGTCCATCATCACGTCGAAACAACCACCGATGTCGTCTGCATCAGGCACATCGGCGCAGTACCTGTCCCCGTCGACCCACCAACGTCCTGTGTAGACGATTTTCCCATCGAAGAGGATCGACAACGTTCCATCAGGATCATTGATAACCTCCGTTTGCAGCGCGCCTCCTACTGCCACGAGCCGGCTCCCTGAGATCGCGGCCTGCACCTCGTTGCCAGCGAGTCGGATTCCCGGTGCAAGATCAATGAACGGAGGCTCCCCAATATCGGTCTCCCCGGCGGCATCGAGAATCATCCACAGCAACATGCCGAACGTCTCACTTGGGACATCCCCCGCCGGCTCAAACGTGTCTACACGATGCACAATGACGAGATCCAAATACGGCAGAACGACGACGAGATGTCCTCGATAGCCCGATGCATAGTAGCCGTGCCCCGCGATCGTCACATTCGGGAACAGGCCGCTTCTCTCTCCCGTCCACCACATGTAGCCGTAGCCACTCTCAGGGCCGATCTGAGCGTGGGCCGACGTGCTCTCCTGGATCCAGTCCGAGGGGATGATCCGGCGGTTCTTCCACCGTCCTTCTCGAAGAAACAGGAGGCCGAAGCGGGCCAGATCTCGTGTTGACATCCGAAACCCATAGTATGGATGGGCGGAGTAGGGCACGTAGCTGTATCTGAGCAAGCCTGCCCGGAAATCCTGCATCTCCAGCGGTTCAGCAATGCGCCGTCGGAACGCGTCGTAGATGCTAACTTCGCCTGTCTCTTGGTCGAAGATCGTTCCCAGCGCGTTGAAATCCCAGTTGTTGTAGTACCAAAATGTTCCCGACGCATGGCTGCCACGTTCCGGGCGCATGTCGATCATCGATTGCGCTTCTCCGGCCGCGGGGATGTATACCCCTGAGCGGGCAGTGAGCAGATCGTCAACGCTGGCCTGTCTCTCAATCTGGGTCAGCGGCGTAAGATCATCGATCCCGAGCTGTTCGAGAGTCTGTGTGATATCGATCGTCCCTTCGTCAACGTAGATTCCGTACAGCGCGCTGAGCAGGCTTTTTCTCATCGAGTGGCAGTTGTAGTTGCGGGTGAGATCTCCCCAGGCGTCGATCACCACGCCGGCATCGACGATCATCACCGCCGCTGAGCCGATGCTCTCCGCGTAGTCTCGGGCTGCAGCCAGTTTGGCGGAGGACCATCCGAGAACCTCGGGTGACGCCGCCCATACCCATTCCTCGCCAGGATAGATCTCACGCGGAGCAGGAGGCGGACAGACGATGGTCTCTGCCGGCGTTCCGTCCGACACGCCGATTTCACCGACAGCCGATGCTGCCTTGGCTACTCCGTTGCAGAAGGAGCACCCCATCGCCAGCAAGACAACCCAGATCCATCGCTTCATTGGCCAGTCCTCACGTGGTACATCATCGATGCCTCCTCAGTGGTGCCGATGCGCATAGCCTACATATCCACCAGCGACGAAATGTGGGAGCTAGTTCCCTTGCGAGCCTGCACCTTCGTTGGATCGGAGCGGACGCGTGTGAATGCCGCACTCCCCTCCACACTTGCTGGTTCCAATCCAACGACCGCCACGCTCGTCGGAATCAGTCGTAATCTGAGTGCATGGTGCGCATCCGAGCGATCGGTATCCCAACATGTAGTGCGGGTTGACGGGCACCCGATTCAGTGCAAGATACTGCCAAACCTCACGCTCGTACCATGGAAGAATCGGGTTGAGCTTGATGAGTCCCTTGTCTCTTTCCTCGATTTCTAGGAAGTCGGTCCTCGTTCGCCCTTCGGTGCACCGTAGCCCGGTAACCCAGCAAGCAACGTTCATCTCCTGAATCGCACGTCGGGTCGGCTCAACCTTGAGAATGTCACAACAGCGGTTCGGATCCGTCATGTAGAGATCGTCCGGTATCTCGGCGAAGCTCTCGTACACCTCAAGGCATCCTGGGTATCGCTCCCGCTCTTCCTGCATGAACGTCTTCGTCTCCTGAGGCTTGAACCGCGTGGTCACGATGAATCCTCTGATATCCGGACTCACTTGCTGCGCAAGGTGCCAGATCACGGAAGAATCCTTCCCAAGGCTGTTGGCGACGACCAATCGATCGCCATACTCTCCATAGGCCTGCTCGATCAGACGGAGCGATCGTTCGACCTTCTCGCCAAAGTGCAAACCCTGCACCAGACTCTTGATATCATCCTTTGTCGCAGCAAGAACCATCGTTCCACATCCTCCTTTTTCTCTCATGTTGTTATTCGGACTTGTCGAAGCGGCAACCTTGCTTGCCGTGATCCCTCGTTCTCCTATTCTGCCACATCTCCAGACGTCTTGCACATCTGTACCACATCATCCTCTTGACCCTGACAAGAGGCCGACTTGCATGCGCTTCGTTCCCCGTCGAATCATCCCGAGACACACCATGGCCATCGGGGCAACACCATGTACAGCCCGCAATTGACAATGTCTCAGCCTTCTCGTACGCTTCGCCCTCAAGTCTATCTGTCCGCATATCGGTCTCGAGCAGCCCACTCTCCTTCGTCGAGGGTCACGCGAGGTCCGGCTTGCCTTGTGAAGCCGTTGCCGTTTGTAATGTGCCGACGGGAAGGAGTGACCATGACGAACGCAACACCCATTGAATGCATACGAAACGTAGGCGTGATGGCCCACATTGATGCCGGTAAAACGACAGTCACAGAGAGGATCCTCTTCTTCACCGGCAAGCGTCATAAGATCGGCGAGGTCCATGACGGGGAAGCCGCAATGGACTGGATGGTTCAGGAGCAGGAACGTGGAATAACGATCACATCGGCGGCAACAACCGCCTACTGGCGGGATCACCGGATCAATCTGATCGATACGCCGGGACATGTGGACTTCACCGCGGAAGTAGAGCGTTCCCTGCGTGTATTGGATGGAACCGTCGCGCTGTTTTGTGCTGTAGGCGGCGTTCAGCCCCAAGCGGAAACCGTGTGGCGCCAGGCGGAGAAGTACGGTGTTCCCCGCATCGCATTCGTGAACAAGATGGATCGCACCGGGGCGGACTTCCATCGCGTTGTAGATGAAATTCGCAAGGAGTTGGGGGCAAACGCTGTTCCGGTCGTGCTCCCTATCGGTGTTGAAGGCACGTATCAGGGAGTTATCGATCTCGTTCGTATGCGCGCCGTCTATTATGACGATGCGCCACAGGGCGCGACGGTCCGTGTCGAAGAGATCCCCTCCGAACTGCTCAATGCTGCCCGCGAAGCGGAACAACTCATGATCGAGCGGATCAGTGAGCAAGACGATCATCTGATGGAGAAGTTCATTGAGGGAGAGGTTCCCGAGCCCGCGGAGGTTCTTCGTGCAATCCGTCAGGCAACCATCGATGGCCGGTTCATTCCTGTGTTGTGCGGCGCCGCGTTCAAGAACAAGGGGGTTCGCTTCCTTCTTGATGCTATTGTCGACTACCTCCCTTCTCCGGTCGATCTTCCGCCGGTCATCGGAGCATGCACTGAGTCGAACCAGGAATTGATTCGGCAACCGAGCGAAGATGCCCCACTGGCTGCGTTGGCGTTTAAGCTCCAAGCGGACAAACACATGGGCAAGCTGACCTACGTTCGCGTGTATTCCGGCGTTCTCAAGGCAGGGGCCCAGGTTTTCAACGCAAGCCGTGAAAAGATGCAGCGGATCGGACGACTGTTCGAGATGCATGCCAACGACCGCGAGGCCATCGACGCCTTGCGCCCAGGCCAGGTGGGGGCCGTTGTGGGGCTCGCGGAAACGCACACCGGGGACACGATCTGCAGCAAGGAGCATCCGATCCTCCTTGAGTCCATCGAATTCCCTGCTCCAGTGATCGGCGTTGCTGTTTCCCCGGCATCTCGAGAGGATCGAGACAAGCTCTCGGCGGCCTTGCACCGGCTCGCTGAGGAGGATCCAACCTTCGTCGTTCGTTCGGATGCAGAAACCGGAGAGGTCGTGATCTCAGGGATGGGCGAACTGCATCTTGAGATCATCGTCGATCGCCTGAAACGCGAGTTCCATGTGGACGTGATCGCAGATCGTCCGCAAGTCGCCTATCGGGAGACGGTTCTCGGCCCGATCGATCACGAGTACCGGCACGTCAAGCAAACAGGTGGTCGTGGGCAGTACGCGCATGCGGTCTTCCATGTCGAACCGACCGATCCGGGGACGGGATTCCAGTTTGAAGATACGATCACCGGCGGCAAGATCACTCGTGAATTTCTCACGGCGATCAAGCGCGGCATTATCGCGGAAATGGCCGAAGGACCGTATGCAGGATTTCCGATGGTGGATGTCAAGGTCATCATCACCGATGGCTCCATGCACGATGTGGACTCATCCGAGCAAGCGTTTCGGACGTGCGGAAGGATGGGGTTCCGCGAAGCTTGTCTCTCATCGGGGCTCGAACTTCTCGAGCCGGTCATGACCGTCGAGGTGACCGCCCCCGAGGATTGCACGGGTGCAATCACCGGCAGTCTGTGCAGCAAGCGCGGCCGGATCTTGGGGATGGAAACTAAGGCGGGTGGCGCCGTTCTGCGTGGAAGGGTCCCGCTGGCTGAGATGTTCGGGTATGCATCCGAACTGCGAAATCAGACAAGCGGTCGCGGCCAATTCACCATGCACTTCGAACACTACGAGGCCGTCCCGTTCGCGATCGCCGAGAAGGTCATCGAGGAACGCAGAGCCCGTGAGGGCTAGTCCGCGATCGCGTCCAGCCGGTGAGGACGTTCGAGCGCCTGCGCTTCGTTACGGATCCGCAGCCATGCATTGGCCACGTGCCGTTCTTCCGTGCGTATCTGCCCAACACAGAAGCGCAAGGTGTACCGGCCATCGAGCACAGCATGGGTCAAGTAGAGGTCTCCGCTTCGATTGAGGCGCTCGAGTAGTTCCCGATTTGCATTGTCGTCGCCACGATATCGGAAGCACACGAGGTTGAGCGGTGTCGGCGCGGCAAGCTCGAACCGATCGTCCGATTCCACCCATGCGCGGAACTGCTGCGCCAGATCAATGTGGTTTCGGACGTGCTGCCGAAGTCCCTCAACGCCGTAGTGACGAATGACAAACCATAGCTTCAGTGCCCGGAACCGCCTCCCAAGTGGGACATGCCAATCGCGGTAGTCGATCACTGCGCCTGACTCCGTCGCGCGATTCTTCAGATACTCCGGGAGGATGCTCAACGTCCGAATCAGGATCGTGCGATCCGCAACGTAGAAGCAACTGCAGTCCAGACTCGTAAGCATCCACTTGTGGGGATTGAAGCAGTAACTACTCGCGTACTCGAGCCCATCCTGGATATGGCGGTACTCGGGGCAAAGCGCCGCCGTGCCCGACATCGCCGCATCGACGTGGAGCCATAGACCCTCCTGGCGGCAGATGGCCCCAATCTTGGAGACCGGGTCCATCGCGTTTGACGCCGTCGTTCCGACCGTCGCAGAGACGAAGAACGGGACGAGACCTGCGGAGCGATCGGCACGAATTCGTTCCTCCAGAAGATCGGGTCGCATCGCGAACGTCTCATCGACATCGATCAACCGCAACTTCTCCCGGCCGACGCCCGCAATGCCCATCGCCTTCGCAACCGACGAGTGAGCTTGCGAGGACGCATATGCCACAAGCTGCGATTCGAGTCCGCGCTCGTTCGATGCAAAGCCGCTTGCTTGCTCTCGCGCCGCAAGGACTGCGCAGAGCGTCGCACTCGACGCAGAGTCCTGAATCACTCCACCGCCGGAGCCCGTGGAGAGGAACCTGTCCGGCAGGCCAAGCATTCCCACAAGCCAATCGAGAACATGGGTCTCCAGTTCGGTGCATGCCGGACTCGTCGCCCAGAGCATCCCCTGCACGCCAAGGCCGCTCGACAGGAGATCCCCAAGGATCGCGGGATAGGATGAGTTGGCCGGGAAGTACGCGAAGAAGTCAGGCGATTGCCAATGTGTGATTCCCGGAAGAATGATGTCATCCACATCGCGAAGCATTGCCTCGAAGGGCTCTCCGTGTTCCGGGGGGTCGGTTGGAAGCTTCGAACGGATGTCCTTCGGTTGAACCTGGGGCAGAACGGGAAGGCAATCCACTCGGCGCTCCCGATAGTCAATGATCCAGTCGATGAGGTCATGCGCGTGTCGGCGGAAGCTTTCACCACCCATGCGCCCGGATTTATCGTCGGGTCGGGTCGTGTCCACTAGCACAACGCTCCTGCCAGATAGGGGTCGCTTGTGGTGTGCGGAGGGGCAACCCGCGGATGCTGCAGGGGTTGCCACGCTTGTCTGAAGATCGCTCCACGCCTATCGCGGAGCCCACAGCACCATCCTTGGCTTCTTCTCCATCTCGGCTGCTAAATCCGCAATCCGACCGTGTTTCAGACAGGCCGCCATGCAATGTGCAACGCAGGCCGGCGGCTTTCCTTCTTTGGTCCGATGGGCACAAAGGATGCATAGCTCAGTGGGGAATGGAAGATACACGAGATACGCACCGTCGTTTGGGAGCGGCTCGACGACCTCCATCACTTTCATGCCCGCCATCCCCGCCGGCCATTTGTTCTCCTGTGCACAAGCGACTTCACATGTGTGGCACCCGGTGCAGTACTCGTAGTCGATCAGCAACCCGTACTTGGACTCATCATTGCCGCTCATCTTCGCGCCCCCCTTCGGTCGCCCGGTACAGCTTGCACAGGCTATGCTTGATCGGCGCGCCGAGACCATCCTTCCCCTGATGGCCCATCGGAATGAGCTGATTGATGTTGGACTCCCAGACGCCGAACAGAGATGGCTCTTCTGGTTTCTTCTCGGGGAACCACCAACCATGCGCCGCCATGATCATCCATGTGGGCACGATCCTTGTTACCTTCGCTCGGAATCGGGCTCTTCCCATCCAGTTCTCCACCCACACCCACTCCCCATCGGAAATCCCGAATTGCTCCGCCGTCTTCGGATGGACCTCCACCACCGGATCGGGATCGTGCTGTCGCAGCCACGGGATCTGTCGATGCTCGGAATGGAAGTAGACTGGCGAGCGGCGCCCGGTGGAGAGGATCAATGGATACTCGGCAAGCAGCTCGGGCTTGCTCACCGGTGTGAACGGCGGTTCCAGATAGTCGGGAAGCGGGTCATATCCCCACGCCTCGCGCAGAGAGGAGTAGATCTCAATCAGCCCGGAGTTGGTCTGGAATCCGGGGATTCCGTCCGGTCGGAGAAGACCTTGCTCGAAGCGGTCATACGGTGCGCTGGGGTGCCCTTCCGGAGGGAGCGCCCACCCCTTCTCCTGTAGCTCGTCGAACGTCATTCCCGAGGGCTTGATGATTTCGTCGAACAGCTCATGTGTGTCATTCCAGCGAAAGCCTGGATCGAATCGCCGCGCCAGTTCGAAGTTGATTTCCAAATCCGATTTGCAGCCGTCCACATGGATGGCTCGATTGATGCTCTGCAGCGGAACCCACCACGTGCGCACACCTTCTTTCTCCAGGAAGGTTGCCGCCGGAAGAACCACGTCGGCAAGCTGTGCCGTCGGCGTCATGAACAAGTCAACAACGGCCACGAAGTCGAGTCGCTTCAGTGCCTCGGCCCAGCGTTTCGGGTCGAGTCCGGTGTTCCCTACAGGATTGCAGGTCTGGATCCACATCCCCTTGATCGGGTACGGCTTCTCACTGAACACCTGATCGAGCATGAGATCGGTATGCGCCCGCCAGATGAACTTGCCCAACGGACCATACTCCTTGGCACCGATCCGCTTCTTGTGCGCTTCCGGATCGATGTCGATCACACCTTTCGCTCCCGGAAGCGCATACGCAACCGCGTCGAATGCATACCGAGAGATCACGTTGCCTCCCGGCACATCAAGGTTCCCCGTGATGCACCATAGAGCGGTGATCGCTTGAACCGTTTCCGTGATCGCGGGCGTCATGTCTATCGGTACTCCCCAGTGGATAGCCGCTGGCTTGCTCTTCGCATAGAACCGGGCCGCGTCACGAATCTTCTTCTCGGACACCCAGGTGATCTCCGAAACACGATCCAGCGGATAACGGTCAACTCGCTCACGAAACAGCGTCCACGCTGTCTTGCAGTTCGCCTCCGTGCCATCAGCAAGGGAGACCTTGTAGGTTCCCTCAAGCGCAGCGGAGACCCCCTGATTCTTGTAGGCTACCGTTTGCGGATCCCAGATCGCCGGCCGTTCCGTCACCGTGTCCCACGCAACGTGCGTCTCGTCGGCATGCTCCGATGAGAGGTCACTTCCCCGGAGAAGCTTCCCCGTGTCCTCGCGGACGAGGAACGGCCCGTTCGTCCATCGCTCGACGAACGCTCGATCGTAGAGGTCTTCGTTGAGAATCACGTTCAGGAAGCCCATCGCCAATGCACCGTCTGTGCCAGGACGCACCGGGAGCCATTGCTCGGAGCGGGAAGCGAACCACGAGAGACGCGGATCGATTGTGACGATCTTCGTCCCACGCTTCATCAGATCGATGATCCAGTGACCAAAGACGTTGTCTGGACAGCTCGCTGGGATGTTGTATCCCCAAACGACAATACACTCAGGAATCTCGTAGCGAGGATCGTCGTAGCGCTCCGGGAGCCATTGCGACGCGTCGAGGATGCAGTAGTCGCCCTGCATCATCTCCACGCCAGCGATCCGCGGACTGTAACATGCAATCCCGCTGAGGCTGAACATCACATTCGGGCTCCCGTACGCGTAGGCAAGGAGGCAAATCCACGGTCCAATGTCGCGTCCCGTTCCCATTCCGAAGACGACGCTCTCCGGCCCATGGTCCTCGCGAATGGCCTTCATTCGCGTTTCGATCAGGTTGAACGCTTCGTCCCATGTGATTTCTTCCCACTTTCCCTCGCCTCGGGCGCCGACGCGCTTGAGCGGCCGGGTGAGCCGCTTCGGATGGTAGGTGTATTGGGTCATCGCTAGGCAGCGCGCGCAGAGGCGTCCCTGGTTCCACGGATGCTCGGGGTCGCCCTCGACCTTCACCAGCCGTCCGTCTTCGACATGTGCAAGAACTCCACACCCACCATGGCATCCGGGACCTGCGGACCAACTTGTGGTTCGCACCACCTCGCGCTTGGCACCCACGCGTCCAGCCTCCTCCCCAAACCGTAGTTGCAGTCCCGGCGTGTTCGCTGCACCTGCCGCCCAAGACTTCTATGCTATGCCATCCACCTGTCCTCGGCAATCAGACACCGTTGGGGTTACTCCCATGGATGGGGCTAGAGAAGCGCACGAAACCGTTCGAGATCGATGTGCTCCATAGCAAGCGCTGTGAGCCGTTCGATCTTGTCGTCATCGTTGGCCGTGAGCAACGGATGGATTGCCTCGACTTGGAGCGCCGTCTCGTACGTATCCTTGGGGACCAGCAGGAGAGGAACGCCCAATTCAGCAGCCTTCGCGGCAACATTCGGAGGTGGAACGATGTTGTTCGTCAGGACGATCGCCGACGTATTTCCCGCATCCAGAACAGCAAGGATCATGTCGCTTCGGTCGCCGCTGGAGATCACAAGCTTGTCCGGCAACGCGATCCGAGGATCGCTCATCGCCGCATGGACCGACATCGCTCCAACCACGACGTTCCGGATTCTTGTGTTCAAACCTTCCTCTCCGGCAATCACCCGTGAGAACAGCTTGTCGGCAACCGTGGCCACGGAGAGCGTCGCCAGATCGGGGACGAACGGCACGGTCCCGAGAACCTCAACACCGATCTCCTCGATCTCCGAGAGATGCGTATCACGGAAATCCTCAAGGTGAGTCACCTTGTTGACGATCACGCCGGCAACTGTTGCTTCGTCGCTTGTGACGAACCGCTTGATGAAAGCAAGATCATCAGCAATCTCGTTCTCTCCCCCTCCCGCAACGATCACGACCGGCATACCGGTCTCCTGCGAGATGGTGAGCGGGTCGAGGTGGACAGAGGCACCGAAGGAGAGATCCTTCCCGCACTCTATGAATACTGCATCGCGCCCTTTCCCAACCTCATCGACCATGCCACGAAGCGCATCGAAAACCCCGCTGCGATCATACATGTAGCGAAGCTTCGAGTGATCGAAGCCGAGACTGATCGATTCGGGTTCTTCTCCCAACTCGAACAGCCGGGTGAGCAACGCCGCGTCGTAATCCCAAAGGCGCTTCTTCCGGTAGAGAAATCGGTCACCAAGCGGCTTCGCATAGCCGAAACGCCTCTTGAGGGCCGTTGCGAGCCCGATGATGAGGCTCGTCTTCCCTGCGTCTTCTCGAGTCGACGCGATGATCAGCGACTTCACGTCAGCTCACCTCCTTGGATTGCTTGATCAGTATTCTCATATCGACCGTCCTTGTCCCCTGTCCGCGGTCATACACGACAAGAGGGTTGATCTCGATGTCCGCGATCTTCCGGCATCGATCGATTAGATGACTCAGCTTGACCACGACATCCGCAATGGCATCGATGTCCTTGCGGCTTTCCCCCCGCACACCCAGTAGAAGCGCATACGACCGAAGATCAGCGATCATCGCGCTCGCCGTCGCGCGGTTGATCGGCGCTGCGCGGAACGAGACATCCTTCATCACCTCAACGTAGATCCCTCCCAATCCGAACATGACCACCGGACCGAACGAAGGATCCTGTCTTGCCCCAACGATGGTCTCGACACCCGAGCGAACCATCTCCACAACCTCGATGCCATCGATGACCGCATCGGGCACGTGTGCCCGGCAGCTCTGAAGGATCGCCTGGTACGCGTCGACAACCTCGTTCTCATTCTCCAAATCAAGCGCAACGCCTCCGGAGTCGCTCTTGTGAACAATGTCCTTGGATACGACTTTCATCACAACGGGGTAGCCGACCTGTTCCGCAGCCTGGATCGCTTCATGGAGGCTTCTTGCCACAGTCGATCTCGGCATCTCCAGGCCCAGATAGCTCGCCACCTTCGCCGCTTCGGGCGCCAAGAGGAATGTGCGTCCATCCGCACGGGCTCCTTCAAGAACCCGTTCGATATCCTCGATCGGCAGGTCGATGGCTTCGACCGGCTCACCTGATTGGGTCACCCGTCGGCGAACGTGATACAACGCCCCGAGAGCCGAAACCGCGTCATAGACATCCCCGAACACAGGAACACCTTCGCGCCGAAGATCTTGAATGACGGCCTCAACCTGTTCTCCGCCGAATAGAGAGAAGACGATCGGCTTGCGCTCCCGGTATCTCTTGTAGACGTCCCGCAGAATATCTGCAAACTGGTTCGTGTCGAACAACGCCGTCTCGCAGTAGAGCGCAATGGCAGCATCCATCCGGTCCTCAGCAAGCACGGCATCAAGAGACGTAGCATAGTCCTCGGCGGTCGCCTGCCCTGTTAGGTCGACGGGGTTCTTCGACGAGCCGAAATCCGGCATCACCCCGGAGAAGGTGTTCGACAGGACCTCTTGGTTGTCGTAGAGCGCGACACCATGCTTCTCACACGCATCCGTCGCCATCACGCCAATTCCCCCTCCGTTTGTCACAATCACCGCCTGGTCTCTCGCCGGCAGGGGTGTGGAAGCAAGGTATCGAACCCATGTGAACGCCTCCTGGACCGACTCCGCACGAAGAACACCGGACTGCCGCATCACGGCGTCGAACACCTCATCCGCTCCGGCCAGCGATCCCGTGTGCGACGCTGCCGCCATCGATCCGCGCTTCGAACGTCCCGATTTGATCACGACAACGGGCTTGTGTCGGGTCACCTCCGCCAGCGTTCGTTGTAGGCGATCCCCCGCCTTGACCCCTTCGATGTACATCAGGATCGCACGTGTGTTCTCGTCAGCAGCAAGATACTCGAGCAGATCCGCTTCATCGATATCGGCCTTATTCCCCACCGACACGAGCGCCGAGAGCCCGACAGACTCTGCTGCCGTCTTCCCAATCATTGCGATCCCCAACGCGCCGCTTTGAGTGACAATGGCGACCGGGCCGGGCGTGATGCCCCCTGGGCCGAACGTCGCGTCAAGCGAGGCGGCTGAGGAGTAGATGCCAAAGATGTTTGGCCCGAGCACGCGCATGTCCTGGCTTCGGGCTCGTCGCACGATCTCTCGCTCAGTTTCCAGATTGCCAATCTCGGAGAAACCCGATGTGATCACGACAAGATGTTTGACCCCTGCTGCCCCGCAAGAATCCACGGCGTTCAACACGACCCCCGCAGGGATTGCGAGTACCGCAACGTCTACGGGTTGATCGATCTCGGCCAGTGACGCGTAGGCCCGCAGCCCGAGGATCTCGCCTCCCTTCGGGTTCACCGGGAAGATTCCTCCCGTGTAGCCTGAGCGAACGATGTTCTCGACGATCCGGTATCCGATCTTCTCCGGGTTCGCCGAGGCACCGATCACGGCAATCGCTCGCGGCTCGAACAACGATCTTATCTCCATCCATACACCCCGCATCTCAAGCGAACAACATCCTCAACTCATACACGCCGGCATCCCGGCGCTTCTCAATTGTGAAACCAGACTGCTCGAACAGGTGCATCATCGCTTCGTTCTCAATCAGAACCTCCGCAGTGAAGCCCAGGAGACCCTCTCTCTTCGCAAGTAGCGTGAGGTACTCCAGCAATTCGGTCCCGATCCCACGCCCTTGGTCTTCATCTCTCACAACCAGCGCAACATCCGCCGTATGTGTCTCAGCATCAATCCCATATTGACCTACACCGATGACGAGCTCCCGCTCATCGTCCTCGATCACCGCAAGAATCACCATCTCTGCCATGTAGTCGATCACGACGAACTCCTGTAGCCGCTCATGCGGCATATCCTTCCTCGCGGAGATGAACCGTCGGTACGTTGACTGGTCCGACAGGGAGTAGAAGAAGTCCTTGAGGAGAGGCTCGTCGCTGATTCGAACCGGACGAAGAAGGATCTCGACCCCGGAGCGTGTCGTCCGGTGCGTCTCCAGCGCTTCAGGATACTCCCCCCGCTTCCCCGGCACGTATGCTTGATCCCGATAGATGAGGTGTCTCTCTTTGGCCGCCTTCAGGAGCCAAGGGCGGAATTTCGGGTGTGCAACGGAGATTAGCCCCATTGCCCGTTCCCTCATGTTCTTGCCATGGAGATAGGTGATTCCGTATTCGGTCACGACATAATGGACATCTCCACGCGTGAGCGTGACGCCGTCTCCTCCTGCAAGCGAAGGAACGATCCGTGAGACCTCCCCATTCCTCGCCGTCGACTCAATCACCAGAATGGATTTTCCTTGCGGCGCAAGAACGGCACCCCTCATGAAATCGGCTTGTCCACCGATTCCGCTGTAGAAAGTGTCTCCCAGTGATTCCGCCGTTGCCTGACCTGTCAGATCAATCTGAAGGACTGTATTGATCGCCGTCATCTTGTCAATCCGTGCAATAACCGCCGGATCGTTCGTGTAGTCAACGCCGCGGAAGTCGATCGCCGGATTGTCTCCGATGTACTCGTAGGTCTTCCGCCGTCCCATCGAGAATGCTGCAACCGTCTTATGCCGATCGATTGCCTTCTTCGTGTTGTCCACGACGCCCTTCCGCATCAACTCGATGATTCCGTCGCTTAGAAGTTCGGTATGGACTCCGAGGTGTTTCTTCCCCTCGAGATGAGACAGAATTGCATTGGGGATTCTCCCGTATCCCACCTGGATCGTAGCGCCATCTTCCACCAGATTCGAGACGTATCCCCCGATCCGATCGGCGACATCATCGGGGACATCCGCCGAGTACTCGAGCAGGTCCTCATCATGGTGAACTGCGAAGCTGATGTCCTCGAGATGGATGAAGCTGTCTCCGTGTGTTCGGGGCATGTTGGCGTTCATCTGGCAGATCACGGTTCTCGCACTGTCAACCGCCGCGCGAACGATGTCCACACTGATTCCGAGGCTCAGAAAGCCATGCTCGTCCGGCATAGATGTCTGGATGAGCGCAACGTCAATCGGGATGACGCGGCGCTGAAGCAATCGTGGAACTTGCGACAAGAAGATCGCTGTGTAGTCAGCCGTACCTTCATTGACCGCCGATCGTGTGCTTTGCCCGATGAAGAACGAATTCAATCGGAAGTTGCGCTTGAACTCCTCCTTCAGGTAGGGGGCCACCCCGAGGCTCCAAACATGCAATACCTCTGCATCGAAGAACGCTTTGGGATGGGCTTGGGTGTAACGGACGAGTTCATCAAGCAGGAATTGAGGCTGGCCGCACCCTGTACCGATGAAGATTCTGTCTCCGCGGTGGATGGATGAGAACGCTTGCTCAAGCGGCACAAAGACACCCGGGTAGGCTTCCTGTAGCCGTGCGGTACCTGCTCGATCGTCCGCTTCCTGCTCGTCTGGCTTCATGTCCTTCTGGGAGCGGAATCGCGCGCTTCGGTTCCCTCTCGCCACCTGTCTTGCCGGATGGCTTGCCTCATCTCCGTCCCAGGATCAGTCGGGGATCATATCCGAAGCGCGCGGAAAGGCAAGCATCGCAACCCGCGCGCTTCTACATCTGTCACGGCCCGTTGGGAGCCGGAGTTCTCACCCGCCGTCGCTAGGACTCTTTCGCTGGGCCGGCGATCTCCTCGATGGCCTTGTAGAGCTCGGCGACATAGGTAAGCGCTGGGCCTCCCCCCATCATCATCGCAACCGTGGCCACTTCCCACAACTCCTCAGGAGTTGCCCCGGCATTCAACGCCTTTTCAACATGGATTCCAATGCAGTACTTGCAGCGGGCTGTGAGTCCCATTCCAACCGCGATCAGTTCTTTGGTTTTCAAGTCCAGCTTGCCCGGCTTCAGGACCGTGCCCATGAACTGCGTGAAGCACGTCATCTCCTCGGGAACCTGACGTCCTAATTCACCCATTGCCCGCTTGGCACTTCGCATTGCGTCTCTCATGTCGCCCACTAGAATCACCTCTTTTTTGGTCTGTCCCTCCGCCTTGGGCCGACAACCACTCCCCATGCGGAGATATCCAGTCAGCATACGTAGCTGATGTACACGCAAACTATATCTTGGAAGCGATCGTCTTCCCATAGGCCAAGAAGCCTGCCATATGACGCTCCCAGGTCTGGTACGTGATCTCGAATCCCTGTTCCCTGAGCACCTCCTTCAGCGGCTCGTACGCCAACTGGTCGTAATGCGGACAAAGCTTCCCGAAAATCCGAAGGAAGCCGCGCGGAAGATAGAAGTCCGTGAAGATGAACCGTCCCGTCGGGGTCAGAACACGAGAGACTTCGCGCACAACTTGACGCCACTCACTGGCGATGTGATGCATAACACCGAAGGAGAACACCACATCGAATTCCCCATCCTCAAACGGAAGGTCTCGTGCATCGACACAGCGAAGTGTCACACGATCACCAAGATCGCGAAGCCGCGCTTCCGCAAGTTCGATTTGAGCCAGATCGAAATCTGTTGCGATCATTTGGGCATGGTAGTGCTCCACCATAAGCCGCGCAAGCGCCCCCTGACCGCAACCAAGTTCCAGGCTCCTCGGGCGGTCGGGAAGAGATGCATGGCTGAGGAGCTCCTCGCCAACGGAGACGGTCTTCTCGGCGTTCTTGGATCGATTCACGGCCCATTTCTCAAACACCGTCAGCCGCATGATCCGTCGCTTGAGCCACGAGTCTTGCGTCTGCCTACACATGTGGAGCACCTCTTCCCGCCACGGTCACTTGTGTGACCTCAAGTCTCGAACGCATCTCACATCTATTGCCGCTCCGCCGGGTCAGTGATCTACATCATGCGTCTCCTAGGCCAGCCGCCTCGACAATCGGAGATACGACGTCATCCCACCCAAGCGGCATGAGATGTACCCCTTGGCAGATGTCCTTCACGTCTCGAATCAGATCGGCTGCAATCTCAATGGAGAGCTTCTTCCTGTCGTTCTTGGCTGTCTGTTCCAAGCGATCCACAATCTCCTGGGGCACGCGGATCCCGGCAATGTGCTCATTCATGTAGTTTGCCATCGCCGCCGACTTCAACGGCACAATACCCGCCATGATCGGGACACCAAACGACGCTGCTCTCTCCATGAACCGGGAGAACGCGTCGGGCTCGAATACCGCCTGTGTCTGGAAGAACTGCGCACCCGCATCGATCTTCTTGCGCATCTTGAGAAGCTGCATGTCCAGATCTTCGGAGCCGGGATTGACCACAGCCCCAAGACAGAACTCCGGTGGCGGATCGACGTCATGCTCTCCCAGATCGTGTCCTTCTGTTAGGCCTCTCGCTGCGACAAGAAGCTGAACCGAGTCCAGATCGAAGACCTTCTTCGCTTCCGGGTGATCGCCGAGGACCATATGGTCCCCAGTGATGCAAAGGACGTTTTCGATGCCGAGAGCGGCTGCGGAGAGAAGATCCGATTGAAGCGCAATTCGATTCCGGTCTCGGCATGTCAGCTGGAAGACCGGCTCGATTCCCTCCTGCTTGAGAAGATGGGCTACAGCAATCGACCCCAATCGCATCACGGCGCTCTGACTGTCGGTGACGTTGACCGCGTCGACGGCCGCCTTCATCACCCTCGCGCCGCTCAGTGCCGAGGAAGCACTCGCCCCTTTGGAAGGGCCAACTTCCCCAGTTACGACAAACCCTTGCTCAGCGAACCTCGTCGAGAGCTTCATCGCCTATCTCCCTCCCGTGTTCGCTTCCCGGTCTTCCATCCCTGACCAGGCCGTCATCGTTTCATTGGCAAAGGCGAAGTCCGCTCGCGTTCCCTCCATTTGCAGACTGCGCGGCGACCCGGATCGAAGCCAATTCTTCGGCGGCTGATACACAAGCATCAGATCCTCTCGCCCGAGTTCTTTGAGTCTCTCGAAGATCAATCGCCATCCGCAATCGCGATCCGGAACGACTTCGCATTTCCCATCCTTCGCTCCGCCGCACGGTCCATTGAGAAGGGACTTCGCACATAGGGTGATCGGGCAAAGCCCTCCAGTACTCTCAAGGATGCACTCGCCGCATAGTGAGCAGTATTCGGTGATTAGATCGTCTCGAACCGTCTCGCCACCGAAGATCGTATCGCACCCCGGATGTACCATCTGCGCGTCGGTTGCATCGATTACGGTGTGAACACCCTGACCGCAGGCCAACACCAGAAACGAGTCAGCAGCTTCGCTCTCCGCCTTGTGCTCCTTGGCCAATAGCTCCCGCGCTGCCGACAGCTTGCATAGACTCCCTCCATTCGGAGGGACCGCCCAGCCTGTTACCGTAACGCCTCTTGCGCGGAGCCGCTTGACCATTGCTCGGGTCTCCGGCTCTCCTCCGGATTTCGCCTTCGCGGCGCAGTTGCCGCATCCCACGACCATGACCTTCTCTCCCTCCTCGAGCACCTTGAGAATCTCCTCGAGGGGTTTCTGGATGGTTGCATGCACGTTCCGTCCTCCCTGCCGATTCTCCCTACGCCAAACATGACGCATCCAAGGCGCTTCACCTTCCCGGGAGCCTTCTGACGTAGAAGGTGTGCCCTTCGTGATCCAGCTTGACCAGCTTGTTCAGGGAGACCAACGTCCGAACGATCTCCCAGTCCTCTCCTGTCTTTGCTAGAAGCTCGTCCACCGCGTCCGCCCTCATAGGATGAACGGATGTGATACTCAGTAGGCTGCTTTCGACATCTTCCGATTGAGCAAACGCGTTCCCTTCGTACCCCATCAGAAACTCAACATGCTCCACGAAATTGCCCACGACTTGATACGCCTCGATCATGGTCTCCATAGTTGGTATCTCCACCCAATCTTCTGCGGGAGGCCGCGTTGGAGCGGCGACGTATGCTTGGGCGGGCCGCAGACGGCTCAGCATCCTCGCGATTCGCTCAAGATGTCCTCGGTCGTCATTGACTCCCTTGACAAGCATCGTCTCTGTGACAAGATGGCCATCGTACTCCGCCGCGAAGTCTAGGAGTCCACCCTGAATCTGATCGAACCGCAGAGACTTGTGCGGGCGGTCGATCCTCCTCCAGATCGCTTCATCCGCCGCATCGACTTTCACGGACACCCAATCTGCTCCGGAGAGCTCTTGCCGAACATCCACGCGAGAGAGAAGCGATGCGTTGCTAATCACGGCGATGTGGTGACCCAGAGGCCGAAGGAGATCGATGGTCTCCCCCAGATGGAGATCAAGCGTGGGCTCGCCATCCGCAACAAGTGTGAGATAGTCGGCTGTCTCGCCGGCCTCGCCCATGCAATCGAGCCGCTCCCTCACTTCATGCAGGATCACATGCGGCTCGTAGCAGGGAAGCCGCTCAACCTGCATCTGTGTGGTCCGGCCAAGCTGGCAGTAAACGCAGGCATAGCTGCAAACCTTCGGCGGGACATTGTTAATCCCGAGACTGCGTCCCAATCGCCGTGAGGGAACCGGACCGAAGGCGATCGCCGATCTCTCGTTGCTTGGGCGAGTTCCCACGCCACTGCTCCCTCTTCGCGGCTCCTTGAGGCGGCCGGTTTCTCCCATGTCAGGCCGAGTCGCGCTGCGGAAGCGAGCCGTCAGCTCGTTCGAGTGCGGAGATAATCTCGTCGAATGCTCTGGACACCTCGCTGGCCGGATTGGCGAGGACGATTGGCTGTCCAGTGTCTCCTCCCTCACGCGTTGCGGGATCGATCGGAATCGATCCGAGGAAATGAACTCCTTGCTGCTCGGCTTCGCGCCGTCCGCTCCCACGTCCAAACAGGTCGATCGTCTTCCCACAGTAGGGGCAGGCAAGTCCCGACATGTTTTCGACAATTCCGATCATAGGGATTTCTAGTTTCTTTGCAAAACTGATCGCCCGGCGAGCATCAAGAAGCGCCACTTCCTGCGGCGTGGTCACCACAATGGCAATCCTTGGCGCCGTCCGCTGAGCGATCGTGAGTACCTCGTCCCCGGTCCCCGGTGGGAGATCGGCAATGAGGACATCCAGATCGCCCCATTCCGTCTCGCCGAGCAGTTGTTCCAGCGTCTTCGATCGCATCGGCCCACGCCAGATGACCGCAGCGCCGGGCGGAAGCATGGACGCAAGAGAGACAACCTTCAGATCTGAAACCTCATGAGGAAGAAGCCGTTGCCCGTCGGATCTTGGGGCCTCGTTGATTCCTGCCATTTGCGGTACGTTCGGTCCTGTGATATCCGCATCGAGGAGACCGGTTCGGACACCTCGCCGGGCCAGCGTGAATGCAAGATTCACGGCCACGGTCGTCTTCCCCACGCCACCTTTCCCGCTGAATACCACAATCCTGCGTCCGATCTTGGCCATTGCTTGTTCGATCGCTTCCTCGGATTCCATCTGCTGCCTGCGCATCGCTGCTTCGTTTTCGGCGTTCTTCTTCATCTCTGAACTCGCCTTCCGTAGCTCCTAACTCCGTCCGTGCTCCGGCCCATCCCCTGCAGTGACTGGGTTATAGCGTTCGTCCTGTCCGTTGCGCTCTGAGAACCATCTCCCCGACTGCAACACCAAGTTCCCCCGCCACGACTGGGCACTTCGCCTTCAGGAGAAAGAACAGCGGAGCGCATTCCTCCGAAAGCCCTTCGAAGTTCCCTTGCCCTTTGGAGAGGATCACCTCCGCCGTTTCAAACACAGCCGCGAACTCCGGCAAGCACCTGTGGAGTACCGTTCCAGGGGCATCAGCTCCGCTGGAGATCACCTCAGCTACGTCATTCATCCCCACGAAGATGGCATCGTCGATGGTTGCATCATTGAGAATCGGTCTCCCTCGCACAGCAAATGTTACTCGCTTCCCAATATGGGTCAGCTGCTCTACAACCAACCGGTCGAATGCGATTTCCCCCGCATTGTCTCCGAGATACAGAACCTTGTCTGTGCCGTCGAGCCTTTCTCGGAAGAGGGGATAGTCTTCCATGTCCATCTCGTTGTCCTCTTCCTGCTCAATCTCCCGGTGGATATCGACCGAGGAGTAGACACCAAGATCGATCGTGTTTCCCAACGCAGCGAGCCGAAGCGACATCCGGATCGGATCGGTGGAGGTTGCTACCTTCTCTCGAAGATCCGGAAGGAGGGCTATCGCGCGGGAATTGTCGCGCCGCTTTGCCTCGAGATATGGATCGTCGACTCCCGTGACCTCCCGCACAATCCGATGGACGTCTCTGCCCAAATCGATCGGTGTTGCGTCCAACGAGAAGCCGGAGATCGCCTCGGAGACGGCACATATGACCCGGTGTTGATCTCTTTCGTCATCACTCACTCGCCTGGCCGCGTCCAGTGCCTGACGAAGGAAGCACGGGAGACAATCCAGATAGGCTCTCATGGGTCGTCCTGTAGGCGCTGCGAAATCGCGCGCCTAGTCGCGCTCCATCTTCGCGCCGCACTGCGGGCAGGCCGCCTGGTAGCATGGCGTGCCTACGGTGTGCCGAACCTGTGTTCCGCACTTCGGGCAGACGCAGAGTCCGACGGGTCCGGCCCCCGCTTGATTTCCACCCATGCGACCACGTCCTTGTCCCCGTCTGCCTCGGTTTCCGGTTCCCGGACCTCCACCGCCGGCCGGGCCAGTGCCGTCTCCTTGTGGCATGAGTACCTCCTGCGTTCTATCGCTGTTGCTCTCCGAGCCCAAAGGCAGTCATGGGATCGCTAAACATCACTCACGCGATCCGTTCCATCAGTTGACCAAAAATGTCACGCATCGCTTCTCCGGCCGGGCTCTTTGCCTCCTCGACCACGCTGCGGCCTGCAACCATTGCCGTGGTCACCTGAGGGTCGTACGGAATACCCCCAAGAACCGGGATCTTCTCCGCCTCCGCGTACGCCTCAATCCTCTCCGCCACCGAGTGATTGAGATCCTTCTTGTTGATCACAAGATAGGCGGGAATTTGGAAATGCCGGACAACGCCGACGATTCTGCGCAGGTCGTGTAGGCCGGACAGCGTCGGCTCGGTGACCAACACAACGAGATCAACTCCGGTGGCCGAAGCGATCACCGGACAACCGATACCGGGAGATCCATCGATCAGCAGCCGCTCAGCCTTGAATTCCTCGCATAGCTCGGCTGCCTTCTCTTTGACCTGAGATACCAACTTGCCGGAGGTTTCTTCACCAGGGAGAAGTTCGGCGCTCGCGAGCGGCCCCAGCCGACTCTCCGCTGTGTACCAGTGGCCCGTGTCCTGGATGACGAGATCGATTGCGTCGGCCGGGCAGGCCGTGACACAGGCGCCACACCCCTCGCACAAATACGAGTCAATCTCGAAATCGGGCGAGACCGCGTGGAATCTGCAGACTTCGTAGCATCGCCCACACCCTGTGCATGCCGTGTCATCCTTGATCGCCAGCTTGGCACCCTGATAGATCCCTTCGTCCACAACGCGCGGAGCAAGTAGCAGGTGAAGATTCGCCGCATCGACATCGCAATCGGCAAGAACCTTTTCATCTGCAAGCACCGCAAACGCCCCTGCAAGAGACGTTTTGCCGGTTCCCCCCTTGCCGGAGAGGAAGAGGATGCTTGTCATGAGACCATCCCTTTCAGTGTTGAAGCAAGATCGAGGAACATTTTCTTCCACTCCGGCTGTGCATCCACCAGGATCGATCCTTCCGAGTAGAGGGATGCAATCCGTCGATCGAATGGAATCCGGAGCGCAATCGGGATCTCTTCCCGATCACAGTACGAGGCAACCTCATCGTCTCCGATGCCATCTCGATTGACCACCACGGCCACCGGCACATCCAGCGCGCGTGCAACGCCGACCGCCGCCTTCAGGTCGTGCAGTCCAAACGGAGTCGGCTCGGTCACGAGCAACGCCAGATCGACATCCACAAGTGCGGCAATCGTCGGACAACCTGTTCCCGGCGGGGCATCGAGAATCGTCGTCCGTGTCTCGTCGAGAGCATCCTTCAATGAGTGAATGATCGGCGTCGCCATCGCTTCTCCCACATTGAGCAGCCCGTGCGAAAACGGAAACTCCCGAGCGAATCCACTCTCGATGACGCCCAGCTCGTGAGGCTCCTCACTGATTGCCTCCGTCGGACAGACCATGCGGCATCGACCACAGCCGTGGCAAAGCTCAGGATAGACGAGAACCGTCTCTCCGAGAACGGCGATGGCCCCAAACTCACACGCCGCCGCGCAGGCGCCACACCGTGTACATCGTTCCTTGTCGACCTGAGGAAGAAGCTTCACCACGGAGCGGCGGTCCGAGAACCGCGGGCTCAGGAACAGATGAGCATTCGGTTCCTCCACATCGCAATCCACGAGTTGCACCGGCTCCTCCGCAGCAAGGGCGACCGCCAGATTCACGGCAACCGTCGTCTTCCCCGTGCCCCCCTTCCCACTGGCAATGGCAATTCGCATCAGTGCCGATCGCGGAAGGTATGCTGCTGACAGGCATCGTCTTCAGATGCTTTCGAGAGCTGTCCGCGTCTCCACGTCTCGATCGCCTCGCGTACCGTTCCCGAAAGGCCGGTGGATACATCAATCCCGTTCTCGCTGAGGATACCGATTGCCCGTCGCCCGAGCCCGCTGCATAGCAGGACGTCGATTCCCAAGTTCGAGAGGATGTCCGCAGGCAGGCCCGTTCCTCCTGCATGCTCCGAAGAGTTGTCCACCACCTCGATAGTTTCGGTCTCCGTATCGAAGATCGTGTACGTAGGCACACGACCGAAGTGCTCTCCGATACGGTCATCGAATCCACCCCTACCCTCCGTCGGAATACACAGCTTGGTCATTGTCGACCTCCTTGGTGAGAACGTCCTGTTGGGGCGCCTACTTTCTGCAGTTCTCCCGCGAGATACGCATCGTATGCCTGCCGCACAGTCCCCGTTGCCCCAACGAAGACATCAATCCCCGCTGCCGAGAGACCCTGGAACGCATTCGGCCCAATACTTCCGGTAATTACAACCGAAGCCCCATGTTGAGAGACTGTCTGCGCAGCTTGCACGCCTGCGCCGTGGGCTCCGGGTACGTTTCTGACGGCAACAGGTTGCTCGGCACCCTCGTCAATGAACAAAAAATATGCTGCGCGCCCGAAATTCGGCTGTGTCTGCGCTTCCCAACCTTCTCCTGCCGCTGTGATGCAAATCTTCATCGGTTGCGTCCCTCCTGAGCGTCAAGCCGCGCGGTCAGATCCTGCACACGGGTAGCGAGGGCACGGATCTGCTCCACGAGCTCCTCGACATTGGCAGAGCCCGCTGGAGGAGCGTCGGTCGGTGCTCCCATATTGCTCCATCTTGCGCCGCGCCCGTAGCTTCCGCCGTGTGGCCAGCCACGCTTTCCGAAACCTCTTTGGACAACGCCTCCCATGCCTGTGGCACAGTATCCTCGTCCTCCACCAGTCATTGGCCCCCGTCCCTGAGGCCCTGTCCCATCGAAACCAGGCATTGGTGATCTCCTTCTGATGCGGGTCTTGTTTCGAGCATTATGTGCATATGCACACGCATTGCAAGCTGCCTCCTTTGCGTTTCGTCGTCGTCTCTCTATACTCGAGTGACTGTGCCTCGTCAAAAAAAGCTTCGCTACTGCCGTGGAGTCAATGGATTCAACTTGTTCAAGCCGTCGGGCATTCCGTTGTCTCAGATCGGGATTATCGAACTTGGATTGGATGAGCTGGAAGCGATGCGGTTGTGCGACCTTGAGGGAAAGCAACAGGAACAAGCAGCTGATCAGATGGGCGTTTCGCGAGGAACGATCCAACGCCTTCTTCAAACGGGACGCAGGAAGCTCCTCACATCGATCACCGAGGGGCAGGCCCTCTCGTTTCAGGAAGCTGACCATGTGTGCATAAGCCCAAGACCGGGGTGGGGGCGAGGCCGCCATGGGCACCGAAACAGGCCCGGCAGTGGACCGGCGTTTTGACCTCTGAAAGCTCTTCTGAGCATCGAGCCCCAACCCATCAATATGCGATCCCCAGATCCTAGGACGCTTCGGAGTCCGTGATGTCCAAAACTCTGCAACGGGAGATCGCCTCGCTGGCATCCTCTCTTGTTCGTCTCCCTAGTCGAAATCCTCCCGGTGAGGAGGCGCGGATCACGCAGTTCGTGGCAAACTGGCTGCTAAAGGCGGATCTCAACCCTACGTTCGTCCCGCTGTCGCCGAATCGAAGCTCGGTCGTGTGTCGCCTCCCAGGGCGGAAGAGCGGCTCGATTGTCCTCTGCGGCCATCTCGACACGGTTGACACCGATCCGAGCACATGGCGCGTCCCTCCATTCGATGGACGGGTCGAAAACGGCCGCCTGTGGGGACTCGGTGCCGCAGACATGAAGGGAGCTGTCGCCGTCCTGCTTCAGTTGGTCTCCGACCTTCATCGAGAGGCCCTGATGCCGGTACACGATGTGGTTCTCGCACTGACTGTCGATGAGGAGGTCAGCTACCGTGGTGCAGCAACCGTCGTCGAGTCCGGCTTGATCGATGATGCCAAGCTGCTCCTCATCGCCGAACCAACCGCTGGACATCTCTACACCGGACAGAAAGGAGAACTATGGATCGAGGTCACGTTCCTCGGTCGTGAAGCACATGGTTCGACCCCTGCTCTTGGCACAAACACCATCCTCCCTGCAGCTCGATTCTGCACTCGCCTGCAGGAGGAAATGTCGCTGCTTCCAGAAATTCCCGATCTAGGGCGCACGACTCTCAATATCGGTCGGTTCCGCGGAGGGCGTCAGGTGAATATCGTTCCGGATCGCTCATCTGTGCATCTCGACATCCGTACTGTATGCCCGGAGGATCGCGACGCGGCAATCGACCGGATCGACCGGCTCGCTGAGGAGGAAGCTCGGGCTTCCACCGCGCGATTCGAGCGACGCATCCTTGGTGACCATCCGCCGATCGTCGGCGCCGCAGAAGAGCCCTACGCAAGGAAGCTTGCGCAAGCGCTCATCGACACGACAGGGACGTCTCCGCCAATCGGTATCTCTCCCTTCTCGACTGACGCAGTGTCGATCGTTCCTCAACTCGACCTGCCAGTCCTTCTCTATGGTCCGGGCGATATCGCCCAAGCCCATCAGCCCAACGAGTGGGTTGATCTCCAAGCGCTGGCAACAGCCTACGAGGTTCTGCGCCGCTTCCTAGACTGCCACCATCCTCTATCCTGCTAGGATCATCCCAAGGCGAATTCAATGCGAAGGCTGTTCCTCCCGCTGGTTCCTCGCCGCTTCGCGCTACAATGCATCCAACCAGCCTGCTCTGCCTGCAAAGGAGGCCTATCATGTCCAGAGCGTCTCGGCTCAGATGCCGGATCACCCAGTGTTGGAAATGGATCTCGACAAGCGCTTTCGTCGTTGGACTTCTTAGTTTGGCATGGTTCGTTTTCCGAACGGGAACAAAGCCGTCCCGGGCAGTCTATCCATGTCAGCGCATCGCTGCAGCAAACAGCAGCGCGTGGCTCGCGGTGTACCTTCTTCCGATCTTGTCGGTCACTGGCTTCGTTGGCGAAACCCGGACATGGCGGCGCAAGCTGGTGACGATAGGCGTTGTGGTCGCGGCATCGATCGCAGCGGCATGGTTCGTGCACGGTCCCGGACTTCCCGGTACCGCAGCCCAAGGTCCTGTCGAACTCATCGTGGCTGAGCGCCGCGCTTCCGTCAGGCCAGCGTCCGATCTGTTCGTGATCCACGGAACGACCGGGAACGATGAGGGCATGGCGGAGTTGATCGAGCTGATGGCGGAGAAGGGACTCCCATTCCACCGAAGCGAGGCCAGTGAATCCGTCGACGGTCTCATCGGACGTGATGATGTCGTACTGATTAAGATCAACGCTCAGTGGGACCAGCGTGGAGGCACCAATACCGATCTCCTGCGGTCTCTGATCGAAGAGATCGTCAACCATCCCGATGGCTTTGCCGGCGAGGTCATTGTCGCCGACAACGGACAACAGCAGTATGGTGCGTACGGCTCAGGTGGCAGCATGGACTGGCGTTGGAACAACGCCCAAGAGCGATCGCAGTCGGTGCAAGATGTCGTCGACGCCTTCGCTGCCGAACATTCCGTGTCAACGTACCTCTGGGATACGATCACATCCCAACGCGTCGAGGAATACGATCAAGGCGACACCGATGACGGCTACATCGTCGTGGAAGAGCCGTCTCCCACGACGGGCGCAATCGTCGCCTATCCGAAGTTCCGTACCGAGTACGGTACGTTTGTCTCGTTCAAGTACGGGATCTGGGATCCACAATACACAGCGTATGACACCGATCGTCTGGTCCTGATCAATCTCCCAATCTTGAAACCCCATGTGATCTTCGGCGTCACCGGATGCATCAAACACTACATGGGAGTGACGTCGGACAAGCTTACTCGCAACGCTGGTGCACGCGCGCATGACTCCGTCGGCACAGGCGGGATGGGAACGGAGATCGCCGGAACACGCATCCCCACGCTCAATATCCTTGAGGCGATTTGGGTCAGCCTAACTCCCGGCGTCGGGCCGCAGGTGCAATACGACGATGCTCTGGAAGTTGGAGTCATCGCTGCAAGTACAGACCCCATAGCGCTTGACTACTGGGGGGCAAAGCGCATTCTTGCCGAAGGGGCGAAGCACAACGGTTTCACGAGGGTCAACTCGCTTGATCCCGACAGTGGGGGAGCGTTCTCCACTTGGCTCCGCCTGTCGATGGATGAACTGGTCTCCGCCGGGCAGCATGTGACTGTCGATGAGACGCGGATGAACGTGTTCGTTCGAGAGCTATCCAGCCCCTAGCTCGTCTGGTCCACATGCCTCTAGAAGAGGTTCAGCTCAATCGCGGCAAACAGAAGAAGACTGGCAAGCACACACGAGCCGAAGGCGATGGGGAGTCCGTGTTTCATCCATAGCTTCGATCCGATCGGACACCTCGTCTTTTCGCTAGCGGAGATCACGATCACATTCGATGTCGCACCAACCGGGGTCGCGTTCCCTCCGAATCCGACCCCCAGGGCAAGCGCCCACCATAACGGCGCCGTATGCACTCCTTTGGCCGAGAGGGCCACCAAGACGGGCAGCATTGCGATCGTGAACGGCACGTTATCGACAACCGCCGACATGATGCCCGCCAGCCAAAGTAGAAGTAGCGCCGCCAGCGCAATTCCATGCGTCGTCAGGTCTCCCATCGCATTGGCCATGATGTCGAGCGCTCCAGCAGCTTCAAGCCCTCCAACAATAACGAACAGCCCAACGAAGAAGACGAGCACATCCCAGTGAACTTCCTTCAATACTGATACGATGTCGGGCCAAAGCCAGAGAAGGCCGGCCGACGCGCCGATTAGCGCGACCATTCCTGATTCAAGCCCGATCCGATCATGCACGAAGAATAGGACCACAACCGCCGCAAGAATGATCAGAAGCTTCCTCGTGGATCGTGGATCAGTCAACGCATCCTTGGGGTTCATCTCGCGAAGACGCCCGGTGTTCGGCGGCAATGAAAACAGGGTCCGGCGGAACAGCAACAGCAGGACCGCTTGGGCGAGCGCCCAGACAATCAACACGATTGGCGCGAGATGCGTCAGAAAATCCATGAACGAGAAGCCTGCAGCTGTCCCAATGAGAATATTCGGCGGATCTCCAACAAGCGTCGCAACACCACCGATATTGGAGAGCATGACCTCGCCGATCAAGAATGGGATCATCGAGACGCCTAGAATGTCCGCAATCGACATCGTCACCGGGATCATCAGGATAATCGTCGTTACGTTGTCGAGAATCATGGAGATTAGGGTCGTCGCGAGGCCAAGCGACAAGAACAGCAACCATGGTCGTCCTCCGGTTATGCGCGCCGCTTTGATCGCCACGTATTCGAAGAAACCCGTTTCCTTGAACAGAGCGACAAGGACCATCATTCCGAACAGAAGAATGATGGTGTTGTAGTCGACCGCCTCGACTGCCCCCGCGGATGAGTAGAAGTGCATCCATGTCCCAACGCAGATCATCGCGACAGCACCGATCAACGCAATGAGCGTTCGATGAATCTTCTCTGTCAGGATTCCAAGGTACGTCAATGCGAAGACAACAATCGCTAGAATCAGAGGTCCGTTCCATCCAGCCACAATAAGCCGGGGATGCTATCACCGCCGGACAGTTCCGTCAAGAGCGCGGTTCAGGGTTGCCCTGATTGCGCGCCTCGGCAAGAATAGGTTGCACCGGGAACTGAGCTCGAGGTGAGACCCATGACACAGTTGCCTCCTCGTTCCGTTTCTTCAGGGACAGGCGGTTCTAGGAAGGATCCATCGCACGACGCCCCCATCTCCGGGAGGCGTCGCGCCTCACGTCGCCGTATCTTTCCCGCCATCGTCGTTCTTTGGTTCCTGTGGACAAGCGTCCCCGTCACAGCAACCAATCCGTTCCTCTGTGGGGCGCCGCATGCGAACGTCGTGTTCAACATCGCTCACACGGGAGCCGCCTCGCTGGCACCGCAGAACACCCTTGCGGCGGGGCGGCTTTCTTTCGAACTCGGCGCCGATGTGTGGGGCATCGATGTCCAATGCACGTCCGACGGAGTTCTTGTCCTGATGCACGATGAGACACTTGATCGAACAACCAACGTTGAGACGCTGTTCCCATCGAGAGCCCCGTGGCAGGTCGAGGCGTTCACTCTGGATGAGATCCGCCGGCTCGACGCGGGGTCGTGGTTCGTTCAGAATGATCCTTTCGGTCAGATCGAACTCGGCTTCGTCTCGCCCGATGAGCTGCACAGCTATGTTGATGAACCCGTACCAACGCTTCGGGAGGCACTTGCCTTTGTCTCCGAGCAGGGCTGGCTTGTCGATATCGAGATCAAGTCATCCGGCGTCCACTGCGCAAGGGAGCTTCTCGATCTGATCGAGGAGACGGAGACATTCGAGCGTGTTATGGTGTCGTCATTCGACCATGAGTTTCTCCGCGAGATCAAGACGCTCGCGCCAGCCCTCCCGATCGGCGCACTGAGCATTTTCATGCCGACCGATCCCGTCGCCTATCTTAGACAGCTTCAGGCCGACATCTATCTGCCAAGCCTTGTCGGATTCACCGACGAACTGCTAACCAGCTTGTCGGAGGCCCAGATCGGCGTTCATGTCTGGACGTACAACGCCATCGATCAACTCGAACGCCTGGCTTGTACCCCAGGGATCACCGGAATCTACACGGACTTCCCCCAGCGGCTTGAGGCAATCCTAGACCGTCCCCCTCATGTCGAGGAGGAGTAAGCGATGAGCACGTGTGGCTCGATCGGCCTTGTGTGTCTTCTTCTGTGTTGCGGGTTCGTCAGCGTTTCGCTCGCCAGCGGGAGTAAGCCGCCCGCCCCTGGGGTGGAGCCCTTCGACTCGGGAACCCGGGTCGTTCGCGAGGTCTCCGAAGCGCTGGCCCGCGAGGGGCGAGGAATCCTTGAATGCTATCCGTGGGGAAGCCGTACGTTCCTCGGTTTCGCTAGCCTCTTTTCGCTGAAGACCCGCATCTCTCTCATCGAGTGGGGGATGCATCTAGCCGTCGGCTACGACCCAGCGGAAGCCTCCAAGCTGCGTGTTGACGACCTCTCTCGATGGTGCATCGATCAGTACCCGGTGGATAGGCAGTACGATGCGATCATCATCGGTTCGCCAAGCGGCGCGGTGGCTCATCTGGCGGCACTCCTTGATGCCCCGTTTCTGACCACCTCGTTCGGGCTGGCCTTCCGCCACCCGACAATGGCTGCTGAAAACCACCTCAAGTACATGGAGAGTGCTCGGGCCGTCGTAGAGTCGATCCTCGCCGCCAACCCGATGGATGGCTTCGAGTTGATCGCTCACTACGATCCGCTTCACGACCGTTCTCTTGTTGAAGTCATCGATTTCGTGCGGATCAAGCTGACCAAGATGCCCTCCTTGTACGCCGATTACATCTGCCGTCATCTTGCTCCGGGCGGGCAGCTGATCGTGATTGACTGTTCCTATCCATGGCCGCAGTATGAGTGGGCCGATCGGGCGTTTCTACAGATCGGAGGATTGGGGGGCATCTCTCCGGAAACGTACGTCGACCGGTGGCCGCTCGACGAAATGCCAATTTCTCGACGGGAATCAGAGTGGGGCTGTCCGGATGGGTTTGCCGCCTCGGTTGAGCAATTCGCCGACGCACAGGGAATCGATACATTGAAGCTCTCATTCGATCACCCGTGGGACCTCAGTCTCATCGCGTACGACGCCTACCTGGCGTGTAACGGAGCACGGGATCGTTTCCTACTGATCGATTCGTTCAACCACATCAATCCGAGGACGAACCGTGATACGGGGATCCCCGGCCTATGGCTTCCGTTCAACACGATTGACGGGCTTCCTCTCGTAGAGGCTATCCTGCAAAACCGATCATTCGACCGGATTCTCTTCGCGCCGCTCCCATCCTTCGCCGACAGCCTCGACACCGCCGCGCTCGCCCCCTGGATCAACCTCTTGAGTCGCCATGGGGCAGCCGAGCTGTTCGGCGTCCGCCCGAGTCTGTATCCCGCCGATCCCCTTGCACCATTTCGCTTCTCCAATCGGATGGCGGAACTCCGCAACGAGCTGCCCCTTGAGGTTCCTCTACACCTCGACATCTCCACGTTCATTCAACTGATCGAAGACCGCGGAATCCGCTGAGCTGGATGTTGACCTCATCTGGCAATGTGGTCCTGTCAGGCGCGATAGGATAGGTGCCAACGCCGGTGGACTCATAGATTGGAGATCCTTGTGTCATGCTAGAACAGGTCGGTCTCGGTCTCGATCGACTCGGGCGGCTCACTGACACGATAGAGACAATCGGCCGGACCGATATCGCACCATCGGCACTCCGACCATGCCGGCACCTTCGGAAGCGGGCTGTCTCCTCCAACCCTGTGCACCAAGTCGACGAATCTCGATCGAAACGCTTCATCGAGACCCGCAGTGGGGATATCCACTGAACTTGTCTTGTAGACGACGCGGCCGGCCAGTGTGATGTCCTCGCAGCGAGAATTCCCAATCGGAAGGAGGAGCATATAGACAAGAACTTGAAGCTGATCGGACGTCCGCGGGCGTCCCGTCTTGCAGTCTTCGACGAATCCCAACCCGTCCCGAATCGCAAGAATGTCCGGTTTCCCTGAAACGGTGATCCGCGTCTTGCCGATCCGTTTGAACGCGTTCTCCTCTTCGACGAACACCTCGTAGCCCTCGTCGAGAAGCTGCTCGCGTCGCTCGCTCACGAGCTCGTTGTGCTCGATCGTCCAGCGCGCCAAGTCGAAACTGACCGGAAGCTTGTCGTAGTTGGTGTGGTGAGCGCGGTACCAGGCCGACCACTCACAGTTGCTCTCCCCCGCGAGAAGCTTCGTCAGCCACGTTACCCAGATGTAGGGCTCCGTCCTCTCCTGAGCCATTCATGCCCCCTCGTCTCGAGTCCCATCCTGAGGCTATGCTGTCAGCGATCGCCCGTCAAGGCAAGCGTGTCGCCGGGGAGAAAGGAAAAACGCCGCGGATGCGACGCTACTGTTAACCTACGTTATTTGCCCGCTCCGCGTCAAGGGGAATTCCTGAAATCATGTCTCCCACGTCGTTCTCGGGAGCCTTGATCACTCTCTAGAGAACCCGCGCCGCGGCTAGACGGCTTCGACTTCCGCAACGCCGGGAACCTTCTCCATCAGTAGCCGCTCGATCCCGTTCTTCACCGTGATCTGGGACATTGGGCAACCCTGGCAAGCGCCCTGGAGTCGAACGCGCACAACCCCTTCTTCCGTAACCTCGACCAATTCAACATCTCCGCCATCCGCCTGTAGCATGGGGCGGATATCTTCCAGAGCTTCTCTCACGTCCTTCTCCATGGTTCGCTCCTCCCAATGTGTCAAGCCGAAGCTACTCCAAACGTGGGAAGCATACCCGGTTTTCTCGATGCAATCACCGGTGAGGCCCGTTCAACGACTGGTTGACGGCGAACTGTGATCACCCAGAGTCAGCCGGAAGGTTCACAGACATCCCAAGACCATCCATATGGATGTTGAAAAACGGGCAGAGAGATGCTACACTCCTCCCAATACCATCCATTCAGATGGTATTGGGAGGTTTGGACATGTCAGACACAGATCTTCTGCTACTCAGCATCGGCCCCACCAAAGCAATCATTGAGGCACACCGCGAGAGTAGGGGCATCTCTGAGGCGCAATTGGAACGAACGTGGGCGCTTCGCCGTGGTTCGTCAGCGGCGCGGACCGACAAGCATTCACACAACGCAGGTGTGGACTGGCGTCCAACCGTACGCGTAAGATACACGCGGTCATCCGGCTGAGTCGCCAGATGAGAGGAGGCACCCGTGGCCGAAACGGAGAAGATCACGATCAACCTTGGCCCTGTTGATCTTGGGCGAATAGACATCCTCGTCGAGCAAGGTCTCTACTCGAATCGAACCGATCTCATCCGAACCGCAATCCGCAACCAGCTGGACCGCCATGAGGCGGTGATCCAGTCACATGTCGGCAAATGGTTGTTCACCCTTGGATCGGAGACCATTTCCCGGTCGACGCTCCTCTCGATGAGAGAGCAGGGGAAACAGATGACCCTTCGAGTCATCGGGATGCTCCGACTCGCCGATGACATCGACCCAGAGTTGGCACGAGAGACGATCAAACTGATCCGTGTTCGGGGCAGCTTCCGCGCAACACCGGAGGTGCGCGAGGCGCTTGCCGATCGGATCAACACGCCGCGGACCTAGCCGCACGGCTCCCGTTGGTCCCCGATGCTCAACTACGGTCCTTGCTCTGCAAGCCTCACGTACGTTGCAAATGCCCGTTCTTCCTTTGAAGGAAGCAGGAAATCCATTGCGGCTGATCCGAAGCTGCTGACCGCGGAGTACACATAGTCATACGGAGTGAAGTAGCTGAACGGGTACAGAAGAGACGCAATACCTGCCGCCAGATTGGCAATCCCCGAGATGATTCGCTCTTGGCGGCCCATATCGGCCAGTCGTTCCAGCGCCAACGCAGACGCAATCTCGGATTCTCCCGCCTCGGCCCATTCCCGTTCAGCCGCCGTAGGGACCATGAGCGAGAAGACACCCGGAAGCGCAACCAGCGTCCCCACCAGAATGCCGTATAACTCTGTTCCCGTCCCGGCGAGCACAACGACACTCCCCACGCCAATCGCTACGCCGAGCCCGATAGACACGTATCCGTTCGTCATTCTTGCACTTCGCTCCGACCGCGCAAGATCACCGAGAACATCCTGTGCGGGCCCGGCCAGCACCGTGCTCCCCCCAATCACAACCAAGACAAGCATCCCCGTCAGTAGTCTCTGCAGCGTCATGGCCCGTCCTTTCCTCTCCGTGTTGCCTGACTCCTCTTCCTCGTACTGTATCATGCCGCACAAATGCATGCCGCGGCAGTCCGCGCGGGAGACGGGGCGGCGGCTGCAGATACAGGAATGCAACGGTGAAGAGACGGCTTGCGCTACGCTAGAGGTGACAAGACCACCAACACCTTAAGGAGAGATCCATGGACAAGGAAGGCTTCCGCGCAGCCTTGCTGGAGAAGCAGACACCGGAGAAGCATATCGACCCATTCCTCGCCCTTGCCGAACGCTTTGAGCAATTCCTCGGCGAACCGGGTCGCTCTGGAGGGGTGGCAGCGGCAACACCCTACGAGGCGAATCAGTTTTCCGCCATGCTGGCCGCCTCAAACGAGAACACGTGGAGCAACTACATCGCGCTGTTGCGCTACGCCGCCTTCGCGAGCAACCGCCCGCTTTTTGTCGCCGTCATGGAGTACCTCGACGGACATGAGGCACTCGGAAATCTCCATCGGATGGTCGGGGAAACCCTAGGCGAGTCGGCGAGAGATGAGATTTTCTCGGGCGTCGAACTCCCTCGCTTGGGTACACCGAACACGGAGAAGCCCCGATTGACACATGCCGTAGTCGATCGCCTCGAGACGGCAGACCCCGAGAGCTGCCGGAAGATCCTCTCGCGCGGTTTGCGTGATCTGGACGATGCCTGGTATGAGGACACGAAGAAGATGTTCGAGGATGCTGGCAGCATCGATGCATTCCTCGCGAAGCGCCGAGAGAAGCTTCTCGCAGAACTCGAGAAGCACCGAAGCGAAGGCACATGGTGGTATGTCCAACGGATTACCCCCGATGTCATCGACTTCGTACGGCAGCGTCCGGAGGTTTCCACCGGCATGCGCGAGGGGAACATCATCTACGAGGCGAAGATCCCGTACATGGCCATGGAGTATCTCGCCGAGACGGACGAGCAGATGAAACGCTACTACTACTGCCACTGCCCTTGGGTTAGGGAATCGCTTCGCACCGGAGAGGTCTCCGTTTCGCCGACATTCTGCAATTGCAGTTCCGCATTTCACAAGAAGCCGTGGGAGATCATCTTCGGGCAGCCGCTTCATGCGGAAGTCGTCGAGACGGTTCTCCGCGGCGACCCGTGGTGCAAGTTTGCGATTCATCTCCCCGACGGGGTCGTCTGACAGACCCGCCCCATCAGATGAACAGGAAAGTCCCAAGAACGAGCAACGCGCCATAGATAATCCGGTGAAATTGAGCAGGCTCGATCCGCCGATTCGTCCAGCGACCGAGCAGCGTGCCCAGAACCATTGCTGGAAGTGTTGCCCCCGCCAACAGGGCCACGTCCACCGTCCATAGCCCGGCCACGCCGTGCCCGACCAACGACACGGCGCCCGCGATGAAGAAGTAGCCCTGCAATGTCGCCCGGAAGACCGGTGGATCCCATGTCTGCAGTGTGAAGTAGGCGACCAATGGAGGTCCACCAACGTTGAATCCGCTGGAGAGCGCGCCACTGGCGAAGCCAAGCACGCCGGCCGTGAGGGGAGTTGATCGTAGAGGAAGTCGGTCTCTTCCGAACAGTCCGTGGACTGCAAACAGGATAACAGTCACACCAAGCAGCATCTTGATCGGTTCGGGGGGCAGCCCTCGCAGCAACAGGATCCCGATCGGGATGCCGAAAACGCCGCCGGCAAACAGATAGCGGAGGCTCTTCCACTCTACGTGTCTCCAATCCTGACCGATGATCATGATCGACATCGCCATGCCCGAAATGGCGAGCATCGGAGTTGCCGTCCTCAGCTCAAGGACAAGCCCGAGGAGCGGCATGGCGACCAAGCCCATCCCAAACCCGACCGCCGAACGGATGAAGCTTGCCGCCCCGACAATCGCGACCACAATCAACGTGGTTCCGAGAGGCATGGATCCTCCTTCGCCGCTACGTCGTCCCTTCGTCCGGCCGTGAACGCTCCACAGTTGCCCTTGTGCGTTCCCCAAAAAAAGACAGACAACCCTTGTCGTCTGCCGTCCTTCCGCGGAATTGGCGTCTCGCGCACAGCGAGGATAGCCGTAGCATCTGGATCGCGACAAACGCAGGTCTTCGTGAGAAGTGACAAGGAGAAGACATGGCGTGATGGATACCCTGGGTCCCGCAAGCGGGGAGTCTCCGACAACGGATCTCGCTACCATACGGTGGAGAGGATGCACAGCGCGAGCCGAACCTCCGTGCCCTCCTCGCGGCTGCCATCCTCCCGAGGAGAGACATGAAGCGGATCCACATGGAATCCCGGCTTGTACGGCAGGAGGATAGCGCGCGACATGCGTGCCGAACCGTTCGATTATCCGACAGGCACAACTTGTCGATTCTCCTCTACGCCGCGTTCCGCGGGACCATCGATGATGAGGGCGAGCGTTTGGCCGATGCTCGTGCCGAAATCGACAGGACGTTCACCGGCAAATACGGCCGGCTCCTGCCCGATTGCTCCTTCGTCTATCAGGAAGAAGAGCTCCTTTTGTCCGCCTGCCTGATCAGCTGTTCCGAGCCAGACCGTATCCCGCTGGTCGTCTTCTCGATGACCCACCCTCAGGCACAGCGCCAAGGTCTCGCGCGGCTTCTGTTGCGACGATCGATCAACGCGCTCCTCGACCGCGGATACAAGCAACTGCAACTTGTCGTCACTGACGGGAACAGTCCGGCGCAGCATCTCTATGCGTCGCTCGGCTTCCGTCCGATCGATCGCTCCTAGCCCGGCATCCGCGGTGGATTCGGTATAATCGTGCCTCACGGCCGACCGACCACCGAGCACGGCTTGAGATCTTGCACCTGGAGGACGGGATGAACGACAACGAGAAGTCGATGGAGAAGATCGTCGCGTTGTGCAAGCGGCGAGGGTTCGTGTTTCAGTCCAGCGAGATCTACGGTGGAATCGGGGGGTTCTGGGACTACGGCCCACTCGGCGTTGAGATGAAACGAAACATCAAAGAGGCTTGGTGGCGCGACATGGTCACCGGGCATGATAGCACGATCCCGCCAGCAAGCGCGCCGTCCGCGTTTGACATGGTCGGCCTCGATACGTCGATCATCATGCATCCGAAGGTCTGGAAGGCCAGCGGGCACTACGATCTGTTCTACGACCTGTTCGTCGACTGCAAGACCTGCAAGGCCCGGTTCCGTGCGGACCAGCTTGGGACAAGCCCGTGCGCCCGCAAGCCAAGCAAGGCGCCTGGCGAGCATTCCGAGTGCGATTTGACCGAGCCGCGAGAATTCAACCTCATGTTCAAAACCTACATCGGTGCGTTGGTAGATCCGGAAGCTGAAGCGTATCTCCGCCCGGAGACAGCACAGGGGATTTTCGTCAACTTCAAGAATGTCCTGTCGACGTCGCGCGTCAAGGTGCCGTTCGGAATCGCGCAGATCGGCAAGTCGTTCCGCAACGAGATCACGCCGCGCAACTTCATTTTCCGATCGCGCGAATTCGAGCAGATGGAAATCGAGTTTTTCTGCTCTCCTGACTCATCTCAAGACTGGTACTCCTATTGGAGAGACCGCCGTGTGAATTGGTTTGTGTCTCTTGGCCTGCACAGCGAGAGACTCCAGCTCAGGGAACACGGCCCGTCGGAGCGAGCCCACTACTCCTGTGGCACCGCTGACATCGAGTACGCATTCCCCTTTCTTCCGGAAGGCGAGTTCGGCGAACTTGAGGGGGTTTCCCATCGAAGCGACTTCGACCTGCGCAGCCATATGGAGGGCAAGCTGGTCCGGGATGGAGACGATCTGATCGTCGAGCAGGACGAGCATGGGCAGCCGCGCTATCCCGGTAGCGGGAAGGATCTGTCCTACTTCGACGATGCAACGCAGACGAAGTACATCCCTCACGTCATCGAGCCGTCGGCGGGGACCGATCGCGCCGCACTGGCATTTCTCTGCGAAGCGTACGATGAGGATGCAATCCCCGATGAGAAGGGCGTCCCGCAAGAGCGGGTCGTCCTCCGCTTCCATCCTCGGATCGCGCCGTTCAAGGCTGCCGTCTTCCCGCTCGTCAAGAAGGATGGCCAGCCGGAGGTCGCCGCAGAGATCTACCGTGGCCTCAAGAAGCGTTGGAATGTCTTCTACGATCAGAAGGGCTCGATCGGGAAGCGGTACCGCCGGCAAGACGAATCGGGAACCCCCTTCTGCATTACGGTGGATCATCAGACGCTCGACGATGAGACGGTCACACTCCGTGATCGGGACACGACAGAGCAAACACGGGTGAAGATCGTCGACATCGAAACGATCATCGCTGAGCGGTTGCAGGCTTAGCATGCCTCGATCCATGACGAATTCACCGTATGCATCGATCATGTTTCTGACGTACGAGGCACTCGATGCTGCGGTCCGCTTCTACGGTGAAACCCTCGGTCTTCCGTTGATCGAGGATCAGGGCTGGGCGAAGGTCTTTCGGATCGGCGGGACCGCCTACGTAGGAGTCGTCGAGGCGCGGCGTGGCCTCCTCGAGCATCCCGTGGGATCGGGAGCGCTCCTCTCGATTGTCGTCGATACCCTTGAGGCCGTCGATAGTTGGCACGCATACCTTCGCAGCAACGATGACATCGAGCTGCTTGGAGAGCCTTCGCCGGTCCCGGGAATCCCTGTCTACAGCTTCTTCCTGCTGGATCCGGGGGGCTATCGAGTCGAGATCCAAGCGTTCACCGATGAACCCACAGTGCAGCGCTTCCAGAGCTCAAGCTGAGCCCCGTCCACCACGAATAGCACCGCGTGTTGAAGACACATAGAATGGTCTCCGATCCGCCGATCGCCGGGGAGGAACATGTCCGAAGAGGTTCAAGACGAGATTCGTCGACTGGCTGCCATGATGCAGACCGATATCGTTGGGTACACGGCGATGACCCAGCGCGACGAAACGGTCGCCCTTGCGCTTCTCTCGGAGCACAATGCCTTGCTTCGGTCCGTGTTTCCCCGCTATCGGGGTTCGGAGATCAAGGCGTTGGGCGACGGCTTCCTTGTCGAATTCTCAAGCGCCCTCGACGCCGTGCAATGCGCCATCGATATCCAGACGAAACTGCGGGAACGGAATGCAGAGGCTCCCGATTTGACCCCGATCCGAATCAGGATAGGTCTCCATGTCGGAGACGTTGTCCATCGAAGAGATGACGTATTCGGCGATGGCGTGAACATCACATCCAGAATCGAGCCGCTTGCCGAACCGGGAGGGATAGCCGTATCCCAGCAGGTCTACTCGCAGATCTGGAACAAGGTCGACCTTCCGATGGTCAGCTTGGGACCTCAGCAGCTGAAGAACATCCACGTCCCGATAGAGGTTCACCGTTTGATTCTCAGCGCTTCCTCCGACGCTACGTCTCCCTCGCCATTGTCCCGCGCTTCCTCTGAACGCCGACTTGCCGTTCTTCCGTTCGCCAATATCAGTCCAGACCCGCAAGACGCCTACCTTGCTGACGGCATTACCGAAGAGCTCATCTTCACGCTGTCGAAGATTGGCGGATTGCGCGTCATTGCCAAAACCTCGGTCATGCGCTATCGCGATGCCGAGGAAAGCGTCACCAAGATCGGACGAGAGCTGGGCGTCAATACGATCATCGAGGGCAGCGTTCGTAAGGCGGGAAAGCGAATCCGAACCACCGTACAGCTGATTGACGTGGTCTCCCAGGAGCATCTGTGGTCCGAGGCGTATGATAGCGATCTCGACGACCTGTTCACCGTGCAGCGCGAGATCGCCGAACAGGTTGCGGAGGCGCTGCGGGTCCGTTTGCTTCCAACGGAGCGAACGGAGATCGCCAAAGTTCCGACGGACAACCGCGAGGCACATACGTACTATCTCCGCGGCCGGTATGCGTGGAGCCAGTGGAACGAGGGCTCCCTCCTCAATGCAATCGACCATTTCCAGCAGGCGATCGAACTCGACCCCGATTTCGCGCTTGCCCATGCCGGGATTGCGGACAGCTACACTCTCATGGCCCACCTGGGGTATCTGTCGCCCGAGGAGGCATTCCCGAAGGCCGAGGAGGCGGCCTACCGCGCCCTGGCGATCGATGATCGTCTTGCCGAGGTCTACAGCTCGATAGCCATGATCAAGGTTGTGTTCTCCGAAGATCTCGTGGAGGCTGAACAGGACCTTCTCAAGGCCATCGAACTCAATCCGAACTGCGCAGCAGCGCACCAATGGTACGCGCTGGTACTGAACGTCACCGGCCGCTCGGAGGAAGCACTGCGAGAGCAACAGCTCGCCGAGGAGCTCGACCCGGCGGCGCTGCTATTCAACGTCGCCATAGGACAGCTGTTGGGGACGGAGTAGGGTGCCTCTCTTGCCGAGGATGGATTGGCAGGCCGCTCCACAATGCACGTAGTGTTGCTGCATCACCGACGCATAGAACATGGAGGGAGATAGCGTGGCAAGCAAGATTCGACTCATCGTCAATCCCGCAGCCGGAGGCGGTAAGGCACGGCAGGTCATCCCGCGAATCGAGACGACATTGGATGATCTCGGCGTCGGCTACGATCTCGTCTACACCGAGCGCCCTTGGCACGCCGTTGAACTCGCACGGACTGCGGTTCAGGACGGTGCCAACGTGGTGGTTGCCGTTGGCGGTGACGGCACCGCCAACGAAGTCCTCAACGGCCTGATGCAGGCGAAGCAGTCAGGAGAAGCACCTGCAGCCATGGGCGTCCTTTGCGTGGGTCGCGGCAACGACTTCGCGTTTGGTGCCGGAATCCCGCACGATATCACGGAAGGCTGCCACACGCTGGCAGAGGATGCCCGCCGAACCATCGATGTCGGCCAGGTCAGCGGAGACTCCTTGCCTGAAGCACGATTCTTCGGCAATGGCGTTGGGATTGGGTTCGACACCGTCGTCGGCCTCGAAGCAGCGAAACTGAAGCGGCTCCGTGGTTTTCTCGGCTACTTCGTCGCCGCGCTGAAGACGATCTTCCTCTACTACCAGGCGCCACAGACGTTGGTTGAATACGGGGAGACATCGCTTGACCAAGAGTCGCTGATGGTCTCGATCATGAACGGCCGTCGAATGGGCGGCGGGTTCATGATGGCTCCCTCATCCTCGATGGAAGATGGCTTGCTCGACCTGTGCATCGTCCGCCAGGTGAGTCGGCCGAGAATCCTTGCCCTCATTCCACGGTTCACCAAGGGAACGCAGGAGCGCCATCCGGCGGTGACCACGGGGCGGACCGAGAAGATTTCCGTCACCGCGCTCAAGGGCGTCCTCCCCGCTCACGCAGATGGAGAGACCCTTTGTGAACAGGGGAGCCGCCTGACGGTGGAGATTTTTCCGCGCCAGATGGAGATCGTTTGCCAAGGATGCCAAGGGGAAGAATGCCATTCGTCCGCCGCTTGACGGACGCGCTGATCTGCCGCATCGTTCGCATCCTGTGTGTGATCGATGGAGAGCAGATCGACAAGGTGCCGTCTCACGGACCCGTCATCTTGATCGTCAATCACGTGAACTTCCTCGAGGCGCCGATCCTGTACTGCCGCCTTCGTCCACGCCCTGTGACCGCACTCGCCAAGGCGGAGGCCTGGGACAATCCGCTGCTCGGGTGGCTGTTCGATCAGTGGGGCACCATTCCGATCCGCCGCGGTGAATCTGACATCGGAGCCCTGCGTCAGGCGCTTCAGGTACTCAAGGATGGAGAGATCCTCGCGGTGGCCCCCGAAGGAACCCGCAGTCGACACGGGCGACTACAACGTGGACGTACGGGGATCGTGACCCTCGCCATGAAGAGCGGCGCCCCCTTGCTGCCGGTCGTAAGCCATGGTGGAGAGGCGATTGGCCGCAACATCCGGCGGCTTCGCCGAACTCCGTTTCGTATCCTCGTCGGAGAACCATTCTACGTCGACACCCAAGGGAAACGGCTGACTCGGGAGCTTCGTCGACAGATCACCGATGAGATCATGTATCGAGTGGCTGCGCTGCTCCCCCCTGCGTACCGTGGCGTGTATGCCCACCTCGAAGACGCAACCACAGACCACCTGAATCTTGGGGCCCCGTTGGATCTCGACGTCTTGTAGTCATCAGCTCTCCTAGATCCAATCGCCCGCGACCTTGGCCAATCTATCGTCCACGTCCCAGCCCTGCCGCTTGGGCTATATCTCCTTCGCCAGATGGACGACCTGTTGTGGAAACGGGATCTCGATCCCGTGGCTGTCGAACGTCTCTTTGACGCGCCGTGTCAGGTCGAACAGCACATCCCAGTAGTCCGCTCCATCCACCCACATGCGTAGAGTGAGATTCACGCTCGAGTCCGCCAGCTCACTGACCATCGCTTCCGGCGGCGGATTCGAGAGAATTCGCTCGTCAGCGCTCATCAGCCCGATCGCAGTCTCGAGCGCCTGCTCAATCGAATCTCCGTACCCGATGCCTACGGCCAGATCAATCCGTCGCGTCTCGTATGCGCTGTAGTTGCGGATCACCCCGTTGTAGATTTGCGCATTCGGGACCATGACCTTGACGTTGTCCGGCGTCGCCAGCTCCGAGGTGAACAGCTGAATGTCCTTGACCGTCCCGCTCACACCCCCTGATTCCACGAAGTCACCGATCTTGAACGGCCGCAGCATGAGGAGCATCACGCCCGCGGCAAAGTTGGCCAGCGCGCCCTGAAGCGCAAACCCAATGGCGAACCCCGCCGCGCCGAGGATCGCCACGAACGATGTCGTCTCGATACCGAACCGCGCCAGGGTCGCAATGATCGCGAACACGAGGATGCCGATGTACGCAAGTTGCGTCAGAAACCGCTGCAGCGCAACGGCCAGCGTCGTGTTCGCCAGCCACCTCCGCAATAACTTCCGGACCAGCTTGGCCACGATGTATCCGATGACAAGCACTGCCACCGCGCCAAGCGCTTGCATCCCGAATGCGACAAATCGATCCCACATGATCCCTCCTTCGGTTCTCTCCGGGAATTAGTGTATGGGATTGCTGCATGCCTCACGCCCTGAATCTTCGATCGACAGGCGAACATGCAGCTGAGGGGAGGTCCCGGATGTCGTTATCGAACGTTTGCTCCGTCCGTGCTGCGACCTCCAAGTGAGCCAAGCAATCCGTGGACAATGATCAGGTCCGCCCCCGCGTGGATGAGTGCAGAAGCGATGAGACTTCCTGTGTACTGGATGCATAGTGCCCATCCGATCCCAAGCGGGAAGAGGATCACCAGGAATCGGATCGGATCCTCCTTGGATAGGTAGGCTGCGCCAATGTGAGCTAAGGCAAAGACTGTCGCGGTCAGGACGGCTGCCGCAACCGATCCTACGAGGCCAGCAAGCGGACCGAGGAACAGCCCTCTGAACCAGAGTTCTTCCATGAACGCATTGGCAAACACGAACACCAGGATCCAAGGAAGACGTTTCAGGAACTGCGAAGAAGACCTCTTCAACGAGCGCGCCTGCAACGCTGCGACAATCGCAAACAGCGCAAACCCGCCCAGGCCTAGTGCCAGGCCGATGCCCAGCTTCCCCTTCACGAGGAATGCCGTCGAAAGCGGTGTTTGAGTCACGCTGAGCACTAAGAGTATGGCGCCGACAACAGCTAGGGTGTCCAGTACCGGAATGGTGTTGACACTTCAGCCCTCCTTTTGACGGTGCTCGCGGACGGCGCCCCAGAAGATCTCGGAGGGGGTCCGTCCCTTGGTACGGTAGCCCTGATGAGGCCGCTCGAAGTTGTAGAATTCGATGAAGGATGCAAGAGATACCTGTAGCTGATGGCGCTGCGGAAATAACGGCGCCGAAACACAATCCGCCAGTGCTCGTGAAGGATCGTTCCCTGGAGCCGCTCTACGAACCCGTTCGTCCATGCATGTCTGGGTTTCGTGCGAGTGTGCTTCACGTTCAGATCTCGACATGCCTGGTCGAAATCAGCTTTGAACTCACTGCCTCCATCCGTCAACACTCGCCACAGCTTCCAACCAGCCTTCTCCACCTCGGGAGCAACGACATCCTTGAGGAACGAGGCTGCCTCCTTCGCGTTGTTGGCTGGCATAACCTTGGCCATCGCGTACGAGCTGGCCGCATCACACGCAGTCAGCTGCCACAGCTTGCCGACGCCCTTGAGGTTGCCGATGTAGAAGGTGTCAATACACACGAGCTCGCCAGGTTTCTCTGCCTGCACATGACGAGTCTTTCGTCGTGCCAGGTTCTACCTGGTTCGCTCGGTCAGCAGTCCGGCGCTCTTTGCGCTGTGGACTTCAAGAACGAGCAGCCGCTGAGCCCGGGTTCCCAACCCCAAACGGTGGAGTGCTCTCCAGACCGTGGTCGATGAGACGAAGATGCTCTGCATACGCAGTTGATCACTCACGCGCTGGGGACCCCATGTTGGCCACGCCAGTGCCATGGCGACGATCCGACGTTCCTTGGTTGTATCCAACTGCACAGGGCGTCCGGGGCGTGCTGCCGCTCTGCGTGGGTGTAGACCATCGGCTCCGTAACGTGTGAAGCGTTTCTTCCATCGGTAGAACAGCGTTCGCGAGATGCCTGCCTCACGGCATGCTGCACTGACATTCCCCAGTTCTTCGGCGCGCTGCAAGACATGGAGACGGAAAGCGTGTACCTTGTCTTCGAGGGTCATCGGCAGTCCTCCCAGGTTGTTTCGTCGCTACCTGGAGATTCTGCTCTGATGACCCTCTTTCTTCTCCCTACCTCACCCGCCCAACTGCAAACAGTACTACGAAACTCGACAAGCTAGTGCCTCCAACAGCTTCAACAGTGCGATTCCTCGCATCGAGTCATCCGAGATTCTCAGCGGCCTCTGGAGCCAAGCGATGGCCCATCCCGCGATGTTGGCCGTCGTTGCCGCCAGGAAGCCGATTGAGAGCAGGCGAATCGTCCCAGTCAACGAGAACTGGAAGCACAGCCACACGGCCAACGCAGATGCAACCGGAAGAGCCGCTCGGTAGATCCAGCTTCGGTTGGTTCTGAACAAGCGGTAATAGCTACTGCCAAAGACAAAGATCGCAACGCTTGCTGTGAGATATGCAGCTCCGGCGAGCACGCCGCTTCCACTCACGATGTACCCTCCGAGCCTTTCATGCCGACCTCCCTGCCAAGTCGAGAGACCCAAAGCAAGACCAATTCTTGTCCAATCCTTCACTGGATTCAACTTACAGTGTGCTCTCCCCGACACAGCAAGACCCTCCGGGAAGAAAGGGCGCCTCGAATCACTACACCGGCTTGGACGCTACTTCACCTGTGGTTGATGGAGATTCCGATCTGGCAACTCTGAGCCCGTGTCGTCCAAGTAGAGCTTCCGACCGTCGGAGGGTTATGGCTTGACTCCACGTCTTCCGAACGTATTCCCTCAGAACCGGGACCGTCTCGAGGTTGGCTGAGGTTGCTCGTGCTCTGAAGAGCAACGGCAAGCGTCATTCTCGCCAGCTATCTGTCTAGAGGCTTCAACGCCGCTGTTCTCTCGGAGCGATGCAATCTCTCCATGGATGAGAATCTTATTTGCCCGCAGACACGTTCGCTCTTCGGAGTTCCCTCGCCACCCTGTCGGCAGCAAGCTTCCCCGTCAGGACCGCCATGGGGAGCCCAGACGGGCTGTAGGCCCATTGGCCGGCTTGCATGATATCGGGCAGACCGGTGAGGACCGATCGCGCGACGTCCTGCATGTGATGCACTGCAGGCATGATCGGATTGGTGAACGCCCATCCGGTTATGGCTCCGTCGGAACTCCCAACCACGCGCGCAATCGTCAGAGGCGTCGAGGAGAAGCGATCCCGCACGGCAGCTCGCAATCCAGGGTACACGCTCATCTCCAACCTTTCGATCAAGCGGTCTTCGGCCAGCGTTTTGAACGCGTCGTAGCATCCATGATCTCGCACCGCGGCGAACAACGCATGATCGAGCAGCACGCTGACAATCAGCCCCGTCTTGCCGGGCGGCGCCAGCGAGGCATCTTTGAGCACGGGAATCGAGATCTCATACGTGGTCGCGTCAATGTAGCGTTGGAGCCACTGCTCGGCCTTCTCCCGAAAGCCCCCGTCTTCCGTGGTCGATGCTCCCGCCAGAAGCGCGTCCAGCTCCGAGTGGATATCACGACCTATGCCCCGCTGCGATGGGGTATAGAAGAAGTGACCGTTGGACTTCGCGGCAAACCAGGCCGGATCGAGATCCACCGCCAGGTAGAGGGTGAAGATGCTGTCTCCCCCCGAAGCGGCACATACGCGTGCCTCGTGCTCGCAAGCGCGCCTCTTGGCTCGGCCTTCAGGCAGCTTAGCGATATCGGCAATCTCGTACAGCGTTCTGAGATCGGCAGCCCACACCAGTTTCCGGTAGGCATGGACCGCTCCACGTTCATCCGTGACGGTATGCTCGACCGGATCCACCGCGGTAATGCGGGTCTTCTTGCGGATATCCACCCCCTGTGCCGCGCAGTACGCCTCCATCGCGCGCGGTAGGGCTCCCGTGCCGCCCACCGGATAGACGTAGTCGAGGTAGAGGCTGAAGTAGCTCAACGCAAAGAACGCCGGCGTCTTCTTGAAGAAATGCTGGCTGATGATGTCAATCAGCGGTCTCGAGGAGCTGAGCGTCTCCAGAAGCTCATCCACCGGCATCGACATCCGGTTGATCTTCCCGATGGTCAAGAGAAACCTCCCCAACCATGGTAGGAGCTTCGTGAAGACGTACTTGGGGTCTCGGCGCAGATCCTTGACCGCGGGGTTCTCAACACCGTAGAGCACCTTCATGTGCCGCATCACTCGCCTGACCAGATCGAGGATCCTCTCAATGTCAGCGCGATGATCCGGATAGAAGTGCTCGAGGAGTGCCTGGTAGTCGGCCAGGTTCGCGGGAGATTCCACCGGGATCACGCGGTCCTCGATTCCTAGCGAAACGGGGCTCTTCACGAACTCTATGTCGATTCCAAGGCCCTCCAGCATCGGAAAGATGATCCCCGAGTCCTCGAGAGCCCGAATGCCGGCATCCCAGACGAATCCATCCCTCTCGAAGGAGTTGATCAAACCACCGAGAACGGGCTCCTTGTCGCACAGAAGAACCTTGAGTCCGCCCCTTGCGGCAAACGAACTCGCCGTCAGCCCTGCCATGCCCCCGCCTACGACGATGACGTCATGAATGGATCGTTGGTCTCTTCCTCGCGATGTTTGCTTCCATGTCATGCGTCTTTCTCTCATCTTCACGCCAACCCCGCCAGCCGAAGGCTCTCTTCCCACACGATCTTTCCAATCTCTCGATCAAGGGCATGCGGCGCCGGCTTCTCCACGTGGGTGAGGTTGAAGTACCGTCCGCTGATCGCTTCGAGCTCCGGTGCGGTGGCAAGGTAGTGAATCGCCTGTCCGGAGATGGATGGATCGCCCAACGATCGGGAAAGGATGTGGTCCTTGTACCAGCGATAGAGTGCTCCGTTGTTGCTGCCAATGTTGCTCTTCACGGCGCCTGGATGCATTGCATTGATTGTCACACCGCTGCCCTGGAGCTGCTCCGCGAGTTCCCACATCGTGAGCAATTGCGCTGTCTTGGCCGCGCCGTAGCCACGCAGCCCAGTGTAGTGGCGCTTGTGCCAATGAAGGTCACCGATATCGAGCCCTCCGAACCGATGTCCTTGGGAGTTCACCTGGATGATCCGGGAAGGAGCGCTTCGCCTCATCGTGTCGAGGAGTATCCATGTGAGGGCAAAGGCGCCGAGGTGGTTCACGCAGAAGACCGTCTCCAATCCATCTTTCGTTCGAGTGAGCTTGGTGGAGTGCATGCCGACGTTGTTCACTAGGAGGTCAATGGGGGCGTCTTCCTGCGCCAGTCTGTCCGCCGCTTCCCGTACCTGAGCAAGGTTCGCGAAATCCGCAATCAGGTAGCTGCAGTCGGCATTGTGGTTCCTCCGGAGTGTCTCACAGGCGTCCTCGGACTTTCTCCGGTTGCGGTTGATCATTACGATGCGCGCGCCGTGCCCTGCTAGTGTCTTGACCGCTTCCCATCCAACACCGGACGTACAACCGGTCACCACGCAACGCTTGCCGTCCATACGGAGGTCGCTGTGACGCTGTTCGGCACGGTTGTTCCGCAGCATCTGCCGCATATCCTCCCAGCGATACTCCTTGAGATACTTGAACACGCGAATCTCCTAGCCGAATTTCCTCCGCATGAACCGACGGTACGGACGAGCAAACCAAGGGATATTGTCGAAGATATCTCCCCACAGATCGAAGTAGTCCCGCTGGCTCTGGATCCTTCCGGCCTCGTTCAAACCTAGTCTCGTCGTCCCGTATAGCGTGGAGCTGGGATACTTCTTGAACATCATCGTCATCTCCCACTGGAGGAAGATGCAGTCCTGGGTCTTCACGATGCTTGGAAGGTGCATCTTCAACTGCTGACAACGACCGGTAAGTCGCTTGCACATGGCTTTGAAATCGTCGAGACCATGAACTTCCTGGATGCTGTCCCTGAACACCATGTCCTCGCAGTAGTAGGGGAAGATGTGAGACCAGTCCGGTTTCCCCTCGCGGTTGTACGTTCTGGACCACAGCTCTCGGACCTCATCCTCCGACATCTCTGATAAGGAATAGCTTGGCTCTGTCATCGGTTGACCCTCCCCCAGCGTCGATCCCCTGTTAAGCGCCAGTCAGTGTTCCATAGAGGTCACCTGGTTAGACAGCAAGCTCTCTCACAGTGGGCCCCATTCCATTCGGCTCATTCTACTCCAATCGGTTCTTCCGCCCGTAGGGTCCATCCATCGTTGCAGTCTTCACTGAGTGCCTTCCTCTCCAGCCGTTGGACGTAGCGGAGCTTTCCTCCTAGGCTAAGCCCATGGATCGCCGCGAAGTCGACCAACGAGACAATCGACCAATGCAAATCGTGGTCGATGACAAAATGCAGCATGGCTACGGGTATCGACTCACAGAGCCCATGGGCTGCGGTTTCCATTCGGGCTTCATCCCCGAGCTGACGCCCAAGGAGATGCTCGCGCTTGGCATCTTCGGCGGGAAGTACATGACCGACTGCCGTGAAGAGTTTCCCGAGGATTGGTTCACCGATGCTAGGCTCTCGTCCGACCGTCATGATCCGTCACTCAACTTCTTCGGGGTCAACGCATCGAAACCGCTGGCATACTGGCAGGAGAAGGGCTGGATCCACCCGGACGATCCTCGAGGTTGGTTCCAGTGGTACTGCCGATACTACATGGGCCGTCGCATGGAGGATGACACACGTCAGATCAAGCGCTGGAAAGCGATGACGCGCCACATTGCACAGGTACGGAAGCACTGCCTTCCCGACAATCTATCCTGTCGTCCTCGCCAACGTCAGGCATTGCTCCACTGGGCCTACGACAGCCGAAGACTCTAGTCCTCTTCACTAGAGGGGTCTCCCCTTGCCCGAATCCAGCACCTCAACGAGCGTCTGAGGGTACGGCTCGAAGTAGACCTGGTCCGCCAGATACTCCACGTCAAATCGGATGATCCAAGACCGTATAAGGCTCGTGGGAACGGAAAGCGGTACATGTCCGTTCCGGTACTGCTCCAGGCTGTCGAGGAAGAATGCCTTCTCCGTCGCCGAAAGGAACTCTGAGACGTAGCCCAAGGCGTGCATTAGAACGTTGATCGCCGACACGCGCCGTGGCGCTTTGGCCAACGCCTCCTGAAGCCCGGCGGCATAGCGTGAAAGCAACACGTCAAGTGTTTGCTTGTCCGGATTAGCGACCACACGCCCCAGGGCACGCATCCTGGTTTGGTTGTACGCCATGAACAGAAGCTTGTGCCGAGAATGGAACCCGACAAGACGCTTCATCGAGGGATCTTCGTTAAGTTCTCGGAAACGAGCCTGTGTGAAGAGGCGTGTCAGGAAGTGCTGCCGAATGTCGAAGTTCTTGAGGCGTCCCTCGTCTTCGATGACGCAAGCCGGGAACCGCTCCACCACAGCGCCACCGAACATCCCGTGGGTCTTGGTCGAAGCAGCGCCTCTCTTCTCGTTCACGTAGCACTTGACCTCACGAGGCCCGCAAGACGGCGACCCATACTTGAGGATGACCCCATCCGGCGTGCGCAGGGAGTGAAGCCATTTGTCCGCGAAGGCTTGCATCCTGCTCGTCACATCGAGCCCGGTCGTCGGCTGAACCAACCTGGGTTCCTTCGGATCGCCGACCAACCGGATCGGATCCCGCGGGATGCCAAGACCGATCTCCACTTCCGGGCAAACGGTCTCGATCTCCACAAACGGTTTCAAATGCTCCACCGCCTGCTCCTGGATGATGTTGCCGTTGTAGCGGCAGTGCTCGAAACCCAAGCACCTGCTGAAGACGACCCTCGGCTTCACGTGGTTCATGGCGCCCTCCGCTTCCCGCTGCTGCGCGCCGTACTCCATCGTCGACACCGCGAGATTGGAATCGTCACGGGCCGGTCGCTTCTGCGTTCACTCCACTCCGAACAGCTCCCGCCAATGCGCTGCGAGCCACTCGCAGGTCCACCCCTCCTGTGCCCGGATCATGACGAAGACATGCTTGGCGGGATCAGGGTCCGGAGAGGAACTCGCTCCAGCCCGAAGTATCGGGTTTGAAACATCCAGGATGCTCTGCTCATCAGACCACTCGATCGTGCCCTCGATTCGATCCAGCGAGATCACAGTCCCCGTCAAGACATAGCGTACGCGTTGGACCACGTACGTCTCCCCCGCGTTGATCCCGAAAATCTTGGCCGAAACTGTCATCCCGGGATTCCCGTCTCCATCTTGGTCAACCACGCGTGGATCGTCAGGCCCCTCTGGAAGCTCATCTGTCTCGGGGTTCTCCAACACCGCTCCGCGTATCTCGATGTACGGCTCCTGCGCGAACAGAATCTCGTCGTCCTGCTCCATGACGGTAGCGATTCTCGGCGTCGGACGAAGCGCCGCCATGAACGCTGCCGGGATTTCCGTGCTGACCAGCGGGGTCCCGCTGTCAACGTACGTGAAGCAGTAGCTGTCAAGCATCGTCAGCATTCCCCCGTGCTGTTCGATCTCCACTTGCTGAATCACGTAGCTCGATTGATTCACTTCGCCAGCAAGCGGCAATACGGCGATCTGCGGATAGACCTGAAGCATCACCCAACGTCCCGCGAGGTTCGGGATGTCGCCGAGGACCGCTACACTGATCGATAGGACCATGATCCAAGCCATCGCGGCTTGGGCTCTTCGTCTTGTCAGGACAGGGTCACCTCGTCGAGGCTGAAAAGCGCGTGCTGGCCGCACCGTCGAACGTCCTCCTGTCATGG
>CAZORQ010000001.1:116313-121350 GCA_964582285.1 uncultured Thermotogae bacterium
CTTCTGCGCATCGGCGGTCGCCTCGATCCCGAATCCGATCAGCCACAGCGCGAGGCCTACGATCGCAGCGGTCGCCAATGGCTGCCGCACGGCGGTCGTGATGGCCGTCCATGCTGCAGCGGACGTGAGAGAGATCCAAAGCGCTTGCAGTGTCCAGGCAAGGAGCAGGCGAGAGAAAGACGTCTTGATCTCATCGAAACGCACATCCTTGCCCGAGCGGAGCACGCGCTGCAAGAGAAAAACTCCCAACCTCCCGGCCCACACCATGATCAGCACGAGCAGCAGAATCGAGCGGCCGTCGGGCAGGCCGCCCAACGCCAAGGCAACCGCTGTCACCGAGACGTAGGTCAGGCTCCCGGTAATGTCGAAGAAGCGTTCGCTGTTCCAAAGGAACGAAGGAACGAAGACCAACCATTGGATCCCAAACACCATCCCGTAGAGCGCTATGAGGGCCGGGATCCCCAAGATCGTGCGTCCTCCGCGGCTTGCTGCCCATCCAATAAGGAAGGCTACGACGAGAATCCCCAGGATCGCTACGAGTGTTCCCCACGACTTCCGTTTCATCGGTCGCTCCGCCCGCTCATGAAGATCCCTCCCTGTGATGAAACTGCGCCTCTAGCTATCCTTCCAGCGCTTCCAGAGCTCCGCCGTCTCCAGCGGTTTGACCTTGTTCTTGATGGCCGCGATTCTCCCGTTCTCGTCAATCGCTGCGTGAGAGCGGATGATTCCCTTGTACATCTTCCCGTACATCGACTTCTTCCCCCATGCGCCGTAGGCTTCGGCCACCGAATGATCCGGATCGGACAAGAGAAAGAACTCGAGTCCGTACTTCTCGCGGAACTTGGCAAGCTTCTCTGGGGGATCGGGAGAGATCCCGATAATCACAACCTCTGCATCGGAGATCTGTGGCCCCAAATCCTGGATCGCGCACGCCTGTTTCGTACATCCGGGCGTATCTGCCTTCGGATAGAAGTAGACGATGACCCGCTTTCCTTTGAAACTGTCCAACCGGACTGCATCCCCGGTATCTGCCGTCAGCTCGAATATCGGAGCAGGATCGCCATCGTGTAGCATCTGTCTCACCTCTTCCGTTGTCCTTCCCTCCGGTTTCCGGCGGGTTCTAGAGCCTGGGATCGCGAGACATCTCGACACCATTCTATCACTCTTCCTCCCTGGGAATGTCAGGCCGACCGTTTTCACTGACAAATTGCTCCAATGGAGAACCTGAGGAGCGAGGGGATGCTCTCCTGCTCACGAGGGAAGGATTGTCTTCTGTCTTGATTTGGACTTTGTCTAAGATTATAATGCGTCCAATATGAGACCTGAGACGCATACGGAGATGCTACGAGAAGTCGGACTGGTCCCGACAATTCAACGATTGGCCGTTCTCGATTGGCTGTCCAATACTAGACAGCATCCGACAGCCGATCAGGTTCTTACGGCAGTCCGCGGAAAGTATCCGTCGATCTCGAGAGCGACCGTGTACAACACCCTCGATGCGTTGACAAAGGCGGGGATGATCCTGCGGCTCAACGTCGATTCGACCGTCTCCCGCTATGACGCCGATCTCAGTTCTCATGCGCACTTCCGCTGTCGAGTCTGCGGCAAGGTCTACGATATCGACCTCAAGGCCGCGATGTCTGGCGCGGTGGACTGCAACGGCCACCGATTGGAATCGTTGCAAACTTACGCGTACGGCGTTTGTGCCGCTTGTCTGCAAGACGGCCATCACAAAGCGGAGGAGGTGTAGCCGATGCCCGAACTCCCCGAGGTTGAGACGCTGGTTCGCGGACTGCAGCCCATCGTCGGAACGACGATCGCCGCCGTCGAGATCCACGACGCTCGTCTGACGGTCTCCGCCGATCAGTTGTGCGGCGCATCGCTGCGCGATGTCCGCCGTCGCGGCAAGTACGTCCTGCTTGGCCTTGAGCCACACGGCGACCTGGTCATCCATCTACGGATGTCCGGGCGGCTCTGCCTCGATCGTTCAGAGAGCGAAATCCCATACACGCGGATGACCATCACCCTCGATTCGGGAGATTCGGTCTACTTCGTGAATCCACGCCGGCTGGGAACGGTCTCTCTCTGTCCGGAGGGGTTCGACAAGCCGCTCGGGATTGAGCCAGTGACCGCGGAGTTCACCGCCGTTGTGCTCGAAGCGCTGGCCCACGCCTCGCGGACGCCGATTAAACAGCTGTTGCTTGACCAGCGGAAGATCGCCGGGATCGGAAATATCTATGCCGCCGAGGCGCTCTGGCGCGCCGGACTCGATCCACGCCGCCGGTCGAACTCTCTCGATGGGGAGGAGATCTCAGCGCTCCATGCCGGCATCACGTCGGTCCTGTCTGAAGCGATCGACCAGCTGGGGACAACCCTTGGCAACAGCGTGTCCGACTACAGACCTTCGGGGGCAGCAAGCGGCACCTATCAGAACCATCTCGCCGTCTACGGACGCGAGAACAAGCCCTGCGAACGGTGCGGGGCAACGATTCGACGAGTCATACAGGCCGGGCGATCAACCTGCTTCTGCCCGGCGTGTCAAACCTAGAGAGAACCCAGGGAGGAGAAAGCATGGAACTGAAAGGAACACGGACAGAGAGCAACCTGCTGACGGCATTCGCTGGAGAGTCCCAGGCCCGGAACCGGTACACGTACTTCGCATCGCAGGCGAAGAAGGACGACTTTGTACAAATCCAGTCGATCTTCGAGGAGACGGCCAATCAGGAGAAGGAGCACGCCAAGCGGTTGTTCAAGTTTCTCCAAGGTGGCGAGGTTGAAGTCACCGCCGCCTTCCCGGCCGGCGTGATCGGCACGACCGCAGAGAACCTGAAGGCTGCCGCAGGCGGAGAGAACCACGAGTGGACCACGATGTATCCCGAGTTCGCCGAGACGGCGCGCGAGGAGGGATTCCCCGAGATTGCCGCCGTTTTCAACGCGATCGCCATCGCCGAGAAGCAGCATGAGAAGCGGTACCTCGATCTACTAAAGAACATCGAAGCGGGAACCGTCTTCAAGAAGGGCGAATCCGTCGTCTGGCGCTGTCGGAACTGTGGTTATCTCCATGAAGGTCCCGAGGCGCTCGCGCTCTGTCCGGCATGTGCGCACGCTCAGGCACACTTTGAATTGCTCGGCGAGAACTGGTAGACCTCTTTCATCAGAAAGGAGAAGAGATGTCTGATCAGATGATTCCGTTGATTGGAGACACGTTCCCAAAGATGGATGTGCAGACCACGCACGGCAAGATGACACTTCCCGATGCGTATTCCGGAAAATGGTTCATCCTGTTCAGTCACCCTGCTGACTTCACGCCGGTCTGCACGACCGAGTTCGTCGCGTTCCAGAAGCGCTTCGAGACGTTCAAGGGGCTCAACACGGAGCTGGTCGGCCTCAGCGTCGACCAGGTCTTCTCGCACATGAAGTGGACCGATTGGATCCGCGACACACTGGACGTCACAATCGAGTTCCCGATCATCGCCGGAACCGAGGTCATCGCACACCGGCTCGGTCTGATCCACCCCGGCAAGGGAACGAATACCGTCCGCGCCGTCTTCATTGTCGATCCGAACGGCGTCGTTCGCGCGATCCTCTACTACCCCCAGGAACTGGGACGGAACATGGACGAGATCGTTCGCATGGTCCGCGGCTTCCAGGTCTCCGAGGAGCATGGCGTCGCCATCCCTGCCGGATGGCCGGAGAACGAATTGGTCAAGGACCACGTCATTGTCCCCCCGCCGACCGATCAGGAGACTGCATCGAAGCGTGCCCAGGACGAGAACTGCTTCGACTGGTGGTTCTGTCACAAGAAGCTGTAGCAACACGGAGGTGATCGACGATGATCGGTGCAAGAATTCAACAGGCCATGAACGAGCAGATCATGCACGAGACCGCCTCGGCGTATCTTTACTTCGCCATGGCCGCCGACTTCCACGCCAAGGGTCTCGACGGCATGGCCCAATGGATGAAGGCCCAGGCGCAGGAAGAGCTTGGGCACGCACTACGGTTCTTCCAACACATCATTGATCGCGGTGGCCAGGTCGAGCTGCTGGCGATCGAGAAACCACAGAAGGAGTGGGACGCTCCACTCGCAGCGTTCCAGGCAGCCCTCGGGCATGAGGAGTTCATCACCGGCAAGATCAACGAACTGATGAAGATCGCCCGTGACGAAAACGACAACGCCGCCGAGATCATGCTTCAGTGGTTCGTCACCGAACAGGTCGAGGAAGAGGACTCGGTATCCAAGGTCGTCACCATGTTGGAGATGATAGGTTCGTCGGGTCACGGTCTGCTGATGGCCGATCGGGAACTCGGCCAACGCGTCGCCGGACCGTTGTCGACCGGAGAAGAAGAAGCGTAGGGAAGACGGGAAGAGACACGAAAGGACGCTATGGCATTCACGTTCGTCACCGACAACGCCGCGTTGAATCAGGCGCTGTTCCGCGTGACCCATGGGCTGTACATCCTCACAGCAGCGCTGGACGGTCGGATCAACGGGCAGTGTCTCGACGCGCTGATGCAGGTGACGAACAACCCGCCCCGGATCGCCATCGGCGTTGGGGGGAAGTCCCTAACCCACGAGATGATCGCCAAGAGCGGCCGATTCGCGGTAAGCGTGCTCGATCGGGAGAACGAACACTGCGCGGAGGTGATTCGCCGGTTCGGGTTCCAGTCCGGGCGAGATGTCGACAAGTTCGCCGACTTCCCCTACGAGAAGACCGAACACGGCATTCCGTATCTGCCCGATGCTGTGGCGATCTATGAATGTACCGTCGTCCCGGAGATGACGGTCGATCTGACGACGCACTCGCTGTTCGTCGCATCGGTCGATAGAGCCGGAACCGGCGATAGCGGCGAGCCGCTCACCTACAACGAGTATCGGAAGCGCATCAGAAAAGGAGCGTAATCGACCATGGAGAAATGGATCTGCACCGTCTGCGGCTACACGTACGACCCGTCCATCGGAGACCCGACGACCGGCATCGATCCGGGAACTTCGTTTGAGGATCTGCCCGAGGATTGGGTCTGTCCGGATTGCGGCGT
>CAZORQ010000001.1:121450-138948 GCA_964582285.1 uncultured Thermotogae bacterium
AAGCCGGTCAGGAGAGGGACAGATGCCAGATCTAGGACGATGCCGGGCAGAGCCGGTCAGGGATCGGATCGCAGTGTTTCGACAGGAGGACGAGTGAGAGCGAGAGAGATTCGGCCGGGCGTATCGTGGATGGGCGCGATCGACTGGGATAGGCGGTTGTTCGATGAGCTGATCCCGCTTCCCGATGGGACAAGCTACAACGCCTATCTGATCCGCGGCAGTGAGAAGACGGCGTTGATCGACACGGCGGATCCCGCCAAGAGCGCGGAGTTTCTCTCCCAGCTCGATAGCGTCGATCGGCTCGATCTGCTGATCATTCAGCACGTCGAACAGGACCATTCGGGCTGCGCGCCGCTCGTCCTCGACCGCTACCCGGAGATCCAAGTGATCTCGAGCCCCAAGGCAAAGCCGATGATCGCCGACCATCTTGGAATCCCCGAGGATCGAATCACAGCCGTTGCCGACGGCGAGACGCTGTCGCTTGGCGATCGAACCCTCGAGTTCATCCACGCGGCGTGGGTCCACTGGCCGGAGACGATGCTGACGTACCTCCGCGAAGAGAAAATGCTGTTCACCTGCGACCTGTTCGGCTCACATCTGGCGACAGATGAGCTTTTCGCCGCCGGTAATCCGCGGATCTGCGACGCTGCGAAGCGGTACTTCGCCGAGATCATGATGCCGTTCTCGAATCTAATTCGAGGACACCTGACCAAGCTCGCGCCGTACGACATCGAGATGATCTGCCCGAGCCACGGCCCGGTTCGCGACGATCCAAGCGTCATCATCGATGCCTACGATCACTGGGTCAACGATGCCCCAAAGAACCTCGTGCTGTTGCCGTACACGTCGATGCACAACTCGACGCGCCAGATGGTCGATCATCTCGTCGGCGCATTGAGTGAACGGGGCATCCACGTCGAACCGTTTAACATGACGACGACCGATATTGGAGAGTACGCCGTGCATCTTGTCGATGCCGCAACGGTCGTCTTCGCCACGCCGACCGTTCTCGTCGGCCCGCATCCCAGCATCGTCTTCACCGCTTACCTCACCGCCGCCTTGCGTCCGAAGCTCCTGTATGCCGCGGCCATTGGTTCATACGGATGGGCAGGCAAAGCGGCCGAGCAAACGCAAGCGCTTTGCGGAAATCTGAAGGTCGAATGGCTCGATCCGGTGTTCACCAAGGGACAACCGAAGACGGAGACGCTCGAGGCACTCGACACGCTCGCCGACCAGATCGCCGAGAAGCACAAGGCCCTCGGCTGAACAAGACCAGACCACAGGAGGACCCATGACACTAGGGGAACTGATCAAAGGCGCAACCCAGGAAGGCAAGGAGAAGCACGTCCCGGTCATCGAACTCGTATCGTGCGAGGAGTGCGGCAAGAACGCGGTCAAGATCACCGTCGGGAAGGAAACGCCGCATCCGAATACCGTCGAGCACCACATCAAGTGGGTCGCGCTGTTCGGCGTCAAGAACGGCATCGCGGTTCACATTGCGACCTTCGATTTCGGCCCGACGTACGGCGTGCCAACGGTCGTTGCACACGTCGACAACAAGGAAGAGCTCAGTGCGCTGATTGCGGTGGAGTACTGCAACCTGCACGGGCTCTGGGAAAGCTCGTACTCGCTCTAGAAGAGCGAGTACGTCCGAGAACATCCTGTAGGAACAGGCTGTTCTCGGGTTGGATAAGCTGTTGAGATGGGATAGCACGCAACGCCATCGAAACCGGGAAGGGAGGGATGAAACATGGCAGAGCAAGGGAAGATCTACGTCTGCGATCTGTGCGGGCAGGAAGTGAATGTGGTTAAGTCCGGCGCCGGCACGCTCGTCTGCTGCGACGTGCCGATGCATGTGCGCTCATCCGAAGGATAAGAGTAGGATAAGCGCGAGGAGAATGGATACAAGGATCCATTCTCCTGTCGCTCCGGGGTAGAGCCATTTGGTTCTCATCCGAAGGCATGAGAGCAAGATGAGAGCATGATCGCCGCGAGAACAGGTCTACGCTTCTGTTCTCCGGTCGACTAACCCAAAGCAGTCGGCGTCGCTCCGGGGACGCCTACGCGGGAGGATGGGCGATGTTGTCCATCCTCCCGCAACAGAAGAACCGCACCACAGGACACCCCGCGCTCCGTGGGAAACGACAGGAGGCTCGCTATGACCGAGATCCTCAAAGCCATCGAGACGCGTCGAGCCAAACGCGCGATCTCCGATCGTCCGATCCCTCGGGAGGTAGCGGAGAGCCTCCTGCGCGCAGCTCACCTCGCCCCGTCATGCGCCAATAATCAACCCTGGCGGCTGATCGCGATCGACGATCCGCAGACGCTCGAAGCGGCCAAGGAACACCTCCTCAGCGGCAACTACTGGGCTCAACCGGCCCCATTGCTCATCGCCGTTGCCAGTCGAGCCGATCTCGATTGCGAGATCCCCGACGGACGGAAGTATCACCTGTTCGGTTGTGGACTGGCCGTGATGAACCTGATGGTGCAGGCGACCGACCTCGGCCTCGTCGCCCATCCGATCGCCGGATACCGCCAGTCGCCGCTCAAGAAGACGCTCGGCGTTCCCGACGAGTACACCGTGATCGCGCTGATCATCGTTGCGCATCCTGGACCAAGCGAGCCATTGTCCGAGAAGCATCGTGCCGAGGAGACCGGCCCGCGGGTCCGCCGGCCGCTTGAGGACGTTGTCCAGTGGAACCGGTTCGCGTTCGACGACCCACATGTCAGTGAGTAGTGGGTCGGCGCAGCGCACAGGATAAGCAGCCTTCGGCTTCGCTCTTCCGTTCCGCCAGCCTGCTATCAGCCCACGCATGACAGCCTTACCACGACGCCTCATGCCTCATCACGGGTGTCCCATCATCCCCTCCCCCTTCATGACGGGGGAGGCTGGGTGGGGGTGAGGGGCGAGCCGAGTCGTTCATGAGCTCTCGGCACGGACAAGTCTCGGATCTCACGAAGATTCCGAAACTTGTGTCGGCCACGTCGCGCTGCTTCACGCACCGCGTCCATCCGTGTGCTCCCATCGCCAATCGGCAGAAGCGCTCCATAGCAGAGCTTCCGCCGCCTGTCGGGACGCTGATTGTCATCCCAATAGGAACTCGTCACCAACTGCCAGAAGCGCGCGAAAACACAGCTTCTGGCCCCTGTCGGGACGCAAGACCTCATCCCGACAGGAACCCCTCACAGCTTCTTCACCATCTCCGTTTGCCTGCTTCACGAATTCTCTCTAGCCTGCATCATGAACCCAAGAAAACGAAAGCCCCATTGGAGGAGGCAACCATGAACCGAACCTATCTTGCTAGGATACTGGCCGTCGCCGCCGTCTTATCCGTCGTGATTGGAGTCCTCGCCGTCGGACAGGCAACGTTGACATTGGCGTTCCGTGAGATGGATCCCCACCTCGGGCAGGCATTCTCTCTCCGTGTCGTGGAGGAGCCTTCCGGGCGAGAAGTCTTCCGCGTCTCGATCCCCGAGATCGCTGCCGCAATGTTTGACCTCGAAATCGGCGATCTGGCATTCGACACGCCATACCGTGTGGATTTCTACGCGGACCACAACGGTAACGGCATGTACGACGCCCCGCCGGTTGATCATGCATGGCGGGTCGAATTGACCGGCTTCCAGGCCGATACGATCGTTCCGATACAGCACAATACCGACTTCACCGACATCGGCTGGCCGCCGCAGATCAACGGAACCATCGAACCGCTCGAATACGATGGCATGCTGGACGATCCGGCAACGGGGATGTCTGTCTACTGGGAACACGATGCGACGATGCTCTATGTAGCTCTCACCGCGCCGGGTACTGGATGGTTGTCGATCGGCTTCGAGCCAGAGCGGATGATGCAAGGGGCAAATATCGTGATTGGCGCGATCACAGACGAAACCCTATCGATCGAAGATCACTACGGCAACGCGCCAACATCGCATCGCAAGGACGATGTCGATCATATTGTCCAGGCCGCCGGTCGGGAGATCGACGGGGAATCGATCCTCGAATTCGCCATTCCGCTTGACTCCAAGGATTCTCAGGACAAAACGCTGCTGCCAGGTCGCGAGATTGTGGTCATCCTCGCCTATCACAGCAGCAGCGATCGCCTGACCTCCCGACACACGGCACGCTCAACCGTTTCCCTCGCGCTTGCCGAATAGCGTAGGCTGAAGACCGGTCGGATGACCCGCGATCCGCCGTGAGCCATCCGGCCGGAGGCTCAAGGAGGTGCCATGCGCCTGTTCAACGACCTTGCCTACGGAACGTATCTCGGCTCCCTCCCGATGATTGCGATTGTCGGGTTCCTCACCTACGCGCTGTTTCTGACCACCGCAATCCTCGTCTCGGCCAAACGATGGAGCAAACGACTCCGCCGCATCCCCGTCCGCGTGCATCGCTGGATCGCTATCACCGCGCTCCTGCTCGCCACGCTCCACCTGCTGATGGGACTCTCGAACTACGTGTAGACACGCTCCTCCGTGAGAAAGAAACCGAATGAACCAGAGTCAACCTCAACCCGCGCAAGTTTCGCGATATACGAAACTTGTATTGGCTCCCTAGCGCCGCTTCACGCTTCCCTGATCCCCCCTCGCCTGATCCAGATGCAGCCAGGGCGTATTCCGTCCGTCGTAGATCCACACCCCTTGCTGTCGCTAATCTCCTGCTTCTATCATTGGCTCCATCTCTTGTGGTGTCGATCCCCCAAACATCATCGGCGCGACGACCACGCTGAACGGGAGGATGTGCTGTGAAGCGAGACGATGCATCGCTAGTTATCCTGGCGGGTGGGGCATCCCGGAGAATGGGCTGGCCAAAGCACTTGCTCCCCACGCCGTACGGACGTCTGATCGACTATTTCGTCCTCCGGCTTGGTGGCTTATTTTCGGAGATCATCGTCGCCGGGCGAGAACTCGACCTCGCCGTGAACGGCGTTCGTGTCGTCGTCGATACGCGGCCCGAGCAAAGCCCGCTCGTCGGAATCCATACTGGTCTCTCCGCAGCCAAGACGCCGCTGTGTTTCGTGCTCGCTTGCGATCTTCCGTTTGCTGAGCCGGCGTTGGTTCGCTTTCTTCTCGATTCATCAAGCGGCGCCGATGTCACGGTTCCCGTGGTCCGCAGCTACTTCGAGCCCTTGTTCGCCGTCTATCGAAGATCGTCCCTTGCCGTCATCTCGGAGACCCTCGATCGCGGCGACTTGAAGGTCACCGCATCCTACGATCGCCTCCGCGTACAAGAAGTGCCCGAAGATGCTCTTCGGCGGTTCGACGCCGATCTTTGCTCGTTCATCAACTTGAATGCTCCCGAGCAGCTCCACCTGTTGAAACAGCTATAGCCCGATCGCAATCTCTTGCTGCTGCTCTCTTCACCCGTGCGCGTTCTGTGTCCTCGACGTTTCATCTCCCGGATGATCTTTCGTCCAGCATCCCGGATTGCCGTGTTCGCCAATGCTTGTCTCCTGTTTCCAATCGGCGCTACGATGGAGGTACCCGCTCTGCCTCGGGGAGGATCACCATGAGAACAACGTTTGCCCTTGGCCTTTTCCTCACCTTCGTGTCGCTGTCCGCAGCGGCCTGTACAGGCGTTGTCATCGCGAAGGACGGTCACGTTATCGCCGGTGGCAATGAAGTCTGGTTTCGCAATGACTCGTACATGTGGGCCGAACCGACCGTCGGGACGCTTCATGGCGTGGTCTACTTCGGGTATGAGATCCGTGGCGAGTTCGGCAACGATGAGCCGTATTGGTACGAGTTTCAGGGGATCAACAGCGCAGGCCTCTTCTTCGATAGCTTCGGTGCGCCGTGTGCCGGCCTGAGTGATGAGGAGTATCTCAAACCATACATGACCGGGCGAATGGAGCAGTTGATCATGCGATCCTGCGCCACCGTCGAGGACGCCGTTCGGATGATCACCCAGTACAACCGCAGCTTCATGATCTGCATGCAGTATCTGCTCGTCGATCGAACCGGTGCTGCCGCGGTGGTCGAGAACGGCGCGGTGGTTTGGATGGAGGACGACACGTTCGCCGTAACCAATTTCCACCTCTCGAATCACAGCCACGGCGGCTGGCCCTGCTGGCGATACGATACCGCCACCCAGCGGCTTGCCGAGGACAGTGATCCGACCATCGAGCGGGTCGCCTCGATCCTCAACGCCGCGCATACCTCCGGCACCCGATACTCCGTCGTCTGCGATCTCATCACGAACCGCGCAAACGCCTACTACCTAGGCGACTTCCGCCACCCTATCGCCATCGATCTCGAAACCCTCTGGGCCGAAGGCAGCGAACGCGTTGCCCTCGCCGGAAGAATGGCAGGCCGCGCTGCAAGGAGTCGACGAAGAAGACGAAGGATCCAACAAGGCGTAGCATCGCCCCACTGCCAACCGGCAGAAGCATAGACCGATCCGGCTTCTGCCCCCTGTCGGGACACTCTTCCTCATCCCGACAGGAACTCATCCCTGCCTTTCCCCGAACCTGGAACGCAGCACGCAGAACGTCGAACGTAGCACGTAGAACGTCTTTCCCATTTGCCCCACCACGAGCCTCGCCGTAGAATCCGTCAAGGATCATAGATTCATGCACCAGAGAGGATGTAGAACGGTGTGACAGGCCTAGAAACCCGGCGCGCACTCCAAACGAAGCAAGCCCCAGGGCAATGCCCCAGGGGCGTTTTGGATTGTCGAGGGTTCGAAGAACACAAACTTGAGGTCGCAAAGCGCGATCTCAAGAGGTGGTCACAGATTGTGACGACTTGCGTTGGGGATAAGACGTTCGAGAGGAAGTAGGCTGTAGTCATGGTGAAGAAGAACAACGGCGCGACGCTTGGGTTCGAGCAAACGCTGTGGGATACGGCGGACAAGCTACGTGGTAGTGTTGAGTCGTCGGAGTACAAGCATGTGGTGCTGAGCCTCATCTTCCTGAAGTTCGTCAGCGACAAGTTCGAGGAGCGCCGAGCGGAGCTGATCGCTGAGGGGCAGGAGAAGTACGTCGATAGGGTGGAGTTCTACACTGCGAAGAACGTCTTCTACCTGCCGGAGGATGCGCGTTGGTCGTACATCCAGAAGCAGGCGAAGCAGGACGACATCGCGGTCAGGATCGACACGGCCCTGCACACGGTGGAAAAGAGCAACCCAGCGCTCAAGGGTGCGCTGCCGGACAACTACTTCTCTCGGCTGGGGCTCGACGTTAGCAGGCTGGCAGCACTGATCGATCTGATCAACAACATCGATACCGTCGAGGACAAGGAAGAGGATGTCGTCGGGCGGGTGTACGAGTACTTCCTGGGCAAGTTCGCGGCCACCGAGGGCAAGGGTGGGGGAGAGTTCTACACGCCCAAGTGTGTAGTCAATCTGATTGCCGAGATGATCGAGCCGTACAAGGGCAAGATCTATGACCCGTGCTGTGGCTCAGGCGGAATGTTCGTGCAGTCGCTGAAGTTCATCGACAGCCATCAGGGCAACCGCAAGGACGTGTCGATCTACGGGCAAGAGCTAACGACGACCACCTACAAGCTGGCCAAGATGAATCTGGCCATCCGCGGTATCTCGGCCAATCTGGGTGAGGTGCCTGCCGACAGCTTCTTCAAGGATCAGCACCCGGATCTGAAAGCCGACTTCATCATGGCCAATCCGCCGTTCAACCTGAAGGCGTGGCGCACCAAGGACCAACTCACCGACGATCCTCGCTGGGCCGGCTATGACGTGCCACCGGCGAGCAACGCCAACTACGGCTGGATTCTGCACATGATCTCGAAACTCTCGGAGAACGGTGTTGCCGGCTTCGTGCTTGCGAACGGTTCGATGTCGACCAACACCAAAGGCGAAGGCGATATCCGCCGCAAGATTCTCGAAAACGATCTGGTCGATTGCATGATCGCCCTGCCCGGTCAGCTCTTCTACACCACCCAAATCCCCGTTTGCCTGTGGTTCCTGACCAAGAACAAGGGGGCGCAGATCGTCGAGGGCCACAGCGAGAGCGACCACCGCGAGCGACGCGGCGAGACGCTGTTCATCGACGCCCGCAACATGGGTACGATGATCGACCGCACGCACAAGGAGCTGACCGTCGCCGACATCGCCGAAATCGCCCGCACTTACCACGCCTGGCGCGGCGAATTCCCTCTCCCCTCCGTGGGAGAGGGTGCGAACGCCTCTGAGTTCGCGGGTGAGGGGGCGGGATACGAAGACGTGCCTGGCTACTGCAAGGCGGCCACGTTGCAGGACATCCAGGCCAACGACTACGTGCTGACCCCCGGGCGGTATGTCGGCGCTCCTCCCATCGAGGATGACGGCATCCCGTTTGAAGAAAAGATGGCCACACTTACGTCGGAGCTCTCCGATCAATTCAAGGAGTCCGAACGCCTCGAAGACGAGATCCGGAAGAACCTAAAGGGGCTGGGATTCGATGTGTAGGATCTGCTGCAGTCGGTCTGATCGGAGGAACTTGCGGTGAACCTCCAGGACATCGAGAGGCTCGTTCGGCAGGGTGAAGGCTCCAATCTGGAGTTCAAGAAGACGACGGGGCAGCTTGTGCCTGCACTGAAAACGATCTGCGGCTTCCTTGACGGGAAGGGCGGCCACGTCCTATTCGGCGTTCGCGACAACCGGCTGATTGAAGGCCAGATGGTGTCCGAGAAGACGTTGGAGGACATCTCGCGCGAACTGGGGAAGCTCGAACCACCCGCCTTCCCCGACATCGAGACCGTCCCCGTGGATCGAGAGAAGAGCGTTCTCGTGATCTACGTGAGTGTGAGAAGTAGTGAAGGGCCCTTCACCTACGATAGTCGCCCCCACGTCCGTGTCGGTGCGACCACGAAGACCATGCCACAACCGGAGTACGAGCGCCGGCTCATTGAGCGGATGCACGCCTCGAACCGATGGGAGAATCAGCCGGCCTCCGGCATCCGCATCGAGGATCTGGACGAGAGGGAGATCCTTCGGACCGTCGATGAGGCCATTCGACGTCAGCGTCTCGAGGATCCGGGGACACGGGACATCCGCGAGATGCTCGAAGGCTTTGGGCTCCTCAGCAGAGGCTCGGTTCTCAATGCAGCCGTGGCGTTGTTTTGCCGGACAGAGCGGCTTCTGCCCGACTACCCCCAGTGTTCGATTCGCCTTGCAAGATTCCGTGGGGACGATCGCAGTGAGTTCGTGGACGGCCGGCAGGAGCAAGGCAATGCGTTCGGGCTGTTTCAGGCAGCCCAGCGGTTCCTCCGGGAGCATCTTCCCGTGGCGGGGCGGGTTGTGCCGAACGTCTTCGAGCGACTCGATGATCCCCTCTACCCGACGGCGGCTTTGCGAGAAGCTCTAGCGAACGCCATTTGCCACCGGGACTATTCGCAGCCGGGCGGCGCGGTCAGCGTCGCCATCTACGATGACCGCCTGGAGATTGCGAACACAGGCTCATTGCCGACAGGCATCAGCGAGAGCGAGCTCCTGAAGCCACATCCGTCTCGCCCCTGGAATCCGTTGATTGCCAGTGTCTTCTATCGACGCGGGATCATTGAGACCTGGGGCCGTGGAACGCTGAAGATAAGCGAGCTTCTGGGGGCAGCTGAGCTTCCGGCACCAGAGTTCGTTGCAGACCAGGGGGAAGTCCTTGTGCGAATGCGTCGTGTCCTTGAGCCTGTGCAAGTGGCGACGGGCGCACAAGATGCTGAACAAGACGGCGTACAAGTTGCCGCACAAGTCACCGTACAAGTCGCGAAACGTATCCTCACCTTCTGTCGACAGTCGCGCACGGCATCCGAAATCCGCGAGCTCATCGGCCTGAAACACAGAGGAAACTTCGTTCGCAACTACCTGCAGCCTGTTCTGGACAAGGGATGGCTCGCCATGACCATACCCGAGAAACCCAGGAGCCGGAACCAGAGATACGGGCTGACAGAAGAAGGAGCGAGGTGGCTGGCGGAACACGAGAGATGATCAACTCCATGGCTTGTGCGGCGTGCACATGTGCGTTGTGAAGAGGGCGAACAAGGCGCCGACCATGTTGCCGAGCAAGATGCTGACAAGCAGGACGATCCATAGGACGATCACGAGGAAGACGATGAGCACGACCACCATGCACGGGATGTCGATCGCAGTGAAGATGTCTTGGAGAAATTCTAAGGGGTTGGGCTATGGGGAGTGAGTGGCGCAAGCTGAGTCTTCGCGAGGCTGGTATCTCGCTACTTGACTGTGTGCACAAGACGCCTCCTGATGCAGGACAAGGCTATCCCTACATCGCCATTCCGCAAATGAAGCAGGGCCGAATCGACTTTGATGCAGATCCTCGCTTGATCACGGATGCTGATCTTGTGGAATGGACGAGGAAAGCCTGTCCCCAGGAGTATGACGTGTTGCTGTCAAGAAGGTGTAATCCCGGAGAGACGGCTCATGTGCCAAGTGGTGTCCGATTTGCAGTCGGGCAGAACCTTGTCTTGCTGAGATCGGATTCGTCAGGTGTTGAGCCTGCCTTTCTTAGATGGTTGACGCAGGGACCTGAGTGGTGGGGGCAAGTCAGCAAGTATCTCAATGTGGGCGCTGTATTCGACAGCCTTAGATGCGCAGACATCCCGAACTTCAGCCTAACTGTCCCTCCACTTCCCGAACAGAGAGCCATCGCGCACGTTCTCGGGACGTTGGACGACAAGATCGAGTTGAATCGGCGGATGAACGAGACGCTGGAGGCAATGGCGCAGGCGCTGTTCAAGAGCTGGTTCGTCGATTTCGATCCCGTCATCGACAAGGCGCTGGCTGTTGGCAACCCAATCCCCGAGGCGCTTGGGACACGGGCCGAGGCCCGCAAGGCGCTCGGCGGCCAACGAAAACCCCTGCCCGCCTCGATCGCGCAGCACTTCCCCGATCGCTTCGTCTTCACCGAAGGCCTGGGCTGGATCCCGGAGGGGTGGGAGGTTGCTGATCTGGACTCGATTACTACGGAGCTTCGTCGAGGTATCTCTCCGAAATACCTCGATGAAGGGGGCGTACGGGTCATCAATCAGAAGTGCATCAGGAACCACGAAATTAACTACTCGCTTGCCCGCAGGCACGACGAAACGAAGAAGAAGATCGATGGCAGAGAACTGGCTGTGGGCGACGTGCTCGTTAATTCCACTGGTGTTGGAACCCTGGGCAGAGTGGCTCAGGTGGCCAAACTTGACGAGCCTACGATTGCCGATTCACACGTGACGGTAATTCGCGCTGGTAGCGGCGCGTGCAAGCCATACACCTTTGGGAGAATGCTTCTTGCGCTGGAACCGAGTATTCAAGCAATGGGAGAGGGGAGTACGGGGCAGACGGAACTCAGTCGAGCCAACCTCAAGGCCATGAGGGTTCTTGTGCCTCACCTGGATTGCCAAGTGGGGATAGAGAGGGTCCTCTACTCGAACGAGGAGAGAGCGTCGAAGAACACAGCTGAGAATAGAACTCTTGCCGCACTTCGCGACACGCTCCTCCCGAAACTCCTCTCCGGCGAGCTTCGCGTTCCGGATGCCGAGAAACAGGTGGAGAAGGCGCTATGAGCAAGTTCACGGAGGAGAAACTCGAGCAAGCGATCCTCGCCCTTCTGGAGGAACAGGGCTTCCCACATTCCAAGGGCGACTCGCTCGAACGCGAGCCTCGCGACGTTCTGATCGAGGATGATCTTCGGCGCTTCCTAGCCAAGCGATACGCCAAGGACAACATCACCGAAGGCGAGATCGATGCCGTCATACGACGCCTGAAATCGCTGCCTGCCGCCGACCTCTACGAGTCGAACAAGCGTATCCACAAGATGGTCAGCGATGGCTTCCTACTGAAGCGTGAGGACCCGAACCAGAAGGATCTCTACATCCAGCTGATCGACTACGCGGGTCTTCCAGAGCACCGGCCGCCACGCCCGGATGACCTGGAGCAAGTCGTCGCGGAACCTGCATCAGACTACGGGAACGACTCCAATATCTACCGGATCGTCAATCAGTTGGAGATTGTCGGCAACGAAAAGCGCATCCCCGATGCCATGCTCTACATCAACGGCCTGCCGCTCATTGTCTTCGAGTTCAAGAGCGCGATTCGGGAAGATGCGACGATTCACGATGCCTACGTCCAGCTGACCACACGCTATGTTCGCGACATCCCCGAGCTGATGAAGTACAACGCGCTGTGCGTCATCAGCGATGGTGTCAACTCGCGGATGGGCTCGCTGTTCGCTCCCTACGAGTACTTCTACACCTGGCGCAAGGTCACGGGCGACGAGACGATTGAGCACGATGGGATCAGCGCCCTGCATACGATGATCCAGGGGCTGTTCGACAAGGACCGGTTGCGGCAGGTGATCCGCCACTTCATCTACTTCCCCGATGTCTCCAAGCAAGAAGTGAAGGTGGTCTGCCGCTACCCGCAGTTCTACGCCGCGATCAAGCTGTTCGAGAGCATCAAGGCGCATCGCAAGCCCCAAGGCGATGGCAAGGGTGGAACCTACTTCGGGGCGACGGGTTGTGGCAAGAGCTTTAGTATGTTGTTTCTGACGCGGTTGCTGATGAAGAGCGTGGCGTTCGAGAGTCCGACCATCGTGTTAATCACCGACCGCGTCGACTTGGACGATCAGCTCTCGGCCCAGTTCACCAATGCCAAGGACTACATCGGCGACCAGACCGTCGTCAGCGTGGAGAGCCGCGAACATCTGCGCGAGCTGCTCCAGGGGCGTGCGAGTGGCGGCGTGTTCCTGACCACGGTCCACAAGTTCACTGAGGATACGAAGCTGCTCACGAAGCGGACCAACGTCGTCTGCATCTCCGACGAGGCGCATCGCAGCCAGGTCAACCTCGATCAGAAAATCCGTGTGACCGAGGAGGGCGTAAAGCGGACCTACGGCTTTGCCAAGTACCTCCATGACTCGCTCCCGAATGCGACGTACGTGGGCTTCACCGGCACGCCGATTGATGCAACGCTCGACGTGTTCGGCGACGTGGTCGATGCCTACACGATGACCGAGTCGGTGAAGGATGAGATCACGGTTCGCATCGTCTACGAGGGGCGTGCGGCCAAGGTCGTTCTCGACAATACCAAGTTACAGGAGATCGAGGACTACTACGATCGATGTGCAGATGAAGGGGCAACAGAGTACGCCGTTGAGGAGAGCAAGAAGGCAAGCACGAAGATGAGCGTCATCCTCGGAGATCCGGATCGCATCCAGGCGGTGGCCGCAGACTTCGTCCAGCACTACGAGCAGCGATTGGCGGAGGGGGCCACGGTCAAGGGTAAGGCGATGTTCGTCTGCAGCAAGCGCGAGATCGGCTACGCGTTGTGGCAGGAGATCATCAAGCTACGGCCGGAGTGGAACGAGGTGCTCGCCTGCGAAGCGGGGGCGAACCTAAGCCTACAAGAGCAGAAGACGATCAAGCCAATGGAGCGGGTGAAGATGATCATGACCCGCGGGCAGGACGACCCCAAAGAGCTGTACGCCTTGCTCGGCACCCCCGACTACCGTAAGGAGCTCGATCGTCAGTTCAAGAATGCCAAGTCGAACTTCAAGATCGCCATCCTGGTGGATATGTGGCTGACGGGATTCGATGTGCCCTTCCTCGACACGATGTATATCGACAAGCCCGTTCAGCGCCATAGCTTGATCCAGACCATCTCCCGCGTGAACAGGCGTTTCGAGGGTAAGGAGAAGGGACTGGTCGTCGACTACATCGGGATCAAGAAGCAGATGAACCTGGCGCTGGCTCACTACAACAAGGCGGACAAGCAGAACATCGAGGAGATCGAGAAGTCGATCATCGTTGTTCGCGATCACCTGGATCTGCTGGGCAAGCTCTTCCATAAGTTCGACGCCAAGCCGTACTACGAGGGCTCTCCCGTCGAGCAGCTGAACTGCCTGAATGCGGCGGCCGAGTACGTTCAAGTGACGGACAAGTTCGAGAGACGCTTCATGAACCTGGTCAAGCGCATGAAGGCGGCCTACGACATCTGTTGCGGCGCGGATGAGTTCACGCAGCACGAGCGCGACACCATTCACTTCTATTTGGCCATCCGGTCGATTGTCTTCAAGCTCACCAAGGGGAATGCGCCGGATACGGCGCAGATGAACGCCAAGGTGCGTGAGATGATCGCCGAGGCGTTGAAGTCCGACGGCGTCGAGGAGATCTTCAAGCTCGATGAAGCCACGGCGAGCGTCATCGACATCTTCGATGAGGACTATCTTGCCAAGATCGAGAAGATCAAGCTCCCCAACACCAAGATCAAGCTCCTCCAGCATCTGCTGGCCAAGGCGATCGACGACTTCCGGAAGATCAACCGGACCAAGGGCTTGGACTTCAGTGAGAAGCTCAAGGCCCTGGTTGAGAAATACAACGAGCGCAAGGAAGAAGACGTGCTCGTCAGCAACGTCCTGGAGGACTTCACCGAGGAGATCATCGATCTGCTGGAGGCGCTGAAACAAGAGAAGGAATCGTTCGCGGAGCTTGGGATCGACCTGGAGGAGAAGGCCTTCTACGACATCCTCAAGGACCTGACCATCAAGTACGGCTTCGAGTATCCAGAGGACAAGCTGATCGTCCTGGCGAGAGAAGTGAAATCCGTCGTGGATGACAAGGCCAAGTACACCGACTGGAATTACCGCAACGACATCAAGGCAGAACTCAAGGTCGATCTGATCCTTGTACTCGCTGAGCACAACTACCCGCCGGTCGATCGCGACGAGGTGTACCAAGAGATCTTCGAGCAAGCCGAGAACTTCAAGAAGTATCAGAGTGCAGGGATAGGATGATGGTACCCTTGAGCCAGGAAGCGCAACTGCTCGCGAACGACAGCGCCAATCATCCCGACCCCGACATCCTCACCGCCGAAATCATCGAAGAACTCCAGGCAGCTTTGGAGGAACTCCAAGCCATCTCCGACGACCTCGCCCAAATCCCAGGAGCAAGAGAAGGAGTGCAAGATGGCTGAACCTGATAGGGCGAGAAGGGTCCGGACACCACTATTCCCCCTCTACTCCGAGGTGCGTGCTCTTCTTCCGAACTGGGATGGCGTGCCGAAGGAGGAAGTGTGGAAGCTGATCAAGGAGATCTGGGACCACACCGGGACCCCGCAAGACCCCGTCGATTGGTCGGATCCGGACAAGTGGATTGGCGAGCGACTGTCCCGTGAGCATCAGGAGCTTGCACGACGGATCTGGGAAGAGACAGGGAGAACTGTCAATCCTCGACACGCCTACGGCAGCTATCTATTCATCTACGGCTACGATTTGCTCGCCCCTGATCCGTCTGGGCGCTACTCGATGACGCATCGCGGAGAGGGATTCCTTGAAGAAGACTCTGCTGCCGTCCGTGAGATCGATGAGTTAGAAGGGATACCCGAGCTCCTCGCAATCCTCGCGACAAAGACCCGCGCGAAACGTGCCAACCTGCTGCCGGAGTGGCGTGAGTTCCTCCTTGCGTACTCGCGATACGGCAAGGAATCGACGATCAAAGACACTCTCAGACGGCGGCTAATCAACCTCGTTGAGCGTGGGCTCGCTACAAGAGATGGGAATGCGTTCGACATCACACCCAGGGGGACCTCGTACGTTGCGGCAACTTGGCGCGCAACGGGTGAACCTCATCGCGAGGTGCTACAGGCGATCAACGCCTACAACGCGAAACAGACCGATCTTCTACGGGAGCGCTTGGGTGAGATGCACCCACAGCACTTCGAAATCCTTGTAGGGGATCTTCTCGAAGCGATGGGATATGAGGATGTCGCCGTCGTGGGGCAGTCGGGTGATCGCGGGGTAGATGTCGTCGGTACCGTGCAGGTTGGCATCACGACCATTCGCGAAGTCGTACAGGTCAAACGGCACAAGAACAACATCAATCGAAAGGTTGTCGATCAACTGCGCGGTGCACTTCCCTACCATCAGGCGATTCGAGGGACGCTCATCACACTGAGCCGGTTCTCGTCAGGGTGTGCCGAAGCCGCACTGTATCCGGGAGCAGCTCCGATCACGCTGATCGACGGCGATCGCTTGATCGAGCTGCTCATTGAACACGGAATCGCCGTGACCCGTAGAGAGGCCTACCTGACGGATATCGATGAGGACTACTTCGCCCCGTTGGAAGAAGAGTCTCTTGGCGCGAGCGTGGAGGATTCCAGTGTGTAAACGAATATCCATCTCAACCAGGTCTGAGGCTAGGAATCCGATCCATAGCTACTAGGAGGGGCAATTGACACTACAGGAGCAAGACCAGCTGCTGGGACGCATGGAGGTCGAGCGACTGGATGGCGATGAGCCATTTCGTCTAGCCAGCGAACGACTGCCTTTCAGTGTCCACGACTTCTGGTCCTGGTCGATCTCCGACCTGGTGAGCAACGCGACCCGCGGGATCTTGGCCGAGTACATCGTCGCCAAGGCATGCGGTGTGGACACATCTCAACCGAGAGGCGAATGGGCTGCGGTAGATCTCGAGACGCCGGAGGGCGTTTCGATTGAGGTGAAGTCCTCCGCCTACATCCAGTCCTGGCACCAAAACGAGTACTCGAAGATCTCGTTTGGCGTTCCCAAGACGCGCAAGTGGGATCCGGAGACCAATCGACAGGGGAAGGAACCAGAGCGTACCGCTGACGTCTACGTCTTTGCAGTTCTTGCGCACAGGGACCAAGCGACGATCGATCCCCTCAATCTCGATCAGTGGGAGTTCTACGTCCTCCCGACCGCGACGCTGGACGCACGGAAGCGCAGTCAGCACTCCATTACGCTCCCGTCGTTGAAGAAGCTCAACGCGGGCCCGTATGGCTTTTCCACACTGCGTGAAGTCGTTCTCCGTTCTACAGAAGGCCGCGAGAGCTACTCCTCGTAGATCTCTGGGCAGAAGTATCGAACTATGCGCTCTCGTAGAACTAGGCCAATATCCGGAACGGCATCGAGCACTTCCTCAATCGAGTAGACGCTGCAGGAAGAGACCTCAAATGGCTGAGCAGCAACAAGAGAGCTTGCTCTCACTTCTCCGATTTGAGAGATAGACATGAAGTCAGACTTGGTCACGCTATTGATGCGTGCCAAGCAAGCCTGACAGGGAGCGCAGCGTGGTTCCACTCCCATGATGTCTAGCATGGCATACAGGATCTCTGATACATCGTACTTGCCTTCGGCCGTGGGCGATACGCCAACTGCTGTTGCTACGCGGGCAAGATCTCCCATCACCCAATCGTTGTCGGCGGTCGGAGCAACTGGTGATAGAGCCATGAGCAATACAACAACCAGCCCAGTAATACCCATGACAGCGAGTCTCTTTTTCATTCACTTCACCTCCTCCTCACCCTACTACCAGCATCTCGCAGGGTCTAGAGGAATTAGTCAGAAAAGCGAAGTCATTGCATTGCGTGATAGGTGATGTCGTGCTGCCTCGGTTCGGTCCTCACCCCTTCCCCCCAGACGTCGAACCAAGAGAATGAGCAATCCACATTCTCTTCCCTTCCCGGACCCAATGACCTAGTCCGGGAAGGCCGTCCTCGTCCCTATCACGCAGGGGAAGGCTCGAAAGGAATAGAACCTAGGACCGGC
>CAZORQ010000002.1:0-89717 GCA_964582285.1 uncultured Thermotogae bacterium
TCTGATCCCGGCAGATTGGCGCATGTAGACGGCGCAATCGAGCGTCAGCCAGTGGAAAAGTCGACACGCTGCAGTTCGTCGTGCTCGTATTCAGGTGCCACGCGGTAGCTCTGCGGAAACGACTCCAGGGTATCGAGAACCCGCTGCTTCTTCGCCTCGAGCAGCCGGATCGCCTCCTCGTCGCTCAGAAGCCCGGCGAAGAACAGCTGCACCAGGAAACCGTTCCGGCTGGGCGGACCCGATTGACATTCCTCCATCCATCGATAGAACGCGCCTCGCCCCGACCCGCTAGTGCTGTGCGGCAAGCGGTCCAGCCGGCCCGCTTGCGCGACGACCTCCTGCGAGACCCATCCTCGCTTCCACAACTTCTCGAGCACCCGGCAGATGCGACTTCGATCCGCAGCCCATAATCCGGTGACGGATCGATCGAATCGCTGCTTCAGGTCATAGCCGGTCTTCGCACCCACCGCGAGTAAGCCGAGAATGGCGTACTCCAGGGACAAGGAACCCTCCTTAGGAGCGGCTCTCTGTTTGCTATTATATGCGCTCGCATATATGATGTCGAATGCCAAGCCTCGTAGGAACCTGGGCTCGCCCCGCCGATCCAAGTGGATGCCGGATCGCCCGGCAGCGAAGGGAGGTTCTCGTCATGTGGAAACCCGTGCATCGTCGTATCCTCGATTCACTCTTCGCCGGGGCGTTCCTCAGTGCCCTTTGGTCGTTTGCCTTTGTCGTATCGGCTGCATCCACCGATCTGACCGGGCCCTACCTCGGGCAGCCGTGTCCGGGCAGCACACCTCGCCTCTTCGCGCCGGGAGTGGTGTCCAGACGAGCGGATTTTGAGCACAACGCCACCACGTTCTCTCCGGACGGACAGGAGCTCTTCTGGTGTACCAACGCAAACATGAGGACCAACCCGCCCGGCGAAGAACAACGACTCTACTCCATGCAGCAAGTCGATGGCGTGTGGACCTCACCCGAGATCGCCTCATTCACGGACAATCTCGCGGGCACGGTGCAGCGCCCCGTCTTCTCGCCAGACGGGATGTGTCTCTACTTCGAGGTCTTCGGCAACCCGGCCTCCCGGGATGACAGTGACATCTACGTGGTCGAGCGACAAGAGGATGAGTGGTCGGTGCCTATCCCCCTGTCTTCGGTCATCAACACCGACGCGATCGAACGACTTCACTGCGCGACGTCGTACGGATCGCTAGCCTTCTCGCGAGATCCGTTCACGAGACGGGAGGAGATCTACATCTCCAGGCTTGTGGATGGCACGTTCGCCGAATCCGAGAAGCTGGGAGAACCATTTGACTCCGCCACTCATAGACTCGCCATCGTGATGGCGGCGGACGAATCGTACATGCTCATCGGCGTCACGCGAACCGGGTTCGAAGACGAAATCTACGTTTGCTACAAGAACGCCGACGGATCCTGGACCGAGAGAATTCGAGCCCCCTACGAGTGCGGCAGCTTCCTGGCGCTTTCACCAGGCGGCGAATACCTGTTCTTCCTCGGCGAAGGTATCTACTGGGTCGATACGGCCTTCGTGGAGGAGCTGAGCCCTACGTGGGAGAGCGAACGCGGTTAGGAAGTGCAGGGCGCCCTTCCTGACTCGCGGCCGCGCAACCCGTCGCGAAGCCGCATCGCCGGAAACACGAGAGAAGAGAAGGAGGAACGCATGATGTGCAGTCTCACTCGGCGCACGCTCTGTGCCGTAGTCGCGATCGGAATCGGTGTGTTGGCCATGGTCATCTGCAGCATAGGAGCCTCCAAAGTCTCGGATCCCGTAGTCATCACGCTCTCCGCCCCTCTGGGAAACGCAACCCTCCGTACGTATGGTGAGGAACTCGAGGATTTTGGCTACGACCTTGTGGCCTTGAAGGACGGCGGGGCCTTGATGGTCGGCCAAGCAAACAACACAGGCCCCGACGGCCGGATATTCCCCGGAGACGCGCGAGCTCTTCGCCTCGACGCAGAGGGGAACGTCCTGTGGGAGCATGACTACAACAGCGGCATCGACGGCTTGCTCTACTCCCCCATTCAAGTGAGCGATGTCGGGTTTGTGATCCTGGGATCCGTTGTTGGTTCGTACGTTCGAAACGAGGATGACCTGTATCTCCTCAAGATCGGCGAAGGAGGAGACCTCATATGGTCACACACCTTCGGCGGGCCCGGAGACGATGTCGGCAAGATGGTTCGCCAAACGTCCGACGGTGGGTTCATCGTGGTCGGGACTCGCGCCGATGACTACCCATCCTATAGGAACGGCATTCACCTCTATCAGAACGACCTCATCCTCATCAAGACCGACGGAGAAGGAAACGAGGTTTGGTCACGAACGTACGGCGAGGGGATGCTCTACCTCGGTTGGGGCGTCGAGCAAACACCGGACGGCGGGTACGTCCTCACCGGCTGGGAGGCGAAGACGATTGACGATCGCGACGTCTTCCTCCTCAAGACCAACGAGGCAGGCGAGGTCGAGTGGTCCCGAAGGTGGGATCTGGACCCGGGAGAACGGGATGGAGCGTTCGATCTGATCCTAACCTCCGACGGCTGCATCCTCGTCTGCGGGATCCAGTCGATGAACGTGGGCCCGCGTCAAGCCGTCTTGCTGAAGGTGGACATGAACGGGAACGAGGTGTGGTTGAAGCGCTTCGGAGGCGAAGACGTACACACAGGGTTCTGGGATGTCATGGAAGACAGGGACGGCGGGTACATCGCGTGCGGCGATCTCTCCTCCGGCAATTTCGAGGTCCGGGGTTCGTGCTCGAGCAAGGGGCTGATTCTGAAGACTGATCGGAACGGCGAACTCCTGTGGCAACAGGTTGTCAGCACGCCGGAGTACACGTCCATGATGTTCAGCTCGGCCGCCGTGCTCCCCGAAGGAGGATACCTCTTCGTCGGCAGAGCGACACCCGCAAGCGCAGCTCACTCAGACATGCTGTGGATGAAGACGGAACCGGCAGCGACGCGTGTGATCACGCCGGAAACTATCGCCTCTCTGAGCGAAGCGAGCCAATTCTACGACGGCATGCACGTATTCAAGCTGGTCTTCCTGTCCGACACGCGGTTGGCTGTCGCCGACAGCGAGCGGAGCGCCCCCTGGAATCTGGAGGCGGAACAGCCGTCGGTCGAATTCACACGGTCGGAGATCAGACGGGTCATCGGGATCTCCCCCGACCGTACGTTGCTGGCGATCTACACCTCGTCGCGTGATCTGGAGATCTAGACCGCCGATCCGTTGGCGAAGCAGTTCGCGCTCTGCGCGATCGAAGATACCGCGTGGCCTCGTGCGGCGTTCTCGCCGATCCGCAGCACAAGGACCTCACACTGCTTGAGGCCATGCGGGATGCAAAGCTCTAGACGGCTAGCATAGGCTACTGTCGCGACTGATGTTCTAGTTGGGACAGCGGCTAAGCCCGCAAGTGCCGGGATCAGGAAGTTTCCGGGCTCGGGCTGGCTTGGAGCTAGGAATGGCCTGGGTCTACCATTGGATTCTGTGCGAGGATCACCTCTGTTTGGATGTGGACAGGCTGCTCAGCATTGCTGAGCAGCCACAAAGCAAGAACACACTGCAGAGATGCATGATACAGGGTCTGCCCTCAAGGATTGCCAAAGCGTCTCGTATTGCACCCACGGAGTTTCGGCTCCCGAGACGATTCCGCAACGAAGGCAAGCTACCCTCATGCAGACATGATTACACAAATGTTTCACCTGGGTCACGGAGCCTGTGGTCACTTCCGCACTGCATATCTGCGCCGATGTCGGCATGGTAGTTCATCCACGTCGCCCCTACGCCGTCGTGTTCCTCACGGGGTGCGGACACCGCGAAACAGCCCTCGGAACCGCAAAATGACTTCTTGCATCGCGGTCCTTCTCATCGCTTTCGTCCTCGCTGTGCCCAGCCTGTCGCTCGCGTGCGACACGGCCCTCATAGTGGTCGACGTACAGAATGTGTGGCTGAAGGATCACGATTGGCCTACGATCAGCGGTGTCTACATCGTCGATGCTGTCGCCGAGGTCCTTCGTCGCGGGAGAGAGGCCTCTCTCCCGATCCTCTATATCCAGGACACCAGCGTGAGCGCGGACTACGTCGAAACGAACCAGCTCTGGTTCCCCGATTCGATCGCACCTCTTCCGGAAGAGCTTGTGTTCGAGAAACAGGACATGAACCCATTCACCAACGAATCCCTTTGCCCCGCCCTTGAGGAACTGGGAATCCGGCGTCTGATCGTGTGCGGACTGTCAAGCGACGCCTGTGTGGCCGCGACCATTATGGGAGCACGCGAACTCGGCTTCGAAGTCATCGTTGTCGCCGACGCCCACAGCGCCGGCCACGGCGGGACAAAGGCCAGCTTCATGAATTCGCTTTGGGCCGGTTGGGAGATCCCGCTGCCAATGACCGCAGATATCGATTTCGCAGGCTACTGCCCCGCACCTGACGAGGCCCCGAGGTTGTGAACCTGCGTTTGTGCAACGGTGAGCGGGACCTTGCACAGTCTCTGAGTAGGACACCCTCAGAGACTGTGTATCTCCATTTCGGGTACGGAAGCATGATTCGCGGATCATGGAAACACACAGCGCCCGAGGCAGAATGGTGTAACCCTCCCGGTCATCCGCATCAGCACAGCGGGAGGAAGAGCTGATGCAACTCGATGAGATACTTCGGCGGCAGGTCATCGTGTGCGATGCGCACAGCTTTACAGACTAGACAAGACTTACGTTTGATTGATAAGGCGTGCTTAGTCTGTCAAGGCCAGCAAGGATCCACGATGGAAACCTCATGCGCCGGGTACCGGGACGAACCCTCCGGCCTTGGTCGGTTGCGACCCCTGGATTCGATCATCTGACGCTCTCCTGCGTTGGCTGCATCCCTGAACGCACACGTCCTCGTAGTGGATTGACATTCTCAGGAATGAGAAGCGGCCAGCCCTTGTGGGCTGGCCGCATAGTTATTGTGCCTCGATGTACCGATCGTTACCCGACTTTCTCAGGCCTCTCAGGTCCTGTCATACTGCTGTCCTTCGGACAGCGACGAGAACGCAAGCGTTCTCGTGTCTCTATGATGTTCCGGCAGAGAAAGCCCCCGAGTCCTAGGACTCGGGGGCGTGTTCATCCGTCGTGCCGGTTGCGCTCTTGCGCTACCCCACGACCTCCGGCCTGTCCGGCACGCGAAGAGAGGAGCCGGACTGAGCCGTCTCCTCGACTCTTCTTATCGTACGGCTCGCCTCTTCGGCGAGCTTGTGAGAATCGCATCAGAGACTGGAAGCGTGCGATTCTCGTACGACGTCAGCCGACCTTTTCAGTTGTCGTTCGGCTGTCCTTCGGACAGCTTGGCAGAACGTTCCGTTCTGCTGGGGTCTCGTTGGGATGATCGTCCGGCTACCCTTTGGGGAGCTTGGGAGAACGGCGCGTGGTCAATGCCGTTCTCCTCTGGATGACATCTCGAATGAGAAAGGGGCCGGCATTGCCGGCCCCTTCTCCAATCAGGTTCGATGTTCCTATCCGACCTTTTCCGGTCGGTCTGGGACGTCGTACAGAATATCCTCGAGCGGGTGGCGATAAAGCCGCTGCTCGAGTCGGTTCTGATCGAAGTAGTGGCCCATGAAGCCGATGGAGCGACCGAGGACGAAGAGGGCGTTGAAGGTGCCCATCTTGATCATCTGATCGATCTCGGCGTCACTGAAGCCCACTTCCTTCAGCAGGTCGACGAGCAAGACACCGATGGTGCCGTCGACGTTGAGAATCAGGTTGTTCTTCTTCTGTGTCGTGACGGCTTCCACGCTCAACGCGTAGTTGAGCAGCGGCGTGTCCTTGAAGTTCTCCTTGGCGAAGTTCTTCATCAGCTCGACGCGCACATCCGGGTTCTCCAGCGTCTTCAGCTTGTGGCCGATCCCTTGGATGTTGACGTTCTTGTCCTTCATGTGGCCGATGAATTCACGAGGCGCCATGTTGTTGCGCAGTCCGAACAAGAAGTGCTCGGCGGCGCCGTTGACCGCCCCACCGAACCGAGGGCCGATGGTCAAGATACCGGTGACCAGCGAGCTGATCAGATCCTTGCCCGCCCGTGCGGTGACGATGGTGTTGTGGGCGCCCGATACGGCCGCACCATGATCGGCGATGATCTGAATCACCATCTCAAGGAAATCGCGGGCGTACTGCGGGATGTCGCGCTTGAGCCAAAGCAGCCCAATGACGCCGCCGATGCCGTACTTCTTCTCGATGACTTCCTGAATCGGCACACCACAGTAGTTGTGCTGTGCACCGGACTCGTCGCAGATCGTCGAGATGAAGTTGGTGGGCTTCCGCACCAGGCCTTCCGCTTTGGCCTGCTTGTAGTCCATTGGGACATGCGGCGCCTCGACATCCTTGGCGGGCACGATGGTTCCAGCGGCAACGAGCTTATCGTACGTCTCCTTGATCTTCTCGGCGTAGTCGTCGAACGAGTTCGGCACGGCGACTCCAGCTTCGCGCAACGCTGCGTTCTTGGCGTCGGCGGTTTCGTTCTCTCCGCCGGCCTTGGCACCGGCATGGCCGAACTGCACTTGGCCGGGGAGCACCTTGGCACAGGTGCCGGTCGACCACATCACGAGCGGCTTGGTCAGTCGCCCGTCTTTGATCGCGGCAGCGATGTCGTGCTCGGCCGTGCCGCCGACTTCACCCAGACACACGCACATCTTGATGTCGGGGTTATCCTCGTAGCGCAGCAGGTGATCGAGCAGGCTGGCGCCCGGATGGGCGTCGCCGCCGATGGCGATGCCTTCGTTCACACCGTCGGTCGCACGGGCGATGATGTTGTACGCCTCGTTCGACATGCCTCCGGAGACGGAGACGAACCCAACCGACCCGGGCCGGTACAGCTTCGCCATCTTGATGTTGTCCATCGTACCGGCCGTATTGCCGATCTTGAACGCACCGGCCTTGATGCCGCCGACGGTCGCGGGCCCGATGATCCATTTGCCTTTCGCTTTGGCGGTGGCAGACAGGATGCGGGCATGCCGCTCGGGCACGCCTTCGGCGATGACGGCGATGGTGCGGATGGTGTCGGTTTCCAACGCCTCCATGGTGGTCTCAAACGACGACCGCTGGGACGCGAAGTTGACCATCACGTCAGCCTGAGGGAACGTCTTGACGGCTTCGCCGATCGAGCGCAGTCGCGGGATGGTGATCTCCTGGGTTCCCCAGAAGAACTTCTCGAAGCCGCCGCGCGACGGCGTAATCATGGCGACGACGCTCGGCTCATCCTTGCGGCAGAGATAGTCGAAGTCAAGCATGCGCTGCACGGCGGCCGTCTGCGCGCCATAGATGAATGCCTTGGTGTCGCGGGAGAAGAGGTCGTAGCCCTGCATTAGTTACCTCCCTTGAGCGCCATCGAGACGATGCGCGTCATGTGCGTTTCTGGGCCGAAGACCTCGACAGGGATGCCGATTTCTTCCACTGCGCGGTGGATGTTCTCTAGGCCCTCTTTGTAGTTGGGGCCGCCGCGGCGCACGTAGACCTTGACCTTGTTCTCGTGCAGCTTGTCCTTGTACGCCTTCAACGCCTGGATGATGCCGGTAAACGTCTTGGCGACATCGGTGAAGTTGGCGATGCCGCCACCGATGAGCAGATACTTGTCGCGTCCCTGCGGATCAGGCTTCCGAGTCATCAGATCGAGCAGCGTCTTGGCGTACTCGTTGGTCAGCTCGGTCGACGGATTTCCGGAGTACTCGCCGTAGCAGGCAAGCTCTTCGGCGAACCCAAGGTCAACAACCGTATCAGCGTAGATGACACTCGCACCGCCGCCGGCGACCATCGGCCACACGCGGCCATCGGGATTGAGGACCGTCAGCTTGAGGCTGGCACCGGTCTTCTCGTCGAGCCCTGCAATGTAGGCTTCCTCCGGGGTCGCCGTCGAACCGAAGGCCTTGGGAAACTCGATCTTCCCCCACTTCTCCGCGCACTGGAACGCCGCCGTATCGTCGAGCTTGGCCACACAGTCAAGCGGTACGAGCTTGCCGTCGGCAAGCGTGATCGGGTTGAACTCGAGATAGGCGAAGTGGTAGTCGACGTAGATGTCGTACAACGCCGTCACGAATTCCATGATCTGCTCGCCGTTCGGCAGCTTCCCGAGCTGCTGATCGAGTTGATCTCGGCTCAGTTCGCCGAGGATCGGGACCTCGATCGTCACGACGCTGTCCCATACAGACTCGATGTCGACGCCGCCCTGGGTGGAGAAGTGGATTGCGTCGGCTTCGTGGCCGGCTGTGAACGCCAGGTAGTACTCGTCCTCATGCGGCACGAACGGTTCGATCAGGAAGTGCGTCAGGACACCGGTCGTCTTCCCGGCGGCTCCTTCGATCGTCGTTTCCTTGTTCATCCGCTCGCCAATCCATGCCGTCACCTCGTCGAAGCTCTTGTCGACGAACAACAGGTTGTTCTTGCCTCGCTTGCCGAACAGCTGGTCCGGTTTACAGACCAGCCGCGTCTCCTGCAGCCACGGATGGCTCGCGGGAAGCGCTCCAAGATCGGTCTCCGGTGTAACGAGTACAAGCCGCTCGTCCATTTGGAGCCGATCCGAGCCCTTCTCCGACACCGCCCGGGCAAGCAGACGTTTCGCGTCGTACTCGCGAATTCCTTTCTGTGCCATGGTTCTCCTACCTCGCACCCATGTGATCGATGATCGCGTCGCCGAACTCCGAGCAGGAGAGAAGCTTCGCGCCGTCCATCTGACGCTCGAGGTCGTAGGTGACCGTCTTCGCTTCAATGGCGCCCTCAATCCCCTTCATCACCAGGTCCGCCGCGGGCTGCCACCCGAGATACCGAAGCATCTCGACGGCCGAGAGGATGACGCTGCCTGGGTTGACCTTGTTCTGCCCGGCGTGTTTCGGCGCTGTACCGTGCGTTGCTTCGAATACCGCCTGTCCGGTGACGTAGTTGATGTTCGCGCCGGGTGCCACGCCAAGTCCGCCGACCTGTGCTGCAGCGGCGTCGCTGACGTAGTCGCCGTTGAGGTTCATCGTCGCGACGACGGAGTATTCGGCCGGTCTCAGGAGCATCTGCTGGAAGAACTGGTCAGCGATGCGATCCTTGATCACGATCTTCCCTGCCGGTGGCGTCCCGCCGTGCGTCTTGGAGACCTCATCCTCGGTGATGAACTGCGGGTATTCGGCCGCAACCTCGTAGCCCCAGTCGCGGAACGCGCCCTCGGTGAACTTCATGATGTTGCCCTTGTGCACCAGCGTGACGGAGTCGCGCCCGTTGGCGATCGCATACTCGATCGCGGCGCGCACGAGACGCTGGGTGCCTTCCTTGGAGATCGGCTTGATCCCAATGCCGCACTGCTTCGGGAAGCGGATCTTGTCAGTGACGCCCATCTCATCGCGAAGCCACGCGATGACCTTGTCGGCGTCGGCCGTGCCCGCCTTCCACTCAATGCCGGCGTACACGTCTTCGGTGTTCTCGCGGAAGAACACGACATCGACATCATGCGGATTCTTCACCGGTGCAGGCGTCCCAATCCAGCGCACTGGACGGAGGCACACATACAGGTCCAGGAGCTTCCGCAACGTCACGTTCAGGCTGCGAATTCCCCCGCCGACCGGCGTGGTCAGGGGCCCCTTGATCGCCACAAGGTACTTGTCGATCGCGTCGATCGTCTCCTGTGGCAGATAGAGCTTCTGTCGCTCGTCCGGAGGAATCGCGACAATCTCTTCCTTGCTCAGGTCGGGATGATTCACCTCGATCGCTTCATCCCCGGCAAGCACCTTCAGCCACTCGATCTTCTTCTCGCCGCCGAACGCCTTCTCCACAGCCGCATCAATGACCTTGATCATGACCGGCGAGATGTCCACGCCGGTTCCGTCTCCGCGGATGAACGGGATGATCGGATGATTCGGGACGCTCAGTGTATCGGCCCCTCGTGTGATCGCCTCTCCAGCTGTCGGTTCCGGGATGTATCGGTTGCCCATCGTTGTACGCTCCTTTTCTGGACGTTGGATGTCCTTCATGCCTCTTCCCTATGCCGCGATCTCCTTCGTAATGTCCTGCGCAGCCTGGACAAGCAGGTTGATGAGTCTTTGCCTGAGTTCGCCCTCCCCGCGGAGTCGCGGCACCGACGCGCCGATCGACGCGACCACCCGCCCCGCAATAGAAAAGATCGGGGCCGCGATGCCGCGCGTTCCGGCAATCGCTTCCCCGCTGCTCTCCGAGAATCCGTCCGTGCGGATCTTGGCCATCTCGCGGTCCAGTTCGTTGGGATCGGTGATCGTCGTCTCGGTCAGTTTCGCAAGTCCTCCCTTGACGATCGAGCGCCGTTCATCGGGATTGAGATAGGCGAGGATTGCCTTCCCGGTTGCACTGGTGTGCAAGGGATATGTGTCCCCAATCTCGTACGAGACTCTCAAGGCATGGTGTCCGTCGAACTTTTCCAGGCAGGCCCCCTGCCGTTCGCGCAGCCCACACAGGATGGTCGTCTCGCCCGTCTCACGAGCGATTCGTTCCAAGTACGGGATCGCAACGTCACGGACCGGTCGCCGCGACATCGTTGCCGCTAGTTCGAGGATCTTCGTCCCCAGACGATACCCAGGGCCATCCAACGCTTCCTCGACCAAATGATGCGATCGTAGTGCGGCGATGTATCGGTACGCGGTGCTTCGCGGCAAACCGAGCCGGCGAGCGATTTCCGCGACCTGAAGCTTGGGGGATTCCGCGATGAGGGTCAGGATCTGGATCGACTTCTCCAGTGTATTGAGTGGGTTGCTCTCACTCAGTCGCGCCATGGTTGCGCCTCGTACACCTCCCCGCCTGACAGGCGGGGAGCGGGAAGGGCGCTGTGCCCTTCCCGCCCTTCAACAGACTATCCCGATTGGGCGGCTGTCATCGCCAGCAGCCCGCCGGCACGAAGCATCGCCTTCTCGCGATTGGAGAGTGAATGCTCCACGGGGATCTCCGTCCCCTGGGTCAGATTCTTCAGCACCAACGGACCATCAAGATTCGAGACATCGATCTCAAGCTGGTCTCCTTGAGCAATCCGATCGGTATCACAGGTCAGCGGCACAATGCCCATGTTCACCAGGTTGGCGTGATGAATCCGAGCAAACGCCTTGGCGAACACCGCCTTGATGCCGAGCTTCCACGGCGCGAGCGCCGCGTGCTCTCTTGACGACCCTTGCCCGTAGTTGTCTCCTCCCACGAGGAATCCGCCACCTGCGTCGATCGCACGCTGGGCGAACGTCTCGTCCTCGTAGTAGAAGGTGAACTTGGAAATCTCCGGCAGGTTCGAACGGAGATGCTGTGTCAGCGGCCCGGCCGGGAGAATCGCATCGGTAGAGATCCCGTCGCCCAGCTTGAGCAGAACCTCGCCCTTCAGCACCGGCTCGAGTGGTGTCTGCTGCCCCATCTCCACGATGTTCGGACTGCGCCGGATCTCGACGTCGGGGCCCTTGGGATCGAGGATCAGGTAATCGTCGACCGTCAGATGATCGACCTTCACGTCGACGGTCGGCAGCTCGCGCGGATCGGCGATCGTGCCGGTCAGTGCCGAAGCGGCTGCCACTTGAGGCCCGCAGAGCGCCAGCTTGCCGAACTTGCTTCCGCCACGACCGGCCCAGTTGCGGTTCACCGTCCGAAGCGACAGGTGGCCGTTTCCTGGGACAAAGCCGATCCCGATACAGGCATTGCAGCCCGGCTCGATCATTCGAACGCCAGCCTTGGTCAGTTCGAGGAATGACCCGTCTTCCATCAGCATTTCCCACGACTGGCGAGAGCCCGGTGACACGATGACATCGATGTCAGTGCAGACCTTCTTGCCCTTCAGTATCTCGGCCACAGCCTTGATATCGAAGTACGAGCCGTTGGTGCAGGAGCCGATGAAGATTTGATCGAGCTTCGTTCCGGCAACTTCTTCGATGTCGAACACGTTGTCCGGCATTCCGGGCATTGCGACCAGCGGCTTGACCGTTGAGAGATCGATTTCGATCACTTGGTCGTAGACCGCGTCTGCGTCGGCGCCGAATTCCACCCAGTCGGACTCGCGGCCCTGCATCCGCAGGAAGTCTCGCGTGATCTCATCGGATGGGAAGACCGATGATGTCGCTCCGGTCTCCGTCCCCATATTGGTGATCGTCGCCCGTTCCGGGACGCTTAGCGTTTTGATACCCGGGCCGGCGTATTCGAGGAAATAGCCGACGCCGCCCTTGACCGTAATCCGCCGAAGCACCTCGAGCGCGACATCCTTTGCACTGACATTCGGAGAGAGCTTTCCGGTGAGGACGATCTGCATCATCTTTGGGACGGTCAGGTAGAACAGCCCGCCGCCCATCGCGACCGCGACATCCATCCCTCCGGCACCGATGGCCAGCATGCCAAGCCCGCCGCCGGTCGGTGTGTGTGAGTCCGATCCGATCAGTGTCTTGCCCGGCACGCCGAACCGCTCGTATTGGATCTGGTGACAAACGCCGTTCCCGTTCTTGGAGAACTTGGCCCCGTAGTGCGATGCGATCGTTTGTAGGAAAGCGTGGTCGTCGGTCGACTCCCCTTTGAAGCCCAGCGACGTGTGGTCGGAGTAGGACACGACCAGGTCGGCCTTCACGCGGTCGATCCCGAGCGCTTCGAACTCCAGCCACGCCATCGTCCCCGTCGAGTCCTGTGTCAGACATTGGTCGATGAGAATCCCGACTTCCTGCCCCTTTTCCAGGTTCCCCTCGCGAAGATGGGCCGAGAGGATCTTCTCCGTCATCGTCTGCGACATGTCGATCACCTCGTTAGGAGGCGGGCATTATAGCGTGGGGTTCCCGCAGAATGCAACACCTTCTTCGGTGTAGTCTCACAATGTAAGAATACGCCGCATGACGGCACCCAGAGTGGGTCACACGCCGGATGTTGGAACCGGTAGCGTGACGGAGCTGAACCGTCACTCGGGTCGATCGCTCGCCTTTGGCCTAGCAGCCTGTGTGAGTCTCCCCCCCGTCACCCCATAGCGCTCGAAAGGCTACGCTCGCAAGAGATCGAGGCCGGCTTCATGGCTGCTCGTGTTGCCTCGAGAGAAGTTGGAATGAGCAAGGATTCCCTATTGCGGTTTCGCCCACACCGCCATCTTGCTCTTCCCTTATCGCAAAGGGGAAGATGCTCGATTCGCAGGACTCACATGGGCTGCTAGCCGGTGCGAGTGGCCAGCAGCTCGCGGACAACACGTATGACGTCGTCAGCCAAACGATCCTCCGGGATGGGAGCGCCGATCGGCTCGCCATGAACGTAGATCGTCCCTTGCCCCGGACCACCAACGAGGCCGACATCGGCCTCACGGGCCTCGCCGGGACCGTTGACGACACAGCCCATCATCGCAACCGTTAGGCTGTCCGCCACATCGGCCAGTTCGTTCCGCACACGCGTCGCAATCGATTCCAGATCGATTGCCGTCCGACCGCAGGTGGGGCAGACGCGAAACTCGATACCACGGAAGCGCAGCCCGAGTGACCGGAGAATCTCGTACGCGACGCGAACCTCTTCCACCGGATCGCCGGTCAGAGACACTCGCAGCGTGTCCCCAAGCCCTTCCGAGAGAAGGATGCCGAGTCCGACGGCCGAGCGGATCGCCCCTTCCCATGCCGTGCCCGCCTCGGTGATCCCGATATGCAGTGGCAGATCCGACTCACGGACGAACGCGCGGCAGGCGTCGATTGTCATCCGCACGTCGGTTCCCTTCAGCGAGACGATGATTCGATCGAAGTCGCGTTCCTTGAGAAGCCCGATCTCGTGCAAGGCACTCGCCACCATTCCTTCAGCAGTCGGATGGTTGTGCGCATCGCGGAATCGCTCGTCGAGGGAGCCGGCATTCACGCCGACACGGATTGGGATTTCTGCCCGATTCGCCGCATCCGCAACGATGGCAATCTTCTCCGGGTCGGTAATGTTGCCCGGATTAAGCCGCAGTTTGTCGATCCCTGCTTGGATCGCCGCAAGGGCAAGCCGATGGTCGAAGTGGATGTCGGCAACCAACGGAATTGAGATTTGTTCCATGATCTGAGGCAGAGCGCGTGCTGCTTCGCGACGCGGTACGGCAACACGGGCGATCTCGCACCCGGCAGCCTCCAATCGCTTAATCTGCGCGACGGTCGCGCCGACGTCGGCAGTGTCCGTGTTGGTCATCGACTGCACGACGATTGGTGCGCCACCACCGATCGGAACATCTCGAACGAGAACCTCTCGCGTCATCGCAGACCCTCGGCGTCCATCGACCGATCCCTCATCCCTTGTTTCACCGCTACGCCAGCTTCGGCGGAAGGACGATTGTGCCGAAGTTCTTCTCGTAACGCTGGATGTTCTCTCCGATCGCCTGGTAGAGACGCTTCATATGCCCCGGATTGAGAACGACACGCGATGTGAGCAGCGCTTGATCTCCTTTCGGCGACTGGGTCTGTGGATCGACGAACAGAAAGTCGATGATGAACTCCTCCTTGCGGTGAGAGATCAGCGCAAGGTTGGAGTAGTGTCCTCGTCTCGTTTCGTTATCGGCCGCGATCTGCATCTTCCGTTGCTCTGGCAAAAAACGATCACCCCCACGTTTCGAGGATGGTAGCGCCTCACCTGAAGTACGGCAAGATTCTTGTTAGGACTTGAGATAGCGCTCGAAGAACGTCTCGATCATCCACCCATGATGCCCCTCGAGGAGAATGTGATGATTGCCAAGCGGCGCTTCGAGGAGTTCAGCGATCTCTCCATCGATTACGATGCGGATCTGCGTTCGGCATTGGTCGTCGCGAACCGTCGTTTCCTCCGTTCTCCCCTCTCGGACGAACAGCTGATCGAGCCGCTCACCTCCGAGCCGGAAGATCGTGCACGGACCCTCAGGGATCGTCCCAGCGATACCGACCCCAAGATCGGACTCGAAGTGGGTCGCGACCCCATACTGCGCCGTCATCGACAGAGGACAGGTGCAGTGCGCCATGGTAAGGCTTCGGCTCAGCCGATCGACCGATGTGACATTTCCCATGAATGCCGCCTGCCCCGAGAGAAGGAACGCGACGTACAGGGAGAACAGCGATTGCAGATCGCCCTCGCAACCAGCAGGGACATGCTCGTCGTTCAGCCTCGACAGCGCATAGCAGCTGGTCTGCTCAAGCTCGGCCAGCAGATCGAAACACCGCACCGAGCAGGCCGCGAGCTTGTGCGCATCGATGAGATGTCGGAGTCCTTCGTAGATTGCGACGGCATGCGGAACGTCCTCCGCGGCACGATCGTCCACCGACTGCGCTCCCCGCTTGAACCGGTTGATCTCTTTTCGCGGAGCCGATGCCCCCTCAACCTGTGTCAGCAGCTCCTTCATCTCGATCGGAATCAGCTCAACCGACAGGCGCCCTTTGAGAAATGCCCGATCGACATCGCTGGAGACCAGCCACTCGGACGGCTCGCCGATCAAACCGACGCGACTGAAACGGAGCGCCTCCCAGGCGTTCGCGATCGCCACCTCTTGCTCGAGTCCGGTCGCGATGTCTTCGGGAGTTCCGAACAGGATCCGCCCTTCGCCGCCGTCTTGCAGAACTCGCGCAAGAATCTCGAGCGATGCAGGGAGGGAGTTGTGCCCCGGGTGTGCGATCAGCAGCGCCGGAGGAGGAAGCTGCGCAACCAGTTTCAGCACGTCCCGCTCGACCCCGCTGGTCAGGACAAGGACCGCGGCGAGCCGATCGCCTGACGGGCGTTTGACCTCTTCGAGCTCGAATGCCTCGGACGCAGCAGCGATCCTCTTCAGCAAGCCGGTCTTCATCGACCCGACCTGCTTCGCGTCGCGTGCTCCGGAAGCTCGAACCAGAATCTCGATTTTGTCCATCGAATCGATCGTATCCTTCGGCACGTACGGGTCCGATGCTTTGTTCGCCCCGCAGTCCGGACACCAATCACCCGCAGACGGTGTGACTGGAACCGGCCTATGCGGCCATGTCTCCGCTTGCGACGGAACCGGAGCCCTGGAACGGCTCGATAGCCAAGTTGAACCGGTCACAGGAGATGCGATACGCTCGACCCCAATCCCCGGCGATTCGGGGCGAATCTGGGGCTAGGAGGATCATGGCGTTCCTACAGGAGGAGTGGGGCAGCAATCAGGTCTGGCAGTGGCTGCTGGCAGCAGGGATCATCGCGTTTGTGTGGCTTGCGCTTCGGGTCGCGATGCGGCTTCTCATTCGCCGGTTGCGTACCTATGTCGTCAAGACACCCAGCCGGCTCGACGACCTGTTCGTTGAGATCCTCGCAAAGACCAAATTCCTCTTCGTTCTTGTGATGGCACTGTACGCCGGGTCGCTGGTTCTCTCACTTCCGGCCACGGCCGATGCGGTCCTGCAAGCGTTGTTCGCCGTCGCGTTGCTGGTGCAAGCCGGCTACTGGGGGGACGGCTTCATCTCATTCTGGATCCGCCGAACCGCCCGCCGGAAGCTGGAAACCGATGCAGCTGCGGCCACGTCGCTCACCGCGCTCGGGTTCCTGGCACGGATCGCGATTTGGGCCATCGTTCTCCTTCTCGCGCTCGACAACTTTGGCATCGATATCACAATGCTGATCACGACGCTCGGCATTGGCGGAATCGCGATCGCTCTCGCCGTGCAGAACATCCTCGCCGACCTGTTCGCCTCGCTGTCGATCATCGTCGACAAGCCGTTCGTCATCGGCGACTTCATCATCGTTGGCGACCTGATGGGGACCGTCGAGCGAATCGGCCTGAAGACGACGAGGGTCCGAAGCCTTTCCGGCGAGCAAATCATCTTCTCTAACGGCGATCTGCTGTCGAGCCGCGTGCGCAACTACAAGCGGATGTACGAACGAAGGATCGTCTTCTCGTTCGGTGTCACCTATCAAACGACACCCGACACAGTGGAGCAGATTCCGGAAACGGTTCGGCAGATCATCGAGGGGCAATCGAACACCCGATTCGAGCGTTGCCATTTCAAGTCGCTTGGCGCGTCCTCGTTGGATTTTGAGACGGTCTACTACGTCCTTGTCCCGGACTACAACATCTACATGGACATTCAGCAGGCGGTGAATCTCTCCATCATGAGGGCGTTTGAGGAGGAGAACATCGAGTTCGCCTATCCGACGCAGATGCTCTACGTCAGCCGCCTCGACAGCTCAGAGCCGGAACAGCCATAGCCCGACAACAAGCGCGGCGATGAGTCCGATCGCTGCCGGGATCGCAAGCCTCCGCAAGAACGGCCCCATCGACGTCTTGAAGTACTCCACCGACACCGAAATGCACGGATGGATCGGTGTGAGTACGTAGCCGAGGAAGACGGCGAAGTAGGTCAGCGCGAACACCGGCGCCGACATGCCGCCGTACGTCGAGACGTAGATCGGAACGACAATCGACATCGGGGCTTGAAGCCTTCCGGTAATCAGTCCCAAGATTGCGCCAATCACGACACACAGAACGACGGGAGGAAGCGTCATCGCACCAATCCGCTCCGGAACGCCCGATGTCGTGAAGACGTTGAGGAACACAAACATCGCCAGGACGATCAATGCGTACTTCCACGGCTTCATCCGCCGAGCGACCTCAAGAAGCTGTCGAGGACCCAGACGCCCGATCGAGATGGCCGCGATGAGACTGACTGCAACCCCGGCGCTGGTGCCAATCTCGGCAACCGGAAGATCGATCGTTCCCTTGAGCAACAGGTCAAGAAGCGGAGCAGCGAGAATGATCGCCAGAGGAACGACGAGGCCGAGGATGGAGAACGGTCCGCTTTGCGACAGCCGTCCGCTCGCCCGCCGCAGAAGGAACACGTACCCGACGCCGATCGTCAGCAGAAAGGCAGGGATCAGATACGGGATCGCCGAATAGACATCGAGGTCGGCGATCTTCGCCGACGCGATCAGTCCCGAGCCCAGGGGATAGACAAGGAGAAGCGCATGCCGGAACCAGACGTTGGCCGCCGCCTTGACATCCGCTGCTGTGTGCCCCGCGCCGCGTTCCACCAGCGGCGCCGAGAGCAAGGCCCCACCGGGCATCGGAAGCATCCCAAGAAGTGCCGGCGCGAAGGCAAGAAACGGCCTGACACCGATCCGCAGATTCGCCACAAGCCGCTCCATCTGCCCGGACGTCTCCATCGCCCCTCCGATCAGCGGAATCAGGCCGACAACCAGTGCGAGGAGGAGCACCGACGGATCGGAAATCGTCCGCCAGAGTGCGTCACCGAATGCAGCGGGTGTCAACGTGAATGCCGCAAGAACGACAGAAGCGATCGCCATACCGAGCGCCAGGTTGCGCCGAGAGACAGCCAGCAGGAGCACGATCGACAGCGCGAATCCGAGCCAGACCAACATGTGTGTCACCCCCGAGCACGGCCGGAAGGGTATCCGATCCGCTGGGGTCGTTCGAGCGATGCGTTTAGAGTATGGTGAAGCGTTCGTGACACATCCATGACGAGGTGAACGGCATGAGCAATATCGAGACAACCGTGAAAGCATCCCTGCGCGATGGACGGCTTCCCTGCACATTTGCGTTCCGCATCGCATCGGAGCATGGGTGGACCCCGGAGAAGGTCGGGGCCGAAGCCGATCGCCTCGGCGTGCGTATCTCGCGATGCCAATTGGGGCTCTTCGGCTACGATGCCTTCGGACAGAAGGGACTCGCACGGGCGCTCGAGCAGGTTCCTGGCGACGTTACTGTCTCCCTTCATGCTGCAACCTCGGATGGACAGATCTCATGCGCCGCGTTGTGGGCAATCGCGAGGCAACACGGACTACCCCGCGTTGCGGTGGCATGCGCCGCCGAGACGCTCGACCTGCGCATCACATCTTGCCAGCTCGGGTGCTTCTAGGACCCAGGACCCTTCAACGCAGCAACATCGTACAAGAGGAACCCGCAGGCGAGTTTTCGCGAATCGATGTCTCGCGGAGCGGCGGAGAAAGCCAAGCACGAACTGATTCGTGCTGATGCCTGGACACGCCAAGCTCATGTCCTCACCCCCTCACCCCCTCACCCCCGGCTTTTCTGATCCATTGCATTTGGAAGACGATTCCCTCATCCCGCCTAGGGGAGAGGGAGTGCTCCATGCAAGAGTCCCTTCTTTTCCCCTCCCCCTCCATGATGGGGGAGGCTGGGTGGGGGTGACGGATGCCTGTCGAAGGCACAGCACAGCACCAACCAACCCGGCTCGTTCAGTGGCTATGGGATGTAATCAGACCGGCGTAAGCGGCGGGTTCCCCGCGAGCACAGCCAGTACGTTGTCAGCAGCTAGCTTCGCCATGGCCCGACGTGTCTCGCGCGTCGCACTGCCGAGATGGGGCGCGAGGACGACGCGCTCGTGGAGCCCGAGCAACCCGAGATGGATCTCCGGTTCATGCTCATACACGTCGATTCCGGCACCCGCGATATCGCCCTGCTCAAGCGCAGCAACCAGCGCCGCCTCGTCGACCACCGGACCGCGGGCGACGTTGACAAGAATGGCCGATGGCTTCATCCGCGCGAAGGCTTCCCGATCGAAAAGATGATACGTCTCGTTGGTCAGCGGCACGTGAACGCAGACGACGTCGCTGCGCTCCAGCAGCACCTCAAACGAGACGGATTCGGCCTCAAGCTCCTGCTCGGTCGCTTCGTTGCGTGTCCGGTTGTGGTAGAGAACCTTCATCCCGAAGCCAAGTCGGCCGCGTCGTGCCACGGCTGTGCCGATTCGTCCCATGCCGACAATCCCAAGCGTCTTCCCGAAGACATCCGATCCGATCAGCTCCTGATCGAGACCCCATGCCGGGAACTCGCCCTGACGAACCGTTGCGTCGGCCTCGGCGATCCGCCGCGCCGCACCGAGAATCAGGGCGAATGTCAGATCGGCCGTCGTCTCGGTGAGGACATCCGGTGTGTTGGTCACAATGATCTCGTGCTCGTGCGCCGCATCGACATCGATGTTCTCGTAGCCGACGGCGACGTTGGCAACGATCCGAAGCTGCGATACTGCAGACAAGAGCTCTCGATCGATCCGATCGGTCAGCATGCTGATCAGCGCCTCCGCATTGGCCAGCCGTTCCATCAGGAGGTTGCGCGGGATCGGACCTTCCCCCGGATGGACCCAGACCTCGTGGCCGGCGGCTTCCATCCCCTCGATCAGCTCTGGGAAGATGTATGACGTACAGACGACCTTTGCCATCCTGTCTCCTCAGGTTCGCGGGATCCCATCGCGGGCCAGTTGATCCGCCCGTTCGTTCTCCTCGTGCCCAGCGTGTCCCTCGACCCAGTGAAACGTCACCTGGTGGCCGGCGACCAGCTCGTCAAGCGCCCGCCAGAGGTCCTCGTTCTTCACCGGGAGCCACCGCTTGCCGCTTCGCCTTCGCCAGCCATTGGCCTTCCATGCACTGATCCACTCGGTGATCCCCTTCTTGACGTACGTCGAGTCGGTATACAAGTCGACCTCAGACGGCCCGTTGAGCGCCTTCAATGCCTCGATCGCCGCGGTCAGCTCCATCCGGTTGTTCGTCGTCTGTCGTTCACCACCGTTGATCTCCTTGCGTAGCGTCCCAGAGACGAGAATCGCTCCCCACCCGCCGGGGCCGGGATTCCCGCTGCACGCGCCGTCGGTATAGATGGTGACCCGATTTGCCATGGGCAAGGTATACCGCAATGCGGGGACACTGTCGAGTGCAGCCTAATCCTGCGGGTCAGGCCGTTGGAGAACGCTCCTGCGTTCTCCATGCGCTGAACCATTCGGCCCGAGTTGATGCGAAGGCCCGTCCGTTTCTACACTACTCTGGACTTCATAGCCGTACAGAAGGTGAAGAATGAATGAGGAACAACGGGATACCTATAGAGCTCTGTTAGACACGCAAAAGAAGTACACGTACTTCCTGCTCGCAGCGGCCGGTGCTGCAGTTGCGTTTGCACTGAACCAGACCCAGGGCTCCGATATCGATTGGTCACAGATTCCTCTTGCAGTCGCACTAGTCTGCTGGGGGTTCAGTTTCCTTTCCGGATGTCGCTACGTGCATTACCTGAGTTCAACGCTCTACGCAGCGTGTGTGCGTTTCCAGGTCATGAGCGGTCAGCATCCTGACTGTGGCACTCATCCTCAGAAGATGCAGGCAGCCATGGCGGGGATAGGTCAAGCCATCGAGAGCAATTCCGAGATTGCCAACCGCATCGGGAGACGGCAGTTTCGGTGGTTCGTGTGTGGCGGTCTGTTCTACATTGCCTGGCATGTGCTTGAGATGGCTCTGCGCGTGGGCGAGTAGCCTAGCAGCTTCGCCCTAGGACCTGTTACGATGTCGGGGACGGAATCCATGATCCCTCAAGCAGCAGCCTGAAATGGGGCTCGCGTCCCTCCGATCCCAGAATCGTCCCCGATGTTCTCGATTCACCCTCGCCTGATTTGGTGGTATTGGCTTTCTTACTCTGAGCATCACGATGATTGAGAAGCTTGCCATAGCGACCTTCCCACTCCCTCACCAAGGGATGAATCCGGCTACTCGTAGCGCGGCAGTACTCATCAAGCTTGGCGTGCTTCTTCCGAGGGCTCGGGAGCATTTGTGCAATGAGAGCCAGACTCACGCGCACGGCTGAGCGCGCGTTCTGAAACCCGAATGCTACGAAACGCCACTCAACCCCGACACCGAGTTCCGGGTGCTGAACCGGCTCCGCAGATTGAGCAGATGGGTGTACTGCCCAATCGCGGAAGCGCGTGATTTCCTTCAGCAACTGCCGTACTCGCTCGAATCCCTTCGAGTCCAGATTGAAGGCTAGGTCCACCACTTCAGCGATCTGCTTATACCGCGCTGTACCATTCCTTCTCCACGCATCTCTCTTCTCTTTCGGGATGCTGATTCGTTCCTTCACAACAGCGTAGAACGCATCAATGGCGATTCCACTCGCCACTATTGCCTGCATACCCGCCCTGCATTCCGCCTCAAGGGAGCAGCCCAGTTCGTCGTTACGCAGCCCTCTACAAGAGTCAAGAACCTCAAGGTGTCTACGATCAGCTTCGGCTAGGTGCTCCAACCCAAGCTGTAGCCACATCGGCCACGTGTCAAATCGGACATGAACCGCCACCGGATCGACTACAAACCCTCCGTCAGGATCCATGCGGATAGTCAGTCCGCCCTCTGGGATGCTCATTTGCGTTCCCTGACCGATGAATACGCGACCAGCCTGAAGCTCGGAGTTCTCTCCCGCTGAGGAGTTCTCATCGTTCATCGTCGCGCCCGATGGCAATGGGGCCAAATCATCCACGTTCTCTTCTCCCTTTCGTGGCATAGTGGGAACGCCCTCCTTCTCGAGGCTGGCTAGCGTACGGCTCACTCCGCCACACGTAACCGCCAGTGACCCTTCGTCACACGCTTTCTGCACCTTCGACATCTATGTCTCATCATCCTCCATCGGCCCTTCGATGGCCCTGATGATCTCACCGGCGCGGTAGAGACGATTCCGCGTCTGCCCGGTGATCTCCTGGACAATGCCGGCCTCCTCCAATTGCCCGATATATCGGTTGGCAGATGGGAACGAAACGTCGATCTCCTCCTTCACCTGATTCACCGTGAGGATGGGGACACCGAAGAGGAGATCAACAACCTGGAGAAGCCTCGCCGACGAGTGGGTCGCCTGGAAGCGCGTCCGGTACTCCCTCCGGAGATCCTGGAGACAGTGTGAGCGGCGAACTGCGTCCCGCGCTTGGCTCTCCACCCCTTCGAGGAAGAACAGGACCCACTCCTTCCATGTGCCACGCTGGCTCACCAACAGGAGAAGCTCGTAGTACGTCTGGCGGTTCGCCTCGAAGTACGCACTTAGATAGAGCAGTGGTTGCGGTAGCAGATCCCACAGGCAAAGAAGCATGACGATGATCAGTCGGCCCACGCGACCGTTCCCGTCCAGGAACGGATGGATGGCCTCGAATTGGTAGTGAACCAAGGCGAGTTGCGCCAAGGGCGGGATATCGTGTTCAGCGTGCAGGAAGTGCTCGAGAGCATCCAGGCATGCTGGCATCTCTTCCAGTGACGGCGGCACGTAGGTGGCATCGTTGAGGAGGCACCCTGGCGGACCGATCCAGTTCTGGCTGCGCCGAAACTCACCGGGTGTCGAGTGTTCGCCTCGTACTCCGCGCATCAGCCTCTCGTGGATCTCGCGAATGAGCCGAAGGCTCATGGGCAGGTCCTTCAAACGGGATAGCCCGAACTCAAGCGCTCGAACGTAGTTGAAGACCCCGCGAACGTCACTCGTCTCGTCGGCCCTTGGAACGGCCTCGAAAGCATAGAGATCGGAGAGAGACGCTTGCGTTCCCTCAATGCGCGACGACAGCACGGCTTCGCGTCGAGCGAACGGGAGAATCAGAAGATGTGGATTCGGAAGCGCACGTCCAATGCCTGACAGCTCCCCCAAGGCACGGTCTGCTCGAGACAGGAGGGAGACCATCGCGGGAGTCCAGGGGAGTTCCGGAGGCAGAGGGTTCGGGACAAATGCGTGGTACCCTTGTAGAGTGCGCACGACACATCCTGCTGCTTGGTCGGTGAATGCCTTGGCTTCCACGTCGCGTCCTCCTCCTTGTTAAAAGGTAGAACAACAGAGCCAAGACATATTAACACATCGAGCCCCGAATGTTAACAACACTCGTGCCTATTCAACCATCCGTTCATACGGCTCACTCCGCGCCCCCGCGGATCAAGCCGAGCCCAAGTTCCTTCAGGGGCGCGCTTAGCTTCCGGTCGACCTTGGAGATCGCAGCGCGAGCCCTTGACGCAACCGATCGGGGCTCGTACGGTCTGGCGACTTCGCGGGGAGATCAATCCCTGGCAGGATGATCGGGGGATCACAAATGCTGAACGAATACTACGGACGAGTTGCGACGGAGTTGCTGCTTTCGCCCCGCCAGGTCGAGGCGGCGGCAAAGTTGCTCGATGAAGGCGCGACGGTCCCGTTCATCTCCCGGTACCGGAAGGAACGAACCGGCTCGCTCGACGAAGTCGCGGTCACATCAATCCGCGACCGGATCACCCAGCTCCGTGCGTTTGCTGAACGAAGGGAGGCAATCCTCTCCTCGCTGATTGAGCGTGAACTCCTCACCGATGAGCTGAAGGCGGCGATCGACCGAGCCGAGACGATGACCGAGATCGAGGATCTCTACCTACCCTATCGGCCGAAACGCCGCACACGGGCAATGATTGCACGTGAGCGGGGACTGGAACCGCTGGCGAACACACTGCTGGCGCAAGATCCGTCCACCGATCCGCACGCCGCGGCGTGCGGATTCATCGATCCCGAGAGCGGTGTCGACGACATCGAAGCGGCGCTTGCTGGAGCACGCGACATTGTGGCCGAATCGGTCAACGAATCGGCCGAAGCGCGAGGAGAGATCCGGAGGCTGTTCGAGACGCAGGCTGTCCTTCGGACCCGCGTCATTGAAGGAAGGCAATCCGACGGAGCGACATACCGCGACTACTTCGAGTGGGAGGAACAGCTTTCCAAAGCGCCGGGACATCGCATTCATGCGATCCTGCGTGCCGAGCGAGAAGGAGTCGTTCGCCTGTCGGCGCGTCCAGAGGACGAGGCGGCGGTCGCTGCACTGGCCCGCCGATTCGTGCGCGGCCGGAGTGCTGCATCGGAACACGTTATGGAAGCCGTGGAAGACGCCTACAAGCGCCTGATGGCCCCGTCGATCGAGAACGAAGTTCGTGCCAAGCTCAAGGAGCGCGCAGACAAAGAGGCAGCCCGCGTATTCGCCGCCAACCTGCAGGAGCTGTTGATGGCTCCGCCTCTGGGGCAGAAAAGGGTGCTCGCGATCGATCCGGGATACAGGACAGGCTGCAAAGCGGTCTGTCTCGATGCTCAGGGACAGCTCCTGACGCATACGGTGATCCACATCGTCGGCTCGGAACACCAGCGCGCGCTCGCCGGACAGACGCTCGTTGACCTCATCCGAAGCTACGCGATCGAAGCAATCGCCATCGGGAACGGAACGGCAAGCCGGGAGACGGAGACGCTCGTCCGGTCGCTTGAGATTCCTGCTGGGATTCCGATTGTGCTGGTCAATGAGTCCGGTGCGTCAATTTACTCAGCGTCCGAGATTGCCCGGCAGGAGTTCCCGAACCATGACGTGACCGTCCGCGGCGCCGTCTCGATCGGACGTCGGCTGATGGATCCTCTCGCCGAGCTGGTGAAGATCGACCCCCAATCGATCGGTGTCGGCCAGTATCAGCACGATGTGGATGCCACGCTGCTGCACCGCGCACTAGACGATGTGGTCGAACACTGCGTCAATGCCGTCGGTGTGGAGGCCAATACAGCGAGCGCTCCTCTGTTATCACGCGTCTCCGGACTCGGTCCGAAGCTGGCGGAGAATGTCGTTTCCTATCGCGACGAACATGGCCCGTTTCACAGTCGCAAAGAACTGAAGAAGGTTCCACGTCTTGGACCAAAGGCGTACGAGCAGGCAGCCGGTTTCTTGCGGATCCATGGCGCCGACGACCCCCTCGACGCAACGGCCGTCCATCCGGAGAGCTACGGGATCGTCCGTCAAATGGCCACGAATCTCGACTGCACAGTGGCTGATCTTATCGCCGATGAGACGCTTCGCCATCGGATCGACCTGCAGCACTATGTCACCGAGACGGTCGGTCTCCCGACGCTGAATGACATCCTCGATGAGCTGGCCAAGCCCGGAAGAGATCCGCGCGAATCGTTCGAGGCGTTCTCCTTCTCCGAAGATGCCCAGAAGATCGAAGACGTGTCTGTGGGGATGAAGCTACCCGGAATCGTGACCAACGTGGTCGATTTCGGCGCGTTCGTCGACATCGGTGTGCACCAAGACGGGCTGGTCCACATCAGTCAGCTGGCTGATCGCTACATTGAGCATCCATCGTCCGTCGTCCGGGTGGGCCAGAAGGTGACGGTCACCGTGGTCGACGTGGATGTCGACCGAGGACGGATCGGCCTGTCGATGCGCCGCGACCCGAAACAGCGAACTCAACCTTCCAAGTAGCCTGCGCCTCAGTACGGAAACGAGGCACCGCGTAGAGGAAGGGGGAGGGAACGTCAATGCGCAATCGAGAGTTCTCTCCTTCTCGGGCTACTGCCTGCTGCAATCGTTGATTGCATCCACCAGGCCCCCTATGATGTCGAACGGTTCCACCGAAAGGGAGATATCCATGAGCGAGCCGATCCTCAGGGCGTTCACCGGAGATCCGTACCGGTGCGAATGCGCTCTTGCCGCTCGCGAGGCGGCGCTCCGAGCCGAGGATCCCGACCTAGAACGACACGTTCGCTTCGCCGATGAGATACAAGCTGGCGAGTTGGAGCTCGATCTGACATCCCTATCCCTGTTCGCACTCGGACGCCACTTCATCGTTCGGCGCATCGAGAAGGCCAAACCTCCGAAATCGTTTGTGCCACTTCTCGAAACATCGTTCGCACAAGGGACCTACCTCACACTGATCGCGACCGATCTGCGTGCGACCAGCCCGATTGCGAAAGCAGCCAAGGCTCGTGAATCCCTAGTGTCTCTCCCGGCACCGCGGGGAAACGCCATTCGCGGAAGCGCCAAGGAAATCCTCACCGCGCGTGGTATCTCATTGACTGAGCCAGCGTTTCGCGAGTTTCTCCACCGGTGCGGAAGCAGTCTTCTGACAGTCGCCCAAGAGGCAGACAAGCTTCGATGCCTTGCGGCGGAAGGATCCATCGATCGGGAGACCGTCGAGCAAACCGTCTTCCCCAGCGCCGAGCGAACCGTGTACCCGTTCTACGATCGCCTCGGCGAGGGAACCCTTGACGCAACGCTCGATGAGCTGCGCGGATTGCGTGAGGATCCAGGGAGGATCCTTGGCGGGATCCTCCGTCATCTGACCCGCTTGACGATGATCCGCCTTCTGCTCGATCGAAAAGTCGCAAGATCGGAGATGGCTGCGTCAATCGGAGTTCAGGATTGGCTGTTGCGACGGCTGATCGGTCAAGCGAAGCAGCGCTCTCTCAGCGAGCTGGCCGCAACGCTTCGGCTCGGCGTTCGGCTCGATCGCGACATCAAAGGCGGGCTGGTACACCCGGCGGATGCACTGATGTCGCTTGTTCTCGAAGCGGTCGGCCGCTAACTCGGGCCGCTTGCCTCCACACCGCGTACCGGGATGAAGTTGTGGAATCCCGCCTTCTCAAGCAGCAGCCGGCTGGCAATCAGAGCGCAAAACAGACTTCCCGCCACACCGATCCCAAGCGTGATCGCGAACCCCCGGATCGGGCCGGTCCCCAGCAACAGCAGGATCAGTGCCGTGATCAGGGTAGTGATGTTCGCATCGAGCAGCGTCGAAAGAGACTTCTCGAATCCCGATCGGACCGCAGCCAGCGGAGATTTCCCCGTTCGCCGCTCTTCCTTGATTCGCTCAAAGATGATCACGTTGGCGTCGACCGTCATGCCGATCGTGAGGATGATTCCAGCAATTCCAGGCAGCGTCAGCACGGCCCGGAATAGGACGAGCGCACCAAAGACGATCAGCATGTTCAAGATCAGCGCCAGGTTCGCCACGAATCCGAGCACGCGATAGAACACCATCATGTAGACAAGGATCAGGAGGAATCCGATGGCAATCGTCATCATGCCACGCCGGATGGAATCATCACCGAGCGTCGGCCCGATCGTCGTTTCCTCGGCAACACGCACGGCAACCGGCAGTGCGCCGGCCCGCAGCGCGATCGCAAGGATCCGGGCTTCTTCTTGATCGTTGATTCCCGAAATGCTCGATCCGTCTTTCACGCCCCGCCAACCTTGGTTTCGCGCTACGTTCACGATGCTTTCCTGGATCACCGGCGCGCTGTAGACCGTGTTGTCGAGAATGATTGCCATCCGCTCTCCGACGCCGAGATCGAGGAGAACCCTGGCAAACTCCTGCGCTCCTTCTTGGTTGAACTCGAGCGAGATCTGATACTGACCGGCCGATGTCAACGATTGACTTGCTTGCACGCTGGCATCCGACAACCCAGCGCCGGTGAGGAGAATCTCGGTACCGACGATGAACGGAACGCCGCCTCGATTCTTCAGAACCTCTTGAGAACTCGACCTCGGCGAAAGGTCATCGAGTGGGCTCGTCCCCGCGTCGACGACCCGTCGAAACTCAAGCAGTGCCGTCTGACCGATCAAACGCCGGGCCTCCTCCGGATCGGTGGCCCCGGGGAGGCTGACGAGAATGCGGTCCCCGCCGAACTTGCGTATCTCCGTGTTGGCCAATCCATACTGGTTGATTCGATTGTCGATGATTGTGATCAGGCGGTCGATGGTTTCGGCCCGCAGGTCGGCGTTCATCTCCTCGATACCCTCGCCCTCCAGCACCATCCGGACCCCGCCCTGGAGATCCAATCCCAGTTGGACAACGTTCTGCAGAGGCCAGAACGGATACACGAGGTACAGGGCACCGACTGCGACCAAGAGAACGACACCGAACCGGATCCAGTCGCTACGGGTCATGTGATGGTGGTGATGCTGGGCCATGCGAACTCCTTTATTTGTCGCGCTTCTGAGTCACGCTCGCTTTGGCGACGCGAATCTTCGCACCGTCCTCGAGTGTGAGCACAAACGCCGTCTCGCCAACGGAATCGATCTCGCCGAAGATCCCTCCTGCAGTGATCACATGATCGCCTCGCTTGAGGCCACCGATCAACTCGTTCATCTTCGCCTGCCGTTTTCTTTGCGGCCGGATCAACATGAAGTAGAAGATCGCGCCGAACACTGCGAGCATGATCAGGAGGGGAGCCATTCCTCCCAGCGCCGAAGATGTTCCTCCGGCCTCTCCCACCTCGCCGCTACCGCTCACTTCCTGTGCGCGCGCAATCCACTGACTTCCGACGGCACACCATCCTGCCAAAACGGGAATCCATCTTTTCATCTCATCACTCCTTGCCAGCAAGTCGATGTCGGTAGAGCCCCAATCCGAGGAACACCCCTCCGACAAGACCGAGTACTGCGATGATCATCCTCTCATCCCACTCCCTCGTCAACGCGATCAAGCGCTCCAATAGGAAGAAGAGATCGGCCCAGATTATAGCGTAGAGAACGGCCGAGATCGACGTTCGAATCGGCGCTCGAAACAGGCCCTTCCATGCTATCAAGTCATAGAGCACCGTCGCCGGCGGAACCACGGCCCAGATATACGCAAGGCCGTCCGGTGCCATCAATGACGAGAGCGCAAGCAACAGCAAGAGGTGCCCAGGGAAGAGCGCGATAAGATTCGATACCGGTCGCGGCGCATCGTCTACACACCGCGCTCGAGCAATCAGGTATCCGCAGTACGCCAGTGTCTCGGTCGAGATAAGAACCTTCGCTGCAATGCCGAGGTTCGCGACAAGCAGGATGATCCCAAGAATGGCGAGCAAGAGCGGAATCGTCCAGATCGGCAGTGTCGGTCTCATGAGCCCCCCGGGAGAAGCCACCTGGCAATCAGAAACAGAAGTCCGAATCCAAGCACATCGGTTACCGTCGTCAGGAAGATCCCCGACGCGAGTGCCGGATCTCTGCCCAGCGCTCGGACGGCAAGCGGGATGATCACGCCGCTGACACCGGCGATCACCATATTCAGCAGCATCGCCAGGAACGCGGCCACACCGATCCAGATCTCACCTTTCCACAGATACGTGATGACCCCGATCGTCGCGCCAATCAATGCGCCGTTGACCGCACCGAGGAAGAGTTCCTTGCCGAGAAGCCGGCGTCCTTGCCGCGGCGCGATCTCCCCAAGCGCGATGCCGCGCGTAATGATCGTCACCGTTTGCATCCCGGCGCTCCCCCCCTGTCCGGCAATCACGCCCATCAAGACCGCAAGAGCCGCCACCTTCGCAATCATCGGCTCAAACAGCCCCACTACAACTGCTGCAGCAAGTGCCGTCAGCAGCCGCAGGTACAACCAGGGAAGACGCAGCCGCAGGGAGCGGAACCACCCCGTACCGACACCCTCTTCGCTTGGGACGGCGGCGAGACCGTACATGTCCTCGGTCGCTTCCTCGCGAATGACATCAATCACATCATCCACTGTAATCACGCCCAGAAGTCGGTTCGCGTCATCGACGACGGGAAGCGCGAAGTAGTCGTACTTGTCGAACGTTCGTGCCACCTCTTCGACATCCTCCATCACCGAGACTGTGACCGCATCGCGCACGACCAGCTCTCGGAGGCTCTTGCCCGGCGCGGCGAGCGCCATGTCGCGAAGTGAGAGAACGCCTTGCAGACGTCCCTCGTCATCCACGGCGTACGCGTAGTAGACAGTCTCCGCCTCTTCCTGACGACGCCGAAGTAGGTCGATCGCCTCGCCTGCCGACATCGACAGTGACAGCGGCACGATCTCCGGCGACATCAGTCCGCCCGCGGTGTCCGGCGGGTAGGCCAGCAGGTCGGTGAGCACCTCGGCATCTTGACGGCTGAGCTTCGAGAGGAGATCCTGCTGGATCTCCTCGGGTAGCTCGAGAAGCACGTCGACTGCATCGTCTGGATCCATCCGTGCGAGGATCTCACTTGCCTCGGCGCGGTCGAGTTGAACGACCAGCTCCGCCGAGTCATCCGGATCCATCTCGCCCAGCGGTTCGGCGGCAGCGTGTCGAAGAAAGAGGCGATGCACCAGATCCGCGGCCTGCTGCTGCGATAGCTCTTCGAGCAGTTCGGCAATGTCGGCCGGATCCTTGGCCAATAGCTCACGAAGCACAATCTTTCGCCGTTCCATCGATCCTCCTCGGACGCCTCCATTATAGGTGCCTGTGCAACTGCAGTACACGCCGATGGCTGGTTCGATCTACCGCCGGACCGTATCCTCGAAGGAGCACAGCAAGGAGGACCATGACCGTTCGAGTGGAGCAGAGCGGAAGGTCGGAAACGATCGCGGCACATGGAATGGTGGCAACGAGTCAACCGCTGGCCACACAGGTGGGCGTCGACATCCTTAGGCAAGGGGGGCACGCGATCGATGCGGCGATTGCCGCCAACGCGATGCTCGGGCTTGTCGAGCCGATGAGCTGTGGCCTCGGAGGCGATCTGTTTGCTATCGTATGGGACGCGCGAACCACGAGGTTGCATGGATTCAACGGCTCTGGACGCGCGCCACGCGCTATGACCCGGGCCCTTTTCTCGTCACGCAAACTCGATCGGATCCCGGAACGCGGACCGCTGTCGTGGACCGTCCCCGGATGTGTCGATGGCTGGGTCGCCTTGCACGAGCGGTTCGGACGGCTGCCAATCGAGCAGTTGCTGTCGCCGACGATTGCCTACGCCAAGTCTGGATTCGCCGTCACCCCGGTGATCGGGCGAATGTGGAAAACGGCCGAGGACCGGCTCCGCGCCGATCCGGGCGCCGCCGCGACGTTTCTCGTTGACGGCAGAGCACCGGAAGTCGGCGAAGTCGTCCGCAACCCGGATCTCGCCCGATCGCTCCGCGCGATCTGTTCTGCCGGCCGCGATGCGTTCTATCGCGGCGAGATCTCCGAGAGAATCCTCGCCTGCGCCGGGAAGGTCGATGGACTGATCTCGCTCGAGGATCTCGAATCGCACCGCTCGACCTGGGACGATCCGGTTTCGATCGACTACCGCGGTTATGACATCTGGGAGCTTCCGCCCAACGGCCAAGGGATTGCCGCGTTGCAGATGCTCGGGATCCTCGAGGGGTTCGACGTCTCTTCCATGACCCGGGACAGCGCAGAGCTGCTCCATCTCCAGATCGAAGCGAAGAAGCGTGCCTACGAGGATCGGGCCCACTACTATGCCGACCCCGGGTTTGCCGACGTGCCGGTCGATGAATTGATCTCCAAACCGTATGCGACGCGACGGCGCAAGCAAATCTTGCAGTCCAGAGCGGCACTCCGCGTACCGGCGGGCGACCCAAGGCTTCAAACAGGGGACACGGTGTACCTGACAGCGGTCGACAGCGAACGAAACGCCGTCTCGCTGATCCAATCGATCTACTGCAACTTCGGGTCGGAGATCGTCCCACCCGGGACTGGCTTCGCGATGCAGAACCGCGGGAGCCTGTTCCACCTCGATGCGAGCCATCCCAACAGCCTTGAGCCTGGCAAGCGGCCTTTCCACACAATCATCCCCGCGTTCGTCACCCGGGATGGCAACCCGCTGTTCTCGTTCGGCGTCATGGGCGGGGACATGCAGCCGCAAGGACACGTCCAGATTCTCCTCAACCGCCTTGACTTCGGGATGGACGTCCAGGCGGCCGGGGATGCCTTGCGCTGGCGGCATGGTGGGTCGTCAACGCCAACCGGCGATGCCATGAGCGATGGCGGAACAGTCTGGCTCGAACGCGGGTTCTCGCAAGCGTCGATAGACGGTCTCCGCGCAAAGGGACACCAGGTTCAGATCCGAACGACCGGTTTCGGAGGGTATCAGGGGATTTGGATCGATGAGAAGGCCGGGATGTTGCGCGGGGGCAGCGAACCACGCAAAGATGGGTGCGCGCTGGGCTTCTAGAAGCCCAACGCGCGAGTGCAGGAGAGTTTGCCCCACCAACCCTCAACGGAGCTGGGCGCCGCACCCAGAACCCAAGATGCTCGCTCTACGGCTCGCCTAGTCGATGGAACCCGTCGCCGACGGTCTCTTCGTAGTCCGATCCAAATGTGATGTCGCTCAGCTGGATGAGGATCGGGTAGTCCTTGACAAGTAGATCGCGAACGATCGTGTCGTCACCGTCGATCTCGAATACCAGCTCCTGCTCGAAGCCGTGGAGCACGTCGATACCCGCAGCACTCCCAGCGGCAAGTCCCTCGAACGTGATCGTTGCCGGGACACCCGGATCCTCGTCCTGGGCAATGCCGTCAGTCCACACAGCCAGCATCCGGCCGCCGTTCGGGTAGCGGAAGGCGCAATAGGCGACAGGGCTGTCGGTTTCGATGTCGATCGCAACCGGCATGTCGATCGCTTCGTGGCCGGCCATGACGGTGCAGAGGTTCTGAATCGTAGGGCCAAGGACAGGCCGTTTATCACTGCCACCCACACAGATAGTCACGTCCATTCCCAGGTGCAGCAAGATGGATCGCGCATAATACTTCGCCGCATGAAGTGCGGAGTATCGCCAAGGCTGGTCGTTCTCCTCACCGATTGTCCACCAAGTCACTTCATCTGCTTCGAATTCCCCAGAGAATCCGTGGGATCGCGTCAGATCGATGAGATGTCGGACTATCGAAGGATACTCGTAGTAGTATCCGGCTTCGTGTTCTGGTGACTCACCGTACAACGGATGCCACGTCACAGTATTGACCAGCGGCATGATGTCGGATCGAAGAATCTCGGACAAGTAAGCCTGCGATGACTCTTCTCGCAAGCCACTGGTAGCTCCCACGTGAATCATTGCATCGGGGCTCTCCTCGCGAATGACAGGGACAACTCGTCGCACGAGCTCGATGTAATCCTCGACATCGATATGTTTTCCCCACAGCCCCGGCATGTCCACATTGGGTTCGCCCCAGATCTCATAGCGTTGAACCCGATCTTCGAAGTGCCCCACAGTGAACCGGACAAAGTCGAGGTATCTCGCAATCTGGTCTTCTGTCTTGAATCGGGGGCCACTCAGAACATCTTCAGTAGTTGGGATATCCTTGTCCCAGAACACCAGGCTGTAGGTAATCTGGACTCCATTCTCAGCCACGACGGAAAAGACCGCATCATGGCTTGGCTCGACCTCAAACTCTGATCTTGCAAGGTCGATAGCGATCTTGCCTGCGGTCACGGCTTCGCATGCGTTGACTGTCAACATGGCACGCTTCAACCCCACGTCAAAGATGCCGTGATGCGCAACACCGAGCATATCAACTGGCTGCCAGAAGCCATTCCATGATGAGCCAATCCTGTTGTCCGCAAGTTCACTTGAAGGCCTGGACTCCAGCAGTACTCGTATTGATGCCGATCCTTCCTGCATCGGAACAACTGCCATGGGTGATGAGAAGGAGCTTGTATTGCCGAGAGGATCGGTCGCTGTACACAGGACATGAGACCCAATGAATGCAGAAGACGTGTGATAGAGGAATGCTCCCTCGTCGTCGCAAACGGTCTCTCCTTCGAATGCTTCTGCGTGGCAACGTCCAGAGAAAACCTCGATTGTCGAATTCGGAGTCGCCGTTCCTGCGATTGTTCGCAATCCCTCAAGCCTTGTAAAAGTTGGTGCTTCAAGGCCTGCATTCCCTCCATTACAGAGATGGATGTCGTACATATCCATCATGTAGATACCCTCACCATTCTTGAAGATTGTGTTGCGAGTGATCGTATTGGAGTGAGTTCCTGAATCCATAATCCCAACACCGTCCATCGCGTTGTGGGCAATGATGTTCTCTGGACCGATTGTGTTGCGAGTAGCGCCCGATTCGATGAAGACACCTGACATGGAATTGCCTGAAGGTGTAATGCCATCCGCTTGGACTCCGATAAGATTTCCGATCACTGCATTGTCAGATGCCGCAACATCGCATACGACAATCCCCATACGGTTGGACGAGAGAAGGTTCCCTTGTCCGGTCGGCCCCTCCCCGATGGTGCGATCTCCCCCTATTCTGTTCTCAGTCGAGCCTCCAACAGTAATCCCTGCCCCGTCGAAGTTGATGATCTGTAGCCCCATAATGACGTTTTCATCTGAGTAGATCTGTATCCCAGTAGCCCATTCATCGGTGACATCTGATCCATCCAAGATGACTCCAGCATCGCTTGCATCAACAGTCACGTTGCCGCATCGGAGAGGCGGTAGTTCTGTCTGAAGATTGATTATCGCTGGATCGTCTGGAGGGAAGGTCTCAGGATCGAACCTGATCACATTGCCAGGTCTTGCTGTCTCCATTGCCCAACGAAACGTGCCGTATCCACTATCGTCGATGCTTGTCGCCAGTATCTCGATAGCGGCGAACTCAGACGACAAAGGTCTCTGGCGCATAGAGGTGCAAGCCTGCTCCCCCATGAAGGGGTCTGAGAATGAGCTGGTGCTCCCGTCCAGTGTCGTCGCTATTGCAGTGATATTCGGCCCCGCGAGCCCTTGTCCAGTCTGGACAAGGAATGCGCCTTGATCATCAGCCACAGCAATGACTTCGAGAACCTCTCCCTGTCCAAGCTGATCGGAGTAGATTTCGACAATGCAGTTTGGGCACGCAATCCCAGCGACACGCCCGCTACTCAGATCGACATCACCCAGGACTGGCCTCGTCGATAGCTCATTGGCTCCGTCGATGAGAGTGATACCACCTTCCACATTGCCGAAGATCGCATTCCTTGTGATGGTATTCGAGTGTGCATCCGCTCCCAGCACCGTGACTCCGTCCGATCCGTTGCAGGCGATAACGTTCCACGGACCGATGTAGTTGTGCGTAGCTCCAGGCTCGATGAAGATCCCCGACCCGCGATTGGGCCACGGCGTCCGTCCATCCACCTGGACTCCAACGAGGTTCCCCACAATCCTGTTGTTTGATGTCCCTATGTCACAGAGGTCGATGCCGATGCCGTTCCCACTCACAAGGTTGCCCTGCCCAACCGGACCCGATCCAACACTCCGGTCTCCACCAATCGTGTTGTTGATCCCTTGAGCAACAACGATGCCAGATCCAGCGAAGTTGACAACCTGAAGGCCCATGATCGTGTTGTAACTCGAATAGACCTGCAGTCCGTTCTTCCAGTCGCCGGGTACGTTGGCGCCGTCGATGAGTATGCCAACGTTGCTCGCGTCGATGGCCAGGCCACCGCATGTGATCGCAGGCAGCTCCGTTTGAGGAGAGATCGTTGCGGGGTCGCTCGGAGGGAAGACCACTGGATTGAACGTGATCGTGTCTCCGGACCGCGCCGTCTCCAGCGCCCAGCGAAGCGTACCTGTTCCGCTGTCGGCAGTGCTTATCACGACAATCTCCCGCGCGTTCGCCACCAGAGAAGCGACAAGCAATAGGACCAGGACAAGCATCGCGGAGCGACACACACATAGGGTTTCGTGCCATCGATTCATCTCTATACCTCCGACTCGTTCCACGATCAGTTCCCATCCCGCTCACCCAACCGGTGGAAGCCATCGCCAATGGTCTCCTCGTAGTCGGGTCCGAACGTGATGTCGCTCAGCTGGATGAGGATTGGGTAGTCTTTGACGAGCACGTCGCGAACGATCGTGCTGCCATCGTCGATCTCGAACACCAACTCCTGCTCAAACCCGTGGAGCACGTCGATTCCGGTGACAAAACCGGCAGCCAAAGCGGGGAAGCTGATCGTCGCCGGGATTCCGGGATCCTCATCCTGGGCAATCCCGTCGGTCCAGATCGCTAGCATCCGGTCGCCGTTGGGATTTCGGAAGGCGCAATAGGCGACAGGGTCCTCGGTGTCGATGTCGATCGCGACCGGCAGGTCGATCGCTTCATGGCCGGCCATAGCAGCGCAGAGGGTTTGTGTCATGCGCTTCTGAAGAGGAATCCCCTCTAGATTCTCGAAGTTCAAACCAGCTGCAAGGTCGAGACCGAGGTTCATGAGCGCGACTCGTAACGTGTACTTCAGGGCAGGAATCTCCTCATACCCCATGTATTCGGACGGATGAGGCGTCTTGGCTGTCCGTAGCGTGATCTCTTCGGCGAACAGCTCGCCCTTGAACCCTCTCTCCTCGGCGATACTTCGAATGTCTCGTACCAGCTCGGGATAGCCGTAATAGAAGTCGGCATGAAACTCCGGCGATGCACCGCCCCAGTGCCAAGCGATCCCGTCGACCATAGGCAGCACGTCGGAACTCATGATCTTGTGCAGGTAGTCCAGCCCGTCACACCCCCACAGCGGCGTAACCTCCCCGATGACGATCCTGGAACTGGGATCCTCTTCCCGGATGGCAGGAGCCGTGCAACGAACCAGCTCGACGTAGTCGTCAGGAGTGACGAACTGGCCAGGATCTGGCACATTGGGCTCGTTTAACACGGCGTACGATGCGACACGTCCACGGAAGTGTCGAGCAATCGTTCGAGCGTAGTTCACGAACCTATCGATCTCTGCCGCCGTCGTATAGAGTTGCTCGCGGGGTTTTGCGATGGATGCTCGCTCGTCCCAGTAGACAAGATCCAGCATGACATCAACACCTTTCTCATGGAGCATCGTGATCGCCACGTCAGCATTCGGGTCAATGTCGGTGCTTGAGAACCTCGGGCTTTCCACAACCTCACACCAATCCAGCCAATCGAGGCTAATGCGATACCACGTCAGCCCCAATTCGAGGTGCTGCTTCACAAAGCTGTCAGCATCCTCCCTGGAATGAACATCCGATGCGAGGCTGGCAAGCTGAGCGAGTCGGTTGTCCTCAAGTTGGTCACTCGTCCGTGCCATGACCGACCTCGCCACATGAGGGTTGTCCTGCTGAAGCGCTTCGGAGTCATCGAGAACGTGAGCCAAGATGAGGAATGGTCCAGTCGTTCCGTGCGGATCTGTCGCCGTCGCAGTTACTGCCGGCCCGACGACTGGGCTGTCTGTGGACAGCGTATAGCATCCATGCTCATCCGCCATGGTGCTTGCGATGAAGCTCCTCCCTTGCGACCCAGAATCGGAGAAAAACTCGACTTCACACTCAGGGCAAGAATGACCCGAGAGGAGGCCTGCTTGGATACTCGCATCTTGGAGTGTGATCTCGGTTGCTCCGGGGTGCGCGTCTTCAAATCGGATTCCGGTCCAACCGTTCTCGAAGATGCTGTTGCGTGTGATCGTGTTTCTCGATGTTCCCCGACTCAGGATGAGCACCCCGGTCTCCCGATTGTGTGCGATCACATTTCCGGGACCGATGGTGTTTCTCGTAGCTCCATCGCCGAGGGCGATCCCATCCACGTTGCCAAGATCGAGACCACCGGATCGATCCGTGCCAATCGCATTCCCAATGACCGAGTTCCCTGTAGCGTGGGATCCCCAGATTCCCACCCCACCATTGCAGCGCCCCACAGCGTTCCCCTGGCCGAAAGGCCCCCTGCCGATGGACCTCTCCCCGCCAATCGTGTTGTTCCTTGCTGATCCTGCGATGAGGATTCCGCAGCCCGAGAAGTCTAGGATCTGCAGGCCTCGCACAGTGTTGCTGCTTGAGACAATCTCCAGGGCGTTGAACTCTCCTTCCCTCAGGAGCCGCCCGCTTAGGATGACGCCAGCATCGCTGGCGTCGATGGTGAGTGAACCACAGATCAGGGGCGGCAAGGGGTTTCGTAATGTGACCGTCTCAGGATCGCTCGGCGGAAAGACCGCCGGATCGAACGTGATCGTGTCTCCGGCTCGTGCCGTCTCCAGCGCCCAGCGCAGGGTTCCCGAGTCACTGTCTGCCGTGCTACGAACAATGAGGTCACGAGCCGTCGCTGCATGACTGGCTGCCAGGATCAAGAGGATGAGAAGCCAAGCCCACCCTGGCCGTTTCGTTCGGCTTCCAGCTGTCTTCCGCATTGTTCAACTCCTCCCGAAACGCACCACGCTGCCGTTCATGCTAAATCACCTGCATTCTACCATGACCTCGGCAGGGGAAGGAAGATCGGGGATATGGTGAGGCCGGAGTCTTGCTTGCCTTCGTCATCGACTCCATACGGCTGTCGATGCCGGGCGAGTTCGTTCCACGAACTCGCAGTGGGTGAGCTTCCGAATCTTTCAGAGCCAGGCAAGGGTACTGCACGAACTCGCAGTCGGTGAGCAACCGCGATTTGCAGAGCCAGGCAAGGGTGCTGCACAAGCTCGCAGTGGATGAGCAACCGCGATTTGCAGAGCCAGGCAAGGGTACTGCACGAACTCGCAGTGGATGAGCTATTTTGGCCACGGCCTAGGTGCAAGGCTACCCCAACGACAGCGGAGGCCTTTGCGGCTATACGTGAAATGCGCAACACTGTCACAAGCGGACGCGCGGGAATGGGCGAACGGAGTTGAATGTGTCCACGAGAAGTATCTTCGTCATCGAGATCGATGGGGTCCTCGATGCCGGCGGAGTTGACGCAGTCAACTCCGGTGAGTGAGTCGTCGAGAATCGGAGGTCGCCGTGGCGATGCGTGAGATACAGCTGCTACGGGATCTCGAGATGGAGTCCTCGATGCCGGCGGAGTTGACGCAGTCAACTCCGGTGAGTGAGTCGTCGAAAAGCGGAGGTCGCTGTGGCGATGCGTGGGATACAGGTGCTACGGGATCTCGAGATCGAGCATGAGGTTCTCGTCTATCGCTACAATCGCGTTGGTGCCTGGATCGCGGCCGCGGAGGTCGCTGTAGCGATGCATGAGATACAGCTGCTACGGGATCTCGAGATGGAGTCCTCGATGCCGGCGGAGTTGACGCAGTCAACTCCGGTGAGTGAGTCGTCGAGAATCGGAGGTCGCTGTGGCGACGCGTGGGATACAGGTGCTGCGGGATCTCGGGATCGAGCATGAGGTGCTCGTCTATCGCTACAATCGCGCTGGTGCCCGGATCGCGGCCGCGGCGGTCGCTCAACCGGAGGAGATCGTCCTCAAGTCGCTGGTTTTCCGCGCCGGCGATGGATCGTTTTTGTTCTCGTTGATCGCGAGCAACGAGAGCGTCAGCACACGCAAGCTCGGGCACGCCACAGGCTACAAGCACGTCGAGGCAGCATCCCCACGCGATGCGCAACGCGTGACCGGCTATCTCGTCGGTGGGATCAGCCCGCTCGGAGCGCGGCAGCAGCTGCCCATCTATCTTGACCGCACAACGGCACGACAGCCAATGCTCGTCATCAACGCCGGGGCTCGAGGAACCCTCGTCAAACTCGCCGCCGCCGATCTCATCCGCGCAACGGATGCACAGCTCTCCGACCTTCGAGCGTAGTTGCCGTTAGCCTTCGCTCTTCTCCAGTTCTTCGATCATCTCACCGATCACGTCGAACCCACCCTGCCAGAATGTTTCGGTTCGCACGTCGAACCCGGCCTCATCGAGGATTTCGACCGGCGCCTTCGACCCGCCGTACTCGAGGATCCGTAGGTACTTGGGCACGAACGCCTCGCCTTCCTGCTCGTATTGCCGGTAGAGGGCAAGCACGAGCAGTAGGCCGAACGCATACGCATAGCAGTAGAACGGCACCTGGTAGATGTGTGGAATCGACACCCACTCCCACCGGAACTCGTCGGACAGCTCGACAGCATCTCCGAACTGCTCGCGCAGGTTCTCAAGGTACCGGCTGGCCAGCTGATCGACCGTGGCACCTTCGTTGTTGATCACGTTGTGCGCTTCCCGCTCGAACAGCACAAAGAAGATCTGCCGAAGAATCGATGCGTAGCTGTCGTCAACGAATCCCGCCAGGAGGCTTCTTCGAACGTGCGAGTCGGTTTCCGATTCCAGCAGACGCTTGAGCACCAGCATCTCGGCGAAGTTCGACGCCGTTTCCGCAAGCGGGAGCGAGGAGTGGAAGGTCAGCGAAGAGTGATCGGCCGCAAGCATCGCATGGACAGCGTGTCCCAGCTCATGGGCCAGTGTTGTTGCGTCGCTGTGCTGTCCGTTGTAGTTGACCAACACCCACGGCGTGATCTCCGGGACAACTCCGTAGCAGAACGCTCCGGTGTCTTTCCCGGCTCGAACCTCGGAATCGAGATGACCTTCGGCGAGCACCCGTTCGGCCAGCTCCGCCATCCGCGGCGCGAACCCATGCATGCTGTCCAGGGCAAGCTGCACGCCCTCCGAGAAGGCGATCTCCTTCGAGACGCTCTCGACCGGCGCGTAGACGTCGTAGCGGCGTAGCTTCTCCACCCCGAGCCACGAAGCCTTCAGCCGGAAGTAGCGTTGGAACAGTTTCGCATTCTTGCGGCACGCTTCGAGCAGTACATCGACCACATCGTCGGGGATATCGTTTTGCAGGTTTCGAGCTGAGATCGCCGTGGGAATCCCGCGCAGCTGTTGGTTCTCGTCGTGCCAGTCGCCAACCACGTGTTTGTAGATCTCACCAAGGACGTTGCCATGCGAGCCAAATACTCCATGCAGCGACTGATAGGCGGCCTTGCGAAGCTCGGGGTCGGCGCTCCGCGCATGGACCATCAGCTCGGTTAGCGTAAGCTGTGTCGTCTCGCCATCTACCTCGAACTCGAACGACAGGTCGTTGGTGAGCATGTCGTACAATGTGTTCATCGCGCTGATGCCATGGACATCCTTGATATTGATAATCTTCTCTTCCTGCTCGGACAACGTGTACGGCGCGAACCGTCGTAGCGTCTCCAGGTGGTAACGAACGTCTCCGCTCGATGGAAGCAACCGCTCGACCGTCGTGTCATCGAGTCGCTTCCACCACAGATCGAAGAACAGGCAGCGGTTCCCCGCATCGGCGAGAACCTTGTTCACACGCCCGCGAAACGCAAGTGCCGTCTGATCGGTCGACTTCTCCGCAAGCCACAGTGTCGCATACCCGGTGAGGCGTCGTGACAAATGCCCGACCTCCTCGATGAGTCTGAGCATCTCGACAAAGGAACTCTCTGAAATCGACGAGCCAAGATCTTCACGACGCGCCTCAACCCGGCCGACCGCCTCGTCCAATTCGCCGAACACCGTCTCCATCGGCGGTCCATCCGGCGCAGAGATTAGGTCGTTCAACGACCATCCCTGAGAACGGTACTCTTGCTTTGACATGCTGTCCTTTCGTCCCGGCAGCCGGCTACGCCGCCACTGTTCCGTCGAGGCCGAGTTCGGCCGCAACGCCCTTCATCGCCTCGATGACGTCGTCGATCAGCTCGCTTCGTTCGATGCCGAGCATGTCGATCCCCTTCTGGATGATCTCCCGGTCGGCGCCTGCAGCGAACGCCTTATCCTTCCACTTCTTCGTCACCGACTTCACCTTGAGGTCCATCAGGCTCTTCGACGGACGGACAAGCGCAACAGCTGTGACGAGGCCGGTCAGCTCATCGATCGCGTAGAGAACCTTCTCCATCTCGTGGGTCGGCTCGACGTCGGTGCAGAGACCCCAACCATGTGACACCACAGCGTGAATCGCCTCGTCCGGCCATCCGCTCTCGCGCAGGATCTCCTCGGTCTTCGCGCAATGCTGCTCGGGAAACTGCTCGTAGTCCAGGTCGTGCACCAAGCCAATCGCACCCCACGCTTCCACGTCGTGACCCAGCTTGCGCGCCATGTGCCGCATCACCGCTTCGACTGCCAGGGCGTGTTTGATCAGGCGCTCATTTTTGTTGAATTCCATCAGCAGTGCGTACGCGTCGTCGCGCGTTGGAACGTTCATCGAATCGCCTCCCACGTGGTGTCATACATCCCGCTTGGATGCCCGCTACTCTATCGAGCCGGGCGTTTCCTGTCCAGATCCGACCTGAGGCGAGCAATCGCTGCCCACAACGCCGACCCTGCCCTCAGCGTTGTGATCGACAGCCGATGGTGTACGCTCTCGGAACGCTCTCGGAGGTGCAGCTGCCCATGGAACTCGGAGTCTCCGTTCTGCTCTTCTTCGCCGCAATCGTCATCGGGACGTTCGCCAGCTTGCTCGGCCTCGGAGGTGGGGTGTTCATGGTACCGCTTCTCTTGTTGGGCGGGTTTGTCTCAACCCAGCCCGAGGCGGCTGGAACGAGCGTCGCTGGTGTCCTGTTCACCGGCATTTCCGCGTCGATCGCCTATCTCCGCCGCCGAGCGATCGACTTCCGCATCGGCCTGTTGCTCATGCCCAGCGCCATCGCCGGTGTGTTCCTCGGCGGAACCATCGTTGGGATTGCCGATCCGAAGTGGCTGATGCTCGCGTTCGCAGTGTTCCTGCTGTATCCGGCAGCAACAATGCTTCTCGGGCGCACGGCGAAGGACGTGAAGGCAAGCGAAACGAAGAGGACGTCAGGGGCTCGATTCTACCTGCTGGTGATCGTGCTCGGACTCGTTGCCGGCACGGCCACGAAGCTGTTTGGCATTGGTGGGGGAACGGTGTTCGTCCCAAGTCTCGTGCTGTTCCTCGGCCTGGACATCGTTTCTTCGGTGGCCATCTCCCTGTTCGTGATGATCCCGACGGCCGCGATCAGCGCAGCGACCAGCTGGATGCAGGGGACACTCCAATGGGAGTTGGCGATTCCGCTGATCCTTGGAATCGTCATCGGGGCGCAGATCGGCCCGCGCATCGGCACGCGGATCCCGAAGAAACGGCTGCGGCAGCTGTTCGGCGTCCTGCTCGTCTACGCCGCGGTCAGCATGTTCCTCAAGGCGATCTGAGTGGCTCCAACGAATTCGATGCAAACCATTGCGGAGTAACGCCTACGGGAAGACAATCCCGCTCCTTGGCCAAAGGAGACAACGATGCGGATTACCATGCTGACCACCGGCGGAACGATCGAGAAGACGTACAACGAGCACGACGGATCGCTTCGAAACGCACACACAACGTTGCCCAAGCTGTTGGCCACCTTCCGTCTCCCCGATCTCGAAATCTCGTCGAAGCAAATCCTGTTCAAGGACTCGCTCGAGATGACCGACGAGGATCGAGAGTACATCGTCGCCGAAGCATCGGCCGCCGTTGCGTCGTGCGATGCGATTGTCATCCTGCATGGCACCGACACGTTGGCCCAAACGGGTGAGCTTCTCCATCGGAGACTGGCTCCGTTTCGGATTCCGATCCTGCTCACCGGGGCGATGCGCCCGTACGAGTTTCGCGATACCGACGCGCTGCAAAACGTCACCGAGACGCTTCTTGCCGCGCGGCTCGTCGCTCCTGGCGTTTACGTTGTCATGCACAATCGCGTGCTTCGCTTCCCCGGCGTCCGAAAGAATCACAAGCAGCTCTGCTTCGAACACAGCTAGACTCCCTCTGCTCTGCCTTTCTTGACATCCAGAGAGATCGGTCATACACTGCCACTTAGCAGTCTCGTATGTCGACTGCTAAGGAAGGGCGATGGGAATGATCCGTTTTGACAAGATGACCGAGGGAGCCCAGGAGCTGTTTCGCGAATCCCAGGACCTCCTTTCACGATACAAGCACAACCAATTGGATGCCGAGCATATCGCCATGGTTCTCGTGAGCAAGGAAGGAATCGGTCGCGAGATCCTGGAACACACGGGCGTCGACCTCGATACCCTGGTGAACGACCTCGACACCCTCCTGCAAGCGAAACCGTCAATCAGTGGCCCAACCGCGGCACAGATCTATATCACGCCGCGCCTCGATGCAGTGATCGCTGCGGCCCAGATGGAGGCCGAACGACTCCACGATGACTATATCGGCATCGACCATATCCTCCTGGCACTGAGCCGCACGACAGATCCGCAGTTGCGCAGGATCTTCGGCAGGCACCAGATCACGCCGGAAGCAATCTATACATCGCTCCGAGACGTACGGGGAGAGCAACGCGTGACCGATCGCGACTCCGAGGAGCGCTACCAGATCCTCAAAAAGTACTCGACCAACCTGACGGAGATGGCCAAGCGCGGCGAGCTTGACCCAGTGATCGGCCGAAACCAGGAGATTCGGCGAATGGAGCAGATTCTCTCGCGCCGCCGGAAGAACAATCCCGTGTTGATCGGAGAGCCGGGCGTCGGCAAAACGGCGGTCGTCGAGGGACTGGCCCAGCGCATGATTGCCGACCAAGTTGCCGAAACATTGCAGGGCAAGGAGATCGTGGCACTCGACATCGCGTCGATGGTTGCCGGGTCGAAGTTCCGCGGCGAGTTCGAAGATCGCCTGAAGGCGGTCGTCAAGGAGATCGAAGCTCATGCCGGCGATACGATCCTGTTCGTCGATGAGCTGCACACGCTCGTCGGTGCCGGTGCAGCGGAAGGCGCCATCGATGCGTCGAACATCCTCAAAGAGCCGTTGTCTCGCGGTCGATTCAAGCTGATCGGCGCCACGACGCTCGATGAGTATCGCGAGCACATCGAGAAGGACTCCGCTTTCGAGCGGCGGTTTCAGAAGGTGTTCATCGGCGAGCCCACGGTCGAAGAAACTGTCGCTATCCTTGAGGGCTTGCGCGAGAAACTCCAGGAACACCATCGGATAACGATCACGGACGAAGCCATCACCGCCGCAGCCAAGCTGTCTGAGCGCTATATCGCTGATCGATTCCTGCCCGACAAGGCCATCGACTTGGTCGACGAAGCGTCGAGCCGTCTACGTGTTGACGGCACTGGTGACACGGTGACCGATTCCGACATTGCCTCGCTCGTCTCGCAGTGGACGGGAATCCCAGCCGAGCGAATGCTGGAGGAAGAGCGATCGCGGCTCTCCAGCATGGAAGAGGCGTTGCATGCGCGTGTCATCGATCAGGATCAAGGCGTTCGCGCCGTCGCCGAGGCGGTCCGTCACTCACGGGCCGGCCTTGCCGATCCGAACCGGCCAATTGGGACGTTCCTGTTCCTCGGTCCAACCGGCGTCGGCAAGACCGAGCTTGCCAAGTCGCTTGCGTCCTTCCTCTTCGGAAGCGACAACGCGCTGTTGCGAATCGATATGTCGGAGTACATGGAGCGCCACGCCGTTGCACGGCTCATCGGCTCCCCTCCCGGCTACATCGGCTACGAGGAAGGCGGCCAGCTGACCGAGGCCGTGCGGCGACGCCCGTACCAGGTTGTGCTGTTCGACGAGATCGAGAAGGCTCACCCGCAGGTGATGAACCTGATGTTGCAGCTGCTCGACGAAGGCCGGCTCACGGATGGGCACGGCCGCACGGTCGACTTCAAGCATACGATCCTCATCATGACATCGAACGCCGGCAGCGAGCACTTCCAGTCCAACACAGGCGAGGAGGCCGTCCGGAAGCTCGTTCAAGATGAGGTCCGGAAGCTCTTCCGTCCTGAGTTCCTCAATCGAATCGATGAGACGATCATCTTCCACCCACTCACGGAGCAGGCGATCGGCAAAATCGTCGACCTAAAGGTGGCCCATCTGAATGGGCGCCTCGCCGAGCAGGGGATGAGTCTGACACTCACCGCCGAGGCGAAGCGCGTCCTCGCCAAAGAGGGCTACGACCCGCACTACGGCGCCCGACCACTGGCACGCGCGATGAAACGGCTGATCGAGAATCCCCTCGCGAGCAAGATCGTCGCCGGAGAGATCTCCGAGGGTGATGACATCTCCGTCGACGCCGCCGCGATGTCCAATGCCCTACTGATCCGAAAGCGAGAAGGCTAGATGCCGCCGAGCACCCGAGCTTCGGTCCGATGGAGCGGTCGGAGTCCGGCTGCCGCCATCTCGGTCGTCGGCAGACTTGCCGTATCCGGTTTGTCGGACAACCCAAGCAGATGTGCCCCTCGATCCCTCCACCGTAGTGCCGCATCTCGGACCTCGGCGGTGATCGTGATCTCGTCCATCATCCGCTGCTCGCGCGGCGCGTCGTCGGGAAGATGGTCCATTCTGCGAACCGTCGCCTCGTACTCGTTGCGGCGGAATGCCTCAAACTCAGGCAGCACCCCAGCGTGAGCACCTTCACGCAGCCGGTGGTAGATCTCCCTTGCCGCAGTCGGTGGCCGGCAAAACGGCTGTCGTGTCGCGTGCATCAACTGGACAAGACTCAAGAACCGGCGTGACGCATCGTCAGCGAGGATTTCCGACGAAATCAGTCCACCCTCAACCGCCAAGCAAAGGATGGCAATCGTATCCTGATTGTCGGCCGTCAGATGATGAAGCGCGGGCCGATTCAGGCGGTTATACAGCTCGCGGCAAGCATCCCACGTCGGCGCGGTGTCGAGGAATTGCTCGAACGTTCGTTGCAGCGCATCGATTCGCGCCCCATCGATCGCTTCGTCGTTGCGGCCGCGGGCTCCGATGGCGGTCTTGTCGATATCGATGATCACCGCTGTCTGCCGATCGATCGCGAACCCACGACCTGTACAGAACACATCGATTTCCTCGAGCAAGCGCCATCGAGACGCCGTCACGATGATCTGATCTCCATGCTCCCTGACCTTCCAGACTTCGGGCTGTGTCGTATCGTCGCGACCGACAAACGCCACCCCCGGCCAACCGGTTTCGGCGCACAGCTGGTGGAAGGCCGTCACATCGTTTCCCGGCGTGTCGCCGACGAGTAGAAGACGCTCGATCGGACCCGGCATGTCATGCAGCTCGGCCGCTGCACGAAGGAGACAAGCAACGACACGCGCGTAGTCCGGTTGGCATTTCCGAGGAGGTGTATCGGGAGGAAGCCCAATACGCCGAGCCAGTTCCTCGTACCGGGGCAGACGTTCATCGAGGGGAGCAAGTCTCCGGTAGACGATCGCATCGCCAAGGAACTCAGCCAATGACGTTCGATCGGCGCGGCTCATCCGAGCCATCCCTCCGCTACGAGGAGCTCGGCATTAAGAATTGCGCCTCCAGCCGCACCGCGAAGCGTGTTGTGAACCAGTCCGACCAACCGAAGATCCAGGATCGGGCAGGGCCGAATTCGACCGACATGGACAACCATTCCGCTGTCTTCGGACAAGTCGAGGCGCGGCTGCGGACGATCCTTTCCATCCATCACATGAACCGAACGAGGCGGTGCACTCGGCAATCCGCGCACCGTCTCGCTGCCGCGGAAAGCCCGTAGCGCATCAGCTGCAGCGGTTGGAGAGGGCAGACGATCGAAACCGAGCGACAGACAGAGGGTGTGTCCATCGACGACTGGGACCCGGTTGACTTGGGCACTCACCGTGATATCGGCCTCGATTCGTGTCTCTCGTTCGATCCTGCCAAGCAGACATCGTGTCTCGGTGGCGATCTTCTCCTCCTCTCCCGGAATCCACGGGATCGCGTTGCCCAGGATGTCAAGCGACGGGACTCCCGGGTACCCTGCGCCAGAGATGGCCTGTAGCGTCGTAGCGACAACCCGACGTAGGCCGAAGGCCACATCAAGCGCCTTGGTGGCTAGCACGATGCCGGTCGTCGAGCAGTTTGGATTGGTGACGATCAAACCATCCCACCCTCTTGTCTCCTGCTGCCGCTTGAGCAACGCGAGGTGATCCGGATTCACTTCGGGAATCAGGAGCGGAACATCCGGCTCTTCGCGAAACGCCGAGGCGTTGGAACAGACAACATATCCGGCTTTTGCGAACGTCGGCTCCACGTCGCGCGCTACAGCGGCCGGAAGCGCCGAGAACGCAATAGCCGGGCGGTCGCACGAAACGGCTTGCGGGTCGAGGCGAATGACGACCTTCTCCCCCACGTGTTTTGGAGGCTCGCCCGGGAGCAACCATCGGCAGGCTTCAGCGTACGGCCGGCCCACACTTCGCTCCGATGCCGCGACCGCGAAGATCTCAAACCACGGATGTTCCTCAAGGAGCCGAATGAGTCGCTGTCCCACGGTTCCTGTCGCGCCGAGAATAACAGCCGGGATTTTCTTCGTCATCATGTGCCTCCTTGGGTCGCGTCATCATCGGTCCTCCGGTTTGGGAGACTCGCACGCGCCAATCCGAGTTCCCGGTGAAGGAAGCAGACGGTGTCATGGACACGTGATGCAGGGATGCAGAAGGACACGGAATCCCCCAACACCGCTTGCGTCACCGCGATCACGCGAACCTCATGCCGTCCCAGGGCGGCAAAGGCACTCGAGGAGACCTCGCGTCTATCCCCGCCTGGACCGCCGATGACCGATACGATCGCCACGTCCTCCTCGGAGTGGACAGTGAGCGACCCATTCGCATCGGCATCGTGCGGCCCACGGCGAAGGATTGCTTGAATATGATCGTGATCCTGTTCGCGAACGACAAAGCAAAGGCTCGAATCGCAGAGCGCTTGCGAGAACATGCGTACATCGATCCCGGCCTCCGACAGACGGCTCAATGTCTGAGCCGCCGTGGGAAGGCGGCGAGCCTCATCGCCGTCTCCGACAGCCAGCAGACGCATCCCGGTCGTGGAGACAATCGCAGGCGACGTATGTCTATCAGCCGTCGGTTCGGCAACAATGCGCGTTCCTGGACGTTCCGGGCGATAGCTGTTGAGAATCCTCAGCGGGATGCCGTTTCGGATGACCGGCTGGATCGTGCGCGGATGAAGGACTTCGGCTCCGAAGCGAGCAAGGTTTGCCGCCTCTTCGTATGACAGCTCTTCCAGTGTGCGTGCCTCCGCGACGAGATGGGGGTCGGCTGTGAGGATCCCATCGACATCGGTCCAGATCCATACGTCGTCGGCGTCGAGCCCGGCCGCGACGATTGCAGCCGTCCGATCGCTTCCACTTCGGCCGAGTGTGGTTGGTATGCCGTCCTCGGTCGCTGCAATGTATCCGGTAATCACCGGAATCACTCCTGTGCCTACAAGCGGCACGACCTGTTGCTGAATTCGTTCGCGCGTCGGTTCCATCTGCGGGGAGGCGATGCCGAAGCGATCGTCGGTGACGATCAGCGCCGTCGCGTTGAGCGCAGTGGCATCGAGTTGCTTCGACCGCAGGACCCCTGCAAGGAGACCGGCCGATAGCTGCTCACCGTATCCCATCACCGCATCGCGGCTTCGCGGCGTCAACTCCCCGAGGACCGCTAGGCTGTCATACAGTCGTCGAAGGCCATTGAGCCGCTCGCGAAGGTGGATCTCGAACGCCGCTCGTTCGTTCTCCTCGAGCAGTTCGGCCGCGACCTGTGTGTGTCGTTGCTCAAGATCCGCGAGAATCGTCGACGGGTCCGTCGGATCCCCTCCAGCGGCCCGCCGAGCACCATAAATCAACGCATCGGTGACGCCGCTCATCGCCGAGACAACGACGACCGGCCGGACATTCGGCTCGCTGTGTCGAGCGACGATTCCGGCAACTCGCGCGAAGCACCCGACATCGGCAACCGATGTACCGCCGAACTTGTGGACGACAACCACCGGACCGTTCATTGTCCTCGGTCCTGTCACTCAGACCACCTCCTTCGTCGGCAAGCCGTCGAGTGCCCGATCCAGATCGCCGATCAGATCATCAACCGCTTCAATCCCAACGGCATACCGAATCAGCGCGTCGGGGATGCCGTATCGGGCGCGCTCCGCCGGGTCGGTTGAAATGAACAGCGCCTGCTGTTGAGCAATGCTTTCAACACCTCCGAGCGTGGGGCCGATGTGTGGGATCTGCAGGCGATCGATGCACGCCGCAGCGGCTTCGAGGCCTCCGGCCACCTCAAAGCTGACCACGCCGCCGAAGCCCGACATCAGTCTGGAAGCGATGTCGTGATCCGGATGACTCGGCAACCCCGGGTAGTGAACACACGAGATCGCCGGATGCCTCTCGAGGAACTCCGCGAGACGCAAGGCGCTCTCGTTCTGTTGTCGGACACGAAGCGGCAGCGTCTTGGCGCCTCGCAACACAAGATACGCATCAAGCGGGCTGGCGACTCCGCCGAAGATGCCACGCGCCTCTCTGATCGGATCAAGTGTCTCTGCCGATCCAATCACGACACCGGCAAGAAGGTCGTTGTGTCCGCCCAGATACTTCGTCGCGCTATGGATCACCAGATCGACGCCGAGTTCGAGCGGCCGAAGGTTCACCGGTGTCGCGAAGGTCGCATCGACCACGGTGATGATGTCGTGACGGCCTGTCAGGCCAACGATATGCTCGAGATCTGCAACGCGAAGCGTCGGATTCGTGGGGACCTCAAGGAAGACGGCTCGCGTCGTGGATCGAATCGCCATGTGGACGTCCTCGGAGGCCGCGAAGCTGACGTCGATCCCCCACCGTGGCATCTGCTCCAACACGAGAGCTCGCGTACGTCGGTACACACCACCGATGACAACCAGGTGATCACCTGCGGAGAGCAGGGTCAGCAGTGCGGTTGTGATCGCTGCCATGCCGCTCGAGAACAGAAGGGCGCGCTCACCGTCGTCGAGTTCCGCGAGCTTGCGCTCGGCAGCCGTCTGTGTCGGGTTCCCGTACCGGCCGTACTCGTAGCGCTTTGCGGGCATCCCCCCCGACTTGCGAGCCACGAAATCGCAGATCTCCTGCGTATCTCCAAACGTGTACGTCGAACTCATGACAATCGGTGTCGCTAGCGCATGGCATGCCCCGCTCCACTCTTCGCCGCTATGCACCGCTCGTGTCTCCAGTTGATGGTTCATCCGCTCCTCCTCCAGTTGTCTGTCCGATCCGGGGCAAAAAAAACGGACCGCAGGGAGACTCCCTACAGTCCTGGCTCGCTCTCGGATTCCGGCGCTCTAGGCTACCGGTCCGAGGCGAGCATCCACATCATCATCACGGTCACGCAACCCAAGCCAAGCTCGACAGCGACTCCCTGCTCGGTTCGTTGCGCGCTCACCGTGATCATGTCGAACGGATTATAGCGAATGCCGACCAATCGGCAACTGCGCCAAGACACCCTACTCAGGCAGCCGACGTGCTGGGCTAGAAGAGCGTGCCGGCAGTCGGGTCGGTCGGTTCGGCGAGCAGCTCGCCGACGGCCTGTTCAAGCTGTTCTGCAGACAGCGCCCCATGGTGCCACTTGGGGTCGTCCTCCATGAACGATACACCTTTCCCAAGTGTCGTGTGCGCGGCGATCGCCGTCGGCTTCCCCGACCCTCTCGAAGCGAGGAATGACGTGAACGCCGCCATGATCGCGTCGTAATCGTGCCCATCAATCTCGTGAACATTCCATCCGAACGCGCGGATCTTCCCCGCCAGGTCTCCCACGTCCATTACGTCGCTCGTTCGTCCGTCAATCTGGCACCGGTTCCAATCGAGCATCACACAGAGGTTGTCAGCCTGATGGTGCACGGCAGCCGTCATCGCCTCCCACGGCTGACCCTCCTGACACTCCGCATCGGAGACAAAGCAGTAGATGCGAGCATCGCGGGATGCGAGCTTCGCTCCAAGCGCCATGCCGAGCGCAACGGAAAGACCGTTTCCAAGTGATCCGCTCGACGCCTCGATTCCGGGTGTTTTCCACGCCGTCGACGGGTGTCCCTGAAGCATCGCACCGAGTTTTCGGAATGACCACAATTCCTCGCGTGGGAAGAACCCTCGATCGGCGAGGATCGCGTACAAGATGGCACACGTATGCCCGTTTGAGAGCACAAAGCGATCACGATCCTCCCAGTCGAGCCGGCTCGGATCGTGTCGAAGGTACTTGTAGTAGAGAACCGTCAACAGGTCGGCCATTCCAAGCGCGCCGCCCGGATGTCCCGAGTTGGCCTGGGTGACCATCCTCAGCACGTCTGCCCGCAGTTCGTTTGCCTTTTGCTTCAGCTCGCCGATCTCCACGACTCCACTCCCTTCCACGCGTTGGGGCCAATCATATCGACTCAAACGTCGACATGGTAGCTCTCCTCTCGTGTCCTTGGGAGACTACTGCAGCACCAAGGATAGAAGAGCCATTCGGATCGGAACACCGTTCGCTGCCTGCCTGAAGTACGCCGCGCCAGGCAGACTGTCGACGTCCGTTGCGATTTCGTTGACTCGTGGCAGCGGGTGCATGATCGTGAGGGTCTTCTTGGCTGGCTCGAGCATCTCACGGGTAAGGATGTATGCATTCTTCAATCGATCGTACTCAGAGGGATCGTCGAATCGCTCCCGCTGGATCCGCGTCATGTACAGGACATCGCATGTCGTTGCTGCAACAGAGAGATCGTCGGTCTCCTCAACACCGATTCCCTTCGCCCGGAGTCGCTCGATGATCTCACGTGGCATTCGCAAAGCAGGCGGAGCCGCAAACAGGAAGCTCACATTGTAGTTCGATAGCAGATCGGCAAGGGAGTGGACAGTACGCCCGTTCTTCAGGTCTCCGGCAAGCGTGACTGTCAGGCCGTCCACTTTGCCCTGTTCTTTGACAATTGTGTACAGGTCAAGCAACGACTGGGTCGGGTGTTGGCCGGCGCCGTCGCCGGCATTCAGCACCGGACGATCGGTGGAGGCAGCCGCCTCGGCGGCCGATCCGATCTGTGGGTGACGCAGCACGATCACATCGGCGTACCCTTCGACCGTCTTGATCGTGTCGTGTAGAGATTCGCCCTTCGCGGCAGAACTGCTCTTCGCCTCTGCGACCGAGACAATCCGCCCCCCCAGGCGCTGCATCGCGGCCTCGAATGACAACCGCGTTCGTGTGCTCGGCTCGAAGAACAGGGTTGCCAGTAGCTTGCCGCAGAGTTCGTCAAGAACCTCACCCGCCTCCAAGGCACGCTCATAGCGTTCGGCAGTTCCTAGGATCAGATCGATTTCGTCGATTGAGAACTGATCCGCCCGGAGCACATCCTTGCTCGCCAGTCTTGGCATTGCGCATCCTCCTTTGCTTCCTCTTCTCCATCTGCTAGGTCAGCCGCGACAGGCTCACGCGACCTGCTGTGGTCCGATGGAACCGCCCCCGTACGCCGGAGCCGATAAGTTGATCGTCTTCGACGAGGACCTCTCCCCGCGCAATGACAACGGTCGGTGCTCCCCGGTGTGTGCGCCCCTCATACGCGGTGTACGGAGCGTGTGAGTGCTGTGACGACTGCGTAATTGTGCACTCGGCACGTGGGTCGAAGACCACCACATCGGCGTCGCTTCCAGGGCGGATGGTTCCTTTCTTCGGGTAGAGGCCGAAGATGCGCGCCGGGTTTTCGCACATCGTCTTCACCAGCCGTTCAATCGTGATCCGCCCTTCATGGATTCCGGCATCGAATACGAGCGGGAGCATCGTCTCCACTTGCGGCGATCCGTACGGCGCCTCGAAGAACGGATCGTCTTCGCTCTTCTGTTTCGCAGCGTGGTCGCTCGCGACCGTGTCGATAGTCCCCGTCGCCAGTGCATGCCACAAGGCAGCTCTATCGCTCTCGTGACGAAGCGGCGGGCCGATTTTCAGTAGCGGCCCGCGTTCAAGCAGGTCGTCGTGCGTCAAGGTCAGATACTGCGGGCACGTCTCGGCATAGACACAGACACCATTCGTCCGCGCCGCTGCAACCACGTTGATCCCGAGCTCGGCCGTCATGTGTGGAATGTACAGCGCGCACCCCGCCACCTGTGCCATCGCGATAGCCCGATGGATCGCTTCGGCCTCAAGAACCGCGGGACGCGTATCGAGGAAGGCCTCCTTCGGATCGACCTTCACAGCGATGGTCTTGTCTTGGAGATAGTCGGTGGCGAGGCCGTTCTCGGCGTGGACCATTCCCAGTCCCCCGGCCTGCGCGATCAGATCCAGTGTCCGCATCAACTGGTAGTCATCGGTCATCCAGCCAAGCTTGGCGTAGGTCATGAACATCTTAAACGATGTCACACCCTCGTGAACTGCGTCGGGAATCTCGTGGGATTGGTTCTTCGGATCGAACAGACCGCCGTGAAGTGCGAAGTCGAGAAGAGAGCCTCCTTCGCCTTCCTCTCGGAATCGTTGGATCGTCTCCAGCAACCCACTACCCGGCTTCGCATACGCATAGTGAATCAGGGTTGTCACGCCGCCGTGAGCTGCCGTCACGGACAGCCCATGCAGGTCATCGAGATAGACCGGATGGGTGTGAACGTCGAGGATCCCTGGAAGCACGAAACCGTCGGATGCATCGATGATCCGCTCGGCCGCGACGTCAAGGTCGGGGCCGACGGCTGCGATGATCCCTTTGGAAATCGCCACATCGGCCCGGACAACCTTGCCGTCGCTCACCACGCGTCCGCCTTGAATGAGAAGCTCGTGCATGTCCCCCGTTGCGCTCATCGTCATCAGCCTCCACAACCAATTCTATTCGACTGCCTCCCGGCATGCAGCTGCAACCGGATCGACCAGATGCATTGGCTACCCGGTCCTCGTACCATTCTTCCCTATGGAAGGAGTTGGCGAACAATCATGATTGAGGCAACGCTCTGTTTCGTCCTCGACGGTAGTCCGCCACGGCAGGTTCTGCTCGGACGGAAGAAGCGTGGGTTCGGAGAAGGGAAGTTCAACGGGCTTGGGGGGAAGGTTCAGCCCGGAGAGACACCGATCAGTGCAATCGTTCGCGAGGTGGCTGAAGAGGCCGGTGTGGTCATTTCCTCGGACACGCTTCACTCTGCGGGAACCATCCGGTTCTTCTTCCCATTCAATCGATCATTCGATCATCACGTCCACGTGTTCACGACACGATGCTGGAAGGGCGACGTGCAGGAGAGCGCAGAGATGGCCCCGGCCTGGTTCCCCATCGGCAGCATCCCCTATGAACGCATGTGGGCCGACGATGCGCACTGGTTGCCACTTGTGCTGTCTGGAAGGCGAATAGAAGCCGAATTCACATACGCACAGGACAATGAAACCATTGAATCCTTTGCGATCCACGAGCCGTGAGATCCGGTGACGCCATGTCTGTCTGCTGCCGAATGTCAGCTATCCTGAAACCGAAACCGCTTCTCACGGAACAGCTTCAGACAGGCATCGACCACCTCTGTATCGTACCGTACCCCTCGCCCTACCTCGATCTCTTCGAGTGCCGCATCGACACCGACGGCAGCCCGGTAGGGTCGATGTGACGCCATCGCCTCGACGGTATCCGCCACGGCGAGAATCCGTGCCTCGATGAGAATCTCATTTCCTCGGAGCCCCTGAGGGTAGCCGGATCCATCGAGCCGCTCGTGATGCTGCAGAACGATCTCAGCCAGTGGCCATGGGAAGGAGATCGATTTCAGAATGTCGTAGGCGACTTGCGGATGAGACTGAATCAGAGCCATTTCCATCTCGGTCAGTCGGCTTGGTTTGCTCAGGATCTCGGCCGGGATCGCCATCTTCCCGATGTCGTGCAGCAGTCCGGCCGCCCATATCCCTTCGACCGCTTTCTCATCCAAGCCAATCGCGACAGCGATTTCCTTGGCGAGTCTCGTCACACGTCGCTGATGCCCAGCGGTATACGGATCCCGCGTTTCAGTCGTCAGGCCGATTGCTTCGATCGTCCCGTCAAGCGCTTTCCGTAGCGCCTGCTCGGCTTCGATCACTGCTGAGATGTCCGTCTTCGCCAGCAGAACCCGTTCCAGGGTCTCCTCATAGCCAGGAGGAACAACCCATCGGACCGCCACTTGCCGCTCGTTGCCCTTGACCGTCCGATCAACCCTCGTGTCCTCGAAGAACCGCTCTCCATTCCAGATGGCGACCAACTGATCGGCGATGGAAGCGCGTGAGGCACTTGTGAGCAGCTGCCTGAAGCCCTGCATCAGCTCGTCTTTCGACTCGGCTTCGTGCATCGTGACTGTCGTCTCGTTGATATCGACAACCCGAATCTTCGCAACGCATTGATCGAGCGTTTCAGGATGATCATGAAGGTGAGTACGTAAGTCGGTTACGCCGGACGATTGCAGATCATCCAGGAAGCTTCTCACCTCCGAGAAATCCTCGTACCACAGGGAGACGGGTGAGTTCTCGAACAGGGTCTGGTATTCCCTTTCGCGCCGCTCGAGTGCAGTCTCCGCTTGTCGCCGCTGGGAGGATTCGACCGTCAGCGCAACCAGGGAGGCGATCTCCCCGGCGAACTCCTCGTCCTCGTGCGTCCATTGCCGGAGATCGCCGGTCTGCTCGAAGCAGACGTCCCCGATCAACCGACCACCGGATCGTACGGCCGCGTCGAGAACGGAGACAATACCCTCATTGGCCATCGACTGGAGATCGAATTCGGCCATTCGCGGATCGCTTTGCAGATAGGGGACATTGAGCACACGGTTCTTCTCGAGAACGTCAAAATAGACAGGAAGATCGGATTGATCGTAGTCCCTTCCAGGCTTGTGAATGCCTTCAGATCGCACATACAGATCAGCACATCGGAACACTCCCTCCGATTCATCAAGAAGCCAAATCGCGACTTGCGCCACATCAAGGACATCTGCAGCCGTTTCCGCAATCAAACGGAACGCTGGGTCCAAGTTCCCTTCGTACAGCACGCGCTGCACTGCCAGTTGAAGCAATGCTTCGTTGCCACGCTGGATCCTCTCCTGGCGTTCGTTCTTCTCGCGCTCAGCTTCTATCTGGTCCGTGATGTCGTTTGCAAAGCAGAGCACCGCGTTGTGATCTTCCCACTCGATCCCAACGCCACGAACAGCAAGCCATCGGACCGCACCGTCGGAGCCGAGAACTCGGATTCTTGTCTCGGTGCGTCTCATGGAGCCATTGAGAACTCTACCGTACGATGTTATGACGAGCTCATGGTCTCGTGAATCCACAAAATCGAGGAAGGAACGCCCCAATAGAGCGCTCTCCGATAGCTGGACGATCCGTACTGCCTCGGGATTGGCGAACGCAATCCGCTGTTCGTCGATCACGAAGATCGCATCGTTGGCGTGTTCTACCACCGCTCGATGCTTCTCCTCGCTTGCACGAAGCGCCTCCTCAACCCTCAGGCGTTGGGAGGATTCGACGGTGAGCGCAACCAGCGAGGCAATGGAGCTTGCGAACTCTTCATCCTCGTGGGTCCACTCGCGAAGCTCTCCCGCGTGCTCGAAAGAGACATCCCCGATCGACTGCCCGCCGACGCGGATGGATGCGTTCATAGTCGAGACGATCCCTTCGGATCGAAGGGCATCCAGGTCGAATTCGGCTGTTCGAGGATCGTTGTATACATCGGTCACGGTCAACACGCGGTGCGTCTCCAGCGCGGCGAGATATGCCGAGAGGTCTGCCGTTAGGAAGTCGCGTGAGCGGCGATGTATATCTTCGCTCGCGTAGTACATGTTGACACCCCGAGTCATCGTTCGGTCCTCGTCGAGCAGCCAGATCCCGACCTGCGCCACGTCGAGCACATCCGCCGCCGTCTCGGTGATCGCTCGAAACGCGGGCTTGAGGTTCCCTTCGTACACATCGCGCCGCGTGGCCAGCCCAAGCAGCGCTTCGTTGGAGCGTTGGATCTTCTCCTGTCGATCGCGCTCCGCGCGCTCCGCACGCTTCCGCTCGGTGATGTCGATGGCCAATGCCAGGATTGCATGCGCCTGACCGTCCTCATCTCGGATCAGCGTACCGACAGCCTCCGCAGGAAATGGCTCTCCAACCTCCCGAAGCATCGTGGCCTCGAAACCGGCTCTCGCTCCGTTGCCCGCGATCATTCGCTCGATCACAGAAGGGAGTCGGTCTCTATCCTCCTCGCAGACAAACTCAAGGATGCTCCGCCCGATCTGAGCGTGTGGACCCTCACGGGTAGCGTGCAGCTCCGTGAAGCGGTTGTTGCATAGGAGGATTCTCCCGTCCAGATCCAAGTAGACCATGGAATACGGCGAGAGCTCGAACAGCTTTCGAAACCGCTCTTCGCTTGTGCGAAGCTCCGCGGTCTTCTTTGCGACCTCGTCTTCAAGCTGCTCTTGATAGCGAAGGTTCTCCTCCTCGAGCTGACGCTTCCGCCTCGCCAGCTCCGCAACGCGAGCGGCACTCGCCACCGAGGACTTGAAGTCGTCCCGAGCAATCGGCTTCGACAGGTAGTCGAATGCACCGAGACGAACGGCCTCGGCGGCGGTTTCGGCGGTCGGCTCGCCGGTGATCATGATGACCTGTGCATCGGGCGCCAGGTTGTGGATCTCGCGAAGCAGCGACACACCGGTCACCCGCGGAAGGATAATGTCGGTCACAACAACATCGGGCTCATCGTGACGAATGCAGGCAAGTGCCGTGTCCGCGTCCTCTGCGGTCGAGATTCTGTACCCTTCCTCCCTCATGAATTCGGAGAGCGTCTCGCGAATGCTGACTTCGTCATCGACAATCAGTATCTTGGGCAATGGCTAGTCATCTCCCTGCAACCCGCTCTCAGCACATTCGCCGCCAGGTGGCGTCCATCCGTTGTGCACCGGCAGATCGATGATAAACCGTGTGCCCTCGCCGGGCTCTCTCTCGACGGAAAGCGTTCCTCGGTGCTCGCGAATAATCCCATGACTGATCGACAACCCGAGTCCGGTTCCTTCGTCGCGAGGCTTGGTGGTGAAGAACGGATCGAAGATCCGATCGATGATGTCGTCAGGAATTCCCGCGCCAAAATCCTGAACCGCCATTCGAATCCATGGCTCCCCGTCGACATGCCTCAATCGGACGGTCAACCGCAGCACTTTCTTCGTGTCGAATTCCGGATAGCGATGATTGAGCGCGTCTCTCGCATTGACCATAAGATTGAGGAGGACCTGCTCGATCTGTTGGCTGCGGCATCTCAACTTCGGGAGCCCCTCCGGCAGATCGATCTGCAGATCGATCTGATCTCTACGCAGGATGGAGCCTATAAGCGAGACCACAACGCTCACGATGTCAGCGACGTTCGCCGGGCTGTGTCTTTCCTTCTCTTGGCGAGAGAAGGCTAGCAGGTTCTTGACAATCGTCGCCACGCGGTTCCCCTCTCGCACGATCCCCGCCGCAAATCCAGCCAACACCTCATCTTGAATCCGATCCTGGATCAGTTGGGCATAGTTGATGATTCCGGTCAGCGGGTTGTTGATCTCGTGCGCCACACCACTGGCGAGTGTTCCGATCGACTCAAGCTTCTGATTCTGTACCAGTTGCGCCTCCAAGTCCTCTTTGGCCCGTTCGGCTTCGTGTTGCTCCGTCATGTCTTCGATCGTACCTTCGTAGTAGAGAACCTCTCCTTCCGCGTTGCGGATCGCTCTTGCGCTCTCGCGTACATAGATCGGCGTGCCATCCTTTCGCATCCACGCCGACTCGAACCCCGAGACTTGTCCATCCTTCTCGAGCTGGCCCGTGAACTCCTCTTGCGAGTACTCAGGGAGATACTCTTTCGCTTCCAGATTCCGGTCTGTTAGATCTTCGAGAGAGCTGAAGCCGAGCATCCGGATCAATGCGGGATTCGCGGCAAGGATCCGCCCATCGGGCGTCGTTTGGTAAATTCCCAGGATTGCGTTTGTGAACAACGACCGGTACTGCTTCTCGCTGATCTGGAGCGCGCGCTGAGCCTGTTTTCTCTCTTGGAGTTCACGCTTTGCTTCGTCGTAGAGCCGCGCATTGACGATCGCCGTACCGAGCTGGCCGCCGAGTGCCATCATCACGGATGCATCGTCCGGCTCGAATCCGTCGCGCCGATCACTCAGGATGTCCAATACGGCGATCACCTGCCCTTCATGGAGAATCGGAACAGCCAACTCCGCCTTCGCCTCCGACAGGAGTGGATGCGAGATGAAGAGCGGTTCCTGTGTGACGTCGTTCACCAAGAACGGCTCCTTGGTTGTGACGGCCCGGCCGATGACTCCGTCTGGCCCCACGATGCATGAGAGCTCCGCTTCGCGGGATTCTTGTGTCACCTCCGGAGTGCTGGCTACATGAAATCTGGATTCCTCTCCCGCCAAGAAACAGCCGACGTGGTAGAAACAGAAGCGGTCACGGATCAACCTCGTCACCTGGGCAAGCAGCTCATCGAGATCGAGAATCGACGAGATTCGTTGACCAACGTCGCTCACAATCTGGAGCTGGGTCGCGTGCCGCCGAAGTGCCGTGACATCGACACAAGCGCCGATCCAACACAGGAGAGATCCCTCCTCGCTGAACAGCGGGGAGCCGCGATCGATCCAGTGGCGCCATCTGCCGTCGCGGTGACGTATGCGGTAGTGCTCGTAGATCGGCTCGACACTCGTTCGGTGACGTTCGACGGAGCCCACAAGTCGCTGAGCATCCTCCGGATGGATCCTGTCGATCCAGCTCTCAATCGTCGGAGAAATCGTGCCTGGATCGTAGCCGAGCGTCTTGTCGATATCGCCGAACCATCGAAGCTCGTTGGTTTCAATGTTCCACTCGTAGATCAGGTCACTGGAGACCTCAGCGGCCAGCCGGAACCGTTCCTCGATCCGGCGACGGTCGGTTACATCGATTCCCGCAGCGAGCATGCCGGCGGGGTTCCCGGTCTCATCCCTCAAGAGAGAGTTCATCCATGAGATGAAACGTATTTCTCCAGCGCGCGTGACAACGGAACGTTCTGCTTCTGCCTGGATCTCGTCAGAAGCCGAATTCGTCGCCTGTCGGACGGCATCGCGGCGATACACCGGGATACACGTATCGATCCAGTCCTTCCCGATCAGTTCATCCGGACTGTCGTATCCGAGGATCTCCGCTCCTCGATGGTTGATTAGCTCAATTTGGCCATCCTGATCGATCACGACAAACAGGATGCTTGCGGTGTTGAGATACTTCTGCGTGCGTTCCTTCTCCAGCCGAAGACGTGTCTGCACCTCCTTGAGCCGTGTGACATCCGAGATCACTGCAAAGCTGCCGGCGAACTCGCCCGCCGAGTCGAACAGCGGACAAGGGGAGATCAACGTGTGCGCAAGCGATCCGTCCGGCCTGGCGAACGTCGCCTCATAGATCTCCGTGCTCCCTTCGATCCGATCCGCCATCTGGCGCAGCAGACCTGCGGCACTCTCTGGTGTATCGAACTTCACCGACGGCTGGCCAAGGACTTCTTGACGGGGGCGCCCGAGAATCTCACAATATCTGTCGTTCACCCAGACGTGGAGATCATCGGCATCGTAGACCGCCAACCCTTCGGACATGGTCTCGACCAGATCTCGATACCTCTGCTCGCCTTCGCCGATTCGCCGAATGATCGGTCGCGTCACGAAGCTGAAGACCCATGCCGCAAGAAGGATTGCGCCAAACGCGGGCCCGATGCTGTAAAGCGCGGCCCCATAGAAAGGCCTTCGGACCTCCGATAGATCGATCTTCACGACAATCCCAAGATCCAGTTCGCCCACTGGCTCGTGCGCTGCAAGCACGCGCACTCCTCGATAGTCGAAGCCGACCACCGTTCCGGACATCCCCTGCAATGCCCTGCGCATCGGCTCGGCCATCTCCGACTCAATCGGGATCGGCTCACGCATTTCAAGATCGAGCTGTCTGTGGCTTAGCAAGAAGACAATACGATCCTCTTCACGGCGTGCAAGAACGAACTCCCCCGTCTCGCCAAACCCTTCGTACTGCTCGTGAGCATTGACGATCTGAGACAGCGTCGCCGCAACGGCATCCTCTCCCTCGCCGAACAGTTCCTGATCGTAACGAGCGACCGCTTCGATCAGGCGAGCCTGACTCATCGCTGTCTCAAGCAGACGTTCGCGCTCCTCGTCAATGGCCGCCGAGTAGAGGAAATTGATTGTTATCGATACGGCTCCGAGGACGACCACCACGAGGATAGCGACAAGAACGAGGACTCGTTTACGTTCAGCCTTCCCTTGGGAAAGCCAAAGAGCGCCGTCTCCGGGCACCAGAGCCTCCTCGCTTGAACGCCCCCGTTCGGTTCATCCACCCGACGCTCCCCCGCGAACCGTTGACCCATAGCGGAGAAAAGGCACTAGGCTCAGGATACAGCCAGCAGCTCCGTCGGTCAATCCCCGGCTCGCCGCGGATTGGTTCGAGTTGTAGTATCTTCGGCATGGAGGCAAGGGGTGATGAGTAGGCGTGGATCGACAGAACCTGCGTCAAACGACACAGGTCGGCTTGGGCTGCCGACGGGGGTCTTCCCCTTCGGTAACTTGAACGCAATCACCGATGTCGCCGGCGTACACGTGGGACATGTCACCGCGATCGAAGGAAACGACATACGGACCGGTGCCACGGCCGTCTTGCCGCACGGCGGCAACCTCCTTCAGGACCGTGTTCCCGCCGGGCTCGCGGTTGCCAACGGACACGGGAAGATGATCGGGGCAACGCAAATCGTCGAAATCGGGGAGATCGAGACCCCAATTGTCTTGACGAACACCCTCGCCGTCCCTCGGGCCGCGGACGCAATTCTCGATTGGACGCTCTCGCAGGCAGGCAATGCGTCCGTTCGATCGATCAATCCGGTGGTCGGCGAGACAAATGACGGCCGTTTGAATGCCATTGAGACGCGTCCGCTTACCGTAGCTCGGATTCGGCACGCGATCGATACGGCCGCAGAAGGACCGGTCGTCGAGGGGTGCATCGGCGCCGGCACCGGCACGGTGGCGATGGGATGGAAAGCTGGCATCGGGACAAGCTCTCGTGTACTGCCAAACCGCTTCGGAGGACATACAATCGGCGCCCTCGTTCAGTCGAATTTTCCCGGCAGTCTGAGACTCGCCGGCGTTCCGGTCGGGCGTCTCTTGGATTCATCTGGCGTCGAGGCCAAGCATGCGGATGACCATCTCGCTGGATCGATCATGATCGTCCTTGCTACTGACGCGCCACTCTCCGATCGGAACCTGACCCGCCTGGCTCGACGGGCGTTTGCCGGTGTGGCACGAACGGGCGCCTCGTTCTCCAATGGATCCGGAGATTATGCAATCGCCTTCTCCACCGCGGAGTCTGTACGCCGATCCCCCGCGCGCCGAGCGGAGGAGGCGACGCTTCGCGAGCTGCCAAACGAACGTATCTCACCGTTGTTCCTCGCAGCCATAGAAGCGACCGAAGAAGCGATCGTTCGCTCCCTGCTGCAGGCGGAATCGATGACCGGGCGAGACGGTACGACCATCGCCGCGCTGCCACGTGACCGGACCGCGGCGCTGCTGCGTGAATACGGGGTGACGAAAGGGGACCGTCTGGTTTGACATCCAACGCGTCGCATCGCAATGAGCTATTCGATCGGTGGGCCTCGTCGTACGATCGTGCGGTCGAGCGGTCCGGCTTCCCCTTCGAGGGCTACGACAAGGTGCTCGCGACGATCGTCCGTCGCTCCGAGGTCGCGCCAACCCAGCGGGTTCTCGATCTCGGTATCGGAACCGGGAGGCTCGCGCGCCAACTGGCGCTCATCGGCTGTGAAATCTGGGGCGTCGACTTCTCTCACGAGATGATCACGCGGGCACGAGAGCGGCTCCCGAACGCGCACTTCGTACGCGCCGATCTTCTTTCCGGGTGGCCAGACAAGCTCCCACAAAGGTTCGACCGCATCGTGTCGGCCTACGTCTTCCACGAGTTTCCGGACAAGACAAAGCTCGATCTGATCGACGTCTTCTCAGCGCACCTCGCCCCCGGAGGTCGGATTATCCTCGGCGACATCGGCTTCCCGGATGCCGACGCACGCAACGACTCGCATCGCGAGTGGTCAGAACAGTGGGACAAGGACGAGCACTACTGGGCGATCGCGGAGATCGCCCCCGCACTCGAGGCTCGAGGTTTCGACATGGCGTACGAACAGGTCTCCTTCTGCGGCACCGTGTTCACCATCTGGGAAGGACAACCATGAATCAGTCGAGCACGTGGCTTCGCCGACTGGAACGGATGATGTTCCGTGCCCGTCCTGCGCTTGAAGCAGTCGAGTACGATGGATGGGTTCTCCGATTCGCCGATGGCTACACGAAGCGGGCCAACTCCGTGAACCCTCACTTCGGTTCATCGCTTCCCGTCTCAGCGAAGATCGCTCACTGCGAAGCGCTCTATGCGGAGCGCGGACTGCCGACGATCTTCCGATTAACACCGTTCTCACAGCCAGGGCCGTTGGATGTCACCCTCGAACGCGCCGGGTACGGCACCCTCGATCCGACGCTGGTCATGACCGCGTCGTTGAACAGCTCCGCGGACATCGAGACAGGATCCGTCTGTCACCTATCAGGCGAAGAGTGGTTCCCGGCCTACAACAGCCTCCGAACACTCGAACCGGCCCATCAGAAGGCGCATCGGCGGATCGTAGAGTCAGCGGACTGCGCGTGTTGCTTCGCCGCGATCCTACAGGAAAAGGAACCGATCGCCTGTGGACTCGGGATCCTCGTCGACGACGCGGTCGGCCTGTTCGACCTGTACGCTGCTACGTCTCACCGGCGGCTCGGCTACGGGCGTGCCATCGTGTCGTCGATCATTCAATGGGCCCTCCATCAAGGCGCTCACATCGGGTTCCTTCAAGTCCATAGCAAGAACACATCCGCTCGTTCCCTGTATGAGCAATTCGGCTTCTCGACCGCGTATCGATACTGGTACCGCATTCAGCCAGAGCCCTATGGAACGGCAGTTCCCGAAGAACGTTGAGTGCTCGGTTTTCGGGGATTCGGGGCAGTCTCCCTTGACAATCGCCTCGACTTCGGATATAGCTGATCCAACCCAATAGGAGTCCGTAGGAGCGACAACGACAATGAATCCAAGTCGAGTATCTTCCAGAAGCGCTCTCGTCGCGATTATCGTCGTTATTGTCGTCCTCCTACTTGGAGGGCCATGACCTGTTGGGCATAAACCTCAAGCCTGAACAAAGGGGCCGCCCAAACAGGGCGGCCCTTTTCTTTTGGTTTCGAAGCGAATCTGCGATCTCTCGGAGACGCAGAAGGAGGTGGCACGATGTGGAAGACGGGTGCGGAGATCGTCTGGGAGATGCTGCGGCGAGAGGGCGTCGAGGTCGTTTTCGGGATTCCTGGGGGCGGGATCATGCATACGTATCACCCTCGACAGGAATACGGAATACATCATGTGCTCGTCCGCCACGAGCAATCGGCTGCTCATGCCGCCGATGGATACGCCCGGGCGTCGGGTCGGGTCGGCGTCGCGATCGCCACGTCGGGACCAGGCGCAACCAACCTGGTGACGGGAATAGCAACCGCAATGATGGATTCTTCGCCCATTGTCTGCATCACAGGGCAGGTAGGGACATCGGTTCTCGGAACCGATGCATTTCAGGAGACGGACATCACCGGGATCACACTGCCAATCACCAAGCACAACTACCTCGTGACAGACGTGGCCGACCTTGCCGCAACGATCCATGATGCCTTCGAGATCGCACGGTCGGGGCGGCCTGGACCTGTGCTGATTGACCTGCCCGGCGACGTCCAGCGGGCAACAACAGAGTTCGTCCCCCCGGAAGGCAGGTCTACCTATGTCCGACGTGCGTTGCCGACCGCCGACGAAGAGGCAATCAGACGGGCGGCGGCCCTGATCGACCGGTCGCACAGGCCCGTGATTCTTGCCGGGCGTGGCGTCCTCCTCTCGGGCGCGGTCGAGGAACTGGCCACGTTTGCCAACAGGACAAACACTCCGGTCGCGGTCACATTGCTTGGCAAGGGAGCGTTCTCGCCCGATCACCCTTTGTACCTTGGCATGATGGGAATGCACGGCCATGCGGTCGCAAACCACGCGATTCAGAATGCCGATCTGCTCATCGCACTTGGAATGCGGTTCGACGATCGCGTTACGGGAGTTCCCTCCGAATATGCGCCGCAAGCTCGCAAGATTCACATCGACATCGATGCATCCGAGCTGAATAAGCGCATTCCGGTGGATGTCGCGATCCATGCCGACCTTCGTCCAACGTTGGCGCAGATCATCGATCGCGTGGGATCGACAAGCCATGAGCCATGGTTCAGCGAGACGCAAACGTGGCGAACCCAGGCGAGCACGCATGACGTGCTACGGGAGTCACCGAACGGAGTGCTCCCGACACCACACGTCATTCACGAGATCTTCTCCGCCACCGGCGGAGACGCTGTCGTCGTCACAGATGTAGGACAGGCTCAGATGTGGACGGCTCAGCACTACACCACGCAATGCGCGCGGCCGTTCCTCTCCTCCGGCGGGTTGGGGACGATGGGATTCGGACTTCCGGCAGCCATTGGAGCCCAGTTTGCACGTCCCGAGGATGAGGTGTGGGTTGTAGTAGGCGACGGCGGATTTCAGATGAGCCTCCATGAACTGTCGACGCTGGTTCAGGAGGACCTGCCGGTCCGGATTGCGGTGATCAACAACAGCGCCCTTGGGATGGTGCGGCAATGGCAGACCCTATTCTATGACGGCCGTCACGAAGCGACCGACCTGATGAATCCGGACTTCACTCGCATCGCCGAGGCCTACGGCATTCCGGCATATCGGGCGACAACCCTCGACAGTGCACGAGCGGCGATCGCCGAAGCACACGGGCATGACGGTCCCGTTCTGGTCGAGTTTGAAGTAGCACGGGAGGGAGACCCCTCCCACGTCTATCCAATGGTGCCGAGTGGCGCAGCGCTTGACGCAATGATCCATAGCTCTCCAACAGCCGCGGGATCATCCGTTGGGAGGCCAGCGTGAATCGTACATTGGTTGCAAGTGTCGCCGATCGGCCCGGCGTGTTGAACCGGGTCGCTAGCATGTTTCGCCGCCGCGCGTTCAACATCGAAAGCCTAACTGTCGGCCACACGGAGAGGGAAGGAATCTCCCGGATGACCATCGTCGTGGACAGCCGACAGACCAATGCAGAGAAGGTCGCCCAACATCTGGAAAGACTTGTCGACGTACTCCATGTCGAAGACATCACGAATCGCCCGGCGATCCTCCATGACCTTGCGTTGGTCAAGGTTCAGATCCAGGACAAGGTCGCGCGATCTGAGATTCTGCGGATCGCTGATAGCTTCCAGGCAAAGCTGGTCGACATGTGTCCTCAGACAGCGATCGTTGAGATCACCGGAAGCGAGGCCACGATCGATACCGTGGTCGAGGCGCTTCGCGCCCACGGGATTCTTGAGATGGTTCGAACTGGCCGCGTGGCGATGGCCCGCGGTGAGACCAATCGGGGAACCGGGGCACTGGCCCCCGTGGGAGAGCAGATGAGCAGCGCAGAACAAGGAGGCAGTTGATGGCGAGAATCGACTTCGGCGGCGTCGTGGAAGACGTCGTAACTCGTGAAGAATACACACTGGAACGCGCACGCGAGACGCTGCGTGACGAGCAGATCGTCATCGTGGGGTACGGCGTGCAGGGACCCGCGCAGGGACTGAATCTCCGGGACAACGGCTTCAACGTCCAGGTGGGACTCCCGCAGGAACGAAGACGCTCATGGGAGAAGGCGCTCCAGGACGGCTGGGTATCCGGGGAAACATTGCTCCCGCTGGCCGAGGCCGTCTCCAAGGCAACGATCGTCCTGTTCCTCGTGTCGGATGCCGGCCAACGTGCTCTGTGGCCGTCCATTGAGCCACACCTGAACGAAGGGGATGCGATCTATTTCTCCCACGGCTTCTCGGCAACGTACAGCGACCAAACCGGCGTCGTTCCGCCGTCGTTCGTCGATGTCATCCTCGTCGCTCCAAAGGGATCGGGGACTAGCGTCCGCGCGAACTATCTGGCAGGAAGCGGGATCAACAGCAGCTACGCAGTCCGCCAGGATTTCACCGGTCGAGCCACCGAGCGCGCACTATCCGTTGGCATCGGGATCGGCTCCGGTTTCCTGTTCCCGACGACCTTCGAGAATGAGGTCTTCAGCGATCTAACCGGAGAGCGAGGCATCTTGATGGGTGCCCTCGCCGGCGTAATGGAAGCACAATACGACACCCTGCGAGCTCACGGCCACAGCCCGAGTGAGGCGTTCAACGAGACCGTCGAGGAGCTAACCCAGAGTCTCATCCGCTTGGTCGGAGAAAACGGGATGGACTGGATGTATGCCAACTGCAGCGCCACCGCGCAACGCGGAGCGCTTGACTGGCTCCCCCGGTTCAAAGCAGCCGTCGCGCCAGTGTTCGATGAGCTCTACAGCAGCGTCGTCAGCGGCGAAGAGACACGAATTGTGTTGGAGGCAAACGGAGCTCCGGATTACCAGGAACACCTCGATGAGGAGCTACGCCGGATGAGGGAATCCGAGATGTGGCAAGCAGGAGCAGCCGTGCGCTCGCTCCGACCGGAGAACCGCGGCGAGTAGATCGTACGAACACGGGACAAGGGAGAACGAGCGTGACACGGGAACACCTTGATCGAATCCGGATCTTCGACACAACACTCCGGGATGGAGAGCAGTCGCCCGGCGTAAGCTTGAGTGCAGCGGAGAAGGTGGAGATCGCACGGCTACTCGCCCGAATGGGCGTCCAGATCATCGAAGCCGGCTTCCCTGCCGCCTCCAATGAGGATCGTCTCGCCGTTGAGCGGGTAGCTCGCGAAGCCGGGCAGGACGGCGAGAGGCCGGCCCCGATGATCTGCGCGCTGGCTCGGGCCACCGATGCCGATATCGATGCCGCATGGGAGGCAGTTCAAGATGCTACGCGGCCAAGGATTCACACGTTCCTCGCCGCCTCGGAGATCCACCTCGAATACAAGCTGCGGATGACGCACGTCGAGGCCATCGAGCGCGCACGAGCAGCGGTCACTCGAGCGAAGTCGTACTGCGAGTCGGTTCAGTTCTCCCCCGAGGATGCCAGCCGCGCCGATCCGGAGTTTCTGTGTGACATGGTGGCTGCAGCGATCGACGCCGGTGCCACCACGATCAACATCCCCGATACCGTCGGGTACAGCACGCCGGACGAATTCGGGACGCTGATTGGACGGATCGTCGGATCCATCCCGAACGATGGGAGCGTTGTCGTATCGGTTCACTGTCATGACGACCTGGGGATGGCAACAGCGAACACGCTCGCCGGACTTCGAGCCGGAGCTCGACAGGCCGAGGTGACGATCAACGGGATCGGCGAACGTGCTGGGAATACGGCGCTCGAGGAAGTGGTCATGGCTCTGTACACACGCCACGGACACTACGATCTTGGCGCGGAGATCGACACAACCCAGATCGCTCACGCAAGCCGAATGGTCAGCCACTACACCGGGCTCCCGATCCAGCCGAACAAAGCGATCGTCGGCGCCAATGCATTCGCCCACGAGTCGGGGATTCACCAGGACGGCATCCTCAAGCATCAGGAGACGTACGAGATTATCCGTCCCGAGACCATTGGTCTTTCCGATTCGAGTCTCGTGCTGGGGAAGCATTCAGGACGGCATGCATTCGCAGAGCACATCGGAGACCTCGGCTATGAGCTCGATGCAAGTCAGTTGAAGGCGGCATTCCACCGGTTCAAGGAATTGGCTGGGAAGAAACGCGAAGTCAATGATGCCGATGTCGAGGCACTGATTGCCGATCTGGTTCACAGATCCGACGATGCCTACCGACTGGTAGACCTCCAGGTTGCCGCCGGACGTCCCGGTCTCTCAACAGCGACGGCACGCCTTATCGGTCCCGACGAGCAGGAGCGGATCCACGCAAGCGTGGGGACTGGGCCGATCGATGCAATCTACCGTGCGATTCATGAGATCGTCGGCGTCCCGAACCGGCTGGAGGAGTTCCGGATCCACGCGGTCACCGAGGGAATCGATGCACAAGGTGCTGTCAGTGTGCGTATCAGCTCCGACAGGGGAGCGATGCGAATCGGCGGCTATGGAGCCGACACCGACATTCTCGTGGCCAGCGCATACGCCTACATCAATGCGCTGAATCGATTGATCGAACGACGGGCCGCATCACCGGTGACCGGTGACGCGGATGATCCAGAGTGACGCAGCAAGATCAAAGGAGAAACGAAGGAGAGAATCATGGTGAAGCAAATCGACAAAGCCTCCGCCAACGGAGATGTGAAGGAACCGTCCTTGCACGTGGAGATGCCATCCGAGCAAGCAAGCTGCGAAGACGTAGAGATCAAGGGCTGGGCCCTGAAGTGGGACACGATGGCCCTGCGCAAGGTGAACATGGCACGGAAGATGCGCGGCTTGAGGCATCCCGAGGTCGATCAGTAGGAGCACGATGATGACGCTGACTCTCGCAGAGAAGATCCTCTCCGCACGCCGGGTGACATCGCAAGGTGCGCACGGCGGCGATCCAGTTCGGCCGGGCGACCTCATCGAGGTTGCCGTGGATCTCGTTCTGGCAAATGACATTACCGCGCCAATCGCGATCCGCGAGTTCAACGCTCTGGGCGTGGCGAACGTCTTCGATCCGCAAGCGATCGTCCTTGTCGCAGACCACTTCACACCGAACAAGGATATCGCGTCGGCCGAGCAGGCATCGCTCATGCGCGAGTTCGCCAAGCTTCAGTCGATCGCACACCACTATGATGTCGGCCGGGCCGGCATTGAGCACGTGCTGCTGCATGAGCTCGGTCTCGTAATCCCCGGTCACGTGATCGTCGGTGCCGATTCGCATACCTGCACTGCAGGGGCACTCGGCGCCTTCGCCACCGGGATGGGCTCAACCGACATCGCCGTCGCGATGGCGACCGGAGCCGTCTGGATGCGCGTCCCAGAGACGATCCGCATCGATCTGCGCGGCACGCCGTCCCGGTGGGTCGGCGGTAAGGATTTGATTCTCGAGACCATCGGCCGTCTTGGTGTCAGCGGCGCGACCTACGCAGCACTCGAATTCGGTGGATCCGCTCTCGACTCGTTGTCAATCGCAGACCGGTTCACGATCGCCAACATGGCCATCGAAGCTGGAGGAAAGGCCGGTCTGTTCCCTGCCGACAACATGGCTCTCGCCTACCTCGACGGACGAACGGACCGTACGATCGAGTTCATCGCCGCCGATGAGGATGCGACATATGCCCGGATGTTGGAGATCGATGTCCCGGCGGTCGAACCGCTCGTCGCACTCCCACATCTTCCCGAGAACGTACGGCCGGTCTGCGAAGCCGGATCGGTGCCGATCAGTCAAGCCGTGATCGGCTCGTGCACCAATGGACGCATCGAGGATCTGCGGATCGCGGCCGAGATTCTTCGCGGACGCCGGGTTCATCCCGACGTGCGCTGCATCGTGATCCCCGGCAGCCCAAGCGTTCAGCTCGATGCAGTTCGCGAAGGCCTGGTCGAGGTCTTCCTTGAGGCCGGAGCGGCTGTCAGCACGCCAACATGCGGGCCATGTCTCGGGGGACACATGGGGGTTCTGGCGGCAGGCGAGCGGGCCGTCAGCACAACGAACCGCAACTTCCGCGGACGGATGGGATCGCTTGATAGCGAGGTCGTTCTCGCCGGACCTGCCGTGGCCGCCGCCTCGGCGATCGCCGGTCGTCTTGCACATCCCGAGGAGGTCGTGACATGACGAGTTCTGGACGAATCTGGGTTTTCGGCAAGAATGTCGATACCGATGCGATCATCCCGGCGCGGTACCTGCACAGCTCGGACCCGGCCGATCTGGCATGCCACTGCATGGAGGGCCTCGATGCAAATTTTCCCGACGCCGTCACGCCGGGCGATCTGATCGTCGCCGACGACAATTTCGGCTGCGGCTCGTCACGCGAGCATGCACCGCTGGCAATCAAAGCAGCGGGTGTCGTCTGCGTCATCGCCACCGGTTTCGCTCGGATCTTCTACCGCAATGCGCTCAACATCGGGCTCCCAATCGTCGTCTGTCCCAATTTGCCGCTCGCCGACGCACGCAACGGGCAACAGTGGGCCGTCGACCTAGAAGGCGGACGGGTCCGCAACCTGACACTCGAGACGCAGATCACATTCGAACCGTTTCCGCCGTTTATGCTGGAGCTCATCCGCGCCGGCGGTCTCATTGCGTACACCCGCGATCGCATTGCAGCTGGAACCCTCCCGCAGAGAAGGGCAAGACGATGAACCAGACAATCTCGCTCTACGACACAACGCTTCGTGACGGCTCGCAGCGTGAAGGGCTATCATTCTCACTCGCCGACAAGCTCAGAATCACCGAGTGGCTCGACCGCCTCGGCATCGACGTCATCGAGGGCGGATGGCCCGGCTCAAATCCGAAGGATCAGGAGTACTTCGAGCGCGTGGCCGATCTTCCGCTTGCCCACGCGCAGATTGCTGCGTTCGGCAGCACGCGGCGAGCGGGCGTGGCGGTCGAAGAGGACGAGAACCTTGCCGCCTTGCTTGCAGCCCGAACCCCGATCGTCACCGTCTTCGGGAAGAGCTGGTTGCTTCACGTGACAGAGGTCCTAGGCACAACACCGGAAGAGAACCTGCGGATGATCGACGAAACAATCTGTTTCTTACGCGAGGGCGGATGCCGCGTCTTCTACGATGCAGAGCACTTCTTCGACGGCTATCGCGACGACGCATCGTACGCGTTGGAGACACTGCATGTCGCCGTCGAGGCCGGTGCTGAGGTTTCCATTCTGTGTGACACGAACGGCGGAACACTGCCCGTAGAGATCGGATCAATGGTCGAAGCGGCCGGACGTGCCATTGATTCGCCGCTTGGGATCCATGCGCACAACGATATCGAGACGGCCGTCGCCGGAACGATCGCCGCTGTCAAGGCAGGTGCTCTTCACGTGCAGGGGACAGTCAACGGCTACGGCGAGCGGTGCGGCAATGCCAACCTCTGCTCAATCATTCCGACGCTGCAACTGAAGCTTGGCCATCGTTGCGTTCGCGACGAGCAACTGGCTCGTTTGAGTGAGATGGCACATGCGATCAGTGAGCTGGCAAACCAGCGTCCCGATCCGCACCTCGCGTACGTCGGATCGAGCGCGTTCGCCCACAAGGCGGGGATGCATGTCAACGCGCTACGCAAACATGCCGAGACGTATCAGCACATCGATCCGAGCCGGGTCGGGAATCGAAGCCGCATCGTTATCTCGGAGCTGGCCGGCCGCAGCAATGTGGTTCAGAAAGCGGAGGAATTTGGGCTGGAACTCGGATGCAGCAATACCGCGTCGACGGTTCTCGCACAGATCAAGGAGCTCGAGGGACGAGGATTCCAGTTCGAAGGCGCGGAAGGTTCAGTCGAACTGATGATCCGCCGAACCGACGATGCGTACCGCCCGCCGTTCGAGCTTATCGATTTCCACGTCCTGATCCGAAACGGCGAAAACGGCGCCATGTCTGCCGAGGCGACGATCAAGGTGCGGGTCGGCGAGCACACGATGCACACCGCGGCCGATGGAAACGGACCGGTCAACGCGCTTGACGCCGCGCTGCGAAAGGCGCTGCTTCCGGCGCATCCGCAGCTGGCCTCCGTCCGCCTGACCGACTACAAGGTACGCATCCTCGACGGCAAAGCTGGCACGGCGGCACAGACTCGTGTACTGATCACATCGAGCGATGGAACCCGCTCGTGGAGCACCGTCGGCTGTTCGGACAACATCATCGAGGCAAGCTGGATCGCATTGGTTGACGCATTCGAGGTTGCGCTTTGCCCAGCGCCAGCTGCCACTACACTCTCAGTCAAAGGACAACGAACATGACCAAACACATCGTCAGCCTGCCCGGCGACGGCGTCGGTCCGGAAGTCGTCCGCGAGGGGATCAAGCTCCTCCATGCCGTTGCCGAAACGTTCGGCCATCGGTTCGCGTTCACCGAGTGTCCGGTCGGCGGAGCAGCGATCGACGCGACAGGATCTCCGCTTCCGAAGGAAACACTCGCAGCCTGTCGCGACGCTGACGCCGTGTTGCTCGGCGCAATCGGCGGACCGAAGTGGTCCGATCCGACCGCGGCTGTCCGTCCGGAACAGGGGCTGCTCGGGCTTCGCGAGGAGCTTGGGCTGTATGCCAATCTTCGGCCGGTTCGACTCTCGCCCGCACTGCTCTCTGCCTCGCCGCTTCGGCCGGACCGGATCGTGGGAACCGACCTCGTGATCGTTCGAGAGCTGACCGGCGGCATCTACTTCGGCTCGAAACAAGAGCCAAGCTCCGATGGGGTCGCGTTTGACACGATGCGCTACACCGAGTCCGAGATCGTTCGGATCGCTCGCGTCGCGTTCGAGCTTGCCGGGGCACGCCGCGGCAAGGTGACGTCGATCGACAAGGCGAACGTTCTCGCCTCCAGCCGCCTGTGGCGACAGGTGGTGAGTAGCGAGGCAAAGGCGTACCCCGACATCCAGCTCGAGCACCTCCTCGTCGACGCAGCGGCGATGCATCTGCTCCAGCGCGCATCCAGTTTCGATGTGATGTTGACGCCGAACATGTTCGGCGACATCCTGAGTGACGAGGCCTCGATGCTCACTGGATCGCTTGGGATGCTTCCGTCCGCCTCGCTCGGGGCCGGGAAGCTTGGTGTCTACGAGCCAGTGCACGGCAGCGCACCAGACATCGCCGGACAAGGGATCGCGAATCCGATCGGAACGATTCTGAGTACCGCACTGCTGCTTCGGCATTCATTGGAGCTTCACGACGAGGCTGCTGCAGTCGAATCGGCCGTCGACCGCACCCTCGCCGAGGGCGTGCGGACCGGCGATCTGGCCCAACCGTCGGAATCGGCGGTTGGAACGGTGGAGATGGGCGATCGCATCGCAGCGGCCGTTCGGGACACCGCGCAACGAAGAATGCAAAGCCAGGAGGATTCAGCATGAGAAGCGATCGCGCCAAGCGAGGGATCGGACGAGCCGCCCACCGAAGTCTATTCTATGCTACGGGCCTTACGCCCGAAGAGCTTGATCGGCCGTTAATCGGGATTGCCAACGCATACAACGAGATCGTCCCCGGTCACGTGCATCTCGATCGGATCGCCGATGCCGTCAAGGCCGGCATCCGAAGCGCCGGGGGGACCCCGTTTGAGTTCAACACCATCGGTATCTGCGACGGCATCGCGATGGGACATGAGGGGATGCGCTACGCCCTCCCGAGCCGCGAACTGATCGCCGACTCGGTCGAGGCGATGGTCAACGCCCACCGGCTCGACGGACTTGTGCTGTTGCCCAACTGCGACAAGATCGTTCCAGGGATGCTGATGGCAGCCGCCCGTCTCGACATTCCGGCGATTCTCGTCTCAGGCGGACCGATGCTCGCCGGTCGGCACGACGGTGAATCGATCGATGTGAAGACGATGTTCGAAGCGACCGGCGCCGTTCACGCCGGGACGCTCAGCGAGGACGAGTTGGCAGAACTCGAACTCGCCGCATGCCCCGGATGCGGCTCCTGCTCCGGATTGTTCACCGCCAATTCGATGAACTGCCTCGCCGAAGCGCTCGGCATGGCGCTGCCGGGCAACGGCACAATTCCCGCCGTCAGCGCTGCGCGTGTGCGCCTCGCCAAGCGGGCCGGCGCCGCCGTTCTTCGCTTGATCGAGCAACAGACGACGCCACGCGACATCTTGACCGAAACCGCGTTTCGCAACGCCATCGCCGTCGACATGGCGATCGGCGGTTCGACGAACACCGCACTGCATCTTCCCGCCATCGCACACGAAGCGGGCATCCGGTTGACGCTGGATCGGTTCGATGAGATCAGCCGCCAAACGCCGTCGCTGGTCAAGCTCAGCCCGGTCGGCCCGCACCACCTTCAGGATCTCGACGAGGCCGGCGGCATCTCGGCGGTTCTGGCCGAGCTGCTCCGCGCCGGTCTTGCCGATGGGACGGCTCGAACCGTCGCAGGAAGAACGATCGCCGACGTTGTCGGTACAGCGGCACGACGTGGCACCGTCATCCGGGCAGCGGACGAACCGTACCGTCCCGAAGGCGGGATCGCGATCCTCCGAGGCAATCTGGCGCCGGACGGCGGCGTCGTGAAGGCAAGCGCCGTGGTTGAGGGGATGCTGCATCATCGTGGGCCAGCCCGCGTCTTCGACGGTGAATCCGCGGCGCTTGAAACGATCCTTGGTGGCGACATCGAACCCGGCGACGTCGTCGTAATCCGCTACGAGGGACCGCGCGGCGGACCAGGGATGCCCGAGATGCTTCTCGCCACCGCGGCCATCTCCGGACAAGGTCTCGACGATCGCGTCGCATTGATCACTGACGGCCGCTTCTCCGGCGCAACTCGCGGCGCCGCCATCGGCCATGTGGGCCCCGAAGCGGCACTTGGAGGCGTTATTGCTCTCGTCGCTGACGGTGACATGATCGAGATTGACATCCCGTCCCGGAAGCTCATGCTCGATGTCGCGCCAGACGTGCTGGAGAAGCGACGCGCCAACTGGGAGAAGCCGGCTCCACGTGTGTCTGTCGGCTTTCTCGTTCGGTACGCCGCAGCCGTTCGCCCGGCCGCCGAGGGTGCGGTGCTCGGCCGGTAGCGCGCCGCCCGCCGGAACAGCGCCGACATTCCGTGGTAGATTGGGGAAGCCCGGATCCCCAAGGAGGTCGGCGTGAACACCGGATCGAACCACAGAGCATCAAGCATTCTTGCCATCGGCATCGCGGTCACGGCCATCGCAATCCTCTGCACAGCGGTCGCCGTGGCCGTCGCACAACCTGCCCCGCCGAGCCCGCTGGTTCCCCTCGACGTGCGGCTTCCCTCGGAAAGCACCGGGACCCCAAGCGGAACGCTGGCGGTCCGCGTGTATTGCCCAACCGTCGAGAGCGTTCGCTACCCGACCGGTGCGCCGGTCCTCGTCTGGGTTCACGGCGGGTTCGAAGTCAAGGGGATCGACCACGGCCTCCCACCGGAGGCCGATGATGTGATCTGTATTACATTCATCTTCCCGGGCGGCGAGGATCCGTACAGCGGCCTGGCTTCCGATGGCGCGTACGACTATCGCGGGACGAACTGCATCGCCGCGCTGCGCGATGTCTTGCTGTACGCCGCCGGGAAGCTCCGAGATGCGGACGGGCGGACGATCGATGAGATCGTTCCGGTCCCGGTGCTCCATGACAACCTCGGGATGATCGGTGAGTCAAACGGCGGCAACATCCTTGCCGCCGTCGCGGCGCTTCACGGGCAGCTGCTGGCCGGCCACCTACGCTACCTGATCCAGTGGGAGACGCCGGTGTCGAGCCAGATCGCCACCCGCGACCTCGGGCGCGTTTGGCTGAAGCCGGGGACCGGCCAAGGCGACTACTGGAACCCGCGTGTCCTCGGCTATGATTCGCTCGTTCTCCCGGTCGACTACAGCGATCTCGCGTTCGACCGAGCGCAGGACATCTACCCGCTCGTCCATGACGGCACCGGAGATGGAACCTACACAACCGTTCAGGACCCAAACCGGAACATCCCGGTCCCTGACCTAAACGGGGACGGTGTCCTCGATCTCCGCGAGGATTTCCCGCTCGATAGCTACCCGGTCGACGATCGACGCGTCACGTACTCAAGGCCGGTGATGCACGAACTCGTCGGGCGCAATCTCTTCGGCGTCCGCTGGCCGGACGAACTCGTCTCACTCGAAGACGCCGAGGCGTACTGGGATCTTCGTGAGTCGGTCCGGCTCGCCGCCGCCGCGGTCGAGAACATCCCGGATCTTGCGGCGATGGTCCTCTGCGGCGCCCGGGATCACGTCCAGGCGATGCCGGACAAGCCGCACATCCATCAGGCATTCGATAGCTGGAACGATCATGGGGCCTGGGTTCGGATCAACCCGAGCCCGGCGCATCTTGCTGCTGTCGATCCCCGCCTCGCCGGCCGGCGGCTGCCGGATCTGTCGCCGAACACCGCACCGCCCGATTGGAGCGATCCGTTCCGCTATGCGATCCCGGTCGACATCCCGAAGCCGCTCTACGAGCTCGCTGCGATCTACCAGATGGCCGACAGAACCTACAACCTGAACTCGATGGAACCGGTGGGCGTTCCCATCGGGGCCACTCAGGATACGCTGCCGACCGCCACGCTGCCCGACGGGATGAACGTAACATACATCACATCCGAAGGGATCGGCCGGATCGCCGTCGCGGTCCGCTCCCCAAGCGAACCACGCTTCCCCGACGGCGCGCCGGTCGTTGTCAACGTCTCCGGCTTCTTCACGTCCTCCTCCGGCTTCAAGGTCGAACTCGACCCCGACGCACTCGGCGCAGCCTACGTTACCTACCTCTGGCCGGGGAAGATCGACGCACGAACTGGCGTTTCGAGCGAAGGAACGTACGACTACGGCGGGCCGGACTGCCTCGCCGCGCTGCGCGATGTCGTCCGCTTCGCCTGCGGCGAGACTGTGGATATCCACGGCCACACGCTCGACGCATACGTCGATGTGCCGGTGCTCTATGACGTCGCCGGACTGTACGCCTTCTCCCATTCGGGGATCGCCGCGACGAACCTGCTTGCCCTTCACGGCGAGGATCTGCAGGCGGTGGACTTCTTCGTCGGCCGCGAGAACCCGACGATCGACGCCCTCTACCCGCTCGAACCGGGGTATTGGGATGAGGATTCGGGCCGTCCGGTGCACAACCCGTTCTACGACCCTGCCGGATACACGCCGACGTCGATTGCGATCGATTACTCGACCGTCTATTGGTCGGCCGAGCACGGCCGCCCCGCGTTTGCGGTGGATGGCAGGCCCAGCTTCATCTGTTCGTTCAAGCACCCGCAGATGGTTGGGAAAGACTACTGGTCGATCGATCTCCTGCAGGCGCTGCTCGGCAACGGCAGCCTGACCCGAGAGACCTGGCCGGAGACGCTGGCCACGCCGGAGGATGCCGCGGCAGACTGGCCGTTTCGCGAGACCGTTTGGAACTACCCGCGCCTCGGCCAGGTGCTACCCGATCTGAAGGTGATGCTCGTCTTCGCCGCCGCCGACCATGTCCAGACAGCGATCGACAAGCCGCACATCCACCAGGCGTACGACGGGTTCCACCACACCGCCGGGCTGTGGTGCCGGTTGAACCCCGATCGCGCCTACGTCGACGCACTCACCGACAAGACGGGTTCAGCAACTGCCATCCCCGACAACCCGGCCAACCGCGAGCCATCGACCTGGATGGCCATCCGCTCCTGGGGGTACAGCGCGCCGCAAGCAGCACGCATGAACACCAACGCCCTCGTCCCCCTCGCCGCCGTCGCCGAGATGTGCGACCGCACGTACCACGGCCGCTGGGAAACCGACTTGGCACACGTGCTGTAGACCGATCCGAGGGCTTCGAGTTCAAGCCCCCTGGGCAGAGCCTAGGGGACTTAATGTGGAATGCGTTCGCATGTCGCTGCGTGCTAACATGTGGCTGATCTGGATACGAGACAGTGCAGCAGAGTGCTCACGGAGCGACTATTCCGAGGTTCGCCTGTCATGATCTTGAATGCGTTGGGTGATCCGCGAAGCCGATCGTACGCGGAACTAGTCTCTGTAGAACCCGACTTCGTAGATGCGTAATTCGCCAGACCACTCCATGATCTCAATCCCTAGGTGCGTGAGGCATGACGGATCGACAGTTGTCGAGCAGCCTGGACACTGCGCACATCGCCATGACTCCACTGCAAAACAGGTGAAGGGAATCCGGACCTCGGTCGCCGTGCCCCGTTGGTTGAGTTGGTGGACGCAGTATGTGTCCACTTCTCCCGTTTCCCAATCGTCGTTCAGGCTCATCAAGTTGAGCCCGAGGGATAGCCGGCTCGATGCCGTGTACTGGATGTAGATACCTTCATAGTCCGAGAGATTGGCCCCCCAAAGAGAACACGAAACGCCGACCCCTCCTCCAGATCCTGACATCCGCATCCCCAGGAATCCGCCAGACTCGTCTCGTTCCGTGCTCGGCGGCGACAGGAATCGAGCGCCGCCCCAGGTGTAGTCGCTCCACCTGGAAGACACGTGCGTGAGCTCATCGCTCAACTCGAAGTCATCCACCGGAAGTCGCCCTTCGTCTGCTGTCCCAAGCCAGCCATCGACGATTTGGTTTGATGGGAAAAGCCACTCGATCGCATTGACAAAGAATGTGAAGTTGGCCGGCTCGCTGGCCACGAGATAGTTGATGAACGCGTAGCTATCTGCCACAGCGACGATGCGTCCTCGACCATACTCTCCCCTCACCGCTACGACGAACGGACCCGTAGGCTCTTCGGCATCCTGGAGTTCGTCGCAATCCGAATCGAGCCACGTATCCTCGCCGCTCCAGGCCATCGCACGAAGGGAAGGCGAGGGCACCACAGATGTAGCGTAGTCGAAGGCGAGCGAAGGCACGGGAGCCACAGCTCCTGGGAAGCTCTCGATGGCAGATATCTTCAAGGAGTAGACGTCGGACGTTTCGGCGGACGTCAGGATGTTGTGGCCTGAGAACTCTATCCCCAGCCGCGAAGCAAGCTCGTTCAAGGGTGTTGAACGACCCGCTGCCAGCACGAACACCCCACCGCCGTTGTGTACGAATTGCCGGACCACTGTTTGTTCCGATGCGGTGAAGCGCAGGCGGGGGTTTGCGACAACGAGTACATCGTAGTCATCGAGCAATCCACTCGTCAGTGTCGATTCCGTTCGATCTACGACATATGACACGCCAAGCCCCGCGGCAAGAAGTCCGTAGGAGCGATTCTGAGGGCTCTCCGGGCTGAGCTCGATCGCGCGATCAAACGAGATGGTATTGCCCTCGTTGTGACCTTCGTCGAAAAGAGTTCGGATCACAGGCGCAGCCCCTCGTTCTCTTGCGGATGTCGGCGGGAAGAAGCCCGTGAAAGTCCTATCCGCATCTGGAATTGACGGAATGTCAGTCGACCATGCCGGGTTCCCATGCGGCGCATCGCCCGAATCGTTGGCAAGGAGCCAGTCAACAGCCCCCCGAAGCACCATCCAATTGCAGACGTCGACCATTCCCTCATCCGAGATGGCAACCATCCGGCCGTCGCCCAGCTGCGACGCCGCAATGACGACAAAGGGGCCCGTTTTTTCTCCTTCGTCGAAGTCACCATTGCGGTTCGCATCTTTCCATGTGTCCGATGGAGATATCGCAAGGGGCGTCGCGCCCGAACCGAGGAAAAAACTGCCGACGCGGCTTGCCAGGAAGGAGCATTCGGAACACATTCCTGGAATCGGCTGCCCGATCGGATCGGTCCAGAAACTATCGCCATGGTCGTCTGGCGTAGCAGGCGACAGCGAGAAGATCGGCGTGGGATCGCGCTGAATCCCGAACGGTTCAAGCAGGCGGTTGATCGAAGGCGACGAAGCTGTGCCCTCGTAGTGTAGCAACGCGCCTCCTGCCTGAACGAAGTCCACAATGGCAGCGATCTCCTGGTCTCGGTATTCCGTGCCATGTGAATTGCCGGTCACAAGCAGAGAAACGCCTTGTAGTAAGTTGCTTGTGATGTCGCCGACATGATGGTAGACCACATCGCAGGGACCGGTCAGTCGCCAAGCGTAGTCCAAGCTGAACACATTGCTCTCCTCTCCAACCAGCCAATGAGACGTGTCGAACAGGCAGATGGAGCGTTCTGTCGTTTGTGGTGTGGGGGAGCCGACGTTGAGTGCTAGGTACTCCTTCAGTTTGGCAAGCGCATCTGTCGTCTCGACATACATGGGGACAACCGCGTACGAGGCCACGTAGGCTGCATGCTCAAGGCTGTAGGTCGAGTACTTGCGATACGAGGCGAAGGTATAGTCGAACTCGTACTCCTCAAACAAGCTCAGCAGGTCGTCGAGATAGCGGGCTCGGGAGTCGGGGGGGGACTGCGCTGTCGTACCGAACTCGCCGACAAGGATCTGAACACCATACCGTCGATGGAAATCCACCACAGGCCTGAGGATCTCACGCAGGAGATCCTTGTCCCAAGCGCCATTGGGATATGCAATCCCCGTTGGATTTCCTAGAGCGCCTTGCATGGCCACAGGCTGCGGGTTCCAAGGGTGAACGCTGTAGATCACATGGTCGTCGTCTATCGGTGCGAGCTCCGAGAAAGCAGCCACGGAGCCCCCCTTGGACTCTACGATAATCGCGCTGTGAGAATCGACTTCACGAATGGCCTTGGCCGTCCGGTTGGCAAGATCGATCCATGTTTCCAGGTCTGGGTAGATCGGTTCGTTCAGCAGGTCGTAGCCATAGAGGATGTCTGCGTACTCTGCGTACCGGCTTGCTATGCCCCGCCAGTACTGGATGAACCGATCCTGAAGCTCCTCATCGTGCCACAAGCGGAAGTCTTTCTCACTCTGATCGTAGGTTGAGTAGCCCGGGAACTGGTGGATGTCCAGGACCACACGAACACTGTTGACACGGCATGCCTCGATCACATTGTCAAGCTCCAGCAGGATCGGATCAGTGCTTGTCGCTGGGTCGGAAATCTCCACGATCGAGTAGTCACATCCATCGTGCGCGGCAAGCCGGATACGAACGATGTTCGCGTTCCATGTCTCTGCCAGGCGGTGGATCTCATTGGGCCCCACACCGGCAAGCGTTACATTCACCCCGCGGTACGTCGTGGCTCCCAATACCAACCAAGAGATGCCCAGCGCGATCAGCAACGTCACAAGAAGGCGAAGTGAACACATGGTTCCTCCTTCTGCCAGAGGGTATCAGAGCGGCATCACCCAAATGAAAGAGGCACTAGCAGAGTTTGTGAGGACTCGGCTCAGAGCCTGGGGAACTGAATGCGGAACGCGTTCGCGTTTCGTGGCTTCGGGCGAACTACGTTAGCGGCAACCGGATGACATGCTCGCCGTGGGACACCTCGCCGGTTTCCTCGAAGCCGAGTTTGTGGTAGAACCCCTTTGGGCCGCCTTCCATCGGAACATAGCTCGCCTTCAATTCCGTGGCACCCGGGCGTGTCCTGACGTAGTCGACAAGCTGCCCAATCGCCCGACGTCCGTACCCCTTCCGCTGGTGCTCTGCAGTGACCATCAGTCGCCAGAGGAAATACTCTCCCTTCTCCGGATCGTCCCACAGCATGATGAAGCCGACCGGCGTGTCATCGGCGTAGATCGCGCGGAACCAGGCGTTCTCGGAGAAGTGTGCCTGCGCAATTGATACCGCGTTCGGCGCCACCATCTTCGTCTGCTCTTCCGGCATCGTGTCGCTCAGCTTACAGATCGTCATCACCGTCTCTCCCGTGATCTCACGCAAGGACACCACAGCATCGCGTCCTACGCTGGGTTGGTCTAGCATTCGCGATCTCCTTTTTGTCTTGGCATCACACACCGGTACGGCAAATCATCAGCCTTGGCCGGAAACAGCTACTAGAGCCGCGTCTGCTACCGATCCGAGAATGCGCATGCACTGCCCAGCCGCTCCAGATGGGCCCAGGGGTAACTCAGAGAGTATACTCGGACCTGCCAAGAGGACAGGACAGAGAAGACGATGTGGTATCCAAACCCATACGCAATCGCTTTGATGGTCATTTCCGCCGCGATGTTGTTCGGCGTCGTTCCGATCGCATGGAGACGAAGACGACTGCCCGGTGGGTATGCGTTTCTCGTCCTGACAACCATCACGTGGTGGTGGACGCTTGGGTACGGCCTTGAGCTTGGCGCTCCGCTCTTGAGTACCAAGCTGTTCTTGACGGACATCGAGTACATTGGGATTGTCACAGCACCGGTTGCCTGGTTTGTCTTCGCAACGCAGTACACCCACCACGGGAAGTGGTTGACTGCCTGGAGATTGCTCGGTCTAGCGGCGATCCCAGCAATCACCATTCTCCTGCTTTGGACCAACGATCACCATTCCCTGATGCAACTCAACATGCATCTGGACACCAGTGGTCCGTTTGCGGCAATTGGCAAGACGTATGGCACGTGGTTCTGGGTTCATTACGTCTATTGCTTCCTTCTCATGCTGGGCGGTTCGATTCTCCTGTTGCATCGCCTCGTTCGATCCACGCCGTTGTACCGCGGACAGGCTGTGTCGTTGCTGCTCGCTGTAGTGCCTCCTTGGATCGCCAATGCCCTCCACTTGACCCACTTCTACCCGATCCATCGACTCGACCTTACACCTCTGGCGTTTGGGGTGTCTGTCTTTGCCCTCGCCTTCGCCCTCTTTCGCTTTCGATTACTCGAACTGATCCCATTGGCGCAGAGTGTCGCCGTACGAGAGATCGGTCAGGGGATGATCGTCACCGACCCGCAGTTCAAGATTGTCGACATGAATCCGGCTGCGGAGAAAATCCTTGGTGTCAGGTGCGCCTCATCCATCGGGGGGGACCTTGTGTCGGCCATTCCACCACTCGCTTCCGGACCTCCTGCCACACAGCCCGTCGAATGGACATCCAGCAGTGAGACACAGCAGAGAAGCTTTGAGGTGCATGTCTGGCCGCTTGCCGATCGCTGGCAGCAGCAACTCGGACATGCGGTGACTTTGCATGACATTAGCCGGCGGAAAAGCATCGAAGAAGCCCTGGAAACGACCAGTGCACGGATTGTCCGACTGCACGAAACGGCTCTGCAGCTGGCGGCGACAAGGAGCGAAGAGGGCATCGTCGCCCTTGTCTCCAAGACCTGCAAAGATGAATTTCCCTACACGTCTTGTGCCGTGTTCCTCGCGGGCAAGGATGAACTGGCTTGTGCGAGCCAAAGCACAGATTGGCCGGAAGCAAACGCTGTCTCTCTTCCATTGGACAGCGATCGGTTGCCGGCGAGAGTTTTCCGGACCGGTGAGAGCGCTTGCTTTGACTCGCCGGCCGACATACCAAGTGGAAGCTGGACTGATAGCACGTGGAACTCCGCCATCTGTGCACCGATCCGCGAGATCGGTGTGCTTGTCCTGCTTGCCGCAGAGGAGAATGCCTTCACCGAGGCCGACAAGCATTGGGTCGATCTCTTCCTTCAGCATGTCGAGGAGGCGACTAAGCGAATCCGTCTTCAAGCCGCATTGCGCGAGCAGGCACGGAGAGACGCGCTAACTGGTGTCTACAACCGTAGACACCTCCCCGATGCAATCCAGGCCGAGATATCGCGTGCCAAGCGTGCTGGACACCGTTTGGCACTGGTGATGCTCGATATCAACGGATTCAAGACCGTGAACGATCGTCTCGGCCACCAAATCGGAGATCGGGTTCTCAAGGAGATCGGAGCCCTGCTGCTCCGGCACGTCCGCGAATACGATCTGGTGATTCGATACGGCGGGGATGAGTTCCTGTTGATCCTTCCCGAATCAGATGGAGAGATCGACGCGATTGTCACTCGACTTCGCCAGGCATTCTCCTCATGGAACGAACGAACGGACCTGATCGAGCAGCCGCTGACGGTTGCCATGGGCATCGCCCGCTGGCGGCCCGATGGTACCGAGGGCTGGGAGGAAACCGTCCGACGTGCCGATCGGGCGATGTATGCAGAGAAGACGGGGCACGATCATCCCGAGCTGCTCTTCTGACCACGCGTGGACAGCTGTAACGCAGTCAACTGCTGCACTCATCCGATTACCCACGGCAAGGCCCGCTGCTCACGGAAGCAGCGACTCGATCGCTATCCCGAACTCAAGACGATGACTGAGCCCCGCGGAGTCGATTTGCATCGCCAGCCGGATGTCGAAGCCGGAGTCCATCTGCTGTGTCCACTCCGCGGTGAGAAGCGCAAGGTCGAACAACGCCGCACAGCCGGTGTCAAAGTAGACATCGATGATCCACTCCGAATTCGCGAATCCCCACGCAGCGGTCCACACCATCCTGTGGCCGGTTTGCACATACTGACCGGTGTGGATGGCCGGATCGAGCGCGATGTAGTAGTCCGTCGCGTGGAGATCTAGGTCGGCCGAACGAGTCAACCGGTACAATCCGCCTTCGAGTGTCGACACAACGCTGAACTCTGCCAAGCCAACGTCGCAAGTGGTCACGCCGAAGCCACGCACAACCAGCGAGTCGATCAGATTCGCCTTCCCCACGCCGATCGTCTGTGGCTCGATCTCGATGTTGAACCAGATGCACTGTCGTTGATTGAGATTGAGTCGGGGAATGAAATCCAGCCGTTTCTGGTCTGCCTCGAACCACAGCGTTCCGTCGAATGTCAGCAAACTATCGACAAGCTCGAGATCGATGTCGATCTCGGTCCACTCAAACCCGTGTGTCCCAAACATCAGATCAGCATCGGTATGAAAGCAGCCCCACGGAACACCCTCCAGCCCAAGCACCAACGACCGGAAATCGAACTCGCATGAGGAGCTTCCCGAGCTGCCTAACGGATCACCAAACGACGCTTCCAGCGAGACGCCCATACCCGAGAGTGCTGTCCCTGCCAGCGCGAATGTCAACCCCGACAGTGGACCTGCGCCCTGATTGATCAGGGAGAATGTTGCCGTCGTCGATACCCCATATGCCGTCACATTCGCAGTAGCGGCAAAGCTCTCCATGCGTGAGGTTCTCGACGAAAACGAGGCGTCGGCGAGAAGAGCCCATGTGCCGACCGGCCAGTCGATCACCAAGTCCGTCTTGTGGTAGACACCGATGTCGATCGTTCCTTCGCCCATCGCGGGGATCGGAAGGCAAACCGTTCCGCAAATCGATGATCCGTTCTCACCAAACCGGGAACCCGCCGCGCCACCCGGTCGACCGGTCTCGCCAATCTCTCCCCACGCGTAGTCGCCGTAGGCAACGATCGACGACCCATCGAATCCAAACACCGGACCGGAAAGCGCAGGCGCAAGTTCAACTATGCAGCCAACTGAGCCTGCAGCGAGTGCGCCCGCACCACCTATCCAGACTACCATCGCCATGATACAGAGCACCTGTCGCATCCGCCCCTCCCTACTCGTATCTCAGCGCCCGGACCGGCGGCAGTTTCGCCCCACGTCTCGCGGGTAATGCCCCCGCGAGCGTGCCCAGAAGGAGCGACAATCCAAGCGCGGCGCAGATCAGCCACGCGCTGAACGCCGGATGCAGCCCCGCTCCCCCGGCCACCCGACTGATTGCGCCAAGGTTCAGTGATCCAGAGATGAACCGTCCGGCCAATCCGCTGATACCGACACCGAGCAAGATCCCAAGCGCTCCGCCGAAGAGGCCAAGAACGCTCGATTCAATCAGGAACAAGCCAAGTACATCCCGATCCTTGGCACCAATGGCCTTCATGATGCCGATCTCTCGGGTCCGCTCGAGTATCGACATGTACATCGTGTTCATGACGCCGATCGCGCCAACGAGGAGCGAGATCCCTGCGATCGCCGACAGGGTCATATTCAAACTCGACAGAACACCCGTGATCTGAGCGCTTAGCTCTGATGCGGTCGTCGTCATGACCGGCGTGCCCGCTTGGGTGAACGCCGCCCGAATTAGCTGACTGGCTTGCTCGATGTCCGTCTCGCCAGTCACCTCAACGAGTGCCTGTGTGATCGTGCCGGCACCTCCGTACAACTCCTCAAGGGCGGTGATCGGGACGAATAGAGAGTTTCGCATGTTCCCGATCGTGAATCCGCCTCGCGTCTCCTCGTCCAGCTGACCGAGGATGCCAATCACCGCGAACGGTGTGGTCTCAATCATGATCTCGCCACCGACCCCGACGCCGAGATCGCCGGCCACACTGCTACCGAGAACGACCACGTAGAGGTCGTTCTCGGTGAAGGTCCGCCCCTCGGCAAGGACATAGCCGCCGAAGTAACCGGGAAAATCCTCGGGCATTGAGGGTGTCATTCCAGAGAGCCGCAGAAACCCTTGTCCATCGAGGCCCTCAGAGCTGACCATCGCCGTTTCGGTCCGCTGGGCGCCCGCTCTCATAACCATCGGCAGCGCCTCAAGCGCTGTCATGTCCACCGCAGACGCTTCGCCGACGCCGCCGCGCATTCCCAGGAATCCCCCCATCATCCCGCCCACGCGTCCGCCCGCCTGTCCCTGCCCTGAGAGACCGCCCTCGGAGGCTTCTCCTCCAGTTGCAGCGCCTTCGCCCATCCCCTCGGGCGCCGGCAAGACGATGACCGTGTCATAGCCAATCGTTTCGAACTGCTGTTCCACCGACCGCTGCATCCCCTCACCAATCGCGATCAGCGCTACAACCGCTGCAACCCCGACAATGATGCCAAGCACCGTCAGCCACGAACGCAACGACCGGTGTCGGAGGCTCTTCATCGACAACCGTAGGTAGTCACGAACCATTGGATTCATCTCCTTCATCGCCGCGCCCGGCAGTCAGACCTGTGGTGCGTCCTTGCGTCGCCTCTTCACTCCCGGTTCCATCACAGAAGCCGATCTCACGACCCCTCAGTTCGCCAGCCAAGCCAACAGAAGAAGGCGCGCTCCGTGAGCCTTCTTCTCCCTCTTCACTCCCGGTGGAACCGGGAGTGAAGAGGACGCCGTCCCACAATCTCACCACTCGATCAGCATGGCTCGCTACGGCCGTATCGTGCGTGACCAGTACGATCGTCATACCACGGCTTCGGTGCAGCGACTCAAGCAGGTGGATGATCTGCTCGCCTGTCTTCGAGTCGAGGTTCCCCGTCGGTTCATCGGCGAGAAGCAGGTCCGGCCTATTGCTGAGCGCTCTGGCGATTGCGACTCGCTGCTGCTCTCCGCCGGATAGCTCACTGGGCAAGTGCTCCGCTCGATCGGTCATCCCGACCCGTTCAAGCAGTTCCACTACGCGCGCCTGGCGCTCACTTCGTGGCACCCGTTGAAAGATCATCGGCAATTCGACGTTGTCGAACGCCGAGAGAGTCGGCATCAGGCTGAACATCTGGAAGACGAAGCCAATCCGCCGCCCGCGCAGCTCGGCAAGTCCGTCCGAATCGCAACGAGCGACATCTTCGTCACCGTGCAAGATACTCCCCTCGTCTGGCCGGTCGAGCGCGCCAAGCAGGTACATCAGCGTGCTCTTGCCCGACCCGGACGGGCCCATGATCGCGACGAATTCGCCATCCTCAATCCGCAGGTCGACACCGCACAGTGCGTGGACCCGCGAAGAGCCCATCGCGAACGTGCGCGCTGCCGCTTTCACTTCGATCATCGTGCCTCCTATGGCTGGTGGCTGAATTCGACCAGTTGAACGAGGTAGTCCTGTTCGCCGTCGACTTCCCGCAGCATGTAGATCGGGAAGAGGAGCAACGCCTCGATCTCAGGGTCCGCGAACGACATCGTCACCTTCTGGCTTGGATAGCTCGGGTGGATGAACGTTCCCAAGATGACCTCAATCCCTGCGATCGTCTCGACATCCCCAGTGACCAAGCGCGCACCATCGGGCAGGTAGTAGTTCTGGTTCGACTCAACGACCACGCCGCGTTCCTCGAGCGCCGACAGCGGCGTCAGGTCGATGTTCTTCTGCGCCCCGTCCTCATCGTAGCGAGCGCCCGCAGTGCCGGCTGCACCGCTACGACCAAGGCCAGATCCAATGTCATCGCGTGTGAGAAGCGGCGAGTCGATCGTCTCGGTCATATGGTAGCCGTCCCCGTCCGGAACAATGTCGACCGTGTATCTCCGGATGGGGGCATCTTCCCCGCCGCGCTGCATCTCGAACACCTCGTGCAGCGTCCCTCCCGGATAGTCGCCGAAGCCGAACATCATCCCGGAGAACTGCGCCTGCGCCATCGCATCGGTTGCGACGATGCCAACGACGGATCCGGCGAGGAACAGTCCCACCGCCAGCTGAATCAGCCTTTTACATTGCATTGCATACCTCCTGTCTTGTCGAGGAGAGCTGATGGGATCGACACATCCCGAACCACAACCTCCGTTTCCGCCTCGCAAGCGTAGAAGAGGTTGTTGGCCAGCTTCGCTCAGACTGATGGCAAAACCGTGAAGATGCACCGCGTAGTACACTTGTCTCCATAAGGAGGCACCATGGCCAGCGCACGGATTACCGTCGTCAAGAAGGCGTTTCACAAGGACATCATCGACCAGTACCTCCCGCATTTGAGCGATCAGGCGGAGATCTGCCCCGTGTTTGAGGTCGGGCAGGCTTTCGAGGTCGAGGGACCTTTCGGGTCGAAACCTGAGGGGTTCTGTGACTGGGCTTGGGCCGACATCCGAAAGGTCGTCGCCCTGACGATGATGGGAGCGAACCCGACGCCCGGGACCGAGTTCA
>CAZORQ010000003.1:0-88595 GCA_964582285.1 uncultured Thermotogae bacterium
TTCTGTGCTCACCTCACTGCGCTGTCAATACACCACGTCTGTGGACTCTAACTCTGATGATATCAGTGCGTCCTCGGCGACGGAGCTGTGACTTCACAACGCAGTGTGATCAGATCTGGCAGAGACTGGATGTCCGACGTAAGCGAACCCTTCCTGGAGAGGCGTGGAAGGGTTCGACAAACGGATGCGTGGGATGATCCTCAGGAGCGCTCATGCACAACACTCCGGTGTCTCTACATCGGATGAGGATACATGCCCCAGAGGCACCGTTGCTCTTAGTGGCTCGGCGGATTCAGGACGATGAGATCCAAGCCGGCGAAATGACTAGATCATCAGCGCTCCTCCATCAACCTCGATGGTCTCCCCTGTGATGTAGGAAGCGTCATCCGACGCGAGAAAGGCAACAACCGTGGCAATTTCGCGAGCGGCTCCGATCCTCTCGAGGGCAAGCTGGCCCAGCACCTCTGCGGTCTTCTCGGGAGTTCCGAATTTCGTGTTCAATGGTGTGTCGATCATCCCGGGACAGACTGCATTGGCCTTGATTGCCGGGCCGCCTTCCTTTGCTACATGCCGTGTAAGCCCCAGAACAGCTGCCTTGGATGTCGTGTAGTGCGCCCCTCCCAGATCACTCGTGTTGCGACCGGCAATCGACGCGATATTGACGATCCGTCCTTGGCCTTGTTCCTTCATCTGATTGAAGACGGCTTGACAACAATGGAAGGTCCCCGTCACATTCACGTCCATGATTCGCGCCCATTCATCGCAAGGGATGTCTTTAAAACAGGTAGGCGCAAGGATACCCGCGTTATTGACAAGGATGTCGACACGCCCGTAGCGACCGAGGATCGTATTGAATACGGCATCTACCTGGCAACGGTCGCTCACATCAAGTACCAGACTCGTGGCCTGGTTGCCCGCATCCAGGATCATGCGGCTGGTCCGCTCGGCGTTCGTCTCGTTTACATCCGTGACCACGCAGGTTGCTCCTCGCTCAGCCAGGACGATTGCGATTGCCTCGCCAATTCCCTGCCCTGCACCGGTAACCCACGCGATTTGCCCTTCCAAGACCCTATTGCTGCTCATCATCTTCTCCTCTTTCGGACATACGGCCTCTCCGATTTGTGGTTGGTGTTGCAGGGTGCTACGGGATCAGCGTGCACCGGATGTGGTGTGGACGCATGCGACGAAGATACGTAGGTTCCTATCGCCCTCATTGCGCAGCGCATGGGAATGGCCCGCGGGCGTAAGGCAGACTGCCCCGGGACCAAGGTGTCGCTCTTCTTGATCTACGACCATTACACCTTCCCCCTCAATGACGAAATAGATCTCCTCGTCGATCGCATGAGGATGCAACCCGATGGTCGATCCAGGGTAGAGGGTTAGGTCCCTGACGTACTTGAAGCCTTGAGCGGGTGTGTCATCGAGAAGTGTGCGCACGAAGTACTCTCCGGTGCCGTCGTGCGACGAACTTCCGACACTTCCCGGACTGCTTTCCGGTGATCCGACAATCATGCGCTGCCTCCTTGCCTAATACGGATGTATCTACATTCAGTTGGTTGCCAGGTCGGAGATGGCAAGACTGGAACCTAGCTTTGCCCCCCTCATCCGACAGTCTGCCCCGGGCTTGCATAGAGCACACGAAACCATAGAATATAACCAAGACATAACGGCAGCATCATAGCCTGGCGTGGGAGGTGTGTCAAGCATGGTGGATCTACTGGAAGAACTACGGAGAAGGATCGTCTTCAACGAGTACGTCCCGGGCAGCGTGCTCAACGTGCGGGAATTGGCGAAGCAGTTTCACGTGAGTCCAACGCCGATTCGGGAAGCGCTGATCCGGCTCGAGTCGGAAATGTTGGTGAAACGGGTTCCCAACAAGAGCGTGCAGGTAACTGAGCTGTCGCTGCAGGATATCCGCGACATCTTTGAGGCCCGGTTCACGCTCACGGACACCGTAGCGACCCTCGCAACGGATCGAATCAACAGCGAGCAACTGGATCGAATGGGCGAGCTGATTGCCCAGATGCGGGATGAAACGGATAGGAGCAAGCTTCTGCAGCTGGACTACTTGGTCCATAACCTTCTGGGAAAGGCCACGGGGAATCAGGTCATTGCGGGGATGCTGAGGACGCTTCGGAATCAGGTGACGAGGCTCTGGCTGTTCGTCGGTGAGACGGATGAGTACTCCATAAGCAGAGTGACCGAGTTTGAGGAGATCAAGGCTGCGCTCGAAAAAGGTTACACCGAACAGGTGCGGCAGTTACTCCGCAAGCATATTCGGGAGTTCGCTGAGCTTGTTGCCAAGGCGCTTGTAGCTCCGGATACGCTGCTGGTTGCGAGAGGAGAGAGCAACGTGGGTTCGACGACTTGACATAATCTTTACACATCCGTAATATATTCGAAATACATCCGTGCCTGAAGGACGCGCGCAGGGTAGGCGTTGTCGCGAGGTTCCACGGCGCGGGATCAGAGAAGAGCAAAGGAATAGCTCCGGAAAGGAATGGCTGTTGAGCACTCTGCGACGATATGCACGAGGTGTCGTGTCCCATGACCCGGCACGTGTCTTCAAGGGCTATACATTGTTCTGGCCGATGGGCAGCCATGATGCTTGGCTGATTGATATGGAAGGCCGGGTTGTCCACAGATGGCGGATGCCACACCCTGCCGGACTCCACGCGGTGCTTCTTCCAAACGGGAATCTCCTTGGTGCATGCCAAGTTGTCCATAGCAGCACCCTCGGACTCCCGCAATGGTTCTCCGGGTTCGGTGGATTGCTGATTGAAGTCGACTGGGAGGGCAACATTGTTTGGGAACACGAAGCCCCTTATCAGAATCACGACTTCAATCGCCTTGAGAACGGCAACACGATCTATACGACGTGGCGTCCGGAAGGGAAAGTTCCTCCGGAAACGGCTGCTCGACTCAAGGGCGGACTACCGGGGACTGAATTCAACGGAGAGATCTGGGGAGACAGTTTTGTCGAGGTGGATCCGCGCGGAGAGGTTGTGTGGGAGTGGCTCGATTGCGAGCATCTGGATCCAGAGATCGATGCTCTGGGACCGCTCGTACCTAGAACGCAGTGGCCGTACATCAACTCTGTCTACCCTCTCCCGGACGGCAACGTATTGGCGAGCCTTCGGTATTCGTGCACGGTGGTCATCATCGATCGGGCGACGGGCGACATCATATGGCGATGGGGCCGAGGGGAATTAGGCAACCAGCATGACGCACGCTGGACCGATGATGGAACGATCTTGGTCTTCGACAACGGGACCCATCGTGACGAGTACTCACCCAATTACTCCCGCATCGTCGAGGTCGATCCAGCGACGAAGAAGATCGTGTGGGAATACCGGTCGAATCCGCCGACCGAGTTCTTTTCGGCAGTTATGGGAGGGCAAGATCGGCTGCCAAACGGCAATACCTTGATCTGTGAGTCCCTCACCGGACGGCTCTTTGAAGTGACTCGGAGCGGTGACAAGGTGTGGGAATATGCAAATCCATTCTATCACAAATGGTATCACCATGGATTCATCAATTTGATGTATCGCGCATATCGGTATGGTCCCGACTTCCCTGGATTGGATGGGAAAGATCTCGACCCTGATAGGTACAAGTGGATTAACCGGCTCTACGCGAAGGGGAAGACCATGGGTGTTTCTAGAGAAGGGGGGCGAAAGGATGGTTAGGAAGGTGAAGCACACGACCCGGCAAGTCGGTGAAGTTACAGTGTATAACCACGCGAAATCCTTTCACGGGTTCACCCTCCTCGCGCCTATTGGGAGCAACCAGATCTTCCTGATCGACATGGAAGGAGAGGCCGTTCACACATGGGCATTGCCTCTTCCCGTAGCGGGGGACAGCATGTTCCTTGCCAACGGGCGACTTCTCTATTGCGCTCGAGCGAAAGTGGAACCTCTTCCGGATGCCGAAGGTGCAGCTGGGGCGATCATTGAACTTGATTGGGATGCAAACATTGCCTGGCGATTCGATGATCCGTGTCTTCATCACTCGTTTGCACGGACCGAGAACGGGAACACGCTTGCGCTGCGCTGGATGCATCTCCCGAAGGAATGCGAGCGCCTTGTGCTTGGCGGGATCCCGCCGGAATCCAACTCGCCCCCTCTGTGGTCGGACAGCATCATCGAGGTCAATCCAGATGGAGCGGTGGTGTGGGAATGGAAGGCACACGAGCATCTCGATCCTGCCAGGGATACGATTTGCCCGCATTGCGTCCGTACGCACTGGCCGAACCTGACATCGTGTGATGTGCTGCCGAATGGGGATGTTGTGACCAGCCTTCACAACCTTCACAACCTGGCGATTATCGGACGGAAGAGCGGAGACGTGCATTGGCGTTGGGGGTTGGGGGAAATCGCGCATGCGAGTGCTGTTGCGGCACTCCCTAACGGCCACGTACTGGTGCTCGATAACGGGATGCACACGTACTACGATCCGATGGGGTTCTCTCGTGTCCTGGAGATCGATCCGGAGACGAGCGCCATCCAATGGGTCTACGAAGACGTACCCCGATCGAATTTCTACACGTCCATCCACGGGAATGGGCAACGTTTGCCGAACCAGAACACGCTCGTCTGTGATGCAACGGAGGGTCGTATCTTTGAGGTGACGCCTTCGGGAGAGAGGGTGTGGGAGTTCAGAAGCTCCTTGCACATGGACTCTCCGCTGTACGGCCTGACGAACTACCTATTTCGAGCCTATCGCTACGGGCCGGACCACTCCGGGCTGCCGGGAAACATCCCTGCTGGCAGCATCCCGGCACCAGAGCCTGGCGACATGGCCGAAGACATGCCGATGAGCGACGTCCTACAGAGGAGACTCGAAAGCCTTGGCTACTGACCATCAGACAGAGCAATCCACACAGCCGGACCCTTCCATCATGCCTCATGGGGGCGAGCTGAAGATCCTTACAGTGCCGACCGAACAGCGGTCTGAAGCGCACGAGAAGGCGAGTCGACTACATCAGTTGGCGCTGACGTCCAGGGAGTGTGCTGATCTTGTAATGCTGGGTTGCGGAGCCTTCAGCCCGCTGACCGGGTTCATGACGAGGGAGGACTACCAATCCGTCGTGGAATCCATGCGGCTTTGCAGTGGCGTCTTGTGGCCATTGCCCGTCTGTCTCGCGGTTTCCGAAGCGCAGGCTCGCTCGATGAAGGTTGGCGAGGATGTGGCACTTGTCGGGCCGAATGCAAAGGACATCATAGGCACGCTTTGCGTGGAGGACATCTATCCATATGATCCCCGCAGGGAAGCCACCTGCGTGTACTCCACGAACGATGAAGCTCACCCAGGGGTCGCCGCACTTCAGCGTCAAAGACCCATGTACGTTGGGGGCACGGTCACGACATTCAGCGAACGTGGTGACTTCGCCCGGTTTTCGGAGTTCTTGGTTCCGAAGGAGACACGGGATGAGTTTGCTTCCCGTGGGTGGAAGTCCATCGTTGCGTTTCAGACTCGGAATCCGATGCACCGCTCTCATGAGTATCTGACGAAGGTGGCCTTGGAAATCTGTGACGGACTGCTTGTTCACCCGACGGTGGGACAGTTGAAGAAGGGAGACCTTCCGGCAGATCTGCGGCTCCGATGCTATCGGGCATTGATTGACAACTACTACCCTCGAGACCGCGTGTTGCTCTCCGTGTATCCGCTGGAAATGCGGTATGCGGGGCCACGTGAAGCGCTCCTTCACGCCATCATCCGGCAGAACTTCGGATGTACCCACATCATTATCGGGCGGGACCACGCTGGCGTCGGAAGCTACTACGACCCGTTTGCCGCCCACGCGGTCTTTGACGAGCTCGGACAAGGCGATCTTCGGATCAAACCGTTGAAGATGGATTGGACGTTCTGGTGTCGGAAATGCGGTGCAGTCGCATCGTTCAAGACGTGTCCGCACTCCAAGGAGGACCGCCTTCTGATAAGCGGAACAGCGCTCCGACAGATGCTGTCGGAAGGAGAGCGTCCCCCCGAGCCATACAGCCGCCCGGAAGTTCTCGACATCCTCATGGATTTCTGTCGTGATAGGACGCCCGGATGATGAAGAACGTGATTTTAGTAACGCTTGACGCAACACGCAGAGACGTATTCGGTGTGTACGGAGACTCCCGGGGTCTCACTCCGTGCTGCGACGAACTGGCCGAGAAGTCGGTGGTGTTCGAGAAGGCGCAGTCGACCGGCCCGTACACGCAGGCGGCGTTTCCGGGGATTCTGACGAGTTCGCACTATCTTGACTTCGGGGAGCCGCGTGGGCTGGCCAAAGCGCGTACGCTGGTCTCGGAGCCATTGCACGAAGCAGGGGTCACGACTGCGGCATTTCACTCCAACCCGTATCTGTGTGCCTATCTCGGATGGGATCGGGGTTGGGATGTTTTCTACGATTCGATGGAAGACGAGGTGGGGAGCCGTGTTCCCTACATCCGCGGCGACATCATTACTCAGAAGGCCGGCCGTTGGTTGCGCGAACACGCGCAGAAGAACAGGAACGATCCGTTCTTCCTGTGGGTCCATTACATGGACGTCCATGAGCCATACGTGCCGGAAAGACGGTACATCGATCTTGCGGGACTGCCGATCGAACTAGAAGAGGAAGAAATGTACCGGCTGTTTCAAGACGTCTTGCTCAAGCGAGACGTGTCCGATCCCGAGCAAGTACGTATCCTGAGCGAACTGTATGCGGCTCACGTGCGCGAGGTGGATCAGTACGTCGAGGAACTCCTTGATTCCCTGGATCGGGTCGGGCTGCTTGGCGAGACTGCGATTTTCGTCACAAGCGATCACGGTGACGAGTTTGGCGAGCATGGCGGACTTTCTCACGATGACAAAATGTACTGCGAGCTAGTCGATGTGCCGTTGTTCGTCTATGGCATTGAGGATTCCGGAATCCGACAGAGCCTTGTCAGCACTATCGACATCGCTCCGACAATAACGGATCTGTTTGGGCTTCCGCCGGTTATGGGATTTATGGGCGAGCCGCTGTTCCCGCACACACAGTATCAGGAGCGAGCCGCGTTCAGTGAGGCGATTGATATGCATGCGAAGCGAGGAGGTGACATCGATCGGGACACCTACTGCTATCGCAAAGGCGATCTGAAGCTGATCTACCGGCGCGCTGAGGACGCATGGGAGCATTACGATCTCGCGAGTGATTTGTCGGAGCGGAAAGCCGCCGTGGAGCCGAGCAAAGAGTCGCTGGCACTTCGCGCGGAGCTGCTGTGCCGTGTGCGCCGTTGGGAAGAAGCAAATGAACAGTAGAGGGGAGACGAGTGAAACACACGAAGGATGAATGCCTGCGGGCAGTGGATGAGTCCAAGAAGATCGTGCGACAGACGTTTGAGAAGTTTGCTGTTGAGGACCTTGCGATCACCTGGACGGGGGGGAAGGACAGCACGCTTGCTTTGTGGATCATCCGTCAGGTTTGTCAGGAAGACGGAGTCGAGCTTCCGAAAGCGATGACAATCGATGAGTTCGATACGTTCTCGGAGATCCATCAGTTCATGGAAACCTGGACCGAGAAGTGGGGGTTGTCTCTTGAGTGGTGCAAGAACGATGACGTAATCAAGGCAGCGGGGGGCGAACTCAATGCGAAGGTGCTTGTGAAGGATCTTAGCGAAAGGAACCAGGCCGAGCTGAAGCGGATTGACTACGAGCTGGACGCGTTCCCTTTCGAGGCGGAATCCTACGTGGGGAACCATCTGATGAAGACCGTCGTCTTCAACATGTACATGGAGGAGAAGAAGGTTCGCGGGGTCTTCCAAGGATTGCGCCGAGACGAGCAGGCGGCCCGTGTGCAGGACGACTACTTCGAGGTGAAGGCAGGTGCCCAGCTGATTCCAGAACACGTTCGGATCAAGCCGATTCTGCATTTCGACGAGCGTTTGCTTTGGGACACGACACTCCAGCTCGGGATTCCGTACTGCGTGCTGTACGAACAAGGGTACCGGTCGCTTGGAGCGAAGACGACAAGCGCGATTGGCGAGGCCGGCGTCCCGGCATGGGAGCAGGATGTGGAGAACACGGAGGAGCGCGCAGGCCGCCGTCAGGACAAGGAGAAGATGATGGCGCGATTGCGGGATCTTGGATATATGTAAATAAGAACAGATGACGCAGTATTGAGGTGAAACACAAGGAGGCAATCGGTGAAACCGCGGATTGGCGTGATCGGATATGGCCTGATGGGGCAATTGCTGGCACGGATTGTCGCGGAGCACCCGGAGGCTCAGCTTGCTGGTGTCGCGGATCCTGTGGGGTATCGCGAGACCTGCCCCATCGGTCAGCGAGTCTCACGGTCTCCCGAGGAACTTGACGTTCGGCTGTATGGCGACTACGCGGACCTACTCCAACAGGAGGAGCCGACCGCCGTTGTTGTTGCGACGCCCGAAGATGTCCACGTTGAGCCGATCCTGCGGGCTGTCGAAGCGGGGTGCGATGTGTTCGTGGAAAAGCCTATCGCTCGGAACCTCAAAGAAGCTGACTGCATCATCGACGGCTGCAGAGAGGCAGGCCGAAAGCTGATGGTTGGCTACACGCTTCGCTTCGAGCCAGCGTACATCGCGCTCAAGGACGCCTGCGCCGCAGGGAAACTTGGGGTGCTCCGAAGTATTTACGGTCGGCGGAATGTCAATCGTGTGGAAGCGAATAGGCTTGCTGGCAGAACCAACGTCACCAACTACATCGCAGTCCATGACATCGATCAGATGCTCTGGTATCACGAAGGTGTCGCGGTGAAATCCGTCTATGCCAAGGCCATCAGGGGCCGAGTTGACGAGTTGTATGGGACGTGGGATTCATCCTGGATTCTGTTCGAGTTCGTCGATGGCGCAGTGGGCATTGTCGAAACAGGGTGGGGCGTTCCGGAGAATGCGTGGGTCGACTGCAAGATGAACATCATCGGGACCGACGGCGCGATTGCGCTTGATCTTGTCCCGATGAACGTCATGTCGGTTGACAACGACGGTTGGCACTTCCCGTTGACTCGAGTGAGGACAGAAGTCAACGGAAAAATCGTCGGCGCGCTGCAATACGAGGTATCGCACTTCATCGATTGCCTAATTGAGGACAAGGATCCGTCGATTGACGGGAACGAGGCGCGACGATCGCTCGAGATCGCTGAGGCAGCTGAGCTTTCAATTGCCGAGGAGCGTCAGGTCAGTCTTGGGTAGGACAGGAGTCCGTCTCGCTGTTGTGATGGAACGCGAAGGAAGAAGGAGGCGTCGATGAAGGGGATGAATGGTCGATTATTGGAGGTGGATCTCTCTGCCGGGACTAGGGGATCCTATGAGATCCCTGAGACGTGGCAGCACCTTCTTCTCGGAGGACGTGCCTTGGGAGCTCGCATTCTTCGGAAGGAGCTGTCGGGTGACGAGACCGCCGATTCCGCTGATAACCTGATTCTTCTCCTAACGGGGCCGTTTCAAGGAACAGGCTTGACCGGTGCAGGGAGACATCTAATCATGTCCATCTCGCCGAAGACAGGTGCAGTGAGCGGGTCTTACACCGGCGGGTATTTCGGCTACGAGCTAGCGCGAAGCGGATACGACGGTATCCTCGTGCGTGGCGTGGCTGCAAGCCCCGTGTACTTGTCGCTTCTCGATGGAAAGGCTGAGATCCACGAAGCATCTGATCTGTGGGGCAAGGGGACCGGCGAGACAGAGGAGATCCTGACTGCTCGCCATGAGCGATGCCGAGTAGCGTCTATCGGAATCGCCGGCGAGAAGCAGGTTCAAATGGCCTGCATCATTCACGATCGATCCCGGGCAGCAGGTCGCCCCGGATTCGGCGCCGTCATGGGGGGCAAGCGGCTGAAGGCGATTGTCGTTCGAGGCCACCGGTCGAAACCTCTACACGACGAGGTACGGTTTGCGCGTGAGCGAAGCGCGTATGTCCTCAACTTCGAGCATCCTTCCTTCAAACGTCTTGGCGAGTATGGAACGCCCATGGGGATCGGTGCGCTGAACGAGCTTGGTATCTTGCCGACAAAAAACTTCCGCGAGGGTGTATTCGACGCGGCTGAGCGCATTGGCGCGGAGAGACTGCACGACACCATGCTTGTAGGACGGGAGTCGTGTGCCGGTTGCCCGATCCGCTGCAAGCGAGTGGTCAAGACGACCTATCAGGGTGTTGACGTCATCCCCGCATTTGGCGGACCCGAATATGAGACGATCGCTGCGTTCGGCTCTCTCTGCTTGAACGACAATCTGGATTCGATTGCTCTGGCCAACCAGCTTTGCAACGACTACGGAATCGACACGATCTCTGCTGGCGTCGCAATCGCCTTCCTCATGGAGGCTTCTGAGAAGGGGCTGCTCAAGGGGGATGTTGTCTCGTGGGGAGATGCGAGCGCAGTGGTCGCGTGGATACGGAAGATTGCACTTCGAGAAGGAGTGGGGGATCGGATCGCCGATGGGCTGGAAGACTTCGCCAAGGAACTAGGGGCGGATTTCGCGATGACGATCAAGGGCGTCGAGCTTCCGATGCATGAGCCGCGCGGGAAGCTGGGCCTTGGGATTTCCTACGCGACATCTCCCAGAGGGGCAACACATACGGAAGGCTTTCAGGATAACCTTCTTGAGATTGAGAACCCGACTCCCGAATTGGGTGTCACCGAACCGTACAGCCGATTCGATCTGGAATCGAAACCGAACCTCGTTCGGCTCTACGAGGACCTTCAAGGGTTTGAGAATTCTCTCATCCTTTGCCTGTTCACAGCTCGTGCGATGGGGCCGCAGTACTTCTTCCCCGAGATCCGTTCGCTTCTCGAGGCGGCAACAGGGGTCGAACTCTCCGTCAGTGAGATGCTCGATGTCGGGGCACGTGGCAAGGCGTTGATGCACCTATTAGCAGGCGACGCAGGATACACGCTCGCGAGTCATCGACTTCCTGCGCGCTTCGCAAAGGAGCTTCCTCGAGGAGCAAGTGCCGGGCACGCGATCGATCCCGATGATCTTGGCAAGGCAATCGCCGAGTACTACGAGCTGCGCGGCTACGGCAACGATGGACCGACGGAGGAGACACTGGAGAAGCTTCAGCTCGGTGATGTTCTGGCGGATCATGCTACAGGACGCGGCCAAGCTTCTACGGATCGGAAGAACACATAGAAGAGGAGGTGATTGGTAAAGAGTAGTAATGGAAATGAAGCGTTCGATGTAGCTTTGAGGGACAAGGAGGCCACAGAATGAGATACGGACGATACGCATGGTTGCTGGTGCTTGTTCTTGTTGGTGTTACACTGGCGGTTTGCGGACAACAGTACGGAGGAACTCTGACCGTTGCTTTGGGAGGTTGGCCGAGCTCGTTGGATACGCATTCCATGTCGACGTACGCAGTTCGATACTTCGATGGGCTTCTCTTCGAGAAGCTGGTGACCACCAATTACGAATTTGATGTGGCCCCGCAGATGGCGACAAGCTGGGAGGTCAGCGGAGACGGTCTAACCTATACGTTCCATCTGAGGACGGATCGGGTCTTTCATGATGGTTCGGCGTGCGATGCAGAGGATGTGAAGGCATCGCTCGAACGGTTCCTGAGCGTGTCGGGACGAGCGAGCAGCTTCGCGATTACCGCGATCAACGTGATCGACTCGTACACCCTAGAGATAGTCAACTCGCGTCTCACACATCTGCTGCAGCTGCTGGCGGATCAGAATCAAGGCATGGTGATCCTTCCGGCCGAGATCATGTCGACGATGCCGGGCGCTGGGGTGATCCTAGACGAACAGCTAATCGGTACGGGCCCGTACAAGCTGGTCGAGCGAACGATGGAGAAGATCACATTGGCGCGTCATGACGCGTATATCCCTGAAGAGGGGCCCACAAGCGGTTACGGTGGAGCGCGCACGCCCTATCTGGACGAGATCATCTTCGTCGCGGTGCCCGAGGCCGGCGCGCGAATTGCAGGGCTGGAGACGGGCGAGTATGACTACATCGAGAACCTCTCGCTGGCGGACTACGATCTGGTCGCGGACAATCCCGACCTGGGATTTGACTCTATCATGGCGTGGATGCCGATCATTTGCTTCAACGTCACCAACGAGCCGATGGGCGACATTTGGCTGCGGCGGGCGATCAATGTGGCTGTCGGTTCAGCCGAATGCATGTTGGCGGCAACATTTGGGCACCCCGAGTTCTCCAATTCGACCAACGCATCCCTCTTCTTCGAAGCCCAGGAGAAGTGGGTGACAGACGCCGCTGATCCATACTGGGGCGAGCCGAATCCAGCATTGGTAGCGGAGTACCTGGAGAAGTCGAGCTACAACGGCGAAGTCCTCACATTCATCACATCGAAAGACTACCCATTCATGTTTGAGTGCGCCGTCGTCGTGCAGGATCAGCTCAAGCGCGTCGGGATCAACGTCGAGCTCGAGGTGCTGGAGTGGAGCACGGCGGTCTCACGATTCGTCAAGGATGAGGACTGGCACTTCTTCAGTACCGGGTTCTCTCCGCGGGCCTTCCCGGATGCCTATCAGATCTCGCTGTTGAGCACCGGCGGGCTCAATGCCCGCCGTACGGGGTGGGCGAACGCCGCGATCGATGCGCTGGTCGAGGCGGACCAGGTCACCGTGGACTACGAGACGCGATACGCGATCTGGGAAACGATCACCGTGCTTCTCAGGACGTATGATCTCAACCATATCAAGCTTGGCAATCTGTATGCCCTGAATGGTCGACAGAGCTACGTCAAGGGAACTTCTCAGAACTACAGCATCTCACACTTCTTTGGCGTCTGGATAGAGAAGTAGAGGGGCGAGGCATAAGTCGGGATGAGGCGAGTAGGACGAGGTCTACGTCGCCTCATCCCTTTATCGGCTATGCTGGAACCTGCCGCATCGATTAGGCGGAGCGAAGTGTATCGGGGAAAGAGGGATGGACGTTCAATGGCAGCGTACCTCGTGCGAAGACTCTTGTGGGCACTACTGATTCTCTTCTTGTTGTCGATATTCGCGTTTGTCATGGTCCGGCTGATTCCCGGTGACCCAGTGGTCCTTCTGTTGGGGCTCGAGGCTTCAGAGGAGAGCCTTATCGCTGCTAGGGAGAGCCTTGGTCTGGATCGGCCGCTGCTTTTGGCGTATGGCGATTGGCTGGCGGCTATCGCGCGGGGCGATCTCGGGCTCTCGATATTTCAGAGGAAGGCTGTGTGGCAGCTGCTGTGGGCGAAGATCCCCGTGACTTTCACACTTGCGACAGCTGGATTACTGCTTGCCTTGCTCATTGGGATCCCGGCGGGGATTCTCGCGGCTCTCAAGTACGGCAGTTGGTTCGATACGACGGTGATGTTTGGCAGTACACTTGGCTTGTCCATGCCTAGCTTCTGGCTTGGCTTGGTGTTGATCTTCACGTTCTCTGTGCGGTTTCGATGGTTCCCAAGTGGCGGCTATGTTTCGCTTACGGAGGACTTCGTTGAGGGCCTGACACGACTTTGTCTTCCTGCGTTCTCGATCGGTATCATCCAGGCGGCACTGATCGCTCGAATGACGCGATCGAGCATGTTGGAGGTCCTTTGGAAGGACTACATCAGAACGGCTCGGGCAAAGGGCCTGCGGGAGCGAGCTGTTGTGCTGAAACACGCGTTGCGAAATGCCCTAATCCCGATTGTAACGACCATAGGGATGGTCTACGGAGTGCTCCTCGGGGGCGCGATCATCATCGAGACGGTGTTTACCATACCGGGGACTGGGCGCCTATTGATCACCGCGGTCGCCACGCGGGACTATCCCATCATCCAAGGAGTCATCCTTTTGTTTGGGTTGACGTATGCAGCGATAAACCTACTGGTCGACGTGTTGTATGTCTCAATCAACCCGACGATCACCTATTCGTAGAGAGGACCACGCATGGAGGCAAGAGCGAGCCGTATGAAACTGGTCAAGGCAGTTTCCCATAGGTGCTCAGTCGGGCTGCGGGTCCTTTGCCGATGCAGATCGCTCTTGATTGGGACATCGATCCTCGTTGTCATCTTTCTCTGTACGGTCCTCGCTCCGATCATCAGCACATACGATCCGCTTGCCCTCAATTTCAGGGATCAGCTCCAGGCACCTTCCGTGCGACACTTCTTCGGAACGGACAACTACGGGCGAGATATCTTCAGTCGTGTAGTGTACGGGGCACGTGTCTCGCTGATGGTGGGGGCGACCACCATGGTATTCACTGGCTTCCTTGGCTTTGTGTTGGGCTCTTTGGCAGGCTATTACAGCGTGCTTGACAACATCATCATGCGGTCGATGGATATGCTCATGGCTTTGCCGGCAATCCTGCTTGCGATTGCCATCATGGCAATCCTTGGACCCTCAGCGCTCAACGCAGTGATAGCCTTATCGATAGTCTATCTGCCGAGGACAGCGAGGATTGTGCGTGGATCGACGTTGGCGATCCGGGAACAGGGGTTTGTCGAAGCTACGCGAGCAGTCGGCGCGAAGGATGCTTGGATCATCTGGAGGCATGTCCTGCCGAATTGCTTGGCGCCGCTGATGGTGCAGCAGACAGTTGTGTTCGCCTACGCTGTCCTGACGGAAGCAGCATTGAGCTTCCTTGGTGTGGGTGCCCCGCCTCCCGTGCCCAGCTGGGGGAACATCTTAAGCGAAGCTCGCGCGCTGATTCGCATTGCGCCCTGGGCATCAATCTTCCCGGGAGTGGCTATTGTGCTCACGGTGGTGGCACTGAACCTCATTGGCGATGGTCTCAGGGATCAACTCGACCCGTATCTCAAGGGAAGGATGAGCAGTTGGGACGGGGGGTAGACTTGCAGAGGACGGATGTGGAAAGGACAGGAATCACTCGGATTGTCGGGCTGTCGCTCTTCGACGGAAGCGACACGCTGGCATCTGACGTTTCTCTGGAGCTGTGTGGTGAGCGAATCTCGAGAGTCTCATCGACGGCTGAGCGATCGCAGAGTCCGGCAAACTTGGTGATTGATGGGAGCGGGCTGACAGCTGTGCCGGGTCTCATCAATCTTCATGTACATCTTTGTCTTGACATCAATCGGGCAGGCGATAGAACGGACCCCTCGACTCCGCTTCTTCCAACCACGGAAGGCGATCTGGTAGCGCGGATGCTTGAGAACGCCAAGGAAACCCTCGAAGGTGGGATCACAACCGTGAGGGATCTTGGAGCGCCAGGGGGCAGTATCTTCCTGGTGCGGCGGCTGATTGAGGCCAATCTTGCTGTTGGCCCCCATATCTCGGCAAGCGGCCCAATGATCACGCGGACAGGGGGGCACGGCTGGTTCATGGGTGAGGAAGCAGATGGAGTTTCGGAGATACAGAAGGCAGTCAGGCGCCGGCTCAAATCAGGCGCTGATGTGATCAAGCTGATGGTGACGGGAGGCTATCTAACGAAGGGAACTTCTCCGTCCCAGCTCGCGTTCTCTCCTCGAGAGATCCGCGGTGCAGTTGCAGAAGCTCGCCGTGCGAACGTACAGACGACAGTCCATGCAGCCGGTGCGGCTGGCATCGAAGCCGCGCTGCGTGGCGGAGTCGACTGCATCGAGCATGGCGCCGCAATGACTCCCGAGCTCGCAGCTCGTGTCGTCGATCAGGGTGCGATCTGGGTGCCGACTGTGGGGGTTGCCGTGACCGCACAGGCACCGGAGAACCAAGAGATCATCCAACGACGGCAATCCCACCAAGATCAGGGTATTCGGAGTGTCCGACGGAACAGCGGAAAGCTGGATGACGAGCGGCGGCTGAAGAGCAAATTGGACACATTTGCACGCTTGTGTCATCTGGACGGTCTGCAACTTGGAGTTGGCGATGACGCGGGCACGTTGTTCGCGATGCACGGAAACCTTCTGCCGGAGATGGAGGCATTCGCAGATGCCGGGTTCTCAAACGCCGAGATTTTGCGGATGGCGACCTCTGGAAATGCCGAAATTCTGCAGATACAGCACGTAACAGGAACGATCCAAGCAGGACTGCTCGGGGACATTGTGCTTGTCGATGGCGATCCGCTGAGTGACTTGTGCTCCATTCGGAGGGTCGCGATCGTTCTGAAGGAGGGCCGTGTGCGGTTCGTCCGAAACAGAGACAGACGCCGGATACGCGAAGGTGATGCATTCGATGCAGATGATTGACCTCAGAAGCGATACTGTAACGCAGCCGACGCCTGAGATGTTGCACGCGATGGCCGCTGCAAAGCTCGGAGACGATGTGTTTCGAGAGGATCCGACCGTGATCGAATTGGAACGGCTTGCGGCCGATCTCATCGGCAAGGCGGAGGCTCTATTCGTGGCCAGCGGCACGATGGGCAATCTCGTCTCGCTGATGACGCATGCGCAACCGGGGAACGAGGTGATCCTCGAACGTAGCTCTCATATCTCAATTGGAGAAGGGGGCGGGATCACGAGGATTGCCGGGCTGATGCCACGGCCGTACGATGCTTCTGACGGTACGGTGCCAGTCGAGCGAATTCGCGGGCTCATCCGGCGTAGTGGAGGCCATTTCGAAGGGCACACGAAGCTCATCTGCCTTGAGAATACGCACAATGCGCTCGGTGGTGTTCCGATCTCCGTTGAGGAAACGCAGCGGCTGGCGGCGCTGGCAGCGGAGCACGGACTGAAGCTTCACGTAGACGGAGCGCGTCTGTTCAATGCTGCGGAAGTCCTCGGTGTAAGCGCGGCTGATTTGGCCGCTCCAGCGGACTCAGTGATGTTCTGCCTTTCGAAGGGGTTGTGTGCCCCCGTAGGGTCAATTATCGCGGGTTCTGGCGATTTCGTTGCCCGCGCGCGCCGGAACAGAAGGTTGCTCGGAGGGGGAATGAGGCAAGCAGGGGTGCTGGCAGCCGCGGGAATCATCGCACTGAGGGACATGGTTCACCGGCTATCTGAGGATCGCCTGGTCGCAGAGCAGCTTGCCAGTGGGCTGACCCTGGTTCAAGGCATATGCGTCGAAAGCGTATCGCGGCGCACCAATATGGTGTATGTGGATTGCCGTGAGCTCGGGTGCGATGTGACCGAGCTGGTGAACCTCCTCGCAGCGATGGGCGTTCGCCTCCTCGCGCTTGGATCCCACAGACTGAGGATGGTAACACACCATGGGATTTCCATCGCTGACGCCGATCGTGTATGCGGGGCTTTCAAGGACGCGGCACAGTCTCTGCGTGCCGACGGACCGGTTGAATGATGCGGAGCTGGCGAGAACCGGCGGGCTCCAGTAGGCACCGAAGGGCAGCGCGAGTCACACACAACAGCCGAGTATCCAAATAGCAGGCGGCAGTCTGGAGGATGGTTGCTTTGGCACAATCTCATGCGTCTAAGGGGGGGCTGCCTGATCTTGGAGTTAGCTCGGAGGCTGTGTTCCGGCTGGACTCCATGTCCTTCGCGCCGGGCACCGTCCTGATCCGCGACGGGTTGGTTCTCGGTTTGCAGGACAGCATGCTGCGAGAGCCGTTCCCGTTGGCGCGCTTCGGTGATTCCCTCATCTTGCCGGGACTTGTCGATTTGCATGGACATCCTGGGACCGAGGGATGCTTCTCTGTCGACCCAGACTCCTACTTCCTCAGAAGAGGGACAACGGCAGTTCTCGCTCAGGGAGAGGCAGGATCCGCAGCGTGGGAATCGTACCGCGATGGAGTGATACAAACCGCCGGTACGCGGATTGCGCTTGCGTTGAACGCGTCGGCAGAGGGGTATCCGTCAGCGTCGAATCATCGTTCATACTGCATCGAGCACGTTGAGGATATCGATGTGGACGCCTGTGTGGCAGCGATTGACGAAGGACGTGACGTGATTTGGGGAATCTCGTTGTGTACATCGATTGGGCCGGGGGCTTGTGCTCCGAGTGTCGATCCAATGAAGGCAATGGAACGGACGCTACGAGTTGCGGAAACAGCCGGATGCCCAATCCTTCTGGGGACTCGGATGAAGGACGATTGGCCTCTTGAGTCGCAGCTCTCATTGCTGCGCCCTGGGGATGTAGTGACGTACTGCTTCCACAGCTTCGCGCAGGGCATTCTCCGTGATGGGCGCATCAGGGACTCGGTGTGGAGAGCTCGAGAAAGAGGCGTTCTGTTCGATCTTGGTTTCGGAACCGTGTCATTCAGTTACCAAGTTGCAGAAGCTGCAGTACAACAAGGCTTCTGGCCTGACACCATTTCCAGTGATCTCCATTCTCGTCACGTCGGCAGAATGCCACAGCATGATCTTCCGCTTGTCCTTTCCATCGCCATTGCGGCAGGCATCCCCGAATCCGAAGCATTCCTCGCGGTCACGCGACGACCAGCCGAGATCCTTGGTCTTTCCGAACCGATCGGAGTTCTGGAGCCGGGGCGTATAGCGGATCTGACGGTTCTGGACAAGAGCAATGACCTGGTCGAACTCCGAGATGGAGAAGGGGTGTTGCGCGGGGGTCATCGCTATTCCGTTCGAGCTGCCTTCAGATCTGGGGAGCAGGTTGAGGTCCTTTGAGAAGCATGATGAGGAGAGCATCCGAGATGCGGTGGCTGCTGCTCAGCGCAGCAGGTCTTGGAGCGGTCCGGGGAGCGGATCGCCCCGCACCAGCCGGCTTGGCCGGACTGTCGCGTCGAGGATGGCGGACGGACCGGCTCCCACCGGACCTGTAATGATCAGATCGACACTAGCGAATCGATCGATGATTGCATCGATGTCGCCAAGCGGCGGCTGCCCACGACGGTTGACGCTGGTTCCGAAGATTGGTCGATCGAGCGATGTGAGCGTGGATGCGAAGAACGGATGATCAGGGACACGGATCCCGATCTTCCCGTCGAGTACCGCTGACGCAGGCGCCCCCGCTGCCGCGGGAAGCAGCAGCGTGTACGGACCGGGAAGGAGTCGTCGGATCATCTTCCGCAAGCACTCGTCCAGTTTGACGTAGCGCTCAAGGCTGCTGCACGTCGGCATGTGAAGAGTGAACGGCTGGTCGGGAGGGCGCTGTTTGATCGCTCGGACGCGCTCCAGGCAACGTCTATCCCATGGGTTCCCCCCAATCCCATAGACTGTATCGGTTGGGAAGATCAGCGTCTGCCCCATCTCCAGTGCCTCTCGGACGGCATCTTGAACGGACGAGGACGCGTGGGAAAGAACGGTTGGCATCATGCGCAGATGAAGTGGATGACGTCACCGTCGGAGACGACGTAATCGTGGCCTGAGTGGTGAACCCTGCCGGCATCGCGGAGGCTCTTCTCGGATCCGTGATCAAGCAGATCATCGAGCCCCATGACCTCTGCAGCAACGAATCGATCGGAGAAGTCGGAGTGGATCCTCCCCCCGGCATCTGGCGCCCTCGTCCCGCTCGGAACGGTCCATGCACGAACCTCGGGGCCTTCGAACGTGAAGAAGGTGATCAAATCGAGCAGACGGTGACCGGCCTGGACCAGCGCATCGAGCCCTGTCCGCTCGAGACCGTATTCGTGGAGATAGTCGATGCGTTCTTCCGGGGAGCCTGCAGCCTCGGCGATCTCCGCTTCCAATCGGCCGCGGATAGCGATCGTTTCGGTGCCTCGGTCCCGAGCGACCTGTGACACCGTCGCAGCGCAGTCGTCTTTCGGTTCGTCGTCGACGTTCGCGACGAACAGGCATGGCTTTGCTGTCAGGGGGGACGTTTCGCGTAGAAGGTCCTCGATGGCGTGATCGATCGACGTACAGCGGATCGGGTCTCCGGATGCGACCCCGTCAAGGAGCCGATCCCACGCTTCGGCGCGTGCCGAGGCCTTCCGATCGGTTCCCTTGATCTCTTGATGAAGGCGCTTCGCCACGCGGCTCAGTGTTTCGTGATCCTTGAGTAAGAGCTCCGTCTCGACGATTTCGATATCCCGGATAGGATCGACGGTTCCAGTGACATGTGCGACGTTCGGGTCATCGAAACAGCGCACGATGTGAAGGATCGCGTCGACCGCGCGGATCTCCGACAGGAACTGGTTACCCATCCCCTCGCCGGTACTTGCGTGTTCGACAAGCCCGGCGATATCGATGAACTCGAGGTGAGTGGGAACCTTCTTCTTCTCCGGGAACAGCTCTGCAAGCCGGTCGAGCCGCGCATCGGGGACGAAAACGGTCCCGACGTTCGCATCGATCGTGCAGAACGGATAGCTCTCGACGCGCGCACCGGCGTTGGCCAACGCGTTGAAGATCGTGGACTTGCCGGCATTCGGAAGACCGACCAGACCGCACGTGAATCCCATCTTCCCTCCTCTGCCATTGTGCCGTCAGTGACCGAACCTACTATAGATGGAGCCTGGAGAGGGCACAAGGTGAAGGACACTGGTTGATCGGCTAGACTTTCCGATTGGAGTGAACATGGAGAGCAAAAAGACAGAGATTAGACTTCCCGACCTCGGCGAGATTGACGAGGCTCGGGTCGTTCAGTGGCTACGAGACGTGGATGCGGTGGTTGCCACGGATGAGGATCTCCTCGAAGTGGAGACGGAAAAGACCACGTTTGTCGTTCCATCGCCGATTGCGGGTCGCCTGATCGAGATCGTTGCACCCGAAGGGGAGAGCGTCAAGCGAGGGGGCGTTCTTGGCCGGATCGAGCAGTCTGGATAGCCAGGCATTTCATCTTCCACTCGGACAGGCCGACTATGGGGAGACGCTTGAGCTTCAGCGTGTGCTTCACGCCCGGCGGAGGGCCGGTCTCATCCCCGACGTCGTGATCTCTGTCGAGCACAACCCAGTGATCACACTCGGCCGAAGCGGATCCCGTGAACATCTGCTCGTATCGTCACAGGAGCTTCAGCGGGAGGGCATCGAGCTGTTCGAGGTTGAACGAGGCGGCGATGTGACGTACCACGGCCCAGGGCAACTTGTCATCTATCCGATTGTCGATTTGCGCGCCCACGGTCGAGATGTGAAGCGGTTCATCGAAAGACTGGAACAAGCGACGATCGCGGCGCTCTCCGGTTTCGGAATCGAAGCCGGGCGGAGGGATGGATACCCGGGCGTGTGGATCTTGGATCGGAAGATTGCATCGATCGGTGTCTACGTCAGAGGATGGGTCTCACGACACGGGCTGGCGATCAACGTGGACGTCAATCCAGCGCACATCGCAATGATCAACCCGTGTGGGCTTTCGGTCGAGATGGTTTCCGCGTGCGACCTGTCCGATCGGCCGATGGCCATCGATCAGGTCCGTCGGCTGTTCCTCGATCGGCTTGCAGAGCAGTTCGGGTGGACGCTGGAAGAAATGGATCCGGCTTTGCTCTTGGGAGACGACGATGACTAGACACCCCGAGTGGATCCGAGTTCGTGCTCCGAACGCATCTGAGGCTGCCGGCATGCGCGCGGTGCGAGAGCTGCTACTGCGGCACCAGCTGACCACGGTTTGCCAAGGAGCGATCTGTCCAAACGCGGTGGAGTGCTGGGGAGCGCGAACGGCGACATTCATGTTGCTGGGGGACATGTGTACGCGCGCATGCCGTTTCTGCGGCGTGAAGACAGGGGATCCGGGTGGCAACGTGGACTCCGGCGAGCCCGAGCGGCTGGCCGATGCTGTGGCCGAGCTTGGGTTGCGGTACACGGTTCTCACATCGGTCGATCGTGATGACCTCCCGGACGGAGGCGCGAGTCTGTTTGCCGCAGCAGTTGACGGACTGAAAGCACAAGCTCCCGACACTCGCGTCGAGGTGTTGATGCCCGACTTCCAGGGCAGTCGGAATGCGCTCGATCGTCTGCTTGAGACGGAGACCGACGTTTTCGGTCACAACGTGGAGACTGTCCGCCGATTGACGCCAACGATGCGGGACTCCAGAGCTGGCTACGAGCAATCGTTGGCTGTGCTCGCGTATCTCAGCCAACGGAAGGGTTCCTGCAAGGTCAAGAGCGGCGTGATGCTCGGGCTTGGGGAGACCCACGATGAGATCCTCGAGCTGCTTCGGGACCTTCGAGCTGTCGGCGTAGATATCCTAACCATTGGGCAGTACCTGCGTCCGACGGAGTTCGCTGTTCCGGTCGAGCGGTACGTTCCGCCGGAGGAGTTCGACGAGATCGCAGCCGCTGCTTCGAAGCTCGGATTCGGGGCGGTCGTAGCCGGGCCGCTTGTGCGGAGTTCGTATCATGCGCTGGAAGCCTTCCTGGAATCATGCGCTTGCTGACTGAGTTCGATTCGCGGGATCCGCGGCGCGGTCTGGCGATCGACGAAACGCTTCTCGAATCCGTCCGACATGGGGGGGATGATGCCATCCGCCTGTGGGTGAACGATCCGGCGATCGTTGTCGGCCGATCGCAATCGGTCTGCGATGAAGTCGATATGGATGCCGCGATGGCGCAGGGCATCGCGGTGCTTCGGAGGATCTCAGGTGGGGGTACGGTCTACCACTACGGAGGGAACCTCAATGCAACGGTCGCGCTACGCGATGGACGGCGGATTGGCTCGGTTCTTGAAACGTTCCGTTTCTTCGGCAGTGCGGTTGCGGCCGCGCTCGACGAACTCTGTTCAGCGATTCGCTTCGACGAGAACGATCTCTTGATTGGCGAAGCGAAGGTTGGCGGTGCGGCACAGGCACGTCGCGGAAACGCGCTGCTCTACCACACGACGGTGTTGATCCACCCTCCCGCGGTGGCGATGGATCGGCTGCTACTTGCGATGCGCCCCGGGTATCGCCCGCGGCATGTGGCGTCTCGTCCGCGACAAACCGCCTCGTTGAGCGAGGCGATCGGCTCCCACGTGTCAATGGATCGGGTTGCAGCGCTTGTCGCGGAAGGTATGGCCAACGCGCTAGGTTTGGCTCTCGTGGCGTCATCCCTGACCGTTGGGGAAGAACGTCGAGCGCAGGAGCTTGTGGAGGCGAAGTACGGAGACGACGCATGGAATCGATCTCTCTAGACGACCGCGGTGTGATCGAACGTCAGATTGGCCGATCCGCGCGCGGAGTCGCCGGGATCCCGGTGCGGTGTTCGTACGGATACCCGCAAGTGATCCGTGTTCAGCCACTCATTGATCGGGAACCGTTTCCGACGTTGTACTGGCTTACCTGTCCCTATCTGGCGAAGGAGATCGATCGACTCGAAGCCGATGGATGGGTTGGCCGTCTCGAGCGACGAATGAACGAGGACCCACAGCTTGGCACAGAGATGGCGCAAGCGCATGCGCGCTACATTGTCGAGCGTACGGCGATGCTGACCGACACGGAGCACATTGAGCTGGAGTCGTCAGGGATGAGACGAAGTCTTCTTGAGAAGGGAATTGGCGGGATTGCCGACCGACGACGACTGAAGTGCCTCCACCTGCATGTCGCCCATCACCTCGCTTCGGGAAACCCGATTGGGGCCATTGTGTGCGCCATGCTTCCGTCATCTGAGTGCGAATCCGAAGAAGTGATCTGCTCCGCCCTGACTTAGGGCGGAGCAGATCGGGCATGTCGGATCGATCAATGGTCGACCGATCGGCTACGGATCGGCGTGGACCTTCGGAGGCTGGTTGATGTTCTCTACAAGCACCTGAATGGAGTCGGTGGCCGAGAGCCCACACGGGTCGGTCACGGTCAGTGTGATGGTCGTGTAGATGCCTTCACAGGTGTCCGTTGCCGGCGCGGTGTAGAGCGTCGACGAGGCGCCCATGTCGGCGAATGTCCCCGCCGTGGCGCTCCAGGAGAATATCAACGGATCGCCGTTGGGATCACTAACGATCGGGCAGAGAAGGACGCTGTCGCACTCCAGCAGGCAGAGATCCGATCCGAGATCAACCGTCGGAGCAGCGTTCACATTGCCGACGCGAATCCCGACCGAGTCGCTTGCCGAGAGACCACAAGGATCGGTCACGGTGAGCGTCACAACCAGCGTTTCACCAGCACACACGTCCGTCATCGGGATGCAGAGCGTTGGGCATGCGCTGTAGGGATCGTCAAACGTCCCGCCAGTGGTCGTCCAGCAGTAGCGTAGCGCGTCACCCTCGGCATCGGATACGGCCGGGGTCATCTGGATGATTACTCCCTCGTCGACCGTGAAGTCCGATCCGAGTTCCGCGGCGGGCGCTGTGTTGACATTTCGCACGTGGATGAGCACCGTGTCGCAAACCGTCGCTCCGCATGGGTCGGTCACTGCGAGCGTCGCAATGATGTCGACACCGTCGCAGGCGTCGATTTGCGGTGCAACGAAGACAGCCTGCAGGATGTAGGGGTCCTGGAACGAGCCCAGATTTCCATTCACGCTCCACTGATACATCAGTCCTTCGCAGTCCGGATCCGATGCGCTTGCCGCGAGCACGATCGACGTTCCTTCGTCGATGCACACGGTGTCTCCTGCATCTGCGATCGGCGTATGATTCACGTTGCGAATATGAAGGATGAACGCGTCGCTTGCGGACTCGCCACAGCTATCGACGGCGGTAAGGATGACTTCGACGTCAAGATCCTCGCAACCGCTGAGCATCGGTGCCGTGTACACCGGATGGAGAGAGCACGCGTCGTCGAATGTGCCGGCACTTGCCTGCCATGCTGACGCAACGACATTGCAGTCCGCGTCGCTCACCACGCCGTGCAGCTGAATCGATGCGCCCTCATCGAGGGTCTTCATGGGGGACGCAGTCGGGACCGGGCAGATTGGCTCGACTGTAACGGGGGGCGGGCAGGGTGTCGGGACCGGGCACAGCGGTGCGATGGGGGGCGGCGGGCACACGATCGCCGGAGGGCACGTGGGTTCGCACATCGGACAGCGGTTGTACGACCCGGCCAGGATGGATCCTTCAAGCAGCGTATCAAGGCCGTCCGCCGCATAGAGCACGTCGTAGCCATGTCCCCCAAGAAGGATGTCAACACCGTCGCCGCCATCCATCACGTCGTCTCCGAGATCGCCTTCAAGCGAGTCGTTCCCTCGACCTCCACAGATGTGGTCGTTGTCGGGGCCGCCGAAAATGAGGTCGTCGCCGTCGCCACCATCGATGAGGTCATTGCCATTGCCCCCCTCGAGGATGTCGTCTCCAGGGCCACCACACAGGACGTCATTCCCGTCAAGGCCGATCAGGAAATCATCTCCGCCGAGACCGAGAATCAGATCTCCTGCAGCGGTTCCGTAAATGATGTCGTCGCCTTCGGTTCCATAGATAACGTTGGTTACGCCCAGGCAGGCGAACTGCGACGGAATCATCGTTGTGGTCGGCTGGACCACCGCTGTGTCTTGATCGGATACGGCCGCAGAGTAGAGGGCGGCATACAGGCCATCCGCCGCTTCGACGCCGTAGTAGCTTCCACCGGTCGCTCCAGCAATGAGCGTGAGTGCGTCGCGTGCATCCGAATCGACAGCCAGTCCCACGATGTGAAGCGTTACTGGAGGATCGAGCGTTCCGAGCATCTCGGCGACCACGAGCGGGTCACCCCCGCACGTCTCCTCTCCGTCGGTGATCAGTACAATCACGCTTTCCCCACCGTAGGACATCAGGTCGTTCGAGACGGCGATCAGAGCCTCAGCAATGGGTGTCTTCCCCATCGCTTGCAGCGCCTGGATTGCCCCCACGACCTGCGCGTTGTCCGCAGCATCCTTCGGAAGGATAGGGAATAGCGCTTCGATATCCTGACAGCTCTGTACTTCGCGATCCTTATCAACTCGATGGCCGTACACATAAAGGCCGGTCTGGTCGATCGATGCCACCACGCCGAGCAGGTCGATCAGCGCAGACTTCGCAACATCGAGTCTGGATTCCACGCCGAGCGGCTTGTTCATGCTGTTCGATGCATCGAGAATGAAGACCACATTGTCGGGTGTTGAGCTCGCAGCGATGGCAGTAGTCAAGACCAATACCGCTGCGAGCAACAGGCTTCGGGTTCGCATCCTGTACCTCCTTGTCGATCGATCCAACTTCCAGGGGGATTCTAGCCGATTGAGTGGGTCGGAATCTGTGATCTGGATTACAGAATCGCAGATTCAGTCTCGCGGATCAGCAGTCAATGCACCGAGAAGCTCGCGCCGCCTTCCGGTAGGAATCAGTGCCTGAAGCATCTCGCCGCGAATCCTGCCGCATCCGATGACGTCTCTGCGGAAGCACAGCGCGACGTATCCATCCTCGAGCGAGGATGGATATGGAATCCTCTGCCCGAGCAGAACGCGTCGAAGGGTATCCACGCTCAGATCGATTCGAGAGGTTGTAATCCTGTTCCCAAGGGCAATGAGGAAGGTGCTCGTGGGTTTCAGCCGCTCGCCGTGTCGACGCAGTGCGCGGAGCCCTGGCGGACGGTTGGAGGCAATCCCAGCAGGCGCGATCGACCGATACGCCCAGATCTCATCGCGCAGTTCGATGAACGTTATCTGCGCGAGGAATGTGCGATCGACACCGAACCGCCCCTCGAACAGGCGGAGGGCTTCATCTTGGACACTGCCTGCATCAAGGCCGCTCGAGTCGGGCAACAAATCCACCTCCGCTGTCGATGTGATGAGGGTAGATGCGAGCACAGCCGTGGGTATCCGAAGGGTAGTTTTCGTTCCCCCACGCTCTCAGTCCCGGGGATGCCTCGAAGGGTAGCGAAATGGGACACAGCCTGGCATCTCGGAGCTTGAGGAGATGCGCTACGACAGCTTCGTTCTCCTCCGGTGCGAACGTGCACGTCGAGTAGACGAGAATTCCGCCGGGGCGGAGAAGATCGTATGCACGGAGAATCAGGCGCTTCTGCAGCCGGGCGAGTCGGCTGATGGTTCCCATGGATGCGCCTGAGCGGACCGACGATTCCTTGCGGAGCGTCCCCTCGGCCGAGCAGGGGGCATCGACGAGGATGCGATCGAAGCGTGTGCGAAGCGGGAAGCTCTCTCCACGATAGGCGGTGATCGTCGCATTGAGGATTCCCAGTCGGTTGACATTCGCGAGCAGCGCTTGCTGTCGGCGTCCACTCGGTTCGTTGGCGATCAGCGGACCGGCGCCTTCCATCCGAGCTGCGATCTGCGTTGTCTTCCCCCCCGGCGCCGCGCACAGATCGAGCACGGCATGATGTGGTTGTGGATCCAGGACGGTGACCGGAAGAACCTGCACAGCCTCCTGGATGTAGAGCAGGCCAAGCCAATGCTCGATTGTGTTCCCGACGGAGCGATCGACCTGGAGCAACGTGTCCTCCCACGGGAACTTCGAGGCGGAGATTCCCTGCTGCGCGAGTCGTTCGAGCACATCCTTCGAGGTGGTCCGAAGCGTATTCGTTCGAACGACGCTAGGAAGAGGGCGACCACAGGCGTCTCGAAATCGCTCCCAATCGGGAATGATCCCGCGGTAGCGGGGCATCAGCCCGCCGGTGCCTACGGGAGGCCTAGCCGAGTGCATGAATGAACCTGTCATGAACTCGACCGTTCGATGCAGCGATCCCATGATCGGGATCCCGCAGTTTCGCACCGCGTAGGTCGCTTACTTGCCCGCCGGCCTCTTCGACAAGGAGCGCCGCAGCGGCAATGTCCCACGTGTGCAGCGAAAGGTACCAGACTGCATCAAAACGACCTGCAGCGACGTAGGCGAGGTCAAGCGCGGCTGAGCCCAGGGTCCGAAGGACACCGGCCTGAGATAGAAGCGGCGGAAGCTGTCTGAGCAGCTCGATCCGGCGGGCCGGGTCGTACGAGAGACCGATCCCGATGACCGCACCATCGAGCGCTGTGCGACGGCTCACACCGATCGGTTGACCATTGAGATACGCTCCGTGACCTCGCACAGCGGTGAACGTTTCTTCGCGAACCGGATCGCATACGCAGCCAAGCACGGGTTTCTCTTCGATCAGTAGTGCGATGGAGACGGCAAAGTGAGGAATCCCAGCGATGAAATTGCTGGTCCCATCCAGCGGGTCGATGACCCAGCAACGGCCGGACGTGCCCTCGGATGTGGCGGACTCCTCGGATAGGATTCCGTCTTCGGGGTGTGCATCGGCGATGACGCTGACGATGGCCTCTTCCGCCTTCCGATCATAGACCGTCACGCGATCGTTCGGATGGCTCTTCGTACGGACTTGTTTGTCCAAGGAGTCAAAGCCTTGCACGAGAATATCGGCTGCCGCTGAGGCCGCTGTGATCGCGCTTCGAAGCGCGTAATCAATGTGCGGTGGCATGATCATCCGGCGACGGGGAAGCGGAAGGTGGCACGAGACAGAACTCAGCGGTCACGTTGCCAGTAGACGCGAACCAATGCGGCATCATCGGCGTGTTTGATCGTCAGCGATCCCTTGCACGCGCTCTCGATTGCCTTCCCGATGCGAAGCGCGAGATGGCTGCTTGTCGTGGCGATCTCTATGGCACCGTCCTTTTCATCGATCCACATGATCCGCTGGAGGGGGCGATGCGATGCGGCGGATGCGGCTTGGTTCTTGGCGATGCTGCGGATCTCTTCACGGTGCTGACTGAGGTACGCGCCGGCCAGAAACAACAGTCCTGCAGGGAGTTGGTCGGTTTCTCGTCTGCAGGCAGGACATGGGCTTCTGTTGACGGGTTGATCTGCTTGCCGATCCCGTGTGGTTTCGTTTTGCCAGCGACCATTCCTATAGACAAGATGACATCGGGGACAGACGGTCGGTTCGTGGTACTTCCTGTCCTCATGATAGGGGTTCGCGCTCTTCCCTCCGATTCGTCCGCGCTTCTCTCCTTCGGTCATGCTCCCCCCCCTTGCATCATGCCTCTATCGGCGTCCTAAACGAAAAGGGGGCAACGAACGACACGTTGCCCCATGGATGCAGAACGGATCTGCCTCAGCCGTCCTTCTCTGCCAAGAGCTTCTCAAGGTAGGCGGCTGCCTCTCCAACGGTGGAAATCTGCTCAGCCTGCTCATCGGAGATCTCTATACCGAATTCATCTTCGAACTCCATGATCAGCTCCACTGTGTCGAGAGAATCTGCACCCAGGTCCTCGACAAATGAAGAGTCGTCGTTGATCTCCTCAGGCGCCACCATCAGCTGGTCGCAGATGATCGCCTTGACCTTGTTCGAAATCTCGCTCATGCTCGATGAACCTCCCTAGCATTGCGTTGTTCAGGGATGAATGCCCCCGTTCACTCCAACCACTTGACCAGTTATATAGGAAGCCCCATCGGAAAGCAAGAAGCTCACGACCGATGCCACTTCGTCCGGCCTGCCTGCCCTTCCGAGGGGCACGCTTCCAAGATACGAGGCGCGAATCTCGTCGGGTAGGACGGAGGTCATTTCGGTCTCGATGAACCCGGGTGCGACGGCGTTCACGCGGATTCCGCGGCTGCCGACCTCTTTCGACACGCTCTGGCAAAGCGCGATGATCCCGGCCTTGGAGGCTGCGTAGTTCGCCTGACCGACGTTTCCAATCTGGCCGACCAGCGATGAGATGGCGACGATCGAACCGGATCGTCGTTTCATCATGTGTCGAATGACGGCCTTGATGCAGTGAAACGTTCCGTTGAGATTCACATCAAGCACGCGGGCCCAATCGGCAGATGTCATGCGCATGAGGAGTTGGTCGGAGGTGATCCCGGCGTTGCATACGAGCGAATCGATCCGACCGAATTCCTCGATGACAGCTGCAAACGTCTCTCGAATCTGATCTGCATCCGTAACATCGGCACGCCGGAATCTGAACCCACTAAGCTCCTCTTCGATGGACGTGCCAAGCCGCACATCGCGTCCAATGCCAATCACCGTTGCTCCCTCACGGCATAGCGTCTCGGCGATGGCTCGCCCGAGTCCGCGGGTTGCGCCGGTGACAATGCTTACTCTCTGACTAGGCGTGCTCATCGATTGCCTCCTCGTACGTCATGAAACGGATCTCCGTCTGCATGCGTTGTCCCATCCGCGTGAGGACATCACCTGAGCCGGCCTCCACTGCGACATCAACTCCAAGATACGACAGACGATGAATTACGTCGACCCAACGGACTTGCGCAGTGATCTGGCGACAAAGGATACCACGGAGCTGTTCGGGATCACGCTCGACGGTTCCCGTGACACCGGACACTATGGGGATCGTTGGCGCGTGGAAATCAAGCTGTCTCAGGAACGGCTCGAGTGCGTCTTGGGCAGGGCGCATGAGAGGGGAGTGGAACGGCCCTGAAACCTGCAATGCAATACTTCGGCCGCCCATCTCCTCTGCACGGCGGGTCAGTTCCTTCACTGCGTCAGCCTCCCCGGAGATGACGATCTGCGTCGGGCTGTTGTGATTGGCGATGCAGACGCCGGATCCGATCTCTGTGCACAGCGACGCGACGGCATCGATATCAAGCTTTAGCACGGCGGCCATCGTGCCTTCGACGCCGCACATCGCTTGCCCACGCTCCATCACGGCGCGAAGCCCGTCGATGGCGCTTAGCGCCCCGGAGCTGACCAGCGCGGCATACTCACCGAGACTGTGGCCGGCGACAAAAGAAGGGGACCACCCGGCTTGGCGTAACAGCTCCTCGCGAGCGAGACTGTCGACAAGCAGCGCGGGCTGCGCGTTCTCGGTTCTGACCAGCAGGTCGGTCCGGGCCTCCGCGATCCACTGTCGAAGCGCACAACCTTGTGCCCCGGCCATGTCGAGCAGCCCAGAGATACGCTTGGATTCCGGTAGCATGGATTTGGGTGTCTTGCCCTGTCCGGGAAACAGAAAGGCGATTGTCTGAGGCATGTCGAACCGTCCTGGGCTCAGATGCGCACGACGACTGCTCCGTACGTCACGCCGGCGCCGAATCCGGTCAGTACGAGGACATGACCCGGCTGAATCCGCCCGTCGCGGAGCGCTTCGTCCATGGCCAAGGGAATGGACGCGGCAGATGTGTTCGCGACGCGATCGAGGTTCGTGATGACGCGCTCGGGTGGGACGTTCAAGCGGCGGATAAGAGCGTCGATAATCCGAACATTGGCTTGGTGCGGGATGATCCAGTCTACGTCGTGCAGGTCGATACCTGCTGTGCTCAACGCACTGAGTGTCGCCTTCTCCATCATCGGTGCGGCGCTACGAAACACGCCGGATCCTTCCATCTTGACGAAGTGCTGGCGAGCTGCAACCGTCTCAGCGCTTGCGGCAACTCGCGTTCCGCCCGCTGGAATGTGGAGAAGAAGCGCCTTGTCGGCGTCGCCATAAAGGGAGGCGCCCAGAACGCCTTCGTTCTCCTCTCCCGGGCCGATCAACGCGGCACCGGCGCCGTCTCCGAAGACCACGCAAGTCTGTCGATCAGTCCAATCGGTTACGCGCGAAAGCGCCTCGATTCCGATGAGCAGCACATGCTTGTAGAGGCCGGATCGAACCAAGGCGTCGGCGACGGCAAGACCGTAGACGAAGCCGGTGCAACCGGCCTTCAGATCGAAGAACGGTGTGTCGCGGAGACCGAGACCGGCAGCGATGAATGCCGCCGATCCGGGGCAGATCATGTCGGGGAAGGTGGTTGCGACCAGCAGCAGGTCGACATCTTCCGGCTGGAGCCCGGACGCTGCGATGGCACGAGCACCGGCGTCGACACCCATCGTGGATGGAAGCGCATCATCGGGCAGAATGTGGCGCGTTCGTATCCCCGTGCGCTGCACGATCCATTCGTCCGATGTGTCCACAAGTTTCTCAAGATCAGCGTTCGTCAGCGTCCTATCTGGGGTGTGGCTACCGGTTCCGAGAATCCTAGAGCCCATCTTCCCTCCATCCGGACATTCCCTTCGAGAGGCGGTCGATCAGACCCACCTCGACCTCACGGCAAGCGACCTCGATGGCGCTTCCGATGGCCATGGCATCCGATCGGCCGTGCGCGATGACGACAACCCCGTTGACTCCGAGAAGTGGGGCTCCACCGCGCTTGCGATACGAGAGAGACTTCTTGACGCGTGCGAACGAGCCGCTCATCAGGACTGCGCCTATCATCGCAAGCGCTCGTCCTCGGACGGTTCGCTTCAAGAGACTGGTGACGGCGGAAATGCCGCCTTCGACGGCCTTGAGGAAGATATTCCCGACGAATCCATCACACACAACAACATCCACCGGACGCCCAATGAGAAGATGATGTGCCTCGACGTTCCCGGCGAAGTCCAATGGCCCGGCCTCGAGTTGGGCGAACGTATCGGCAATCAAACGATTGCCTTTCCCGCGCTCAGCGCCGATATTGAGAAGGCCAGCTGTGGGGTGTTCGATCCCGAGCACCTCGCGCGCGTACGTTGCACCCATGAGCGCGAAGTGTATGAGCTGCTCCGGTGTGCAATCGCTGTTGGCCCCTACATCGATTACGAGAATGTCGTCGCCGGTAAGCGTCGGAAGGGAAGCGAGGATTCCTGGCCGGGGGATTTCGGGAATCCGACCGAGAGTGAAGATTGACCCGGCGACAGTGGCTCCCGTGTTCCCCGGTGAGACGAATGCATCCATCTCGCCATCGCGGATCGCGTTGAGGCCGACAACCAGGGAAGAGTCCTTCTTCTCGCGGACCGCCTTGACCGGCGCATCCTCCATGCGAATCGTCTCAGAGCTCGGGAGAATGTCGAACTGCCCCCCGGGTTTCTTGCCGGAGTCGGAGAGGGCTTGCTTGATTTGCTGGGGGTCTCCGACGAACACGATGTCAATGGACCGTCGTCGTGCGACAACGACGCCTCCCTTGACCAACTCGGAACTCGGCAGATCGCCACCCATAACATCCAGAAGGATTCGCATCGACGTCTACTCCCATAGAACGGAATGGTGCCGAGGGCGGGACTTGAACCCGCACGGACGTTTAATGTCCACATGGCCCTCAACCATGCGCGTCTGCCAATTCCGCCACCTCGGCAACGGAAGCAATGGTAGCGGACCCTTACAGGACGGTCAACCGGACCGTGATTGGCACCGCGTGGGGGCGACGCGCGACCCGAGAAGCTGGTGCTGTACGGGCGCAACTTGTCTTCTGTAGCAAATCGGCCTATGATGAACTGCAATGCTAGAGTGAGATACTCCATCCCATAGGGCGGAGGTGACGGGATGAATGGCAGGATCTATGCCGGTTGTCTATTGCGCGGATTGCTGATCCTCTCTTTGGTGTTCGTCGTGGGTCTGGTGGCGGTTTCTGAGTCTGCGACGTATTTCGGTGTCACATATCCTCAGGGCGACCTTGCATTCGCTGATCGAGTGGTCGACTACGTCGCGGCAAGCTGTGTCCGGGATGCATACGACGATCCCGAGGAGGCTCTTGGGCCTCCGGATTCTTGCTCCTCAGGCAACAGCTGTACGTCGGGATGTGAAGGCTGCAACGGTTGCGATACCAATGCCGTATCGCTAGGATTCCGCGTAAGTGTGCTTGACAACCGCGGCTACCTGATTGTCGAATTTGTGGACAACGTTCTGATCAATGTCGCGGGAGCGGATTTGTTCGTGTACATCACAAACGATAAGCCATGTCGCGTGGAAATTAGCTCGGACGGATTCAACTACATCTTCGTTGGCGAGACCGTTGGATACCCGGGTGCGATCGACATCGCCCCCTATGTGGCGGATGGGAGCGTGTTCCGCTTTGTGCGATTGAGCGACGTTCCTGCTGATGAAGACCACTCTGAGTGCCCCGGTCCAAGCATCGACGCCATTGGAGCGATGGGGCCTGCGATCCAAACGGCCGAGGGAGAAGCGTTCGGGAGTCTCGAACTCCAACCGATCGGAGACTTGGCGTTCGCGTTCGAGCGGATCCCCACGACGTTCTACATCATCCTCGACTCATCTTCGAGCATGGGTGAAGTAATTGACGGCGAGGTCAAACTCACGATTGCCAAGGATGTCATTGTCGACTTGCTACAGAACCTGCCCAGTGAAGCCGTTGTGGGCGTGAGAACATTCGGCGGACACTGCTCGAGCAATCTCCTTGCACCGGTGGCACCGATCGACCACGAGGCGCTTCGAAGCGAGATTCTGAAGCTGACTCCAAGAGGCGCGACGCCCATTGCTCTTGCTCTCGAGGAGGCGAAGGAAGATCTCACGGAGATATCCGGCCCGAAACTCATTTTGCTTGTGAGCGACGGGATTGAGACATGCAAAGGGGATCCTGTCGCGGCTGCGACGGAGTTCATCGGATCCGGCTTGGATCTGAGGATCCACGTCGTCGGATTCGACATTAGCAGGAACATGCCGGCACGCGATCAGCTGATCTCGATTGCCAAATCGACCGGCGGACTCTACTTCGATGCCAACAACAGCGAAGAGCTTCGTCAGGCCATGAGTATCGCCGCACCGTTTAGCTACACGGTGTACGATGGAGACGGCAACGTCGTGTTCGAAGGCAGAATCGGGCAGGATGGTCCGTCCCTCCCTGCGGGTGTATACGACGTGGTGATCGACACCAGTCCTCCAATCATGATGAATGGTGTGGTTGTGGAGGACCAGTCCACAACGCTTATCACAGTGGAGCAAGAGAACGGAGGATTCCACGCCGAGGTGGAAGACTAGGCGCGCGTGGGACTGACGCATTAGCCAAATCGATCCGCTCTGAGCTGTGTTGTTGACGTATGCGGCTACAGGAGTGCGCCGCCGTGGACTTCGAGATTGCTTCCCGTGACATAGGCGGCGTCGTTGGATGCGAAGAAGGCCACGGCTGCTGCGATATCGCTTGGTTGTGCAATCCTTCCGAGAGGAATCTCCGCTGCCGCATCTGACGACGGGAGATTCTCACCGGTATCGACGAAGCCGGGAGAGATTGCGTTGACGCGAATCCCATACGATCCCTCCGTCTTCGCAAGAGTTCTTGTCAGAAGTGAGACACCGGCTTTGGCGATAGCGTACGGAAGCGTATTCGGGGTCGCGCGCCGTCGATCTGCGTGCATCGAGGCGATGTTGACGATCAGTCCCTTCCCTCTGGCTCGCATCAGGGGGAGAATCGCACGACAGCAGAGGAACGTGCTCGTAAGATTTGATGCAATGATTTGATTCCACTCATCAAGGGATGTCGCGAGGAACGGTTTCAGCAGGAACGCTCCGGCGTTGTTGACCAAGAGGTCGATGGGACCCGCTTTCGATGCATCGTCGATCATTCGGACGACATCCTTCTCCTGCGTGATGTCGGCGCGGATCAGCTCGGTCTCAGGGCAAAGCTTCTGAAGCGACCTGAGGGCGATTGACGCACCGTCGCAATTGCGCGCGTGATTGAGGATGGGGATCCAACCATCCCGTGCCAGTCGCTCGGCGATGGCAAGGCCTATGTTTCGTGTACTCCCAGTGATAAGCGCGCGGCGGGACATGGTCATTGCTATGGAATTGCGGTCTGTCGGATCTGCTCTATGACGACCGTCAAGTCGTCCTGCACGTGATGGAGACTGGCTCGGACCTTGGCCGGGTCGACGCGCGCAAGAGGCACGAGCGGATCGTCGGCAAGTCGATCGAGGTAAGCATCGATATCGGCGATGACTGTGGACAGACAAGACAGGCCGACCGGGTTGTCGGCTGCATCGAAATGCCGGATTCCACGTTGGAGATGGCCAATCGCACTGCCAATCAGTGTGAGAAGGTCCACTGTGTCACTTGGTTCTTTCACTCAGATCTCCCTCGGTCCGATTCGATTATGCCTCACAACGGCACGTCCTAGTTGCCTGAGCCCTGTTCGAGACTGTCCCTCATCTCGCGGAGGATCTTATCCTTCAGTCTAGAAATCTGGCGTTGGGACAGACCAAGCTCGGCTCCTATTTCTGATTGACTCTTCTTGTCGTAGAACAAGCCTTCGACGATCTGCTGCTGGATCTCGCTCAATCGCTCGATCGCCACGAGCACCCTCATGCGGACATCGTGCGGCAGGTCCTCAGAACCTGTCATCAATCTCTCAGCGGTTGGCGCCGACGGGTTGGGATCGGTGGTCCGGCGTTGCTGGTCTATCGAGACGTAGGTCATCGTGTCGCGTCCCCTAAGCAAAGCGGTTAACTGGTCGTCGGTGAGTCCGAGATCGGAGGCGAGTTCGGCAAGCGTCGGCGGTCGTCCCTGTTGCTGGAAGAACGTCTCTTCAGCTTCCTTGATACGGCGGTTCATCGTCTGAACCCACTGAGGAATCCGGATTGTGGAGTGCTTGTCACGGATGTAATGCCGGATTTCTCCTTGGATCAGATAGCTGGCGTAGGTGCTGAATCGCGTGTTGCGTGCCAGATCGAAGTTGGACGCGGCATTCAGAAGACCGATGTAGCCCGCTTGGATCAGGTCATCGAGCAACTCACCTGAAATCAGGAACTTGATGGCGATCGATTTCACCAGTCCGATGTTCCGACGAACGATTTCCTCACGCAACTCCGCGGGGTCCAATCCTAGCGGCTTGTCATCGTCCAAGCAGTTCAGGAGCTCAAGGAGCTCTTCATTCGTCAGTGTGCCAGGGACTACTCGTTCCGCTTTGGGCATCGCAGTTCGTCACTCCGGACCGTGTTGTGATTCCATTGTCAGCTAGAGTGTGCGGTCCGCAAGACCCAAATGGCATGATCTACGACCTCGACTTCTAGGACGTCTGCCACCACAACAGGAGGGCAAACAACACGGCGAACAGGGTCAAGCGGATGATGCTGGAGCGATAAGCAAGAGAGGGCGCCCGTTTCAGCGGGGATTCGCATCCCAAGACCATGCAGTCGCCAATGGCATTTCTAAGCTCGAATTCCTCAGCACGCCCGGCGCCGAGGATCGCAGCGTCTCCAACGAACACAACGGGAACGCTTGACGTATCCACATTGTATGCGCGGACAAGCTCTCCCAGAAGGTCAAGCGCCTCGGGATCTGAGATATCGTACCGAACGATTGCGGTTGGGGGCAGCTCGGATGTGAGTCCCGCGAGCAGCTCCTCGACTTGAGAGCAGTCGGGGCAGCCTTCCTCGTAGAAGACGACAATCCATGGCAACTCGGCCGCAGAGATTGCCATGCAGGCACAGCCGAGAAGAAGCGTGGTACACAACATGAGTAGCCGCAGATGACGGATCACTACATCCACCCCACAAGAACGGCAAGGAGCATCCCTGCTCCGAGCAGGAACATGATGATGCCGGACACCAGGTGAAGCTTCCCGAGCCGTGCAGAACGCCAGCGCTCTGCGCGAGCTGTGGTCGTGAATCCGAAGTGGACCGCCAGCGTGATCGCGATCAACGGCAGAACGAAGATGAAGTTGTACAACAGAAGATACAGGATGCCTGTGCGATGCGTCGTGGTCTTCGTCAAGAGGGCGAGGATGGCGATATAGGGCCCCGAGGAGCAGGGCAGAAGGAACAGAGAATCGAGAATGCCGACGAAGAACGCTCCAGGCACACTGACCACGGATGCGGTCAGACGCTTCACGGTAGGGCGCCAACGCTTGGGAACCTCAATGGTGAACCACTTGCCATAGGCAAAGTAGTCTTTCATGTTCCACAAGCCGAGGAGGATCGCGAGCGACGAAACGGCCATGATGAACGGTCGTTGAACTCCGGCCGCCTGGATGGCGGAGAAAATCCCGATACCCATCAGGAAGTACGAGATGAACACAGCCGCCGTGAAGGCAAAACCGGCTTTCAGGACAAGCGCCCTCGATTGGCTGCGCTGTGCGACAAGAAGCGTTCCTAGCAGAAGAACGAGGACTGCGAACGTACATGGGTTCACGGAATCCGCCGCTGCGGCGAGGATCACCGCAGGAACTGTCAGGTTCTCCGCGAGGCTGGCGCTGGATGATTCATCGACTCTCGATAGTGGGGAGGGAACACCTGAATCGCATGCCAGGCGGATTGCCCTCTCCAGCGCGAGATCCTCGCTGCGGCCGATCGGAGCGAACGGCTCCTCTTCCAGGCCATAGAAGACCCCGTTCACGAACGAAACGTCGCCAACAAAGACAATGGGGACAGCGCCTTCCTCCACACCGTAGGCCTCGAGCAGCTTCGGGAGAAGATCCAACGCGTCAGGTTCGTGGATCTCATAGTGCAGAATCTCGAGCTCCGGGTAGTTAGGACGAATGGACTCGAGGAACGCCTCGGTGTGCGCGCAATGCGAGCACCCAATTTCATGGAAGAATACAAGCGTCGTCTGCGCAGCAGTCGCCACAAGGGCAAGAGCGGACAGCATGACAACGGTGAAACAGACGATCACGGGAAGCTTCGCTCTCACTCAGGGCTCCCTTCAGCGCTCCATTGCGACACGTGCTCTAGTACGGATCGTCGACCACGAACCGCTCTCCGAACTGCCGGACCCACTCGTCGAGTCCGCCGAGCAGGCTCCGCGCCTGATTGTAGCCTGCATTCTGCAGCATCTGGACGACGGCGTCACTCTGTTCGTTTGCCTGATCGTAGAGGATGACGAGGACGTCCTTCGGCAATGTGTCAAGCTGTCCGGTAATCGTCGTATACGGGATGTTAATTGCGCCGAGCAAGTGAGACGTCACATAGTCTGCGGGATCACGAAGGTCGACCAACACATAGGCCAGGTATCTTACCTGTTCGACCTCCGTGCACAGAAGATCGTCGCTTGGGCAGCTCAGCCGGATCCTCCCCTCGCGGCCGGGCAGAAGCAGGTTCTCAAGGGTTGGCTGAATCAGGAACGTTTCATACCAGCGCATCCACTCGTCGAGCCCACCAAGCGTATAGTACACGGTCGAAAACCCGGCACTCGTGAGATCGTCCGCCGCCTGTTTGCTAAACTGGCCCTCCTGGTCGTAGAGAACCAGAAAGGCGTCTGTGGGGACGTTCTCGGACCACTCGAGCAGTTGTGCCGCAGGGACGTTGATCGAGCCGAGCAAATGCGCCTCGTCATACGCGACAGGCTCTCGGAGGTCGACGAGAACGTAGAACAGGTAGTTCATGTCGCTGATCGATGTATGGTAGGGCTGTGCCTTCAGTACGTCTCCAGTAACGCGCAACGTGAACCGTGGCCGATTCGATGCATGGGAATCGGCGTACTCGGGATCGTTCGTGTACAGGTAGATCGATTTACTGATTCGGCCGCCGAAACCGGCTGTGTCGACCAAGACCTCCAGATCAACCGATGCGCCCGGCGCGAGACGGTCAGTTTCCAGCGCAGTTGTAGTGCATCCACAAGACGCTGCGACGCGGTCAATCTCGAGTGTCTTGTTCCCGAGATTCACGATAGTGAACACATGGCTGACCGCGAAACCTTCCAAGATCGACCCGAAGTCGTAGGTTGGTTCTTCAACATGAATCTGCGGCGATGCGCAGACCGGCGCGGCGATGACTGCACATGAAATGATGACTGCAAGCAGGACTCTCTTCATCGGAAACCCTCCCTGTGATCGTCTCTGGCGTTATTGTACCCACAACTCCGCTTTTGTTCCTCTGAGCCGAATGGCTGTTACCGCATCTACCCGCCATGCCCCAATCCGTTGCACCATGCCTGCTGCTTGCAGGGCGCAGGCTTTTTGCGTGCACGGAGGGCGGCCCGTATCATCCCGCCCGAAGGAGCGATGCAATGCATGATGTGCGAATGAGCGGAGAGGATGTCCTGAAGCGACAGCTTGAATTGGCTGATGCAAACTACCGTCGGTTGAAGGAGAAGGGGGTCCAGGCGATCAGCGTCCTCGGTGCGATCGGCAGCGGCAAGACCACGCTGATCGAGCGGTTGATCGATCGGCTATCGGCGTGCGGTCAACGGGTTGGAACGATCGCCGCCGATTCCGCAGGGGACGACGACCATCGGCGATTTGAGGCGCGTGGGGCACAGTCGGTCAACCTAAACACGCAGGATGACTGCCATTTGGATGCACATCGAGTCGATCACGCACTGGAGCGCCTTCCGCTCGACGCGTTGGATGTCGTGTTCGTGGAGAACGTCGGAAACCTGATCTGCCCGGCCGACTTCCCTCTTGGCGTGGACCGAGAGATCGTCGTCATCTCTGTGACAGAGGGAGACGACATGGTCCGCAAACACCCCAAGATTTTCGCGCAGACGGATATCATGGTTGTCAACAAGATCGATCTCTCGGATGCGGTTGGTGTTGATCCACAACGAATCGTCGCCGACTACAGACAGCTGAATCCGCATGGTGAGGTGGTGCTGACCGACGCACGCCACGAGCACGGAATCGGCCGGATCATTGAGGCATTGGGAATCGAATGCACGAGTACTCTGTAGTCAGCGAACTGATCTCGGCGCTTGTGCCGATCCTTGACGATCATCCCGGACGTGTGCGGGCCGTGGTTCTTGTCAAGGGTGAGCTGCGAATCCTCTCCGATGTTGCGCTTCGAAACGCGTTCGAACTTCTGTGCAAGGGGACTCGCCTTGAGGGATCTGAGCTTGTCATCGAGCCGGTCGACGTTCGCGTTCGGTGCACGTCATGCGACTACGTGGGACCGGCGAGTCACACGAGCGAAGCGTCGTTCCATTTCGCGATTCCGATCCTGAGCTGCCCGAATTGCGGTGCTGAGGTTGATGTTGAGGCTGGACGAGAGCTGTATGTCGACCGAATGACGATTCAAACGGAGACGGCAGCTGAGGCTCGATGACCGTTTTCCGGAAACGCCTTCTCGTTCAGGGTGTGGTTCAAGGTGTGGGATTTCGTCCATTCATTTACCGTACGGCTGTGGAGCAGCGACTTGGTGGGTCGGTGAGAAATCGCGGTGACGCAGGCGTCGAGATCTTTGTCGAAGGTGCGTCCGATGCGATTGAGTCATTCGTGAGTCGCTTTAGGGGCAGTCTCCCGCCTTTGGCACAGGTTGAGTCGATTGAAATGACCGACCAGACACCGATTGGGGAGACCGAATTCGTCATCCTCCCGTCGATAGAAGATGGCGAGCGAAGTGGTGTTCTCCCTCCCGATGTGGCGATCTGTGATGCCTGTGTGCAAGACGTTCTTGGGGACTCGCGATTCTCGGGGTACTGGGCGACCAGCTGCACCGACTGCGGTCCGCGATTCACCGTGATCGAATCGCTTCCATACGACCGCCCGAGGACATCGATGCGCGAGTTCCCGATGTGTAGCGTGTGCGCGAAAGAGTATTCCGACCCGCTCGACCGAAGGTATCACGCACAGACGACCGCGTGTGAAGCGTGTGGTCCGAGATTGACCTTTGATGCGACGCAGCGCGGAGCACTCGATCGAGCCGTTGAAGCGCTACGGGATGGCGAGACGATCGCGATCAAGGGAATCGGAGGAACGCACCTCGCTTGCGACGCGACGCGTGAATCCGCCGTGGCTCGCCTTCGTGCCAACATCGGACGTCCCTGGCAGCCGTATGCTGTCATGGCGACGCAGGAGATGGTCCGATCGTTTGCAGTGGCCGATGATGCGGAGCGGAAAGCACTGCGAGGGTTGGCGCGCCCCATTGTCGTCCTGGTGAAGCGGGCCGGACGATTGGCCGAGTCGGTTGCGCCGGGATTGCATACGGTGGGTGTGATGCTTCCGTACACGGGACTGCACCATCTGCTGTTCGATCGATTCGATGGGCCGCTTGTGATGACGAGCGCCAACCTTCCCGGCCGGCCGATGCTGATTGAGAGCAGTGAGATCGAGCAGCGCTTGGCCGGCATTGCCGATCATCTGTTGCTGCACGACCGGCAGATCGTTGCTCGATGCGATGACTCTGTGCGCCGGCGCGTTGCTGATCGGCTTGTCTTCCTGCGGCGGTCGAGAGGCTGGGTCCCGCAACCGGTCCGCACCGACCTTGGCAGCGAGACAATTCTCGCCCTCGGTCCGGAGACGGATCTAACGTTCACGATCTACGAGAACGGCATGGCAACTCCATCTCAGCACATCGGTTCGGTCGACAACATCGAGACGATCGAGTTCCTTCGGGAGGCGATCGAGCACCTATATCGGATCACACGAGCGCAGATGCCGGAGATCCTGGCAAGCGATCTCCACCCCCAGTTTGCGACGACGAAGCTTGCCGACGAACTGGCGGAGAGAAATGGCGCCCGCGTTGTGCGAGTCCAGCATCATGCGGCACATCAGCTCTCGGTGATGGCCGAGCACGGATTGGATGACGCTGCCGGGATCGTTCTGGATGGCTACGGGTACGGGTGGGACGGTGACGCATGGGGCGGCGAGCTGTTTGCCGTCCGCCGCGGAAAGATCGAACGGGCCGGCTCCCTCAAACCGGTCCGACTGCCAGGTGGCGACATGGCGGCGCGCGAGCCGCTTCGCATGGCGGCCGCGTTCCTCTGCTCAGCGGGCATGGATAGCGGGAAGGTGAACATGTTGCTCGAAGCGCATGGAGTTGTTGGAGATGGCTTGGAGCTTCTTCTATTGCAGATCGATCGTGGTGTGAACGCTCCATGGACGACAAGCGCCGGGCGTTTTCTCGATGCAGTGGCGGCGTGGCTCGGTATCTGCCGCGAGCGAACCTACGAAGGAGAGCCGGCCATGCGCCTTGAGGCCGTCGCTGCACGTGGAACTGCACTGCCGATCGAAATGGAGGCGACCTACGATGGTGATTTCAGGATTCTGAACACGGCGGCGCTGTTCGCGCGACTCATCGATTTGGCGGAAGCGCACCCGGTGGAGGACGTTGCGGCGACTGCGCAAAAAGCACTCGCAGTCGGTGTCGCTCAGGCGGCGGTGGCAATTGCAGGGGAGCGAGGCATCCGTGACATCTGCTTCAGCGGTGGCGTTGCGTACAACGATGCCATAGCGTCGGCAATCCGTGACGTGATCGTGTCCAGCGGATTCTGCTATCACACAAACGAAGCTGTCCCGTGCGGTGACGGTGGCGTCTCGTTCGGCCAAGCGGCCTACAGCGGTCGCGGGATCGAGAGTCTAGAAGCAGATCGGGCCGATGCAGCACCCAGCGATCATCACCAGTAGGCTCCCGAGGATCCCGGCGGAAAGAACCCAACGAATCATGACCAGGATTGTACGCAGAGGTGTGCAGAGCACAAGGACGGTCGTCGAGCCTCCTATGGGCGCGCGTGACCCTGTTGGAAGGCGGCTAGGGAGCGGAGATCGGTTGAAGTAGCCATGCGGCGATCTGAGACTCCCAACGTGCTTGCTCAGCAGAGTGGTTGCCGTGGCTGGTTTCGTCGTCGTACCGCGATTGCATCGCCTGGAGTTGTGCAAGGATCTCCCCCGCGCACTGATGGATCGCGGCGTTGAGCGCATCGATGGACGCTTCCTTGGTTGCGCCTTGTGCCTGAAGACAAGGAAGAAGCGCCTCGAGCTTCCGACGGTAGACCTCGTTGAGATCGAAGTGCCCTTGCTCGTGGCCGAGGACGCGGTTGTCCGCCTTGCCTGGAACCACCCACGAAAGCGAAGGCTCCATTGTGTTGGTGACAGTCACGCTCGTGATCTGGCCGGTCCACGTACTGCCATTCGATCTGACGGAGTAGCCTGTGTGCCAGCGGATGGTCATGTGGATCGCGGCGGCTTCGTTTCGATGAATTGCATCGGCGGGTGGTATGGCCTGGAACATCGACCAACGTATCGGTGTCGATACATCCCACGGAATGCAGGGGGACGATGTTCCTGCGAGAGCGATGAAAGCTGTGAGACAGGAGAGGATGAGAATGGTGACGGTGCGTACGGTTGATCGGCGAGCCGTATGCTGCACGTCGTATCTCCCCCTTCCAGGCGATGATAGCAGAGGTTGGCCGGCCCTACCAGCCTCCGCCTCCGCCTCCGCCGAAGCCACCGCCGGAGAAGCCACCGCCGAACGAGCTTCCGCCTCCCCAGGCAGAGCGTCCGCCGGATGCCGCCCGTGGTGCGGTGACGAACGCGTGTTCCATGCCGGACGATAGGTGGAGCATCGAAAGCGTAAACAGGTGTGGATGGAAGACTGTCTCTCGACCGACGTACCAGTCCGGCGGTTCCTGCAGCAAGCCCTCGAACTGCCTCGTCCAGATCGATGTCAGGTTGAGGGCGATTGCATAGGGAAGGAGCTTCTCGAACTCCTTCGGGCTTTGCTGCGGGGCGTCATGGAACTCGATCCGGTCAACCTCGGCGCGGCGGATGTACTCTGAGAGGCCCAGCACCTGCTCAAGCGCTCGCACCCCGAGCTGCGTCTTGCGTGGCATGATCCACGAGAATCCAGCTACGATCAGCCCACAGAGACCCAGCGCAACGGCCAGGTACAGCGAGCTGTTGGCGATACCAGCAGCCACCCCACAACCCGCGCCGATCAGGCCTAATGACAGGTATGAGCGGCGTGTGCGTTCCGGATTGTGCGGATAGTAGCGTTTCGCGATCAGGCTACCATAAAGCTTCGACTTCAGGTTCGGCAGCGTCTTGTAGAACTCACACTCGAGCGATGAGATCGTTCTCTCGTCGGGATGTTCCTCGTTGAAGATCGCATCGAGCAAGAGCTTTTCGGCCTTGGATAGGCTTGCTGCCGGTAGCGGCTGACGGACGAAACGGTAATCTCCAGCTGACTTGTCCAACGTCGTTCTCGCTCGATCGCCGGACGTCTCATCCTCATGGATCTCCTCGATGCGCAAGTGCCCATCCACTGCGAGACCGATCACCATTGCGCTGATGTCGCGCAAGTCAGCATGGTCATCAATTAAAACGCCGACTTCCCCAGCGTGCAGGTCCTGCGGCGGTTCAACCTGAGGTGCGATGGTTCCCTTTCTTGGATCCCTTCCCACGCGAGCCCACAGCAGGATCATCCCTGCAAGCACGACGATCGGCAGGGCGGCCCACTTGTTTGCATCGAGGAACCACAGAATCCGGCTTGCGATGCTCGGTGGTGCGATCGGAAGAACATCGCGGGGAATCGAGACATCGATGGTCAATCCTTCCCCGAATGAGAGGTGTGTCGCGGTGAACAGCAGACCCCCGTCCTCGGTCATGGAGGCGGGCAGTCCGCGCGATGTGCTCCCGTAGCGGCCGGTGTACGACGTTGAACGTACCGGAGACATGTCGATCCCGCTTGGCAGGCGAAAGATGCAGGTCGCTTGGTCGATCGGGATCCGCCACTCGTTGCCGGTCACATTCCAGTAGACCTGAAGGTAGTCCTCGTGGAACAGAATGGCACGTCCGACAGTGTAGACCATCGTGTAGACATGCGTTCCGGTGATTCGGCGATCCGGATCGCCGATACGGAGGACGATGTCGCTTCCCTTCCGACGCTGAGTAAACGGAACCGAACGATCGTCCAGGGTGACCTCGACAAGATCGAGGTCAATCGTCGTTCGGGTCTTCGTGTTTGGATTGCGGTAGGAGACGGGGATCTCGCGTTCGATCCCATGGTGCGGCGAGTAGAAGACAACCGCGAGGCGTTCTGTGACGTGGAGGATTCCGTTCTCATCCAGGTCGATCGTTGCATCGAACCGATCGATGCGCAGCGTTGCCGAAACGGTGACCCCGAACAGCACGAGCGAGAGCGCGATGATGGGGAGAATCGATCGGACGCGCATCAGAACTGGACGCGCGGAGCCTCTCGCTGTTCCTCACCGGGCAGTGCATAGAACTCGCGTTCGCGGAAGCCGAAGAGGTTGGCCACGATGTTCCGTGGGAACACCTGGATCGCCGTGTTCAGATCCCGAACGACTGCGTTGTAGTATCTCCTGGAGCGTTGGACGGCATCTTCGACCTGTTCGAGCGTTTCCTGCAGTCCAAGGAAGTTCTCGTTCGCCTTCAGCTCGGGGTACGCTTCCACGACGGCAAACAGCGATTTGAGGGCTCCTCTGAGGCCTTCCTCGGCCTCCGCCTGCTCTCGCGGTGTGGATGCGTCCACTGCTCGGGATCGAGCCAGGGTGACCTTCTCGAACACCTCGGATTCGTGCGACGCATAGCCCCGAACTGTCTCAACAAGATTGGGGATAAGATCCCAACGGCGCTTGAGCTGCGTGTCGATGTCGCGCCATGCCTCCTCGGATCGGACTCGGAGCCGAACGAGCCGATTGTACGTGAGTCCGCCCCACAACAAGACGATACCGCCGATAACGATCACATAGCCGATTGCGCCCATTCTCCCTCCTTCAACAACGCGCGAACGATTCTAGCGAAGCATGGGCTGATTGGCCAATCCAAGCGATGCACAGGCGTCTCCAATTTCCCATTGCGGTGCCCGAATCGGCGCAGTATCCTCCCGATGTTTGCAAACAGATCTGGAGTCATTCAGGAGGGTAGGATGCACAAGAGGCTGTTCACACCTGGACCGACGCAGGTTCGGCCGGAGATTCTCAAAGAGCTGGCGACACCACAGATTCACCACCGCACACCGGAGTTCGGAGAGCTCTACGCACAGATCCAGACGAAGCTCCGTCAGGTGCTCTTCACCGAGAATCCGGTGTTGCTGTACACATCATCATCGACCGGTGCGATGGAATCCGCCGTGACGAACCTGGTCGCCAAGCGATGTCTCAATCTTGTCAACGGTGCATTCTCCAAACGGTGGCATGAAATCACCGTTGGCAATGGTGTTCCGTGTGATGCATTCTCGATTCCGTGGAATACTGCGATGAAGCCGGAGATGGTCGATGAGCAGCTTGCGACAGGTCAATACGATGCCGTGACGCTTGTGTACAACGAGACTTCAACGGGGATGCTCAACCCTCTCCAAGAGATTGCCGAAGTCGTCCAGCGCTACCCGGATGTCTTCTTGCTTGTTGACGCGGTCAGTGGGATGGCTGGAGCGGAGATCCAGACCGACGCATGGAAGATCGATTTCGTCCTCGCCGGACTTCAGAAAGCATTCGCACTGCCGGCTGGACTTGCTGTGGCGGCGGTGAGTGAGCGTGCGGTGGAACGGGCGAAGACGGTCCCGCCGAGAAGCTACTACTTCAGCCTGCCGTTGATGCACAAGTCGCATCTGAAAAATCAGACGCCTTCGACGCCGGCGATCCCGCACATGTACGCCCTGAATGCCCAGTTGGATGACATGCTCGCTGAGGGAATGGAAGGGCGGTTCACACGGCATGCGAAGCTCGCGGGCATCGTGCAAGCCTGGGCGAAGAAGCACTTCGACATCTACCCCGAGGAGGGCTACTGGTCTCCGACGCTGACCTGCATCAGCAACACAAAGGAAATCGGTGTCGCGGAGATGATCAAGACGTTGGCGGACGAGTACAACGTGCGTATTGCCAACGGCTATGGCGATATCAAGGGCAAGACGTTCCGTATCGCCCACATGGGAGACAGCCAAGTGGACGAAATCGAAGGACTGCTCAGGGTCATCGAGGCAGTCCTCGGTCTGTAGGGGGTAGGCATGGCATTCAAGGTACTGGCTTCCGATACACTTGCGGCTGCATCGATTGCCGCAATGCGTGATGCGGGGCTCGAGGTCGACGAGAAGACGGGTCTGTCGGTTGATGAGCTGAAGGCAGAAATCGGCGCCTACGATGCGATCGTCATTCGTAGCGCGACGAAGGTCCGCGCAGAGATCATCGACGCAGCGGCGAACTTGAAGTTGGTCGTTCGCGCTGGAGTTGGACTGGACAACGTCGACGTCGAGTACGCGAAGACGAAAGGTGTCGAAGTTCGCAACACGCCAGCGGCAAGTTCCAATTCCGTTGCTGAGCTGGCGCTTGGGCACATTCTGTCACTTGCGCGGCACATCGGCCGGGGCACGGCATCGATGAAGGCCGGCAACTGGGAGAAGAAGCAGTTGAAAGGGATCGAGATCGAGGGCAAGACGCTCGGAATTGTCGGGATCGGCCGCATCGGCCAGATGCTGGCGCGCAAGGCAGTCGCACTCGGGATGCGCGTGATCTGCCACGATGCGTATCTGACAGAGAGCCCGATCCCGGATACTGCACCGATGGTTGGATTCGACGAATTGATTGCAGAGAGCGATTTCATCTCCTTGCACATCCCGTTTGATCCGGCGGTTGGAGCGACATTCGGAGCAGTCCAATTCGCCTCCATGAAGGACGGTGTCCGACTGGTGAATTGCGCCCGCGGCGGCGTGGTCGATGAGACGGCCTTGGTTGATGCGATCCAGAGCGGCAAGGTTGCCGGGGCGGCACTTGACGTGTTCGAGTCGGAGCCGGCGTCTCCGGATCATCCGCTGTTCTCGCTCGATGCGGTGTCATTCACACCGCATATTGGGGCATCGACTGTCGAAGCACAGACGCGGGTAGGACGCGAGGCGGCACAGATCGTCATCGATTTCGCGAAGAGCCAGTAGGAAATCCAAGGAGAGCTATGGCTAGAATCATCCCGTTTCGAGCGTTTCGTTTCGATCCGGACAAGGTCGGGTCGATCAGCGATGTTGTGACGCCGCCGTACGACCGCGTGTATCCGGATGTGCAGGCTGTGTGCTACGAGCGCAACCCAGACAACATCGCCCGGATCATCAAGGGCAAAGCAAGTCCGGACGACAGCGAATCAGGGAACGTCTATACGCGTGCGGCGGAATTCCTTCGAGAGCGCATCGCTTCGGGTGTGCTGATCCGCGACAACGAACCTGCGTTGTACGTGTATCACCAGTCGTACCAATTCGAGGGCGAGCAGCTAACCCGCAAGGGGGTCATCGCGCTTGGAAAGCTGGAACCGGAAAAAGTGCACGCTCACGAGAAAACCCTGAGGGGGCCGAAGGAAGATCGGCTGAAACTCATGCGCGCAACCGAGGCGAACTTCGGACACATCTTCATGCTCTACAGCGATCCGGAGCGAGCGGCGGACAAGCTGCTGACGGCGGCGGTGGAAGGTGCTTCCCCGTTGATCGAAGCGGCCGATGACCATGGCAACGCGCACCGCGTGTGGCGAATCGTCGATCCAGCCGTGATCGAGCAGGTGCAGAGTGTCCTGTCCGAACGTGATCTGTATATCGCTGATGGTCATCACCGCTACGAGACGGCGGTCAACTACATGAACGAATGCCTCGGAAACGGGTGGAAACCGGCGGCTCCCGAATCGTTCGATGTTCGGATGATGACGCTGTTCAACGTCGATGAGCCCGGAATGTCCGTTCGGCCCATCCATCGCCTGGTGCATGGGGTGGACGGTTTCGGGATGGACGCGTTTCTCGACGCCGCGGGAGAGCATTTCAATGTGGCGTGTCATCCGACGTGTGACGCGATGGTTGACGCAGTACGCGCGGGTCGGGAGCGACATACCTTTGGGTGCTACGCCGATGGAACGTTCGCCACACTTGAACTTCGAGACGCTTCAATCATGGATGACCTGGTTGAGGCGAGGTGGTCCGCCGACTACCGGCAGCTTGATGTCACGATTCTCCATACAGCGGTTCTCGAACGGCTGCTTGGGATCGATTCCAAGGCCCTGGAGGAGCAGAGGAACGTTACCTACACCGTGGATTCGGCCCAGGGGGTCGAAGCGGTCGATCGTGGAGAGGAGCAGCTCTTCCTATACTTGAATGCAACCGCGGCGGGAGAGGTCGTCCGCGTTGCAGACCATGGGGAGAAAATGCCTCAGAAGTCGACCGACTTCTACCCGAAGCTTCTGACGGGATTGGTGCTTTCGACGATGGAGATCGAGAAGTAGCCACGGCACAAGCGTGCCGTCTTGCGATACGCAGCGAAGGGGAGCGTCAGCGTTCCCCTTCTTGCTTTTCGGGAGCAGTACATGTGTCCCGGGCACCGGGGACAAACCCACGACCTGTTCCTCGCCCATTTCCCGTTGGGGCGGTCGATTCTCATCTACGCTTCGAGCGGTGAGATCATGGAGGAGGTCATCATGCGACGGTTATGCGCGAGGATTGCGTTCTGCGCTGTCCTGGTTCTTCTTGTTTGCAGCGGACTTGGAATCGCCGACGATGCAGGGTTCTCGGGGTTTGTCGGGCTGGGGATCACGTACACGCCGGTACCTCCGACGTCCTACAATATCGGCGCGGATCTCAAGCTAGCGTTCGATGTCTCAGGATTCACATTCAGCTCGGAGACAGGATTCGATCTTGCCGGCTTCCAGTCTCAACGCGTGATTCTTGGGATCGATCTCGGAGCCGTCCGGATCAGAGAGGAGATGCTATTCGACCCAAGTTTCGGTTGGAACGAATTGAATGTCGACCTGGCGATTGCCGGGATCGATATTGGCGTGGACTTCATTCTGGCGGATATCGGCAGCGTGCAGACGCCGGTCTACAGTATGGGGGCGGTCATTGAGCTCTCGAGCGGGATCGTGTGCGGGTTTTCGATAGCGAGTCTCACCGGATTCGGCGCGGTCGATCTGGTCAATATCCTCGAGGGAATCGAGGCGCCGTTCTCGTACGAGCTTCTTCATCTGTTCAATCGACTGGACACGCTATGCACGCTGCCTCTGGATCTGGATGTGACGATTGTTCCGGACTTCTACTTCGAGGAGCAGCTTGTCCGATTGGAAGCCGACTTCATGGGGATGATCTCGAGCAACACGACATGGTTCGACTCCACGGGGCTCTCACGCATGCTGTTCGAGCTTGGATATCGGTTTGAGGAACCGTCGCTCAGCTTCCTTGCAACCATGGGATTGGATGGATCCTTCGTGATCACCGATATCGCATTCATCGTGGACCTCCAGATCGATGTGATACGCTTCACGTCTCATACGTGGTTTGAGGAGAACCCGCTTCCAGCTCCGATTCCAACCGTGTTTGGCGGCCAGGGATTCGCGGTGTCGTTTGAGCTGTGCGGCGTCTTGATCTCCACGGAGACCGGCTTCGACGGGTCGTTCCTGTTCACACAGCAGCTGATTGCGATCGAGGCGACATTCGATCCGGTGACCTTTAGAAGCCTTACGGAATTCGACGCGAGCGGCTTTGCCGGCCAGTGCATCTATGCTGATGTCACTTTCTGCGGGGCGAAGCTGTACACGAAAGCGGAGTTCACCTTCTCGGGCATCGAACTCGTCACATTCGGATTCGATTTCTCCTTCGGTTCATGAGCGAACGAGCAGATCTACCAGGGCTGGACGTGGAAGAGCTCCTTCGGCTCCTTGGACAAGAAGGCGAAGACACCGACGGCATACGAGAGGAGCTTCTTCGGCGGGGAACGCCGATCATTGGAGAGGTCATTGCATCATCGTTTGCCAATACGGGATTCACCAGCGAGGAGCTGTACCGCCCGGGCTATCTTGGGCTTCTCAATGCAGTTTACAATTACGATCTCTCTCACGGCAAAGGCTTCCGTGAGTACACGGAAAACCTGATCAAGGGAGAGATCAGGAGCCACATTCGCGACCAAGTCCGGCATGTCACGATCCCGGCATGGATGAGCGACCTGAACCAGCAAGTTGAGGTCGCGGAGGCACGGCTTCTACGGGAGACGGGGCAGCTGCCGAGCCTTGGTCAGCTATCCGACACGGTCAATATCACCGAGGAAGGACTGGCCGAGGTGTTCAAGGCGCGTGAGGCACTCAGCTATGTGTCGCTTGACGTGAGCAAACGGGAAAACGATCCGGTGCCCGTGATCGACTTATCCAAAATCCGAGCCAAGCGATCCTGCCCCTTCCCCATCGAGTATCGAATCAAGCTTGCCTCGGCCCTGGAAAGGTTGGCTGAGCTGCAGCAGTACCTCCTTCATAGCCTGTTCCGAGTGGCCGAGTAGCCGGACACTTGAGGCCGCATCGACAGATGAGACCACGACTTCATTCCATGCTTGTTGTGCAATCGTCGTGATTTCCCCGTGGAGCGACGGTATTCCGCAGCTGCGTCCGCTGCTATAATGGCCGAGTATCCTGCCGAAGGGGGCGAGATGAAGCGAACGATTATCGGATTGAAGATAAGTCTTCTGGTGGCCGCTCTGGCGGCCGTGGCTGGCTGCGCTCTGTTCAATCAGGCGCCGGTGGTGAACTTCACGTGGACACCGTCGGATCCCATGGCACGGTTTGACGTTCAGTTCACGGACTTGTCCACCGATTCCGGCGGCCTGTTCGGGGGTGGCGGGATCGTGTCGTGGAACTGGGACTTCGGCGACTTTGACACATCCGCTGCTCAGAATCCGAGACACGAATACGAGAAGGGCGGAACCTACACCGTTCGACTGACCGTCACCGATGACGGTGGGGAAACGGCCACACTGACGCGCACGATCACGGTTACGGCGAGCGTCGACGGCCTGTGGACGGGCTCGATCACCAACATCTTCTTCGTCCCGATTTCCTTCTCGCTGGATCTCAACCACTCCTCGGCTGGGAACATCAGCGGAACGATGACCATCGGGAACGTGACGCAGCCTCTGACCGGTGGATCTTACAACCCCATTACGCGAGAGGTTCAGATCAACTGTGCAGGCTTCGATCTCATCCTGCGTGGAGACCTGGACCTGTCGGAGACAAGAATGGAAGGGCTCTGGTGGGACGACAACACGGGTCAGGAAGGGGAAAGCTGGAGCGTTACCCTCCTGTAGCCACGATGTAGCTGATGGCGGCCGCGCTTGGCGCGGCCGCTTTCCGCTTGAGCCGAAGCCACCCTAGCTGGCGGGTTTCGCTGCACCGAACGTGAACGGACAGGCGGCGATGCAATTCGAGCAGGCGGCCGTGTTCTTTGCCCAGAAATCGTAGCATCGATCGGCATTCACCGCCCAACGCAGGATTCCGGTGTTGTTTGAGGGACAGGCCACGTCGAACGAAGGATCCCGTACTGTGCTGATGGCGTCCGCCTCGCAGGCATCGGCACATCGGCGGCAGTCGCGGCATGTCTCGACCAGTCCGAAATCGACCGGCTGGTCGGGTTCGAGTGGTAGGTCGGTGAAGACCTTGCACAACCGAATGCATGAGCCGTACTCCGGTGTGATCAGAAGGCCGTTTCGGCCCAGCTGCCCCAGTCCGGCATCGACGGCTAGCGGAATGCTCAACGCGGTGTCGTTGCCCATCGGGATTGCGTTGTAGCGAAGATTTCGAAGGAACTGCGCCATGCAGGCGATCGCGAACGCCATCTTCGAGTATCCCACTCCGGTGGTCGCGGCAGACTCATACGTCGGGGAGGTCATGACGCCGTCACGATCCATCGCGATTCCCATGACGATCGCGAAACGGTACTCGCGGGGGATCGCAACCGGGTCACCGCTCCGGTCGTGCGAGTAGATCCAACGTTCATCGACCTGGCAGATGCCAACCAGATCCGCCCCGAACATCTTGGCGGTCTTCTTGATCTCGGCGCTCATCTCGGCGGGATTGCCCACCGGATGTCGGCCGAGCTGCATCATCGCGGGATCGGCCTGCCCGAGCCGCTTCCACGAGAAGGCACCGCCGAAGCAGTCGTGAACGGTCCAGGAAGCGAGGACACGTGCGAAATCGAGTCGGGAGTAGCCCGGCGCGCCTTCAGAGATCCGAGAGGCTGCAGCGCTCCGATACTCCTTCTCGAAGAAGGAAGCTTCACGATCCCAATAGCGGCGCATGAAGACCGTCTGTCGTTCGTCGAACCGTCCATGTCTCTCTGGGTCGATGGTGTGGTGACTGCTGCCGCTGTCGAGCATTCGCTCCTCCTGTCCATCCAATTTGGCACGCCGTACAGGGCGCAATCGTAGGAGGACGGCGCGTTCGGCGCAAGCGGCTTGAACGAGATGTGGTTTCGGTCAGAATCACATCCACCATGTCCGCGCCCCAGCTCGCGCTTACCGACGCCCGATGGCTTGCGCTACGCTGTCAGCTGCTGTTGGGGGATATGGCGCTTCCATCGAACAAGGAGGGCGTGGCACAGGCGGTGGAGCATCTCGGCTATGTCCAGATCGACACCATCTCGGTCGTTCAGCGTGCACATCACCATACCTTGTGGACTCGCTGTCCGAGCTACGAACCGTGGATGCTGCACGAACTCCAAGCGACCGATCGGCTCGTGTTCGAACATTGGGCTCATGCACTGGCAATCCTTCCGATGTCCGACTACCGCTACTACGTCCCTCAGATGGAGCGGATCAAGACGCACCGCTCGGAACGCATGCAAGCCTGGTATAGCCAAAATCGCGATGTCGTGGAGGAGGTTCTAGGACGGGTTCGCGCCGAAGGCCCTTTGACATCGAAGGACTTCGAGCTACCGCCGGGAGCGAAACGTGGAACATGGTGGGACTGGAAACCGGCGAAACGTGCACTCGAGCTTCTATTCATGCAGGGGGATCTGATGGTGGCGGAGCGCCGAGGGTTCCAGAAGGTGTACGACTTGACCGAACGTGTCCTTCCGGCAAGTGTGGACGCAGTGGCACCGTCCGCTTCCGAATGTGGTCGGTTCCAGGTACGTCGTGCGCTTCAGGCGTTTGGGGTTGCGCAAGAGCGAGAGATCGTAGCGTTTCTCAAGCTGGTTGATCCATTAACGGTTCGGAAGGTGCTACACGATCTGGTTGCACTCGGCGATGTCATCGCGCTGGAGGTCGTCGGGTCGACAAGGATTCCGTGCTATGCGATGAAGGAATCGCTGGAAGCAGCTTCCAGACAGCCGATACAGCGCAACGTCCGCATCCTATCCCCGTTCGACAACATGATCATTCAGCGATCTCGAACGTCATGGCTGTTCGAGTTCGATTACGCGCTTGAGTGCTATGTCCCGGCGGCAAGACGGAAGTATGGATACTTCGTCCTTCCGATCTTGCTCGAGGATCGGCTGGTGGGACGAATCGATCCGAAGGCGGATCGAAAGCAGTGCACCTTGATCGTGCGGAAGCTATGGGTGGATACGTGTGCCGAGAGGAGCGACGAGTTCCTCCTTCGCTTGGGGCAGGAACTCGCCCGATTCGCGGTATTCAACGGGTGTTCGTTGATCCGTGTGGAACGCGCATCGCCAGCGAAGCTACGGGGCGCTGTGTCACGGCATGCCCGCAGAGCGCTGGCTACAATGGCGGACGAATCATGATGCGAACCGTCTCGATCGCGGCCGTTGTGACGACGAACCTTGTGATTGGGATCCGGTATTGTTGGCTGATCCGCAAGAGGCGCATTTCCCCGGCGCTCGCGATGTGGGTGTTCTTCACGATCGCTGCTATCGTGAGCTTGCTGACGTACCTCTCGGAGAGCAGCTACGGCCCGCTGGACAACATTCTTAACACCGCCGACATCGCGCTTGTTGGGTTCGTGTCGGTCTGGATTGCGCTGTTCGGGGATCGGAACACGCGATTCAACCGGTTCGATCTTGGCTGCTTGGGTGCGGTCTTGCTGATTGTTGTGTTCTGGGCGATAACGCGTCAGCACGTGGCCGCACATGCTGCGATCCAGGCGATCATGGTCATTGCCTACCTGCCGGTCATCCGCCGGATGTGGACGACGCAACGGAACACGGAGTCGTTCTTCATGTTTGGCGGACTGCTTCTTGCGCCGATCTTCTCGCTTCTCTCGAGTGAGGGGACGCTGGCCACGGTCTATGCAGTGCGCACGATTGCCTGTACCGCGGTGCTTCTTGGGCTGATGATTCGCGCGGAGTGGAGGGCGAAGCGGACTCGGTAGATTGGTTGGTCGGCGTCGTCCACGTGATGCTCAGCTTCCATGCGGTGCCCCATTGGCGGATTCGGTCAGGCACTGTTCCGCATGAGCTGCGGCGGCGATCCCCGATCGAACCGCCCCCTCGATCGTCGACGGCCATCCGGTTGCCGTCCAGTCGCCAGCAAGGTACAGGCCGCGGATCGGTGTCTTGGACGGGGGGCGGAGTTGGTCCGCCTCCGGCTGCGGGATGAACGTTGCCTGCGGGTGGCGAACGACGAGCGTTCGCTTGAGTCCAGCCTCTCGTGCGGAGGGGAGAAGCTTGCTGAGTTCGGCGAGCAGTAATTGCACGATGACGGCGTTCGGGTGCTCTAGCCACTCATCGGCAGCGCTTTGAGAGAAGACGAGATGGGTCACCCCATCTCGCAAAGGCTCTCTGTGGAGCTGCGTCACATCGAAGAGGGCCTGCACGGGTGAGTTGACCGCGACCACGAATGCATGATCGAGCACTGGCCGATCGAACCAAACGTGAAGGTTGACAATCGGTGCCCAGCGAATCTGGGCAGCTCGCGCAATCAGGCGGTCGAGTGCCGCGTCCTCCTTCTCGCGCACGAGGCGGGCGAACTCGGCTGGAGGAACTGCACAGACGGCAGCTGTACACTCGATGGTTTCTCCGGTCACAAGCTGAACCCCGCGGATGCAACCGTCCTCCACGATCAACTGACGCACGGGTGCAGAAAGGCGAATCGCTCCGCCTCTCTGCTCAATGTAGTCCCGGGCCGCCTCGAAGATCTGCGAAAGCGCCACAGTGAAGAAGCCCATGTTCGCACCATCAGCGTGAAAGAATGCGTCACGGAACACCTTGCGTGCAGCGTGCAGGCCGACAGCACTCGTCGGAGCATTCAGCGTGGCGATGGAGATCGGATCCCACAGACAGCGAATTGTTGCCTCGGTTTGCCCATGGTTGGCGAGCCAATTACCGAAGGGCGGATCCTTCTCTCCGCCATGCAACGACAGCGTCAGACCGGCTTGAATCGTGCGAAGCCGATCCGGGAACGAGAGTACCCGATAGCGAAGAAGCGCCGGTGCGAGGTGAAGTATCCCGGGGAGAAGAGACGAGCGGAGAACTGCCGTGGCATCGGGTGATGCGATCGGGATAGCAAGGCGCGACTGGAATTGCACGGTATCGGGCATACCGATCCGAAGAAGGAAGCCGGTTGCAGCGGTGCAGCACTGCATCAGCACATGATGCCCGTAGTCGACTGTCTCACCTGCGTCGGCAAGCTGGAACGATGCAGCGCGACCGCCGAGCCGCGGTGCGCGTTCGAGCAACAACGGGCGACGGCCTTCGCCGGAGAGCCGACAGGCGGCGGCGGCTCCCGAAAACCCGCCACCGATGACGACGACTCCACTCATGTGCGTCTCCAGGATGAAGACAGCAAGAGCCAGAGCTTCTCACGTGTGGGGAGCGACACGCGACCGCCGAATACGTCGCAATCGCCGGCGATGATTCTAGAGAGGATCCGACTGTAGATCTCGGACAGCAGCCAAGGACACGCTCGGCTTCGGCGCGGAAGTAGTGCAAGGAGACGGCGGCCCCGGTCGAGCAAGTCGGTTGCTCGGGCGGCATGCGCGGCGAGAAGATCGCGCAGTCCGTCGCTCATCCGCCGTTCTTCCATCTGTGTCCTCTCCACACCGTGGCCCGCGAACTCCTCTTCCGGAAGGTAGATCCGTCCCAAGGAGAGATCTTCATCGACATCGCGAAGGATGTTGACGTACTGCATCCCGAGACCAAGGTCGATGGCTGCCTCACGCATCGCATTGGTAGGCGTTGCGGCGTTGGTGAGGATCGGAAGCGTGGCCAGCCCGACGGCGGAGGCGACGTGGTAGCAGTAGGTCCGAAGCTCATCGTAGGTTTGGATATGAGCCGGGGTTAGGTCCATCTCGACGCCGCTGATGACATCGCGCAAGTCCTCCTCGCGCACGCCGAATCGATGGATCGCATCAGCGAGTGCGAGATCGCGTGGTGTGGTTGGCTTGCCGCGCCCCGCGCACGCCAGGCGCGCTCGCATTGCCTTCAACTCCGCCCGGCGTCTCTCCAGGTCTGCCGAATCACGACTGCCCGCACTAGAACCAACATCCTGTACGTCCCCCACCGAGAGAACGGCTGTGCTGTTCTCTCCCCCGAATGTCGTATCGAGAGGATTCGGGCGAACGGCTGTGCTGTTCTCTCCCGCGGACGAAGGTACTTCTGTGCCTTCGTCCGCGATATCGTCAGCTTCGTGGCAGAACGCATACAGGGCATACACGGCTCGGCGTTGATCCCGGGGAAGACTGAGAAACGCGAAGTAGAAATTCCGGGCGGCCCGGCGTGCGGTGCGCTCGGACACGCGATAGGAGCGCTCTAGATCTGTCGCCATCGTTTCGAGGAGAGCGCATAGAGCGCAAGGCCGACCTTCTCGGCGCCGGACAACGACGGCCGTTGGGAGAGCGTGTCGTAGCCCTGCCGTTCGATCTTCCTGAGGATGGCAAGGCCGCCAAGGGAGAACAGCGAGAGGTCGACTCGGAGACGACCTACCACCCGGTCGAGCAGCGGGAGACCGGCACGGAAGTAGGAGCGGGTCCGGTCGACCTGGAAGCGCATCAGATCCTTCAGAGCTGGTGATGCGCGATCCTCGCGCAGCTGCGAACGCGCGAGTCCGTACTCCACCATCTCATCCGCAGGTAGATATACGCGACCAATGGCGGCGTCCCGCTTCACATCCTGCCAGAAGTTTGCGAGTTGGAGGGCCGTGCAGGTAGCGTCGGAGAGAGCGAAACGCTGTTCATCACGGTGGCCATTGATCATCAAGACGAGGCGACCGACCGGATTCGCAGAGTGTGCGCAGTAGCGAAGTAGCTCGTCAAATGTGGGGAACGTGTCCGTTCGTTGGTCGATCCGGTTTGCCTCGATCAGCAGGGCGAACGGCTCGCGCGGAAGATCGAATTGGACGATCGTCTGCTGAAGTGCTACAAGCACAGGATGACGTGGCTGTGCCGTAAATGCGGCATGGAGCTCCTCCTCAAATCGATCGAGAAGTGCCAATCGGTCGCCGGGGGCCTCGTCGCCGATGTCATCCACGGTACGGCAGTACGCGTACAGCGCGGCAAGATGACGCCGCATCGCACGTGAGGAAAGCCACGACAAGACGGTGAAATTCTCGTAATGAGAGGTGGCCAGTGCCATGCAGAACCGATGGGCTTCCTCGATGGAAGCGGGTACCGGAGGCGGGCGGAGCAGAGCGTCCACGTGCGCTGCTACCATCCGTGAGCCTGGATGATGACCTCGCGAGGCCGAGGACGATCGAGTTCAATCAGGAAGATCCGCTGCCAGCGCCCCAATAGCACAGCACCGTCAGAGATCGGAATCGTCTCGCTGGCGGATAAGAGGAGGTGTTGGCAGTGTGAGTGACCGTTCGGACACTCATCCTCCGTCATGTTCGCTGTCCGGATGGTGAAGTCATTGTGCCGGTACTCTCCATCCTGTGGGGCGATCTGTTCGAGGAACTGAGCCATGTCTTCAAGCAAGAGCGGCTCATTCTCGTTGATCTTGATCGCCGCGGTCGTGTGCCGTGAGAAGACAGTCACCGCTCCCTCGCGGATTCCGGATTCCTCGACGGCGTCGGCAACGTGATCCGTGATGTCGAAGAACTCAGGTGCACAAGATGCTTCATGCCGAATCACGGACCGGTGGAGCTTCATCGCTACGTGATCTTCCATCGTTGTTCGCATGTCTCTCTCCTACCCCCGGGTCTAGTGGTCGGTTGTCTTTACGGCCTCTTCGTGAGCCTCTGCGTCTTCCAGCCGTCGAACGACGGCATTGATGACGTTGTCCGGCGTCGATGCCCCAGCGGTGACGCCGAACCGGCTTGTGTCGGCCAGCCAGCTGCTGTCGATTTCGTCAGCCGATTCAATGTGATACGTGCGGATTCCCGCCTCGCGGCAGGTCTCGGCCAGCTTGCGCGTATTGGCCGATGTGCGGCTTCCCACAACGATCAGCGCCTCGACCGAACGTGCCAACTCCTTTGCCGCCTGGTAGCGGCGCCCCGTCTCCGGACAGGTGGTATCGATAATCCGTATCTCCTGTGCTGTTCCGGTGAACCGCTTGACGAGTGTTTGGGCGAACTCGGCAAACCGTGTCGGATTCTTCGTGGTCTGCGCAATTAACGCGATCCCGCGGTCGCCGATCGGTATCTCGATATCGGGAGACTGCGTTGCCATGCCGCGGCCGCGCGTCCAGGAAAGAATCCCACGTACTTCGGGATGTTCAGCCTCCCCGTACAAGATGACTGTGAAGCCTTCCTCGACGAGCTGCGCGGCGGTTTCTTGCGCGCGGCGGACGATCGGACAGGTCGTGTCGACGAGTCGAAGACCGCGGCGCTCGATTTCGGAGAACACCTCTTCGCCGGCGCCGTGAGCGGTGATCGCCACGGTGCCGTTCTCGGGGACCTCATCAAGGTGGGTAGCCATCTGAGCACCCTTTTCAGCCAAAGCATCGACGACATGGGCGTTGTGAACGATTGCGCCGAGTGTGTGGAGCGGGCCTCGCTCTGCCAGCTCGGTCTCGATCATCTGAACGGCACGCCGAACCCCGCCGCAGAAGCCCAGGATACTTGCCTTGTCAATGCTCATTCCAGCTTCTCCAATCCGCGCCTGTAGCGTCCGAGTGCCATGAGCGGGAACACGTCCCGATAGATGTGGTAGCGGATCATGAAATCGGTTGGAAATCCGGTCCCGGTGAACTGCGGCTCGTCCCATCCTCCAGTCTTGCGCTGCGTTGCGATGAGGTAGTCGATGCCTCTGCACGTAGACGGGTGTCCTAGCTGCTCGGCGGCGAGAAGGCCGAGCAAAGCCCACGCTGTCTGCGAAGCCGTAGATGGGCCGCGACCTCGGCTTTCTGCATCGTAGTATCCCTCGATTCGCTCTCCCCATCCGCCGTCATCGTTTTGATGTTCGACCAGCCAGTTCACTGCACGACGCACGTACGGTGAGTCCATTCTCTCGCCGACGGCCGCCAGGCCGGGAAGCACGCTGCCGATGCCATACGTGAGATTCGTGCCCCATCGTCCGAACCAGGCGCCATCAGAATCCTGTTCGCGTTTCAGATAGGTGACGGCTCGGTCGATGGTGCGCTGGCCGATCCGGTATCCGCGTCGACCGAGGCATTCGATGATGTGACCGGTGACGTCAGCAGAGGGGGGGTCGATCATCTCGCCGAAGTCGGCGAACGGAATGTCTCGAGTCCATGTCTGGGTGTTGTTCCGATCGAACGCGCCCCAACCGCCGTTTCGGCTCTGCATTGCGATCAGCCAGTCTTCAGCGCGCGCGATCGCATGCTTTGCTCTCTTGGGATTGGCCTTTGCGTTCAGCAACGCCATGATCACCACCGCCGTGTCGTCGGTGTCGGGGTACTTGTCGTTGGCGAACTCAAATGCCCATCCTCCAGGCGGGGCGGCGCAGCGAGCCTGCCAGTCGCCACCGGTGAAGATCTGCTCCGCAAGCAACCACTCTGCCGCCCGAGTGACCGCTGGGTGGTCCGAAGGGAGGCCGGCGTCTTCGAGGGCCATCAGGGCAAGACCCGTGTCCCAGACGGGAGACAGACACGACTGGAGGTGGAACGTCTCGTCGTCCTCGACGGCGAAACCTTGCGGCCCGTAGAAACCGGCGAAACCGTTGGCGAGCGCGCCTCCGGAATCGATGTTGTCTCCAAGTAGATACAGCGCTATCAGCGAATACACCCAGGGTGGCTGGATCCCCCCCCATGACCCATCTGCCTCCTGTCGATCGAGGATCCATTGCTTGGCACGACGGATGGCGCCGGCGCGGAACGGCTTCCATCGCATCCGATCGTACACGTGCAAGAGGCGATCGGCGATGAGGAAACACCGAGCTCTGGCACTCCGTCGCGTTACGGGAACTGCGAGATCTGCGTTCTCCCGGCCGCGAGCGAACAGCTCATCGATTTGCTGCTCACGCCGAAGCGGAACGACGGGCTTGTACGCCATGACAATGGCCAGCGGGACGATCGTCTGTCGTGCCCAGCAGCCAAACGAGTAGATGCTCATCGGGAACCACGACGGCAGGGCTGTGAATTCGACGGGGAGGATAGGCAGCCCGCGCCAGTCCCACTCGCCGAGCATCGCGAACCAGATCTTGGTGAACACGCGGACTCGCTCGACGCCCCCTTGGGACAGGATGTAGTCGCGTGCCTTCATCATCTCGGGGGCATCGGGCGAGATGCCGATCATCTTGAGTGCAGCGTACGCTTCGATCGATGTTGACAGCTCGGGTGGCCCATCGTACCAGTTGCCCCATGTCCCATCGTCACGCTGCTGCGAGAGAAGATATCTGCCGGCTTTGCGGGCCTCGGCTTCGTCGGGAATACCGAGAATGTGGCGAAGGAAGATATGCTCGGCAGTGATCGTGACGTTGGATTCCAGCTCAGCCCACCAGTACCCGGACTCGTATTGAAGCGACAGGAGATGATCCGTCGCTGTGCCAATCGAGGCATCGATGTGGCTCATTGCAGCTGAAGGTTGCGTCACCGAGCTACGCATTGGACCTCCCTAGCAGCGCAGCAATTGCTTTGTCGATTGCCTCACCGAGTGCCCGCCCCGAAGCGATTGCGTCGTGAGTCACACGTGCTGCAAGGATGGGGTGGGAGACGGCAGAGAGCCAAAACGGACGATTGGCGGCAAATGGCAAGTCCTCCTCGACTGGGTCGAGTACGATCCTCAGCGTCAGAAACGGGATCTCGCGATCCGCTGCCCAGCGGGCGAGTGGCCCGCTCTCCATGTCAGTCACCAGCGCTCCACGGGCAGCAAGTGCACGCTTCTCGCTCGAGGAGAGAACGTGGTCGACGGACTCGCACAGACCGAGATGCACATCGCCGGATCCGCTGTTCAGTGTTCGGTGCACTTGTTCGAGAATTTCGGGGGAAACCCGGATCTCCTCATCATTGTGGCGGATGGCCGTCGCAAGGAACAGGGTCCCCTTCTCAATGTCTGGGTGGATACCTCCGCAGAACCCTGTTGAGAGGAGGAGGGATACGTTGGATGACGCACTGCCCAGCTCATCCATTGTCTGGCGTGCTTGCTCGCCGATCGCCGTATGGACAACACGAACTCCCGGCTGTCGGGAGATCCATCGCGATTCGACTGAGAAGCACGCCGTGATGAGAATCATCGACCCCATGCCCCCCGAGCCAGTCGCGCCAGCGCCTTCGGTTTCCGAAGTGCATCGAGGATGCTGGCCCCCTCAAATGCCGAATGCATCATGCAGTTCGCGCATCGCGCATCGCGTCCCGGCCCGTAGCGTTCCCACACATCATCGGTGAACAACTCGTCGATGTCGTGAACGTGCTGATCAGCGATGGCATAACAGGGGAGCCTCCATCCGAGGACTGTGTATGTGGCGGTGGTCCAGGCGGCGCAATCGTAGTCGCGCTCCCCGCGGAGGAAATCGAGATAGAGTGGGTTGTTGTAGAACGGGAAGCCCGTGGAGGGATCGAGGACCTGCCGGAACACGGAGATCGACTCCTGGCGACGAAGAAACAGATCCTGATCGGGAGCATCCTCATAGGAGTATCCCGGCGAAACCATCAAACCCTCCACCCCAAGATCGACCAACGTGGCGAACAGGGTGTGAAGGTCGCCGATATCGGAGCCGTGAAATAGCGTGGTGTTGGTGCAGACGCGATGCCCACGGGCAACCGCCTCGCGGATTGCATCGATGGCCGTGGCATAGGTCCCGGGTCGCTCCGTGATCTTGTCGTGGGCTGATTCCGTTCCGTCGAGATGGACGACGAACGCCAGGCGCACCGATGGGGTAAACAGGTCGAGCTTCTCCCTCAGCAGTAGCCCGTTGGTGCACAGGTAGATGAAGCGGCGATCCTCGGTAATCGCTCGAGCGATCTCGCCGATCTGATTGTGAAGAAGTGGCTCTCCGCCGGAAAGCGAGACGATTGGCGCGTCGGACGCCTGCACGGCCGCCAGGCATTCGTCGACGGTCAATCGTTGATCCATAACGTCACGGTATTCACGAACACGACCGCATCCGGTGCACGCAAGATTACATGCCTCGAGCGGCTCGAGCATCGTGACGAGAGGGAAACGCCCGCCCCGCCATGCGGTGCGCCCGATCAGGTGCCGAGCGACGGAAAGGTCAAGTTGAAACGGACGGCTCATGTCTCCCTCCTCGCGAGGAACTCAATCAGTTCCTGCATCTGAGACTGCCCGTTCGCGGAGAACGGGAGTCCCCTGAGTGCATCGATCGCTTTGCCTAGGTTGTCGTGGACCATCGCCTCGCACCGAGTGCGCACGTCAAGTTCATCGAGACGCTCCACAATCCAGCGGACATCGCTCTCACGCATTCCTGTGTCCGACAGTGCATCCCCGCTGTAGAGCGTAGCTACGCGGGCATCCTCTTGCTGGAGAAGCAGAAGCACGGGAAGCGTCTTCTTTCGTCTCCGGATATCGGATCCGGTGGCTTTCCCGAGCATGTCTTCGCTGCCCCAAATGCCGAGGAGATCATCCTTGATCTGGAACGCACGTCCCACAGCCCGCCCCAGCTCGACAAGTGTCGAGCGCACCTTCTCGTCAGCTCCGGCAGCCAAGCCCCCCAGTTCGAACGCGCAACGGAGGAGCGCTCCGGTCTTCCGATCGATCATCTCCAGATACTCGTCCACAGAGACGTTGCGCTGTTCGAACGCCACATCGAGGCACTGCCCTTCGATCATCTCTCGGGTTGCATCGAGGAGGCAGATCGCTTCCGCAGCCGAGGATGCGAGGACTTCTGAGATTGCGAGATTATGCATAAGATCGCCGGCGTTGATGGCTTGCTCGATGCCGCAGACTGTCCACACGGCCGGTCGGCCTCGGCGGACGTGGTCACGATCTTGAATGTCGTCGTGAATGAGAGAGAAGCTGTGGATCAGCTCAAGAGCGACGGCGCCGGGGAGGGCGTCCTCTATGCCCGCTCCAAGCTGCTCGGCGACGAACAGGACAACGCTTGGGCGGAGGAACTTCCCGGTTGCGCATGCAGGCATGCCATTCTCATCCTCCAGCCCTATGTGGTATCGAAGAAGTGAGGCCATCGCCCCATCTCCGTGCAGGGCAGCGCGAACCCCTCCTTCAATCTGCGATCGATACGTCTCAAGAATCGCCTGTTTCACGCAGTCTCCCCTCTGTCAAACGGGCCACCGTAGAAGTCCCTGCTCCTCGGCGAACGAGACAAGCTCCATTGCGCTTCGAGCTCCCAGCTTCCTCATCAAGCGGGCACGATGACTGCGGACAGTGTGGATGCTCCGGCTGATGATGTCTGCGATCTCTTGGTTTCGTTTCCCTTCCGCAATCAGCTGGAGAATCTCTTGCTCTCGTGCCGTGAGAACATCCTCGTCTTCCGGCTCGTCCAGCGCGATACACTGCTCACCAGCGGCAACTCGTCGGATGATCTCGATCAATCGGTCCGGCGTCTCATCCTTCGTGACATAGCCACGCGCCCCGGCGCGTCGCGCGATGCGGGCAAGATGAGCATCGGAGTGCATCGTAAGAATCACGACCGACGTCTCGGCGGAAAGCTTCGTGATCCGCCGTGTCGCCTCGATGCCATCGAGAAGCGGCATCGAGACATCAACGAGCGCGATGTCGGGGCGATGCTCTCGCACATCCCGAAGCAACGCACGGCCATCGCCGGCTTCCGATACCACATCGATACCATGAGCACAGAGCAACATACGTATGCATGTGCGCACGAGATCATGATCGTCAGCCAGGACCACCCGGATGGCCATTGCGAACCCATTTTACGGATGCGACAAGGCAAGGGAAATGGGGGAGTGTGCTAATTGGATTCAACTAGAGCCCGATCCTCCGGGCGTAGCCGACGAGGCCGGCCCGCGTATGGATTGAGAGTTTGCTCATCAACTGCTGGCTGTACGCCTCGATGGTCTTGGGGCGCAACTGAAGCCTCTCGGCGATCTCGCAATTTGTGGCCCCTTGGGCAATCTGTTGCAGGACCTCTCGCTCCCGCTCTGTGAGCTCACCGGCAAACGGAATGGCGTTGCCTGCCGCCACGGCGTGAATGGCATCAATCAGCTCCTCGATTGGAGCTGATTTCGCGATCAGCCCGCACGCGCCGCGGGCACAGGCCGTCACAGCGTATTCCGGCTCCGAGTGCATGGAAAGCATGAGAATCCGAGTGGTCTGGCTGGCGTCATGGATTTGAGCAATCACATCGAGTCCACTCGTGTCCGGAAGGGCGATGTCGAGAAGCAAGACATCGGGCCGGTACTCCGCTGCGATCTGAACCGCTTCGGCTCCGTTGCCGACGGACGCGACAACGTCGATTCCAGGTTGCGAGCGGATCAGATCCGACAGCGCATCACGAATCAATCCGTGGTCGTCAACGATTGCGACGCGGATCTGCATCGAATGGAACCTCCACGGAGACAATCGTACCGCTGCTCGGAGCTTGTCGGAGCGAGAAAACGCCGCCGCTGATCTCAACACGTTCACGAATGCTACGGAGGCCGAGTCCCTGAAGGTTCCCTGGTTGGCATCCGATTCCGTTGTCTTCAACTACCAGGCGGCAAACGCTGCCTTCGGCGCGAAGTGTGAGGGATACATGCGTGGCATCGGCATGGCGAACCACGTTTAGCATGGCCTCTTGTGCGACGAAGAACAGAAGACTCTCGATGCTAACATGCGGGCGGTCTGCAAGACGCAGATCCGTATCTACCGCAATCCCGTGCTCCGCAGCAACCGATTCGGCGAGACGCTCGAGCGAAGGAAGCAATCCCAGATCGTCGAGGAGTGGCGGGCGGACGGAGTACGCCAGACGTCTCGTCTGCTCGATGGATTGATCGACGATGCCGCAAACCTCGCCATAGGCCTCGGACCCAAGGCGCTCCTTCTGTGGCGTCAGGCGGAGTTTGATTGCAGCGAGCGTTTGGATCAGATCGTCGTGGAGGGTGCGTGCGATCCGTCGGCGTTCCTCATCTTGGGCTGTTAGCAGACGCCGCGACAGCCGGGACAGCTCTCGTTCGCGTCGGGCGAGCATCCGGTTCTTGTGTGCGAAGACATCGGCGAACGAGCGGACAGTGAGGGCGATCACTGCGTACATGCCGACTGCGCCGGCGAGAATCGTTGCCAACGTGTACGCTAGGCTTCGGTGGGGCTCGCCGACAAACGAGAACAGTGACCGGTGCGGGATCAGCGCAGCATATTCGAGCAGCACCAGTGCAGAATAGGAGAGCACGACAAGCAGCGTGACCAGTGAGCCATGAAACCGCGTAAGGAATATGTTGGCGTAGATGACGGTGAATATGTAGAAGGTTACGCCGATCCACTCGCTTCCGCCCATGAAGTGAACAAGGAACGTAATGAGGAGGACCTCAGCGAGAAAGAAGCCGGTGTGAACCCAGTGCAGAGAACGGAGCGTTCGCTGGCGGTCCACGAGATACTTGAACGGGAAGGTTAGTAGGAACCAAACAAGAGGGGAGTAGAAGAGCGGATTGAGATAGCTCATCCGACTTGCGAAAAGAACGACGAGGGCAACCGCGGAGAAGACGCCAAGGGTCATCCTTCGGACGAAGATCGTGCGGGCGATCCCCCGCCGAAGCTCGTCGAAATCGGTGATGTCATACATTGTTGTTCGGCTCTCCTTTGGTCTTGTCGGACGGATCGTAGCGAGCCGACGGAGACGGCACAAGAACATGGCTGCCGATTCGCCGGGCTTGAGGCGAACGGTGTGGGGGATATCATCGCTCCGCGGAGGAGGCTCGATGACACGCCAAGCCAAACGAATCGCAGTGCTCGGATCGACGGGATCCATCGGGACCCAGACGCTCGATGTGATCGAGCGCCTGGGCAACACCGGATGGCAGTTCAAGGTTGTCGGACTCGCGGCGGGGGCAAACACCGATCTGCTGATCGCTCAAGTCGAAACTCACAAGCCGAGCGTTGTGTCGATCGCAGCAGAGCACGAGATCGAATCGCTTCGGCAGACCCTTTCCAACAACATCGAGATCCAGCACGGGGCAGCGGGGTTGATGCATCTCGCCGAGCGTGAAGATGTGGATACTCTTGTGAACGCAGTATATGGGGCAGCCGGACTCCCACCGACGCTGGCTGCGCTCGCGCTCGGGAAGACCGTCGCATTGGCGAACAAGGAGAGCGTTGTGATCGGAGGAAGTCTCATTCGGAGGCTGCTTTCCGAGCATGGCGGCAAGCTTCTCTCGATTGACAGCGAACACCATGCCCTGCACCAGTGTCTTCATGGACACGATGCGAGCGATGTCTCGCGTCTGCTGCTCACGGCATCGGGCGGACCGTTTCTCCACGCCGATCCGGAGACGTTGGCCGATGTCACACCGGAGGCCGCGCTTCAGCATCCAACATGGTCCATGGGGCGCAAGATCACGATTGACTCAGCGACGATGGTGAACAAGGCATTCGAGGTCATCGTCGCCCATCACCTATACGACGTGCCCTACGATCGGATTGATGTTGTCATTCACCCGGATTCCTACATTCACTCGCTTGTCGAGTTTCGTGAAGGATCGATCAAGGCCGAGCTAGGACCGCGCGACATGAGGATTCCGATTCAGAATCTGTTGATCGATCCGCATCGAGTGGATACAGGACTTCCGAAGTTGGCATTGGACAAGCCGCTGCAACTGAATCTCCTGCCGTTCGAGGAGAGTCGCTTTCCGGCCTACTCCACCGTGATCTCCGCGGCACGGGAGGGAGGAAGCGCATTGGCGGCGATCAATGCAGCCGATGAAGTGCTTGCCTACCGTTTCATCGACGGTGAGGTCCGGTTCACGGAGATTGCTTCCGGTTTGCAGGCCATTCTGGAGCGCTGGCGAAACGAGAAGAGACACGAGTCGGGCGACCGAGCTCCGGAGCTCACTCGGATTCTCGAGGTCGATCGTTGGGCCCGCGATGTGGCGCGCGACCTCGCGTTCGATTCCTGCGCATAAGCGCGGCGCAAGCGGTTGCGGTGCCAAGTTGCACAGGTGAGGCACAACTGCGCATTCCACGGAAAGCAAGCTGCTGCGTTTGACGTGCCGGCTCATCCCCGCATAGAGTTCTCTGGCCCGGAAACGAGGCGGCTGTCTCGCGGAGCCTGCTAGGCAAGCGAGAAGGTCCACCGAGCCATCCGGCTTCGATACACGTTCAACCTGCCGCCCGCGTCCAAACGTCTGTATGCAAGGAGGAGGAATGCAAAACGGCGATGCGATGCAACGGACGATGGAGCTGATCCGTGTGGCTGTTGCTGCGGAGGGATTTGAGGAACTCTCGAATGATGTCCTACCGCGCTTGGCGGGTTTGACCGCCGCACGATCGGCCTTCCTCTACGTGTCGGACCTCCGGCTTCACGCCCCCCATTTCGGGAACTACGATCTTCCGTCGAGCGAGGCGTCCGTGTTGGAGCAACGATGCTCAACGTGGCTCGAGAACGCTCAGGATGCGGAGACCTCTGCAGGCTCGATGCGTATTCCTATCGAGGATGGGACTGCGTATGCTGTCCATCCGATGCAGGCGGACGGGCGAGTCATTGGAGTGGTCGGTGTGTCGGAAGACGGAATGGCCCATCCATCTTCCGGTGGTGGGGTTTGGCCCGGACTGCTTGCGACGCTTGGTCGGGTCGCAGATCACCTTGCAGCTCATGTAAGCGCCGAACGCAAGCTCCACCACCTTAACACGTACCTGACGGTGAGTAGCATGCTTGCGAAGTCGGTCGATCTTGCGGAACTGCTGGAGATCGCCCTCTACTGCTGTATGGAGACGTCATCTGCAGACGCGGCTTCGATCCTCCTGCTGGATGAGACGAAGGAGAACTTCCAGTTCTATCGGGTTGAAGGAGCGGCAAAGCCTCTCCTTGGCGGCTCAACATTCCCGGCGACGGAAGGCGTTGCCGGACGTGTTCTGGAGAGCCGCGAAGCCGAGATCGTTAATGATGTAGAGAGCGATCCACGTTTCTATGAGCAGATTGATCTGAAGACCGGATTTCGCACCCATAACTTGATCGCTGTGCCCCTCATTGCCGGCGACGAGAGCGTCGGCGTTCTCGAGGTACTGAATCGGGCGGACGGCGGGCTGTTTACTGCCGACGAGCGGCTGATTCTCGTTTCGGTGGCGGACGAGATTGCGTTCGCGATTCGGAACGCTACGATCTTCGACTACGTAGTGAACACGTATTGCAAGCGGCGCCAAGGTCAGAACTCATGCAAGGGATGCGAACGTCCTCTTGGATCTTGGACGCCTTGCATGCGGTATCGGGAGTACCTGCCGTAAGTGTGACGGCGCAAACGGATACGGCTGGGAACTCCGGGATCCCAAGGTATCCTGGAGTTCCCGGCAGGACGTTCACGCTGTTTGGAGTGGTTGAGTTTCGGTGCAATCGTCCGATCAAGGGAGAGTTGATGGTCACGGAATTACTCAGCGCCTATCTACCGATGGATCGCCGACAAGCGCTGGCAAGTGGGGTCGATCTGCCAGTCGACACCACAGGCTCAGCACTTCTTGCGGACATCTCTGGATTCACACCACTCACGGAGGCGCTCGTCGCTGGGCTTGGACCGCGCCGGGGTGCCGAGGAGCTGACTCAACTGCTGAATACCGTCTACACCGCGCTTGTCTCGCGCGTTCACCATTTCGGAGGCAGCATCGTCTGCTTCATTGGAGACGCGCTTGTCAGTGTATTCCCTGACGACCGGGGCCTGCGCGGATTGGCCTGTGGGCTGCAGATGCAGCGGGCGATGAAGCAGTTTCAGGCGATGTCTGCACCGCAGGGAGGGCGCGTGTCCCTTGGGATGAAGGCGGCAGTGGCCGTCGGTCCGCTCCGGCGTTTTGTGGTCGGTGATCCGGAGATCCAGCTGATGGATGTACTGGCCGGAGCGACGGTGGATCGACTGGCAGAGGCGGAGCATCTTGCAAAGCAAGGAGAAGTGATTGCTGCGCCTGAGGCTATCAGGAATACGAAGCAAGATGCTGTTGTGGAGGCATGGCGAGGGCGCTTTGGCGTGGTGGGAGGGCTCAGGACGGCTGCGGAACCTAGTCCGTGGGTGGACGCAGCCGACGATCTCAATCCAGAATGGCTTCGCCCCTACCTCCTCGTTCCCGTGCATGAACGCGTCCAACGCGAGCAGGCAGAGTTTCTCGCGGAGTTGCGGCCGGTCTCTGTGCTGTTTCTCCGGTTCACTGGCATCCATTATGACGAAGATCCTGCTGCAGGGGAGAAGCTCGACGCATTCACGGCATGGGTTCAGGGCGTGGCGGACCGCTATGGCGGATACGTTCTGTTGCTGACGACTGCCGATAAGGGAAGTCACCTCTACATCGTGTTCGGTGCGCTCGAAGCACACGAAGATGATCGTCAGCGCGCCGTTGCTGCAGCGATGAGGCTGGCGAAGCCGCCCACAATCCTCGGTTTCATCTCCGGGGTTCAGATTGGAGTGAGCCATGGACGTGCGCGGGTTGGGGCGTACGGCGGAGAGACTCGCAGAACATATGGAGCACTCGGAGATGCGGTCAACTTGGCTTCCCGGCTCATGGCCGTGGCGCCGATCGGTGAGATTCGTTGCAGCGAGTCGATCTACGAAGCTGCGAAGGGCCGTTGGGTGTTTGACACGCTGCCGAGCGTTGTGCTTAAGGGGATGGAGGAACCCCAGCCGGTGTACCGACCTCGAGGTCGAGAACGGGGCCACCGCAACGCGATGTCGAGCAAACTGATCGGGCGACGGGGAGAGCTGGCTGTTCTCAAGCAAGGGCTGAATGCTGCGAAGGGTGGTGAGAGGCGGATCCTGTTTGTCGAGGGAGAGGCAGGAATCGGCAAGAGCCGACTTGTTGAGGAGATCGTTCGCAGCGCAGATGCCGCAGGCTTCGTGACACTGCTCGGCGCGGCCGACAGCATCGAGCAGCATACGCCGTATCGCAGCTGGCGGGATCTCCTCAGATCATTCTTCGCGATCGACGAGGCGATGGAGGCATCACAGCGGAATGAGCAGGTCCTTCAAACGATTGGCGCAATCGATCCAACATACATCGAGCGGGCCGCGCTGCTGAACGATATCCTCGGAATTCGGCTTCCCGAATCGGATTTGACGCGAAGCTATACCTCTGAAGTTAGGCAGGAGAGCCTTGCTGCGTTGGTCGGCGATCTCCTCGTCCACCGATCCGAGGAAGCGCCTCTCGTGCTTGTCATCGAGGATACACACTGGCTCGACTCGCTGTCTTGGAAACTTGCTGTCTCAGTGGCGCGGAGTCTGTCCGGTTGTGCGGCTGCACTCCTACTAACGCATCGCCCGTATGGCGACGTTGCGCCGGCGATGCATTCAGCGCTGTCCGCAATGAGCGGTGCTGAGAGGCTCCCGCTGGGGCCTCTCGAGCCCGGGGACACTGCCGAGCTTGCTGCCGCCCGCTTCGATCTGGATCCAGCAGCGCTGCCAGAGCAGGTGGTTGCGTTGCTGACCGAACGGGCCGAAGGGAATCCCTTCTTCGCCGTGGAGCTGATCGGGGCACTGCGTGATCAAGATCTCTTGATGATCGAAGGAGGGGCATGTCGTGTCGTGGGAGATCCAAGTGCACTTCGGGAGAAAGTCCCCGGCACGCTTGAGGGTGTCGTGTTGTCCCGTCTTGACCGGCTTCCCGTAGAGGAGCAGCTGACAGTGAAGGTAGCATCCGTGATCGGGAGGAGCTTCGCGCAGCGCACGGTACGTTCCATCTACCCATCACCGATTGATGAGACCACGCTTCGCGCGCATCTTGATCACACGTCGCGTCGCCGACTGACGGTTCTCGAAGCCGAGCAGCCCGAACCGAGCTTCGCTTTCCAACACGCGGTGACGCATCACGTGACGTATGACACGCTCCTGTTCGAGCAGCGCCGTGAGCTTCATCGGCGCGTTGCCGTGTGGTACGAAGAGACATACGACGAAGAGCTAGATCCGTACGTTCCGCTTCTGGCGGTCCACTGGCGTCGGGCCGGACACGCGGAGAAAGAGTGCGCATACTCTCGGTGGGCTGGCGAACAGGCGGCGATCCGTCACGCGAACGCGGAAGCCGAGATCTACTTTAGTCGTGCGCTGGAGCTGATCGACGCGCGTAGGGATGGAGGGGAGCCGAACGATCTCGAAGCGCTCCTGCGGCAGCGTGCTCGCACCCTTGGCCTTCTCGGGCGGGTGGAAGATGAACGTAGCGACCTTGTGCGGCTATTGGAGCTTGCCGATGCATTCGAAGACGTGGAAGGACGAGCAGAGATACTTCTGCTGTGGTCCGGCTTTTGCAAGCGCTGTGGCCAATTCGACGAGGCGAAAGGACATGCGGAGTTCGCTCTGGTGACGATGGAGGAGACTGGCAATCTCTCCGGTCGAGCAAGGGCGATGGCTCGGATTGCCGATGCACTGGAAGGCAAAGGAGCGTTCCACGAAGCCAGGGAAGCCGCGGCGAAGGCGCTTGACGCGTTTCGGGCCGTCGGCGACCGCGGCGGGCAGGCAACCAGCCTGAAGTCCCTGGGAATCACCTGTGCGCGGCTCGGACAGCTTCCACAGGCGCTCGAGCGGTTCCGCGAAGCCCGGGAGCTGTATCGCAGGCTCGGAGATCGCAAGGGCGAGGCGGATATCCTGGGTAATCTTGGCGCGCTCAACTACTACCTTGGAGAGTATGAGCGGTGCATCGAGTACACGGAGCAAGCCCAACCGCTGTTCCACGAGATGGGGAACCGAATCGGATCAGCGAAGTGCCTGACGAACCTTGGAAACTCGTACAGCGCGCTCGGAGCATTTGCCGATGGATTGGAGCATCACCGGCGAGGATTGGAGCTGTACGTGCAGTTGGAGGACGCCAACGGGCAGGCGGACAGCCTCTGCAACATCGGCATTGCCCTCGCGGCACATGGCATTGGAGGCCAGCCTGATTTCGTGTTTCGAACCTACGGCGAAGTGGAGAGCCTCGTGGCCGCCAAGGCAGCGACAGATGAAGCAAGGTCGCTCTATGAGGAGATCGGAAGCCAGCGTGGACTGGCTATTACGGCATACAACTCAGGGCTCTTGAACGTCTGTCTCGGCGATCCTGAACGTGCTGAAAGGGAGCTGCACGGAGCACTTCAGATGGGGCGTGAATCGGAGCTTGAGCGACTTACAATACGTGCGCTGTCTGCGCTCGCGCGAAGCCACTTCGTGGCGGGGAATCTCGAACAGGCGCTCCGCTTCTCGGCCGATGCCCTCGAATCCCTTGGCGATGACCACTCGCCGGTTGCCACCGAGATCCGGTACACGCAGTACCGGATCCTCAAGGATCTCAAGCGGTACGATGAAGCGATACCGCACCTGGAGACTGCGTGGCACTCGATCGAAGAACAGGCTGAGCGAATCCGAGACGATGAGACCCGGAACCGGTTCCTGGGAACGTATCAAGAAATGCATGCCGAGTGGGCACAAAGGAGGACGGCGTCCTAGCATCAAGAACGCCGCCCGAACGGACTTGCCTCAGCACTCCGGGGAACCTAGAAGAAAGCCACTGCAGCCTCACCTGGAGGGTCGGTCGGCAGATGCAACAGGTAGTACTTCTTGCCCGTAACGAACTGGTCTTGATGGATCCCGAACTCCACGGTGGAGTTGCCCGGGATAATGTAGTACACCTCAGCTCCGTTCGCGCGATACCCCTCGCCGTACTGGTTTGTCATCGTGATCGCTGACGCAACGGTCTCGCTTCCGGTTTGCGTCGCATCGACGGTGAAGTGGAAGACCGACTCAGGAATCGGAACACCATCCATCGTCAGCTGGCCGAAAACAGCCAATCCCTCGATCGTCGACGTCAGCACGACCTCGCTTACGTAGTCCGATGTCACAGTGACGTCATCGGAGGCAGAGCATCCGGTATCGCGGACGACTGTGACCTCGTAAACGCCGGCGCGACTCACGCTGATCGATTCGGTGTGTCCGACAAACTCTCCCATCGTATTCGTCCACGTGACCGTGTACGGGCTGGGGCAGCGGCTGATCGTGGCGCTAAGTACAACCATCGGCTCTTCGAGCGTGATGTCCTGGTTCGGCCCCGCATCGACAACCGGCGGTTCGGTGTCTGCAAGGACGACGACGGAGTCACTCGATGAGCAGCCATTCGAGCCAGTGACCGTGACCGTGTACGAGCCCGGATCGCTGACCGTAATCGTCGGGGAACGACAGATGGTGATGCCGCTTGGCGTTGCCCACTCAATGTCGTATGGCGGTCGTCCTCGTGAGATGTTCGCGGTCAGGGTGACGTCCTCGACGTTGCATGTGAGGACCCCATGGACGAGAGCATCGACGAGGGGTGCCTCGATGTCTTCGGTCACGATGACGGTTCCGACGGAGGAGCAGCCGTTTGCGCCAGTGACCTCGACGGTATAGGTCCCCGCTGCGCCGACGGTCACTACACGTCTGTTTCCAACAGGGTTTCCATCCCAGTTTTGCCACGCATACGTGTATGGGGGGCGTCCGCCATCCGCTTCGGCGCGAAGCGTTGTCTCGGTAACGGCACATGACAGCAAGTCGTCGGCCGTTACATGAACCGTGGGGCCGCCCATATCCTCTGTGACGAGAACCGTCGCAATCGATGTGCACCCGTTCGCACCCGTAACTCGGACCGTGTAGCTTCCCGGCCGATCGACCGTAATGCACGAGTCACAACCAATGACAGCCCCGCCACGGATCCAGTCGATCGAATACGGTGGACATCCACCGGAAATGTGGGCTTGGAGCACGGCCTCGGGCAGTGCACAGGTAAGCGCTCGGTCCACGGTCGCCGTAACAGTCGGAACATCGAAGTCCGATACAACGACCACGGTATCGCTGACGGAGCAGCCGTTGGCGCCGGTTGCCGTGACCGTATAGCTTCCCGGCTCGTTGACCGTGATCGAGAACCCGCTTCCCACAGCGCCATACCCCACTCGCGTCCACTCCACCGAGCAAGGCTCGCACGCAGGCTGACTGGGGCAGAAATCGGCGGTGAGCGTCACCTCAGGATTCGCGCACGTGAGGATCCTGTCGACGCAGGCTGCGATGGTGGGATTGCAGATTGGCGCACAGGCCGGTGTGCAGGCGGGCGTACAGGCCGGAACGCATGTAGGCGTGCACGAAGTCGGCGCGTCAACCACCTTGAGGACATCGGTGCTCATCTCACAGTGGGAGACGGAGAGGTCGGTGAGCGGCAACGCGCATTGCCAAGGTGACGCGATCAGCGGATAGCGATCGACGACAGGGGCGTAGTACGGCTTGTCTCCGATGCCGTCACAATCGATGTCCACCCCTTGGTAGTCATGCCAGTAGTTGCCTACTTGGCCACAGTACCAGAGGTTTCGTCCGCCTGGATCGTGGGCGGCGCGTCCATTGGCCACGAAGCTGTTCTTCGTGATCGTGTTTCCACCCGCCCCGAGCGCCATCGCGGCGCCGGTGTAGTTCTCTACGATGAGGTTTCCCACAATCCCGTTATGGTGGGCGTTATCCAGCAGGATGCCATTCAGACTTCGAAGCAGTTGACAGCCTTCAATGGAGCCGTTGGTGACACTGGCCAAGCGAATAGCAGCTCCGGAAGCGCCCTCGACGACACAGTTGCGGATCACGAAGTGAAGCGATGTGTACTCGATGTTGATCCCGAAGTCCGCGCCATTGGCTGTGACATGCCATCCCTCGATGACGTAGGGGGATGCCTTCGTGCCGCACCCGGAAACGACGCCGTTCTCGCATGTGAAGCCGGCGTTTCCATGGATGTAGATGGTCTCTCGATCCGCCCAACGGCAGCCGCTCCCGCAGTCCTGGCCGCTGGTGGGCAGAACCGTGACGAGAGCCAAAACGGCCGAGACAGCGAGCAGCATGCTCATCTTGCGCATCATCGCCTCCTTGACACGATGTAGACGAAGAGAAACTGAATTCCAGTCTTAAGATTACGAGTATAGTGTTCGTGAGCTGATTGGTCGGTAACGTCTGTCACAGATGGGGTTTGCGGGCTGCCGAACCATGGTGTCGACTACGCGAACGCGGGGCCATCTGCACGCGATGGATCATGATCGCGTGATGGATGGGTAAGGATGCGCGGACCCCGCCACGGGAGCTCGCTGCTCATGTTCCGCCTATTGCTCAGATGACTTCGAGTATCGGCGGGCGTCGGCCACGGCCTGGATCGTTGTCGTTTCGAGGAAGTGGACGACGGCGTCTCGAGCTGGCTTCCAGATGGAATGAAGCGAGCACGGGATATTGCAGTCGCACGGGTCAAGCAGGAGCGGGCAGTCGTTCAGGATTGCGGGGCCATCGAGAGCCACAACAATGTCCTTGATCGTGATGTCTGCGGCGGGACGAGAGAGCCTTATCCCGCCCTGCTTACCGCGAGTTGCCTGGACGAGACCGGCTCGGTGAAGCTGGTTGATGATCTTGGCGAGGAGGGGATACGGTGAGGATGTCGCCTCAGCGATTTGCCGTGTTGGGATGAGATCGTCTGTCTTGCGTGCCGCGACATCGGCAAGTGCCAGCACGGCATACTTCGCGGTCTTCGAGTACAGCATAGTCTCTCCTTGGCCGGGCCTGCTATGGGACCGTACACGTCCGAAGCGATGGAATCAAACCGTCGTCTACGGGCAGGGTCGCGGGATTCGCGACTGCCACAGGAATCGGAGGGTTCAGCGTCGGGGATGCCATCTTCGATTCCCAATCCGGCGGGAGGAACGAGACACGCAGGGATTCCCGGCGAAGGAGCGATGGTCGGGCTAGCAGGTGAGGGCAAATCCACTAAAGATACGGTGTTCCTCGACCTGGGACAAGCGTGGAGAAGGAACGATGCGTGCGAATCCTGACGCCATCTCGCCCGGCGCATCGTCCTGCATCAATGATGGACGATCATCCCTTCCCTTGGCGAGACAAGGCCGCAAGTTGTCTGACCGGTTCGAGCTGATGCAATCCTGCTGCCCGTTCTTCGCGTCGCGCCTCAAATGCTCTGTTTGCAAGGGTTTGGCGAGTTGACTACAAACGAGGGGAGCATCGTTGACATCGTCACAAGAGGCTGCAGCAGCACAACCGTGAGGGGGGTATCGTGTCCGTCATTTGCGTCGATCTGTCCATTGCTGCAAACCGCCTGCACTCAAGCCGGGCAGGCGCGACACGAGCACGTGAGGGGACATTGTGAGCGGCCATCAGCTTTTCGCGAAAGCGCGTGGCGATAGCGTTGATCAGTCGCTGGGAGATCGGTGCTCGGCGATCGCTTCGCGGTGGGCGAGGACGACCTATAGGGCCGGCGACATGGGCTCGAGATACGACAACGCGTTTGCGGGAATCGTCGAACTGCTCGGGCAGCGAGTGGCGATGACATCGGATGGAATTGGCACGAAGATTGAGGTTGCGGAGCGGATCGGACGGTTCGAGACCTTGGGCTTCGATCTTCTCGCGATGGTTGTCGATGATCTTGCTGCGATTGGTGCACGTCCAATGGCCGTGTCCAACATTCTCGATGTCGATGACCTGGATGAGAGGGTGGTTGAACAGCTGATGTCCGGTCTTGCCGAAGCAGCGATTGCGTGTGGGGTCGTCGTCAGCGGCGGGGAAATCGCTCAGCTCGGCAGCCGGATCGGCGGATACGGACGCGGCATGCACTTCAATTGGGGCGCGACTGCGATCGGAACGGCCCCGCGCAGTACGGGGGGCTCATGGCGAGATCGGCTCCGCAAGGGCGATGTCATCATTTCCATGGCAAGCGACGGTTTCCGTAGCAACGGATTCAGCATGGCGCGCAGCATTCTCACAGGGGTGTTTGGCGAGGCATGGCACGGTGCTCACTCCTCCACCGGCCGGTCGTGGGGCGATGTTCTCCTGACGCCGTCGCGCATTTTCGCGCCTGGAATTCTCGGAATCTCGGAACATGAGCTTGTCGTGCATGGCGCAGTGCATGTGACAGGAGGGGGCATCATGGGAAACCTCGCCCGCCTTCTCGATGGCACCGGCCTTGGGGCGGAGCTGGGCGAGCTGTGGGCGCCGCATCCCGAGATGCTCGAGCTGTGCGATCTGGGCGACGTCTCGGCCGCCGACGCATACGAGCAGTGGAACATGGGGAATGGCATGCTGCTTGCGGTGGCGTCCGAAAGGAGTGCGCATGTCCTGACATCGCTCGAGGATGCGGGATACCGGGCACGGGAAGCGGGCACGGTCAGCGGTTCGGGGCGGATTGCAATCGACGCCACGGCATGGGGTCATGGCGAGCTTCTGCTAGCGATTGGAGAATCCGCATGATCGATTCTACGCACATACACGCGACGTCCAAGGGTCCGGTTGATCCTGTGGGACTCGACCTTCAGCGGCGAGCTGAGCACTTCCTGGGAATCGAGACTGGCAGAGTTCTCACATCTCATGTGTATAGCGTTGTCCCCGCGTTGCCTGAGACGCTACTGAACGAGTCGACGTGCAACGCATTCAGCGATCCGATTCTCTCGACGATCGGAACTGGACCACTCTCTCCTCCTCCGGGCTACGCTTCACACATCACGGTGGACAAGCATGCGGGGGTAACCGACGACGAAGGCAAGACGGCTTGGACTGTCTTGCACGACCTGTTCCCCGGTCGCCTCGACCGATCCTCGGTGAGGTCGAGGGTTGTCTACTGGATCGAATCCGTGCTCCCGCCGTCGGAGCTTCGTGCTCTCGCCGAGGAGCTGATCGGCAACCCGCTCGTGCATCGATTGGGGTATGGACCAGCCAGGGTGTATGAGCACGCGGCGGGCGAGGAGATCGGGGCGGAGAGAGCTGTGATCGAATCGATCTCCCTTGCCGTCGACGACGAAGCGCTTCGCGAGATCTCTGTGAACCGCCTGTTGGCGCTGGATCTCCGGGAGATGCGTGCCATTCAGTCGTACTTCCTCAATCCGGATACCGTGGACGCACGCCGGGCGCTTGGTGCCCCACCGGACGCAACCGACTGCGAGCTTGAGATCCTTGCTCAGACATGGTCTGAACACTGCAAGCACAAGGAGTTCAACGCTCGAATCGAGTTTGTCGACCACGAGTCGAATCGACGCTTTGAGATCGATTCATTGTTCCTAACGTACATCAAGGGGGCGACGCAAGCCGTTGCCGATCGGCTGGCCTCATGGAGACAGGATTGGTTGGTGAAGGTCTTCGATGATAATGCCGGTGTCGTCCGGATCGACGAGGATCGACTGTTCGTCTGGAAGGTCGAAACGCACAACTCCCCGTCTGCGCTCGATCCGTATGGGGGGGCGATCACCGGGATCCTTGGGAACAATCGAGACCCACTTGGCACAGGACGTGGCGGGGGGCGGCTGCTGTTCAACACGAATGTTCTCTGCTTCGGGCCTCCAGACTACGACCGGCCGCTGCTTCCCGGACAACTGCATCCACGTCGCGTGTTCGCCGGCGTGCGAAAAGGGATCGAGGACGGAGGGAACAAGTCTGGAATCCCGACGGTGAACGGCGCGATCGTATTCGACGATCGCTACGCCGGAAAGCCGTTGGTATTCTGTGGCACAGGATCGGTGGCTCCGGCAGCAATCGATGGACAGCCATGGTGGGAGAAACGGATTGATCCGGGTGATCGGATCGTCATGGTGGGAGGCCGGGTCGGAAAGGACGGAATCCACGGGGCGACGTTCTCTTCGGAGAAACTGGATGAGGGCTCGCCGCGCTCTGCTGTCCAGATCGGAAGCCCATATACACAGAAGCTGCTGAGCGACTTCCTCGAAGACGCCGCGCTGCGGGGCTTGGTCAAATGCGCCACGGACAACGGTGCTGGCGGGCTGTCCTCATCGATCGGCGAATTGGCGAGGATACCGGGTGGGGCGGAGGTGACGCTCGATCAGGTGCCGCTCAAGTACAAGGCGATCCAGCCGTGGGAGATCTTCCTCTCCGAATCGCAGGAGCGAATGACGTTGGTTGTAGAGCCAGACCGTCTTGCGCCGCTTCTGGAGCTTGCCGGTGTCTACGACGTTGAGGCGACGGACATCGGTGAATTCACGGGAACCGGGCAGTTGGTCGTTTGGCATCAAGAGAGGATCGCTGCGTGTCTCGATCTTGCGTTCCTGCATGACGGTGTTCCGCGGAAGCGACTCGAAGCGGAGTGGACGCCGCCGGTACTGAGCGAACCGACGCTTCCGGTTGACCTCGACTACACGGATGTGTTGGAACGACTCCTCGGCTCGATCCACATTTGCTCTCGCGAGCCGGTGATCCGGCAGTACGATCACGAGGTCAAAGGACGGACGATCGTCAAGCCGCTGATGGGACGCAATGCATCCGGGCCGCAGGATGCGGCCGTTCTTCTGCTCGGATTCGACAACTCATACGGAGTGGCGGTCTCGAACGGAATCATCCCGAGGTACGGCGATATCGATCCATACCAGATGTCGGCCGGGGCGTTCGATGAGGCGGTGCGTCAGATCATTGCCGTCGGCGGCCGCCTTCCGGACAAGGAGGGGGCTCGCCGCAAGGTCCCGTTCTGGTCGGTCAACGACAACTTCTGTGTGCCCAACTCTGCGTACGACGCCGAGGCGAACCCGCAGGGGAAACTCCGGCTTGCGAAGCTGGTTCGTATGTGCGAGGCGCTTCGCGATATGGCTATCGCCTACGCGATTCCCTTGACATCGGGCAAGGACAGCATGAAGAACGATTTCTACAGTGCCGCTGGGACGATCTCTGTTCCTCCGACTGTGCTCTACTCGGTCGCCGCCGGGATCGAGGACGTGCGATGCACGGTCACCTCGGACTTCAAAGCGTCGGGAGATGCCATCTATCTTCTGGGAAACACGTATGACGAGCTGGGTGGCTCGGAGTTCTACCGTCTTCTCGCGCAGGTCGGGGCGAACGTTCCCCGTATTCGCCCCGAAGGCGCTGCAGCGTTATATCGGCTTGTCTCCGATGCGATCGCCGACGGTTGGATCGCATCGTGCCATGATCTATCGGATGGCGGCTTGGCGATCGCGCTGTGCGAATCGGCGATCGGAGGTGATCTGGGAGCAGAGATATCCCTCGATCGACTGGATCCATCACTTGGCGATGTGACTTGCCTGTTCTCGGAGAGCCATTCCAGGTTTCTGGTGTCGGTCGAAGAGCACCAAAAATCGACCGCGGAGAGCCACTTCGGGGCGGTGGCCCATTTCCTCGGTCGTGTGACGGAATCGGGGCGAATCGTCGTCGAGAGGGACGAACGGTGTCTGATTGACGGCGACCTTGCGAGCTTCGCTGAAGCGTGGACGCGGGGTCTGGAGGAGTACACATGAGCGGCTTGCGCGTGCTGATCTTGACCGGCTACGGGATCAACTGCGAGGAAGAGCTTGCCGCTGCATACCGTCTTGCCGGCGCCGAACCCGATCTTGTCCACTTCGGGCGTCTGTTGTCCGAGACCATCAATCTCACGCCATACCGGATCGTCAATCTTCCCGGAGGTTTCGCCTTCGGTGACGAGCTGGGCGCCGGGAAGGTCTTGGCCAACCGGATTCGGGCTCGCACGGATGCCTCGGGGATGACGTTGCTTGAGCACCTGGTGCGGTTTGTGGAATCGGGCGGGTATGCGGTCGGGATCTGCAACGGCTTCCAAGTGCTGGTCAACCTTGGGCTGCTTCCCAACGTCGGGGGCGCATATGAGCAAGAGGTGTCGCTTGCGGCGAACCTCTCGGGGAGATTCGAGGACCGCTGGTGCAGGGTGGCTCCCGCGCCGAATGCACCGATGGCCGAACTTGCTGAGCTTGGGGAGCTGGAGCTGCCGGTGCGCCACGGCGAGGGGCGTCTGGTTTTCCGCGATGAGCACGTGCGCACGGCAGTTGCCGAAGAGGCACTGAACGTGCTCACGTATGTCTCACCCGACGGACGGACGGCGGAGGACTACCCGAGCAACCCGAACGGATCGGAATTGGCATGTGCCGCGCTCTCCGATCGGACGGGGAGGGTGTTCGGCATGATGCCACATCCAGAGGCACATCTATCGTTTTACAACCATCCGGATTGGGCGAGAAAGCGACGAATGATCGCCTCGGTTTCCGAGGAGGGAGACGGGCTCCGGTTTTTCAGGGCGCTCATTGCGGCCGCCGCAGCGAGCTAGGTGAGAAGGCTGAACAAGGAGGATTACGTGGATTGGACGATCAGGCGTGCGCTTCTCAGCGTGTCGGACAAGACGGGTATCGTCGATCTGGCGAAGGCTCTGCATGGTCACGGATGCGAACTCATTTCCACAGGCGGGACCGGGCGTGCACTTACGGATGCCGGCTTGCCGGTGACAGAAATCTCGGCGGTAACGGGGAATCCCGAGGCGTTCGGTGGCCGGATGAAAACGATTTCGTTCGCGATCGAATCGGCGATCCTCTACGACCGAGAGCGGGATCAGCAGGAAGCGGCCGCCCTGGGAATCGAACCGATTGACATGGTCGTCTGCAACCTTTACCCGTTCCGGCAACATCGCGACGCCGGCGCGGATCTGGCCACGCTGATCGAGAACATCGACATCGGCGGCCCCACCATGATCCGGGCTGCGGCCAAGAACTACACCTCGGTCGCGGTGGTCTGCGATCCGACTGAGTATCCTACGTTGATCGACGAGCTGAAGGCGCAGCAGGGTGCCCTGTCCGATGAGACGCGCTCACGGCTCATGCGGGTAGCCTTCAACCATACCGCTGACTACGACGCGATGATCGCCGAAGCGATGGACGAGCGGGCCGGCGAGAACTCGGTCCGGTTGTCGTTCTCAAGCGGTGTGGCATTGCGATACGGGGAGAATGCTCACCAGCAGGCATGGTTCCTGCGCGGATCCGATCCGGGACCGTCGCTCTACGATGCGGAGATCCTGGGCGGCAAGGCGCTGTCGTACAACAACATTGTCGACCTGAACGGCGCGCTCGAGGCCGTGCGTGATCTTGAGCGAAACGGCTGTGCCGTCATCAAGCACACCAACCCATGTGGACTGAGTGAGGCCGATGATCAGCGCGAGGGATTCGAGCGCGCCTGGGAAGGCGACCCGGTTTCGGCATTCGGCTCCGTGGTGGCGTTCAATCAACCGGTCTCACGGAGTACGGTGGAGTTTCTGTCGCTCGACGCGCAGGACAAAAGCCAGCGGAAATTCGTCGAGATCGTCGTCGCCCCGGACTTCACACCGGATGCCGTGGAGTACTTGCGACGTCATGAGTCGCTGCGGATCCTCCGCTTCGACCCGAAGCAGCTGAGGGCGGAGCGAGAAGTGCGGATCCTTCCCAACGCGTGTCTCGTCCAAACGGCGGACACCGAGTTGGTCGAGCAGCTGCGTGTGGTGACCGAATCGCAGCCAGCCGAGTCGGTCGATCCGGGCACGGCGCTTCATGCGTTGATCCTGTTCGGAGTCAAGGCGGTCCGCCAGGTCAAGAGCAATGCGATCGTGATCGTGCATCGAACCGCGGCGGGCGAGCATCAGCTGCTCGGGATGGGGGCCGGCCAGCCAAACCGTGTCGTGGCATCGCGACTTGCCGTGGCGAGGGCCTGCGAGACGCTGTCCGCGGCGTTTGACGGTCCGGACGACGGGCGTGATGCGTTCATCCGCGATCAGCTCGGCAAAGCCGTGATGGTCTCTGGAGCCTTCTTCCCGTTTCCTGACAGCATGGAAGTGGCAGCCGACGCTGGGGTTCGGATGGTTGTCCAGCCGGGAGGATCGATCCGGGATTCGTTGGTCATCGCGCGTGCTGATGAGCTTGGGGTCTGCATGCTGACGACCGGGATGAGGCACTTCAAGCACTAGGCCAGACGAGGAGGGATGAAGATGACGCTTCAGACGTTCGCGACGCCACAGCTGGAGTGCTTGCATCGAGGGAAGGTCCGCGATAGCTATCGGATCGACTCGGAGACACGGCTGATTGTGGCCACCGATCGACTCTCGGCATTCGATCGCGTTCTCGAGACGGGGATCCCTGGGAAGGGCGCCGTTCTGACGAAACTCGCAGCGTTCTGGTTCGAGCGGACACGCGACTTCGTCGAGAACCACCTAGTCGACATCGTCGGATCTCGTGCAATGCGCGTCCGAGAGGCGAAGCCGATCCTGATCGAGATGGTCGTTCGCGGCTACATCACAGGATCCGCATGGCGCAAGTATCGTGATGGCGCGCGAACAATCAGCGGCGTGGCGCTTCGCGAAGGTTTCGCGAAGAACGACCGATTCGAGGCGCCGATCGTGACCCCGACGACGAAAGACGTTCACGACACGGAGATCTCGCCGGAGGAGATCGTGGCGCGGGGACTCATCGATGGTCCGACGTACGAGCGAATGAAGACAGTAAGCCTTCAGCTATTCGACGAAGGGTCGCAGTATCTCGCATCCCACGGGATTCTTCTGGTGGACACGAAATACGAGTTCGGGCTTGTGAACGGAGAGCTGGTGCTGATCGACGAGATTCACACGCCGGATTCGTCTCGTTTCTGGTCGGCCGATGACTACGCGGCGGACGCAGACAATGTCGAAGCATGCGACAAGGAGTTCGTGCGGGGATGGCTGCTCGAAGAGCAGGCGGCCGGACGCGATCCGATGGCGCTTCCTGCGGAAATCGTCGAGGAGACGACGAGAAGGTATCGCGAGATCTGCGAACGAATTACCGGAGCTCCGCCTCCACCGATCCCGCGGGACTCGAGACGCGAGATTATCGGAGACCTGAGTGCAGCGGGTTTGGTCAAGGACGGCGTCGTGGCGATTGTGATGGGCTCCCCGAGCGATCGCGAACACGCGGAGAAGATTGCCGAGATTGTGCGATCGTACGACATCGAAACGCGACTGCATGTGGCCTCGGCACACAAGACGCCGGAATCCGTGGCACGACTCGCTGCCGAATACACCGCCGCGTGTGAGCCGTGCGCAATGGTGGCCGTCGCCGGTCTCTCCAATGGACTCGGAGGGGCGCTTGCGGCGAACGCGACGGTTCCGGTCATCAATTGTCCGCCGTTCAAGAACGACGCCGACTTCCTTGTGAACATCAACTCGTCGTTGATGATGCCGTCGAAGACACCGGCGGTGACGGCTGTTCGCCCCGACAACGCAGCGCACGCGGCGCTTCGGAGCCTGAACATCGGCCGAGTTCGCGATCGGTTGGCTGACCAGATCAAGGCGTCCCGGGCGGGAATCGAGGCTGCGGACCGTGCCCTAAGGGAGAATCCGTGAGAATTGGCGTGCTCGGAAGCGGGGGGCGGGAGCATGCGCTGCAATGGGCTCTCATGAAGAGCCCCGATGTCGAGATCGTCTACGCCATTCCAGGAAACGGTGGGACGGTGAACAACCAGTCCATCGATGTGGCCGATCACGGGGCGGTTGCCCGAGGCTGCTCGGAGCTGGCGCTCGACCTGCTGGTGATTGGGCCGGAGCAACCGCTTGCGGACGGGCTGGTCGATCGGCTGGCGACGGAATCGATTCGCGTGTTCGGGCCGCTTCAGGCTGCCGCACGGCTCGAGAGCTCCAAGCTGTGGGCCAAGGAGTTCATGCGTCGCCACGCGATTCCAACGGCTCCCTACACAGCGGTGGCTTCGCGTCAGGAGCTGACAGAAGCATTCCGGGATAGCGAGGGTGGCGTTGTGCTCAAGGCGGACGGCCTGGCCGCGGGCAAGGGGGTCGTCGTGTGCCGTGAATCGAGCGACCTGTCTCAGGCCTGGGAACGCGTCATTGCACTCTGCCCGAAGGACCGGCTGTTCGCCGAGGCCTGTCTCTCCGGGTGGGAGCTGAGTCTTGTCGTGATCACCGACGGGAGGACATGGAGAGCCTTCCCGCCGACGCAGGATCACAAACAGCTGCTCGATGGAGATCGTGGTCCCAACACTGGGGGGATGGGCGCATTCACACCGGTCGAACGTTGCGGTGCGGACTTGCTGCGGGAAATCGAGACGTCGATTGTCGAGCCGACCCTCGGAGGACTTCGCGAAGAGAAGATCTCCTACACTGGATTCCTCTACTTCGGCCTGATGATCACGGCTGCCGGGCCGCAGGTTCTCGAGTACAACGTGCGGATGGGGGACCCCGAAGCCGAGGTCATCTTGCCCGCGCTGGAGAGCGATCTGCTCGAACTCCTGGATGCCGCCAGGGATGGCCATCTGCATGCCACGGCACCGCGATTTCGTGACGAAGCATTCGTCGATGTCGTGCTGGCATCGCCCGGATATCCACAGGCCTACACGACCGGGCATCCGATCGATGGACTCGACAGCGTGCGCGACTCGATCGTGTTCCACGCCGGAACGAGCATCGAGAACGATAGGATCGTGACGGCGGGAGGCCGCGTACTCAACGTGGTCGCGGTCGGGGAGTCGCTGCAACAGGCAATCAATCACGCGTATGCCGATGTGGAACGGATCCGGTTCGAGGGGATGAGCTATCGGACCGATATCGGGCGAAGGAGGCGCGGATGAAGCTTCCTCGAATCGTCATTCTGATCTCCGGTCGCGGAAGCAACATGGAGGCGCTTGTTCGTCAGATTCAAGGCGGAGTTCTTCGGGACCGTTGTGAAGTCGTTGCAGTTCTGGCTAACCGTGATGCACCGGGACTGGCAGTGGCCGAGCGTCTCGGAATCCCGACTCATGTCGTCCGATCTGCCGGGCTTGGAACAGCGGCGTACGGAGAGCTGCTGCTGGAGACGCTCGACCAGCTCGATCCGGATCTGATTGTGCTCGCCGGGTTCATGCGGATCGTCGCGCCGTCGATCATCGCCCGCTACCCGGGGCGGATCATCAACATCCATCCAGCGGATACGAAAGCGTATCAGGGACCCGACGGCTATGGGTGGGCGTACGAGGAGGGTTTGGACAAGACGTCAATCACGGTGCACCTGGTCGATGACGGAATCGATACGGGGGACGTGCTGGAGCAGGCGGACGTCGACCTTCGTGGTGTCGGGTCGCTGGCAGAGGTTCGCGAACGCGGCCTGGATGTGGAGCATCGATTCTACGCCCAAGCGCTGGGCCGCTTCCTTTCGCGGTGGGATGCGACGTCCGGTGGGTTTCAGACGGGAGGAGATGAGGGCTGATGTGCGGCATTCTCGGAGTGTGGCGGACATCTGATGCGGCAGAGGAACTCGTCAACGGGCTGACCACGCTACAGCACCGCGGCCAAGATGCTGCGGGCGTGGTTACGTTCGACGGAGCATTTCACGTCAAGAAAGGACATGGGCTTGTAGGGCAAGTCTTTGAGGCGAAGCATCTTGAAAGGCTTCGAGGCTCCTGTGGACTTGGGCATGTCCGCTATGCCACGATGGGCTCGACCGACATTCTCAACGCCCAGCCGATCTACCTGAACTACCCGTACGGTCTAGCGATGGTTCACAACGGGAATGTCATCAACTTCTCCGAGGTGCGCGATGCGCTCCTGTCGGAGCACCACCGGTTGGTCGATACATCAAACGACGTTGCGTTGCTGCTCTACACATTTGCCGCACACTTGGAACAGCGGAATCTGAAGGACCTTTCGATTGATGACATCTTCGCGTGTGTCGAAGCAACGCAGCAACGGGTGCGAGGAGCGTACTCAGCGATTGTCGTGATCGCGAACAAGGGACTGCTTGCGTTCACTGATCGGCACGGGTTTCGCCCGCTGACGCTTGGCGTGAAGGAGTCGCCCTCAGGGAGAGACTTCGCGTTCGCTTCGGAGTCGACGTTCTTCGATTACCGCGGGTACAAGAGGATGTTTGACCTAGATCCCGGCGAGGCGGTGTTTATTGACATGAACGGCGAGATGCACCGCCATCAGGGTCTGCGTGAACGCGGGGCGTTCTGCGTGTTTGAGTACATCTACTTCGCTCGCGAGGACTCGGTCATCCATGATCGACTTGTTGCTGACGAGCGCGTTCGGATGGGTGCCGCGTTGGCCGATGCGGTGCGCGCGGCCGGCGCCAAACCGGATGCGATCATCGATGTTCCGGCATCGAGCTACTTCTTCGCATCGGCGCTCGCAGAACAGCTGGGCGTTCCGTACCGTCGCGGACTCGCAAAGAACGCCCATGTTGGCCGGAGCTTCATCACGGCGACACAGACACAGCGGGAGAAGGTCGTCCACCAGAAGCTCAATCCGATCCGGTCGGTCATCGAAGGTCGCCGGATCGCGGTGGTGGACGACTCGATCGTCCGGGGGACCACATCGCGCCATCTCGTGTCCTTGCTTCGGGGCGCCGGCGCCCGCGCGGCGACGTTCATCTCCGCGGCGCCGCCGATCCGATTTCCGTGCGTCTACGGCATCGACATGTCGACCGAACGGGAGCTGGTGGCCGCCGGCCGTTCGAGCGACGACGTATGCGAGCAGATCGGAGCGGACGCGGTCATCTACCAGCCGGTCGAACGGCTTCGCGAACTGTATGCCGATCAGCCTTGCTGTTATGCGTGCTTCGATGGCGACTACCCGACCGGCAACGATCCGGAGCTTCTGGCACAGATCGCCGCAGAAAAAGGTGCGTCCAATCGGTAGTCGACACATACTGCAGCGATCGGCTTCGGTGCAGGTCAAGCTCGCCAACGCTGTTCGTCCCGAGCAACGAGGACTTCCTCGCCCTTCGGGCGATGACATCCCAATCGGCTGCTCCGCGGTATCGTTCCAGTGATCCGGAGACGTCTGCACGCCAGACGATCCCGGGCGGCTTGCCATGAGGCCCGAGTAGGTTTGTCCCCTCTGAACAGATC
>CAZORQ010000004.1:0-41682 GCA_964582285.1 uncultured Thermotogae bacterium
GTATATAGCTAATCACGTGCGGAAACCCCTTCAGAAGATCGGTGCAAGCGGCGGGTGATCGTGGCCGCCGCTTGCACCGAATCTTGCACTACAGAAAAACGAAGCCATTGTGCCGGGAACACCCTGCTTGGAGTACCCAGGGCCGTTTCAGCGGGCACCCCGCATTCGTGGATCGAGAACGTCTCGAAGCGCATCTCCGACTAGGTTCCATGCAAGCACGAACAGAACGATCGGGAGTCCTGGGCAGATCACCGTGAACCAATAGGCGGCTGCATTTCCCGCGCTTCCGAGCATCCAATTGCGTGCAAGACTGATCATCTGGCCCCAGTCCGCATACCCGACTTCAGCTCCCAGACCGAGGAAACTCAGCGTGGAAACAGCGATGACCATCGAGCCAATGTTCATCGAGACCATCACGAAGATCGGATACAACGCGTTGGGGATGATATGCCGTAGCAGGATGCGGACATTGCTGGCCCCGATTGACTTGGCTGCAGAAGCGTAGTCAAGCTCTTTGATCCGCAGGATCTCGCTTCGTAGGACACGAGCGTATCCCATCCACGTGAAACAGACCAGCGCGATCATCGAATTCCCTAGGCTGCGGCCCAGCACAACGGTTACCACCATCGCAGCTACGAGGAAGGGAAGCGTGTAGAAGATATCCACAATCCGCATGAGAATCTCATCAATGAGTCCACCGTAGTAGGCGGCGATCGAGCCGAAAACCATCCCAATCAGGCAACCGGACAGTGTGACGATGATTCCAACGCGGAATGCCGTTCGAGTCCCCCAGACAACGCCGTAGAAGATATCGTATTGCCCTTCGGCGGTGCCCAGCGGATGCTCGGCACTTGGCGGCCGCGGCTCTGCCCAATAGCCGTCCCGAGGGATCCTGTACGGCTCATGAGCACGTGGCGGCGGGGCGATCCACGGGGCGATTACCGCAATCACGATAAACGCAAATAGAAGTACAAAACCAGCAACCGATAGCGGTCGCGTTAGAAGCTTCTTCAGGATTTTGGTCATGGCTGGGTCACTACTCCAATCGGACGCGCGGATCGAAGTACGCGTAGAGGAAGTCGACGATAAGGTTCATCAGCACGAACAGTACACCGTTGAACAGGGCAAAGCCGAGAACCGAAGGGATGTCCAGCTGGGTGGCTGCAGAGGCAGCGAACCGTCCAAGACCAGGACGGTTGAAGACGGTCTCTGTGATGACAACCCCGCCCATCAGCCTTGCGAACATCGTACCACCGATTGTGGTTACCGGTAGGAGGGCGTTTCGCTTGGCGTGCTTGTTGACGACGATGCGCTCGGTTAACCCTTTGGCGCGGGCTGTTGTCACGTAGTCCTGTCGCATGGCCTCGAGCATGCTCGATCGCATCACACGCATGATCAATGCCCAGCTTAGGTAGGCCAGCGTGATGACCGGCATGACGAGATGTCGAAGTGCATCGGAGAGCACGGTCCAGTTGCCGTTCAGAATCGCATCGATGGTGTGAAGCCCTGTGTAAACGGTGAACGAATCTGAACTGACAATGCGTCCTGCAGCGATGCTGAGTCGACCCGGTGGGAACCACCGCAGGATCCCATAGAAGACGAACAACGCGAGCAGTCCGAGGACGAATGTCGGGAACGACCATCCAACGATTGCGACGACGCGACCGACATGGTCAAACGGTTTGTCCTGATGTACTGCTGTGAGTTTACCGAGCCAGATACCACCGAAAATCACGGGAATAACGGCAAACAGTGCCAGCTCGATCGTCCCGGGTAACCGGGATAGGATGGCACCTACAACAGGTTGGCGGCCTGATTCGGACCACCCCAGATCCCCGTGGAATACTTGATTTAACCACCGGCCGTACTGCACCCATACGGGGTCGTCCAGTCCGAGCGCTTCGACCATCTCCTGGAGCTGTTCCGGTCCTTGCTTTAGCTGATTCGGATCGGTGACAAACATCGCAAGCCGCGAAAACGGGCTGAGCAGCTGCAGAAGGGCGAAGATCAAAAGAGTTACGCCGACGAGGACGAGCGGTAGCATGAGCAAACGGCGCAAGACATACGTTGTCACGTCTATCCCCTCTCCTTGCGCAGAGCGGTTGCCTGCACAGATTGGCTGTCAAGATAGGCCAGAATGAGGAGGGGAGGTTGCCTCCCCTCCTCGTTAGATGCTCGCTGTTCGCCCCGAAGGGCTACTGGGCTACGCGTTTCTGACTCCTACCACTCCTCGACTTCCATCGCCGGGAAGAGGATGTTGTCTACGGCGAATCCGGGGCCCTCTTCGGCCTTCCAGACGCGGTAGCACTCGAAGTTGCCGGAGCCACCATCCATACCACCGAAGGTCCGGTTCTGCACCCAGGTTCGCTCCCACGATCGACCGGTCGCATCGACCATCGGGATCGTGTAGGCGCCTTCCAGGGCCCACAGCTGGACTTCGTGACACAGCGCAATCTTCTTCGCAGGATCGGATTCCGCAGCGATCAGCGAGATTTTCTCGTCAATCGCCGGGTCGCCGAAGCCCTGGACATTCATGAAGTTGCCCTGAGAGTGGTAGTAGGGCTGGATGAAGTTGTACGGATCAAGGTAGTCCGCGCACCATCCACTGCGGTAGACCATCATCTGGCTGGACTGATAGGCAGGCAGGTGGCTTGCCCATTCCAAACCGATGACGTCAAGGTCGAACTTCGGGTTCAGCGACTCGATGTTCGCCTCAAGGATCTCCATCGAGACCCGCCGCATGTCGTTCCCAATGTTGTATTCAAGGGTGAGCTTGAACCCGGTGTCCCACAGTTGACCATCGTAGGCGGCGCGGAAATGCTCTTCCGCCTTCTCGAGGTCAAGGTAGTACATGTACTCTTCCTGATAGACAGCGTCTCCGAAAACGATCGGGAGCTGGCTGTAGGAAGGGACAGCTTCGCCGAGATAGATCTGCTCGGCGTACATCACCGGATCGAAGCAGTAGTTGAACGCCTTGCGGACGTCAACGTCCTCCATGAAGTCCGGCGGGACGCCCTGGCCGTCAAGCTGTCCACTGTGAATGAACTGGCTCTCGGGGTTGACGTCGGTGATCAGCATAACGCCACTGTTACAGGTGGAGGCGTAGCCGTAGATCGTGCGGACGCCGGGCGTTCCGGCCATCTGGTCCTTGTACTGGCGAGGCACGTAGTTGACGTCAAGATCTCCGGCTTCAAACATCGTCCGGCGGGTGCTCCACTCGGAGATGTTGAACGTGATCATGTAATCAACGTGGTTGCCTTCCCAGCCGCCCCAGTAGCCGTCGTACTTCTCGAGGCTGAGCTCCTGGACCGGAATCCACTCTTGAAGCTGGTAGGGTCCCGTTCCATTCGGAGCATCGTACATCGGGGAAGCTGCACCCTCCGGGCCCATCTTGTAGCCGCCCTCTTCCTGGGCAAGCCCGAGCTCGGTGGTGTAGTCCTGGGGCCAGCAACCGTGCTCGATGCTGTACTCCTTGTCGACGATGTAACCCCAATAGGTGTTGTTGTTCAGCAGGCTGGGATACAGCAGGCCGAACGGGCCATAGAGCTTGAATACGACGTTGATTCCGCTGACTTCAACGGCATCCTGGATCTTCTTCATCGCGCCGTCCTGGCCATATGTATCGACCAGATCTCCGAGCGAGTTGAAGTTCACACCGAAGAAGACGTTGAACGCCATCCACTGCGGGCCGCCTGCGGGATCCGTGACGAGGCCACGTTCGAACGTGTACTCTACGTCCTCGGGATCCAACGTGTTACCGTTGTGGAAGGTAACACCCTGGCGAAGCGTGAATGTAACGAGTGTGAAATCACCATCAACGTCTGAGCCATCGACGACCATGCCATTGTCGTAGCTTGGAACGATCGTGGCAAGGTTCGGCACGTACTCGACGATGCTGTGGTCCTTGTAGCGAAGCAGACCGTCATAGATCTGGCGGAGCTGCTGACCACTGGATGTGTCATAGGCGTTTACCGGATCGAGCGTAACCGCCTCCGAAATACCACCGATGCGCAGCGTCTCGGGATACGGGACATCTGCAGTTGTGGACAAACCGATTCCAATCACTAGAACTGCGAGGACAAGCAGCAACTTACGCACTAGTTCACCTCCGACTTGGTTCGGAACGTTTACCTTTGGTGAAGAGGGTTAATCAATGCCACATCCGTTGTGAGACTTAGACGAGGCGTCTCCCACTTCACACCCAACGACTGCTGCAACATGCCCTAGTGGAGAGCGTATCGATTCTACCATGAAGCGGGTGGCTCGACAACTCACATCACCAAGGATACGAGTCTTGCCTCGCCAGGCTGAGCGGCCGACGTGGCGAGAGGAGGCGGACAGGTCGCTGAACCCCAAGTGTCGACTTGCGATGAGGGTTGGCAGGGTGGAAGCTTTCGGCTACTTTCCTGGCGGTCGCCGGCGGACAGAGATCTTCGGGGGCCGCAAGAAGGAGGACGAACGGATGAACCCGTCCAATTTGGTGTCGCTGGAAACACTCTCGGACGAGGATCTGTGGGAGATCCTCGAAACAGCAAGGAATCTCAAACTGGAGTTGCGCGCGGGGGTTCGCCACGACATGCTGGCGGGCAAGACACTTGCAATGATCTTTCAGAAGCCGTCTCTGCGAACGAGGGTTTCGTTCGAGACCGGAATGTCACAGCTTGGAGGACACGCGATCTACCTCGGGCCGAGCGACATCAAGCTCGGGCAGCGGGAGACGACCGAGGACATCGCGCTCAACCTCTCCCGATACGTGGACGGCATCATGGCGCGAGTGTTTGAACACGAGACGATCGTTGGGCTGGCGGAGCATGCGAGCGTGCCGGTGATCAATGGGTTGTGTGATACGTACCATCCCTGTCAGGGACTGGCTGATCTACTGACCGTGTGGGAGAAGAAGCGCTCGTTCGATGGTCTTACGTTGACCTTCATCGGGGACGGCAACAATGTAGCTCACTCGTTGATCAACGGATGTGCCAGCGTGGGCATGGCGTTCCGAATCGCCTGCCCCAAGGGGTACGAGCCAGACGAAGGGATCGTCGCGAGAGCACGGAACCTGGGTGCCAGTGTCGAGATCTTCCATGATCCCACTGAGGCGGCGACCGGTGTTGACGTGCTGTACACCGATGTTTGGATCAGCATGGGGCAGGAAGGCGATGCCGGCTCGAAAGAGAACGCGTTCGACGGATTCGCGGTTGACGAGAAGCTCCTGACGGTGGCGAAGAAGGATGCGATCATCCTTCACTGTCTCCCGGCACACTACGATGAGGAGATCACGTACGCTGCATCGCGCAGCGCCGGAAGTGCGATCTTCGATCAAGCAGAGAACCGTCTTCACGCGCAGAAAGCTGTCATGGCTCTTCTGATGTCGTAGCCGACTTGCAGTTCAAGGAGGAACGATGGAGATCCGGTGTGGCTCGGAGGCAAAGGGTGACTGCCTTGTGGTTGCCGATTCCGATGCCGGTCCGAAAATCGATGTCTCAACCAAGGGAGAGCAACTACTGGAAGCAGGACTCCGTGCGGTCGTCGAAGAGACACTGGAGGCGCTTGATGCAACCGGCCTGTCGCTTGAGATAACCGATCGCGGGGCACTCGACTATGTCATCACGGCTCGAATTGAGACCGCGGTTCGCAGCGCGTGTCCGAAGACAGCACCGATCGAGCCTACAGTGGAGAGACCAAGATCGGAGCGCGATCGGCCGCGCCGAAGCCGCCTGTATACCCCAGGCAGCAATCCGCGGCTATTGGCGGGCGTCGATGTCTTTGGTGCGGACTGCGTTCTACTCGATCTTGAAGACTCCGTGCCTCCTCAGGAGAAGGTAGCGGCAAGAATCCTCGTCAAGCATCTCCTTGCGGCTGTCCCGTTTGCCGAGGAGGTCTGGGTGAGGATCAATCCGCTTGAGAGCTGCGGCCTGGAAGACCTGGCCGAGGTGCTCCGTGGGCATCCGCATGGCATTTGCCTTCCGAAGGCTGAGTGCGAGGGCGACGTCGCTCAATTGGCGGCGGAGCTTGATCGACTGGAGAAGGAGTTCGGTCGTCCGGTCGGTTCGACGTGGATTATGTCGATTATCGAGACGGCGCGTGGCGTTCTTGGCGCTGCGGAGGTTGCTGCGGCCGATCCACGCGTTGTGATCGTGGCGTTCGGTGCTGAGGACTACATGCGGGACATCGGCGCAGTGCGGACGAGTGCTGCGCTCGCCTATGCGCGAGCGAAGATTGTGGCTGCGGCTGCCGCCGCGAGGGCGCAATCGTCCGACACGGTGTACGCGGACGCGGCGAACATGGCAGGTCTGATCGAAGAAGCCAACCAGGCGCGCGAGCTTGGGTTCGACGGCAAAGGGGCGATCAACCCGCGGCAGATCGCGCCGATCCATCGTGCGTTTTCACCGGCGAAGGATGAGCTGTCACAGGCGCAGGCGATTGTCGCCGCAGCAGATGCGGCGGAGAAGCAAGGACTCGGGGCAGTGGCGATCGATGGGAAGATGGTCGACAAGCCGGTTCTCGACCGAGCTCGGCGGGTGTTGAAGTACGCCGAGAAGCTAGCAAGGGGAGGGGGTCGGGATGCGTAATGCGGTGGATCGGGAAATCCCCGAGAGGATCGGAAGCCGAGCTGTCCGACCGTTTGCGGGAGCAACAGCCACGCGCAACGAGGGCGACAAGGCGCCCCGTCCGCAGAAGTGGGTGTACGAGCGGGACAGCAAGCTGCTCTCTTCCATCGATCAAGCGATTGAGGCGACCGAACTCTCCGACGGAATGACGATCTCGTTTCATCACTGCTTCCGCGACGGAGATCGTGTTGTCAATCAGGTGCTCGATGCGTGTGCGCGAAAGGGAATCAAGGGGCTGCGCCTCTTCCCGACGGCTCTGTTCCCGGTGCACGAGCCGGTGATTGAGCACATCAAATCAGGCGTTGTGTCGAGGATCGAAGGATCGATGAATGGACCGATCGGCGCGTTCGTTAGCCAAGGCAATAGGCTTGCCGAGCCGGCGGTGCTTCGATCCCATGGTGGCCGATGGCGCGCTGTAGAGGCGGGCGATGTCGCGATCGATGTGGCGTTTGTGGGGGCACCGCAGGCCGACGCCTATGGCAATGCGACAGGCATGCGGGGTAAGACGCCGTGTGGCTCGATCAGCTTCTCCACCGTCGATGCGCAGTACGCGCGCAAGACCGTGGTGATCACCAACGATCTCGCGCCGTATCCGGTTCATCCAATGGAGATTCAGCAGGGCTGGACTGACTACATTGTGGAAGTCGACGAGATCGGCGACCCGGAGAGCATCGTTTCGGGGACGCTGCAATTAACCAAATCTCCGACGCGATTGCGCATCGCGCGATTGACGGCCGATGCCGTGGTGGCGTCTCCGTACTTCGTCGACGGATTCAGCTTCCAAGGCGGTGCTGGGGGAATCTCCCTTGCGGTCACCAAGTACCTTGGTGATGCGATGGAGCGTGCCGGGATTGTCGGATCGTTCGGCATGGGCGGTGGCACGAAGCTTCTCGTCGAACTGCTGCATCGCGGCTTGATCCGAACCATTCTCGACGGACAGGCGTTCGACCTCGATGCGATCGAATCACTGCGTGAGGATGCGGGTCACGTGCTGATCGACCCGGGGCTGTATGCGAACGTCGATTCGTGCGGCTGTGCAACACACATGCTAGACGCGGCGTTCCTCGGGGCAACAGAGGTGGATCTTGACCAACGTGAACGTGAACACGCACTCCGACGGCCTGCTGCTTCACGGGATCGGCGGGCATCAAGAGGTCGCGGCGGGGGCGTCGATGACGATGATTACCGTGCCGACGTTGCGGGGACGGATCCCGGTGATCGTCGACCGCGTGACCACGGTAACGACACCGGGAGAGGTGATCGACGTCGTCATCACCGAGCGTGGGCTTGCCGTGAATCCGCGGCGCGAGGATCTGAGGGAACGATTGGCGGCGGCCGGACTTCCGGTTCGGCCGTTGGAGGAGATCAAGGCTGAGGCGGAGAGGCTGGTTCGACCGATTGCTCGCCCAGTGTTCGGCGACGAGATCATCGCCGCGATCGAGTGGCGAGACGGGACCGTCATCGATGTCGTACGAAAGGTGGAGGGATGGACGTGAGAACCGAATTGATCGAGATTTTGCCCGAAATCGAATGGATCGAAGACTCCTCACTGCGTGAGAAGGTTGTGGCCACATGGATCGACGGACTTGAGCGCGGCGGCTGGGAGCCGCAGGACATAGCGCGGATGCCGTTCACCCTGGCGAAGAAGGTGTCGGCCAGTTTCGCCCAACACGTGCGCAGTGTGACGAAGATCTGTGCTGCCGTGGCGGACACGTTCGATGAGATCTACGGTGGCGTGGATCTGAAGCTGAACAAGGACATCCTGCTTGCTGGCGCGCTGCTTCACGATGTCGGGAAGCTTGTAGAGATGGAGGAAATCGACGGGGCGTTTCGGAAGAGCGCCGACGGGAAGCTTGTGCGTCATGCGTTCTCTGGCGTTGCACTGGCCGATGCGCAGGGTCTTCCGGCCGAAGTCCAGCACATCATCGGCACGCACTCCAAGGAAGGCGATCCGTTCAAGCGGATTCCCGAATCGATCGTTTGCCATTTCGCAGATTTCATGAACTTCGACCCGATTGAGGGGTGACTCGTATGGGGATGACGTTTGCGCAGAAGGCTCTGTCGAAGAAGGCGGGCCTCGATCGCGTCGATGTCGGACAGATCGTCGAGATCGAGCCGGATGTCTGCCTATCACACGACAACACCGCGGCGATCGCCAAGACGTTCGCCAAGATCGGTGTATCCAAGGTGAAGGATCCCGACAAGTTCGTGATCGTCCTCGATCACACGGTGCCGGCATCGCAGGAGAAGTACGCCCAGAACCACAAGGAGATTCGCGAGTTTGTCGCGCGAAACGGGATCGAGCGGTTCTTCGATGCCGGTGTAGGCATCTGCCATCAGGTGCTGCCTGAGAAGGGATTTGCTCTTCCTGGGCGGCTGATTCTGGGGTCCGATTCGCATACCACGACCTACGGGGCGTTCGGTGCGTTCTCAGCTGGGATCGGACGATCGGAGATGGCGGTTCTGTACGCCACATCGAAGATCTGGCTGAAAACGCCGGCGAGCTTCAAGATTGTCGTGAACGGAAAGCTCGCCGATCCGATTACCGCGAAGGACCTGATTCTCAAGATCATCGGATCGATCGGAGCCGACGGCGCGTTGTACAAATCGGTCGAGTACGCCGGTGAGGCGATCGATGCGATGAGCATTGCATCGCGGATGGTGCTGTCGAACATGGCGATCGAGATGGGGGCGAAGAACGGGTATTGTGCTCCCGACGACAAGCTGTTTGCATTCCTTGAATCCCGAGCGGAGACTCAATACACGCCGATCTTTCCGGATGCCGATGCCGTGTACGAGCAGACGCTGGAATTCGACGCCGCATCGCTTGAGTCGCAAGTTGCCAAGCCGCATACGGTGGACAATGTCTGCGATGTCAGCGGCGTGGCCGGGACGCTGATCCATCAAGCGTTGCTCGGCACGTGCACCAATGGAAGGATGGAGGACCTGCGCCTTGCAGCGACGATCCTCGATGGGAAGACGGTTGCGTCCGGTGTGCGGTTGCTGGTGCTACCCGCGTCGCAGGAGATTCTGCTCGGCGCACTGAAGGAAGGGCTGATCGACGTGTTCGTCAGGGCCGGAGCGTTGATTCTCAATCCCGGCTGTGGTCCTTGCCTGGGTGCGCATCAGGGTGTGCTGGCGCCGGGCGAAGCATGCATCTCGACCGCGAATCGGAACTTCAAGGGGCGGATGGGCTCTGCAGAAGGTGAGATCTACCTCGGATCGCCGGCGACGGTGGCGGCATCGGCCGTGACCGGTGTGATCACCGACCCGCGGGAATTCTTCTAAGGACAAGCGAGTCTCGCGGAGGACGCTGAAGAGCTATCTCCCGCAAAGGCGCAGAGCACGCAAAGGAGGCCCGAAAGGGCAAGTGCTGGGACCATGAAGAGCATGAAGCGCCATGAAGACGGAAGGCAAAGAGACAGCCTCTTGGATCCGGGTTGCTCTCTTCCTGTCCGCTATGGCCTTCATGGTGGAGCGCTTGGTTTCCTGTCTCCGCGGCTCTGCGAGAGCACGGGTTTGAGGTTGGAGGACACATGAAGACAGGCAAGGTCTGGAAGTACGGTGACGACGTGAATACCGACGTCATCTTCCCCGGCAAGTACACGTACCAGCCGATGGAGCCGGCGGAAATGGCAGAGCATGCGTTGGAGGATCTCGATCCTGATTTCGCGAAGAACGTGGCGTCCGGCGATGTCATCGTTGCCGGGAAGAACTTCGGATGCGGATCATCGCGCGAGCAGGCCGCGACCTGTCTCAAGGCGGCCGGCGTGGCGGCAATCATCGCACCGTCGTTCTCGCGGATCTTCTTCCGCAACGCAATCAACAGTGGTCTGCCGGTGATCGAACTAGCCGCGGGGACGGAATCGATTTCCACGGGGGACGAAGTCGGCATCGATTTCGCTGCCGGTGTTGTCGAGCACGAGGGGGAGAGCTACTCGTTCCCTGCACTGCCTCCCGAGGTGCTCGCCATCCTCGAAGATGGTGGTCTGATCCCGCATGTCAAGAAGGCATTGTCCGGAAGCATGTAGCCACAGGGATGCGCCGGAGTTCGTTCGGCGACTCGCGCTCCGATGAAGGTGCTCCAGGTCCCTACGGCTGCGGGCGTGGCGGCTTGACGTCGCACGATGTGCAGTTCGAGGGTGGCCTTCCCCAACCGAAGAGAACGCCGTCGCAAAGCTGAAGCACCTCCTGCCCATGGCGGGCTGTAAGGTAGATCCAGTTTTCTCTTGAAGGGCTCTCCCCTTCCAGGGGCTCGATGCTTCGTGGTTCGCCGAGGCTGGCGCGGAGCATGTCCTCGGTCATGCCAATCCAGATCTCTTCGCGCGCAATCCGCTCACAGAGTGAGCGCCCCCACTCGGCATGCGTTGCCTGACAGGCTGCAACCGATCGCTGGAAGTCCGCTGTGATCCAGTGCCACGACGACACGGTGTCTGAATCGAGCATCGGGCGTGCGAGGATCCCCAGACATCCGATTGCAACTACAAGCAAGAGTGGCTTCCAGTCGCTGAGGGTCATCGTGCTCCTTTCCGCATGAGCGAAGAGTGTACCGGCCGTGAGTTGCTGTGACATGGTAGACGCGCTTGCCACCGGGATGGGGGAGTTCCGTACCGTCTCCACTTCGTGGCGGATTGTCGAAGAGCGTAGGATGCCGGATGGAGCGCTCGCGTTGCGGACCAGACGAAGGCATGAGATCATCCGGTGCACGTTCGGCGGTGAGGCTGCGGTGACGGCTACGATCCTGCATCCGAAGCAGCCGGCAAGGAGAGAGATGGCATATACGATCAGAGACATTCTCCGCATGGAGGTGGCGCCGGCGCTTGGGTGTACCGAGCCGGCCGCCGTCGCGCTTGCGGCAGCAGCAGCGGCAACTCTGCTGCCCGACCGGGCGATCGAGCGGATCTCGGTCTGGCTCGATCGCAACATCTACAAGAACGGCTTTGCGGTGTCCATTCCAGGTGCCGACGGGGAGTCGGGCATCGATCTTGCCGCAACGCTTGGCGCGTTCGGCGGCGACGCCCGACTGAAGCTGGAGGTTCTTCAGCCGATCACCGCGGAGACGCTGAAGGCATCCAAGGCGTTCGTAGCGGCCGGCCATGTTGCGGTGCATGTGCTCGAGGAACGAACCGGGATTTATGTCCGGGTCGAGCTCGCTGCGGGGGACCATACGGCAGAGGCGATCATCGAGGATACGCATGAACACATCGTCTCGCTCCGGCTTGACGGAGAAGCGGCGACGGATCACCCGTTCCTCTCGGCGGCGTCGAAGAACCAGGATGACATGAAGGCGTTGGAAGCGTGGCTTGTCGAACGTTCGTTGCGCGAGCTGATCACTCTGCTAGATCAGCTGGACGACGAGGACCTGGTGTTCCTGCGTGAAGGCGTAGCTCACAACGTGAAACTGGCGGAGTACGGTCTGACCTACGGGCCGGCGCTAGGTGTCGGCCTCGCTCTGGAGCGGCTGGTTCGAGAGGGGTTGCTGAAGAAAGACATGATCATGGCCGCTCGCATCCTGACCTCCGCCGCAGCGGATGCACGGATGGCCGGGGTGAAGCTGCCCGCTATGAGTTCCGCCGGATCGGGGAATCACGGTCTGACGGCGATCCTGCCGATCTGGGCGGTCAAGGACTACATCACATGCGATGATGAGACCCAAGTCTTGCGGGCGATTGCACTGAGCCATGTCATCACGGGCCACATCAAGGCGCACACGGGGCGCCTTTCGGCCATCTGCGGATGCTCCATCGCTGCTGGAGCTGGAGCGACTGGAGGCATTGCCTATTTGATGGGGGGGAATCACCGTCACATCGCCGGGGCGATCAAGAACGTGGTCGGGGATCTGGCGGGCGTCATCTGCGATGGCGCCAAGGCGGGGTGTGCCCTGAAGCTTGCCACGGCGGCAGGAACGGCGGTTCAATCGGCGCTGTTCGCGTTGCACGGACTGGACGTCAAAGCCACTGACGGAATCGTCGGAGGCTCGCCGGAAGAGACGATGAGGAACATCGGCCAGCTCTCCACCCAGGGAATGATCGAGACCGACCACACCATCCTGAACATCATGATCCGTAAGCAGTTCGAGGACTAGGATGGAAGACAGGAGCGCCGATGTGGACCGGACGATGAAGAAGCCGACGGAGCGGTTCTCCGATCGTGTGGAGAACTACGTTCGGTATCGCCCTACGTATCCGGCGGAAGCGATCGATGCATTGATCGAGATCTGCGGTGTGGATCGGTCGTCTACTCTTGCGGACATCGGATCGGGAACGGGGATTCTGACCCGGCAGCTGCTGGACCGAGGACTGCGAGTGATCGCGGTTGAGCCAAACGGCGAGATGCGGCAAGCCGCGGAATCGCAATTGTCGGAATACGGGCGTTTCACCAGCGTGGATGGCTGTGCTGAGCGATCGACGCTGCCCGATTCCTCTGTCGATCTGATCGTAGCGGCCCAGGCATTTCATTGGTTCCGCTACGACGAAGCACGGCGGGAGTTCGCGCGCATCGTGCGTGCAGGAGGGTGGCTGGCGCTGATCTGGAATCAGCGCACTGTGCGCGAGCCGCTCCAGCAGGAGTACGAAGCGATGCTTCGAGAGCACGCTCCGGAATATGCCACCGTTTGTCACCGGAACATCCCAGAGGCCTCCATCGAGAGGCTGTTCGTCCCCGGCAGCTACCGCGTACTGGCTTTCGAAAACGCGCAGTGGTTCGATAGGGCGGGGTTCCTTGGTCGAATCCAATCGTCATCCTACACGCCCGCAGCGGATGCGCCCGGGTATCGCGAGTTGGTCGGGGCAGCCGAGCGATTGTTCTCAAGGCACGAGGAAGACGGACGGGTCAGGATCGCGTACAACACGGAACTGTATCTCGGGCAGGTGTAAGCCGAGTGCAGTGTCCGTAGCGTGGAAGGCGCAGTTGCCGCTGATCGCCATTCCTTCTCTGCTGTGCTGCTTCATTTGCGTTGCCACAGCACTCGGATGATGCATTGGCGGTTGAACCTTCATCCCAGCGATCCCTACTGACAGTCAATCAAGAAGAAACGGGGGGGCAATGGATACAAGAAAGATGCACGTTATTGATAAGCATGTCATCCGCCTGGAGGATCCGTTCTCCGATGGCGATCTGATTCTTGCACTGGGTGGCGGCGGGGAGGGAACGATCGGACGGCTTCGAGGACGACAGGTTGTGGCACTCGATCTGCGACCCGGCGAACTCGAAGAGGCGCCCGACGGGCCGATCAAGATCATCGGAGACGCCACCGATCTTCCGTTTCTCGATGAAGCGTTCGATGCAGCGGCGGCGTTCTTCTTCCTGATGTACGTGCCTTCGGAGAAGAAACAGCAGGTGTTCGCGGAAGTGCATCGGGTCCTTCGCCCCGACGGGAAGCTCCACGTGTGGGATGTGAGTATTCCTCCGAAAGGAGCCGACGACGAGAAAGAGCTGTTCGTCATCCCGCTACGGATCGAGCTCCCCGGCGGTACGGTGGACACGGGCTACGGAACCCAATGGGAAGGGCGCGTTCAGGATCTCTCCAGCATTCGCAGTCTCGCTGAGGCGGCCGGGTTCTCTGTCGTCGATGAGAGTATTGACGGAGACAGCTTCCACACCGTGTTTCAGAAGCACGGCTGAAGGAATGCGTGAATCGCCGGCTCAGAGACTTGTCGAAGGCGATCTTCGCATGCCGATGGGCCAAGGCGGTTCAGTGGCTGCAGAGAACCGCAATCCGAAGGAGGATGTGAGAGATGGGCTTCTATCCCGAGACGGCTGATGTTCCAGCAAGGTGGGTCTGTGATGACATGTTGATCCGTCCGATTCGCGCAGCGGATGCTGAGGTCGACTACGAGGCACTGATCTCCAGTCGCAAGATGCTGCGCGTATGGGACAAAGCGACTGGCCGTCCGACGACTTTACCGTTGACGAGAACCGGGCCGAGCTTGCAGAGCACGCGACCGACCACCAAGAGCGAACGGCGTTCACATTCACGGTGATGGATCGAGGCGATCAACGTTGCCTTGGGTGCGTGTACATCTACTCGTTGCGTTCGATCCTCGATCAGTTGGCAGCAGCGGCCGCCGATCCGGGGAAGATCGGCGATCTGGAGGCGTACGTGACGTTCTGGGTGCGCGCATCGGAGTTGGAACGAGACCTCGATTGCGAGCTTCTGGCGCAGCTGCTTCGGTGGTTCGACGACGAGTGGGTGTTCCAGCGGATCGCACTGGGAACCAACACCGAGGATACACGTCAGCAGATGCTGTTTGACGACGCGGGGTTCACTGAGGCGTGGCGGTCTACCGTGTCGGGGCGCGACAGCGCCTACCTTGTATACGTAAGATAGTGTCGGATGAACGCTCTGTCCCCGCGTACCTTCTTGTGTCCGTGCATGTTGGGCAGTGGCGTCCGGTGAGCAGGGTGCCGACGTGCCGTTCTCGTGCCGCCCGGCGGCGGAGCGATAGGCAGCGTGATACAATTCCCCGGCCCCCGCCACCGCTGAGCGTGGGGTGGGTAGCGCATGCAGTTGCCAGGAATCGATCGATTCGATCGTGCAACCGAACAGGGAACCAAAGGGGGCATACATGGCTCGCAAGCTCGACACCGACAACAACGCGATGTGGAAGCAAAGGTACCGCGCCCCGAGCATTGGCTGGGCGGCAACGGCCCATCTCAATGAACATCGCGGGCTCGTGTGTACGAATCGAGATGGCATCTATCAGCTGTACGCTTGGGATGTAGATACCGGCAATCTGCGGCAGCTTACCCGGCGGCCGACAGGCGTAGTCAGCGGCATGCTGTCCGCTGATGGTGAGTTTGTCTACTACATGCAGGACGACGGCGGCAATGAGATCGGCCATTTCGTGCGAGTCCCGTTCGAGGGCGGCGAACCCGAGGATGTTACGCCCGATCTTCCGCCGTACGGTTCGTTTCAGATTGCGCAGAGCTTCCAAGGGAACATGCTCGGCTCGCGCGTGACCGACCCGAGCGGGCAGATGCTGTATGTTTTCGCGCCGGGTGAAGCACCGCGACTGATCCACAAGAGCAGCAGCCTGTTCATGGGGCCGTCGCTCTCACACGACGGCGAGATCGCGGTGATTGCGACCACCGAGGGGACCGGCTCGCCAGACATGCGGCTTGTCGCATTCGATCTGAGCACCGGCGAAATCGTTGGCGAACTGTGGGATGGGAAAGGGGTCACGCATGGCTTGGGCGCGTTCGCCCCTCGTTCCGGAGACCTGCGAATGCTATCGACCACCAGCAAGTCCGGCTATGGGCGACCGATCATCTGGAATCCGCAGACGGGCGAACGCCGCGATCTGGCGATCGATGGGATTCCTGGAGAGGTTGACGCTGTGGCTTGGTCGAGAGATGCGCGCCATGTGCTGCTATCTCAACTGCACGAGGCCAGGCAACAGCTCTATCTGTACGATCTTGAGAACGATGTCGTCACTGAACTTCGGCATCCGGAGGGTGTCCTTGGCGGGTATTTCGGTATCGTGACGTTTACCGAGGACGGTCGGATTCTCACGACGTGGCAGGACGCGATGCATCCGTCTTGCCTGATCGCGCTGGATGGCCGGACGGGAGAGCAGATTGACACGGTGCTCTCGGCTGGCGATGCACCGGCAGGGCGTCCATGGACGTCGGTTCGTCTCCCCGCGGCGAACGGCGAGTCCATCCACGGATGGCTGGCTGTGCCGGAAGGCGAGGGACCGTTCCCAACGATTTTGAATACACATGGCGGTCCGACGGCGGTCATGCTTGAGCAGTTCGCGCCGGCGAGCCAGGCATGGCTGGACCACGGGTTTGCGTACCTTACGATCAACTATCACGGCTCTACGACGTTCGGCAAGCCATTCGAGAGATCGATTGTCGGCCGGCTGGGCGAGCTAGAGGTCGAAGACATGGTTGCAGCCCACGCTTGGCTTGTCGAAAAGGGGATCGCGGGCAGAAAGGAAATCTTCCTGACCGGCGGCTCGTACGGCGGCTACCTGACGCTGCTTGCGATCGGCAAGCGCCCCAATCTGTGGGCGGGAGGCATGGCCGACATCGCAATCGCCGATTGGGCCGTGATGTACGAAGACCAGAGCGAATCGTTGAGGGGATACCAGCGCGTGCTGTTCGGGGGCACACCGGAAGAAAAGCCCGAAGAGCACAAAGCGAGCTCGCCGAGCAGCTACGCGGAACAGATCCAGGCTCCGCTTTTGGTCATCCAAGGGAGCAACGATACGCGCTGTCCTGCGCGGCAGATGAAGGAATACGAGGCAAAACTGAAGTCGTTGGGCAAGAGCATCTCCGTGCATTGGTTCGAGGCAGGGCACGGCTCCCGTGCTCAAGAGCAGCAGGTGGAGCATCAGGAGATCCGAATGCAGTTTGCCTTGCGGCTATTGGAAGGCGGCTCTTCTGCGTAGTGCAGAGCGGCGACAGCTTGGATGGCTCATCGCAGGGGCATTCGATCGTGTCCCAGGCTGAGAGGTTTGCGGGGGCTGCCTGCTTCCTCATGGGAGCGTCCGGGCTGATCTTGGAGGTCCAGAAGCTCCGGAAGTGGCGGCGAGACGACGATGGACGGCTCACGATCGGCCTTGGGCTCATCGGAGGATCGATCGAGCATGGCGAGTCACCGATCGGTGCACTGCAGCGGGAAGCTCACGAGGAAATCGGCTGCTCGGTGCAGCTCGTGACGGGGAACACGACGGTTGAGGTGTCTTCCGAGTTCGATGTATGGACACGGGAGTGGACGAGCGATGAGATCAGGCCGCTTCTCGTATGGCAAACTCATGGTCCCTGGGATGATCCTGATGCCAAAGTGGCGGTCTACATCGGACGACCCGGAGGGATTCCCAAACCGCGTGACCTGCCGGCGATCATCTCGTTGGGGATCGATCAGCTGCCCCTGCTCGGCGGTAAGGCGTTCACGGTGGCGAAGGCTTGCGCAGAAGGCGCCGAACTAGTCGCCCGTGAACCAATTCCCCCGCGAGCGCTGTTGGAACCGACAGGAACACTCGCGGTCCTTCATCGCTTGCACGCGACACACGGGGAAATCGCGAAGAGCATCCTCGCCGAGGTGGGCGCGACGGTGATCCGGTAGAGGGCAGTTGCGTGGCACAGCATCCGCGTCAGCGGATTCTCGGAGGCTTCAAGGGTGACGGGTTGTTCTCATGGATCCGAAGGAGCGTTAATGCGAATGACTCAAGATGCAAACCGCCGCCACATCGAGCTCGAGGGCGTGCTCAATTTCCGTGATCTCGGCGGGCATCCGACGCGCGACGGTCAGGCAGTCGTCTGGCGACGCCTGTATCGTAGTGGCGAACTGCAGTGCATGACGAAACACGATGCTCTACGGCTCAAGGAAGAGATCGGCCTCAAGTCGGTGATTGATATTCGAAGTGCCGGGGAAGTGAAGCGGCAGGGGATAGGGCTGCTGCCGGAGGTGGGCGCTCGGTACTACGGCGTGCCGTTCACGGGCGGCAAGGACACCGGAAGCTCCGAAGAACGGTTCCGTATGTCGTCGAGTATGGGCGAGGTCTATTGGTTGGCGTTGCAGCAGACGGAGATGGGGAAAAAGATTGCTGAGGCCATGGAGATCATTGCCGATCCAGAGAACCACCCGCTGGTCTTCCACTGCACTCTCGGCCGAGACCGGAATCCTCGCCGCAATGCTGTTGAGTGCCCTGGGCGTAGCCGATGAGACGATTGTTGATGACTACGTCCATACTGGCCGGTACATGCAGGCCTTCATCGACAGAATCGGCGGCGATCCGTCACGTGAGACTCGTCCGGAACGCCTCCCGAGCTACGCTTTGCTTGCTGAGGGGGCGTCGATGGAGCTGTTGCTTTCCACACTTCGCCGAGAGCATAGTTCTGTCGCGAGCTACTTGGAGAGTCTTGGGGTAGCGTCTTGCCTCGTTGGGCGTTTGCAGCGTGCCCTGCTAGCCCCAATCGTTCCTCCGGTGTAGGGCACACGACATGGATGGGCGATTGGCGCGTTGTCACTGCCTGTCACAGCACGCCGGTTGTACTGCATTTACTTCTGGAGTTTCTTCTTCAATGCGATCTCGACGGAGGTAGGCACAAAGGTCGAGACATCACCTCCGTAAGCGCAGACTTCCTTGACCATGGACGACGCGAGGAAGCTGAACTTGCCTGCGGTCATGAAGAAGACGGACTCAAATTCCGGTGCTAGATCGCGGTTGGTGAGTGCCATCTGGAACTCGTACTCAAAATCCGAGTTGGCGCGCAGACCGCGCACAATTGCATCGGCGCCATGCTCGCGGGCGCAGTTGACGAGTAGACCGTCGTAGCTGATAACCTCGATGCCGTTCACGCCCTCCTCGGCGAGCGCAGCCCGGGTAATGTCGATGCGTTCTTCGACGGTGAGCAGTGGGCTCTTGTGTGGGTTGGCGACCACGGCGACGTACAGCTTGGAGAAGAGTTTGCGCGCGCGGCGGACGATATCGATGTGGCCGTACGTGATGGGATCGAAGCTTCCTGGATAGACAGCAATAGCCATGGCGAGCCTATGGTAGCGGGGCGCTGATGAAACGGCAACGCCCTAGGCGATGGGTCCGACAGTGGTTAGGTTCATTGCGCTGGGCTGCAGGTACTGGGCGACGACGCTGTGGGCCTCGTCTTGGGTGACGCGGTCGAGTCGAGCGAGGATTTCATCCGGGGAGAGAATCCTCCGGTTCCGGATTGCTGCGTTTCCAAGCCGGACGGCACGGTTGCTGTTGGTCTCGAGGCCAAGAATCAGATGTCCTCGAAGCTTCGCTTTGGCCAGTTCGAGTTCATCTACCGGAATCGGAGTGGACCGAAGGCGTTCGAACTCGGCCGAGACGAGATCAATAACGGTGGATGTCGTGTTGGGGGCGACACCGGCATAGGTAAGCCAAAGGCCGCAATCCGAGTAGCAGGCTACGTTGCTTGTGACAGCGTAGGCGAGTCCGCGGTCCTCGCGGATCGAGCGGAACAGTCGCGAGCTCGGCCCGTCGCCTAGCACGGAGTTGATCACTTCGAGCGGGAAGCGGTCGTCACTGGAGACATCGGGTCCCGCGAGACCGAAGTAGACATGCGATTGCGCTGTTGGGCGCTCGTGATGATACCGTCCCGGATTGAGCGTGGCGGCGGACCGACCGGGAACGGCACCGGGAGTGATCGAATCTGAAAGAGACAGCGACTTCATTTGCCCGAGTAGATCCGGCGTGCGCACCGCGCCACAGACGGCAAGAACCATATTTTCGGGGCGGTAGTACTGGGCATGATGCGCCTTGATCCGTTGCGGCTCTACCCCTGCAATGGCCTCCGGAGAGCCGAGAACCGAATGCGACAGCGGATGGTGGTCGCTCCACAAACCGGCAACGAAGAGATCGTAGGCGGATTGCTCCGGGTCGTCCAGACTCCCACGGATTTCCTCAAGAACGACATTGCGCTCGAGCTCGATCTGCTCCTGATTAAATGCGGGGTTCCAGACGATGTCGGCGAGAATATCGATCGCGGTCGAAAGACCCTCGGCGGGTACATCGACGAAGTAGAACGTCGTCTCCTTACTGGTGGCGGCATTGATGTGTCCGCCGGCGGCATCGATCTCGCGAGAAATGGCATCGGCGTCTCGTCGTGCGGTCCCTTTGAAGACGAGGTGTTCGACGAAATGAGAGAGCCCAGGGATATCGTTCGGATCGTCGCGGCTTCCGGCACGTACCCACACGCCGACACTGACGGAACGGGACTGCGGAACCTCTTCGATGAGAATCCGCAGTCCGTTTTCCAGTCGCGCTTCGTAGGCTCCTTCGTAGAGCCTCTCTGCTACCAACGATCCTCGAGTTCCGCTGGCTCGGGCTCAGGTTGTTGCTCCGCTGGCGAGGAAGATGATGGTTCTTCAGTGTCCGGATTCTCATCGACCTGTTCCCGTTCGGGCGGCGCCTCCACCGGCTGTGACGGTGTCTCATGCTCCGGTCCGGGACGGTCTTCGTTCTGTGCACCGCGGTCGTCGGCTTCCTCCACCTGCTTCCGCTCGCCTTCAGGGACAATGCGGCGGAGCTTGTATCGCCCCCGCTCGTCGATGCTCATCACTTCGACGGTGACGCGATCTCCGCTCTTGACAACATCGGTGACGCGTCGCACGTACTCGTCGGACAGTGCCGAGATGTGGATCAGGCCCGTAACCTCGGGTGTCAGCTCGACGAATGCACCGTAGTCGGTCGTGTTGGTCACGACACCTTCAAGGACATCGCCGGCGTTGACGGGAGGAGACGGGGCGGATTCCTGCGGCGGAGCCGCACTCTTCTTGTTCCGATGCCCTCCCCGCTCTCGCGGCGGCTTGCGATTGGTGGGACCGCCTGCATCCCCTGCTTCGCCTTCCGATGCAAGTCGTTTGAGGTCGGGCCGGCCCATCTTGTCGGTACCGATGACCTCAATGGTGACCTCATCTCCAGGTTTGACGTAGTCGGTGACGTTGTCGACGAATCCGTCGGCGAGGTTTGAGACGTGAACCAGCCCCTCACCGCCGCCTTTCAGTTCGACAAACGCCCCGAAGTCGACGACCCGAGTGACTTTGGTCGAAAAGACAGTACCGATTTCGAGTTCGGACGTGAGGTCTTCAATCCACTCCTGAGCAGCGGCGACAGCTGCCGCATCGACGGCGGCGATCTTCACGCTCCCATCATCTTCGATATCGATCTCTGCACCGGTTTCCTCGATGATCTGTCGAATCATCTTCCCGCCGGGTCCGATCACCATGCCGATCTTGTCGGTCGGGATCAGAATCGTTACCAGTCTGGGCGCGAACAGCGATAGCTCGGCTCGCGGCTCGGCGATCACCCGATCCATCTCGTCGAGGATGGCCAACCGTGCCCGGCGTGCCTGTTCAAGCGCTTCACGCATCGTGTGACTGTCAATGCCGCCGACCTTGACGTCGAGCTGGAATGCGGTGACGCCGGTTCGCGTGCCGACGACCTTGAAGTCCATATCTCCGTGATGATCCTCGGCTCCCTGGATATCAGTGAGGATCACGCGTCGGTTCGCCTCTGCGTCTTCGATCATCCCCATTGCGATTCCGGCGGCCGGGCGTTTGATTGGGACGCCGGCGTCCATCATCGCCAGGGATGCGCTGCAGACGGTTGCCATCGACGAGGACCCGTTGGACTCGAGAATCTCCGAGACGATACGGATGACGTATGGGAACTCCTCTGCGTCCGGCAGAATGCAGCGAAGGGAGTTCTCCGCCAGGTACCCGTGACCGATGGACCGGCGGCTTGGCGAGCCCACCCGACGAACTTCACCGACCGAGAACGGTGGGAAGTTGTAGTGGAGCATGAACCGTTTCCGTCCGTCGAACATCATCTGGTCGATGATCTGCTCGTCCCCGCGAGCGGCGCCAAGCGTGATGACTCCCAGGCTCTGCGTCTCGCCTCGCGTGAATAACGACGATCCGTGCGTTCTCGGGAGCACGCCGACGCGGCAGTTGATTGGGCGGATCTCCTCGGGTCTTCGTCCGTCGAGCCGTACGCCTCGTTCCAGGATCTCCTGGCGCATGTACTCCGAAAGAAGCGATTCGACGGCTGTCGAGACCTCCACAGTCAGTGCACTGGCCTCCTCTTCGGTGAACGTTGGGACGACGATCGCCTCGACCGCACGTTCGCGCAGACCGCTGACGAATTCGCCTCGCTCTTTCTTGGTCGTTGTCGCGTGAATCCCGGGGAACTCAGGCCAGACGATTTGCCGGACACGATCGATCAGGCCCGGTGTTTCGGCCGACTCCTCAGGGACGAATTCCTTCTTCACCGGGTTGACCTGTGCCACGAACCGCTCCTGAAGGGCGATGAGCTCGCGTATCGCGGCATGACCGAAATCGATGGCTTCGACAACCTCAGCCTCCGTGAGCTCCCGCATCATGCCCTCAACCATTGTCACGGTGTCTCGTGTCCCCGCGATCGTAATCTCGGCACCGGTTTCGTCGATCGTCTCTGCGTTGGGATCGAGCACGAATGTGCCATCGACGAGGCCGATCTTGACGCCGGCAATGGGACCTTGGAACGGTGCATCGGAGATCATCAGCGCTGCGGAGGCGCCAAGGATTGCCATGACGTTGGGTGAGCAATCCGGCTCAGCCGAAAGAATCGTGGCGATGATCTGCACTTCATCCTTGTATCCATTTGGAAACAGCGGGCGGATCGGGCGATCGATCATCCGGCCGCTCAATATGGCAACGTCGCTTGGTCTTCCTTCTCTCTTGAAGAATCCGCCGGGAATCTTGCCGCTTGCGTAGAAGCGCTCTTCGTAGTCCACGCGAAGCGGGAAGTATCCAATGTCGTTTCTTGGTGTCTCAGTGACGACGGTCACCAAGACATGTGTATCGCCGTGGGTTGCCAAGACTGCCCCATCGGCCTGCCGGGCGATCTGCCCGGTTTCGAGCGCGAGTTCTTTCCCATTGAAGTCAATGCTCTCTCGAATGTGCATAGAATCTCTAGACTCCTCTGATTTGCAGTTTCTCTATCAGTGCGCGATACCCTTCTAAGCTGTGCCGTTTGACATACTTCAGCAATCGTCGGCGCTGGCCGACCATCTTCCTCAAGCCGCGCTGGGAGCTGAAGTCCTTCTTGTGCTGGGCCAAGTGCTCCGTCAGTTCTCTTATCCTCTCTGTCAGCAGTGCGATCTGCACCGGCGCAGACCCTGTGTCATTGTTGCCGTTGCCGAATTCCTGAGCGATTTCCGCTTTCCTCTCTGTCGTCAATCCCATTGGTGTCTCCTTTTCGCCCTCATCCGAGAGAAGGTGTCTCCGTCCTCCCAGATGGGGTCGGATCAGTTGCCATGCCTGCGTAGCAGGCCTTCTACTTCGAATCTTACCCGTTCTACGTCAATTGTGCGTAGCTCCCGATTCCTCATGACCCAGTTCCCGTTCACCAGGACGTCCGTCACGTCGAGCGCATTGGCGGCGAAGACGATTGTCGAGAGCGGATCATGTGCCGGAGTGGCGTGGAGTGTGCCGCGATCGATGAGGATCAGATCAGCTCGAGACCCCACAGCTAGCGCCTCCTCCTCAAGGCCAAAAAGAGCCCGTGCGGATGTCGCGGCCATGGCGAGGATCTCATCAGCGCTTGGACGCATTGGATCCTCATGAAGCGCCCGTTGGAGGATCCATGCCGTCCGCATCTCCTCAATCATGTCGAGACGGTTGTTCGATGCGGCGCCGTCGGTGCCGAGAGCGACCTTGACTCCTGCTTCAAGCATTGCTCGCAGTGGCGCGATGCCGCTTCCCAACTTGGCATTGCTCTTCGGACAGTGGGCCACGTGCACACCGCGATCGGCGAGAATGGCGATATCATCCTCATTGACATGCACGCAGTGGGCAGCGAGAAACGGTACGTCAAACGCGCCGAGCTGCTCCAGATGAGCAACAGGGCTTGCTCCGGTCTGCTCTCGCCATGCCTCGACCTCAGAACGCGTTTCTGAGACATGCGTGTGGATGGGGACGTCGATGTGTGTTGCCCGCTCAATCGTTGCCCGCCAAAGGTCTTCGCCGCATGTATACAGCGCGTGAGGGCTGAGAGCCCCCCGGATCCGGCCGTTCGCCTTGCCGTGCCATCGCTCGACGATGTGCGTTGTCGCATCCAGTTTGGCCGCACCGCCCTCATCCATCGATGGGGCAGCCATGCCCGGGGAGAGCAGCAGGCGGACGCCGGCCTCGTCTGCCGCGCGAGCGATCTCGTCGCAGTGGAAGTACATGTCGGCAAAACCGATCGTTCCACCGCGGATTCCCTCTGCCAATCCGAGCAGCGTGCACCAGTACACGTCTTCGGCGCGTAGCTTGTTCTCGATCGGCCAGATGTGGTCTTCGAGCCATACCTGCAATGGCACATCGTCAGCGAGGCCGCGGAACAGAACCATCGCGAGGTGTGTGTGTGTATTGAAGAAACCCGAAGCGACGATCTTGCCCCCTCCGTCGATGACGTCGTCACCGGGGGGCGGAGTCGTCGGCGATTCGGTGATGGACGCGATGCGCGAATCTTCGAAGCGGATGTCAATCGGCGAAGTCGCCGCGAGGGGTTGAACGTTTCTTAGAGTTGTGCCCATGTGACCTTCGCTTCTCAGGAGATTGGACAGCAATTATACATCCCGCAAATGCGCATCGCAATTGGAAAGGCCCGATGTTGACGCCCGACAGACATGCAAGTTAATATATGACAGATGAGGATAGACAACGAGCAGGACGCCGGTCGCACGGCGGAGGAGACTGCATGTCGCTTCCTGCGTGAATGCGGGTACGAGATCGTCGTACGTAACTGGCGGACACGTCTGGGGGAGATCGATATTGTCGCTCGAGATGGACAGACGCTTGCCTTTGTCGAAGTCAAATCTCGCTCCCAGTCGGGGTTCGGCGGCCCGGAAGCTGCGGTACATCCGGCGAAGCAGCGCCGCCTGATTGCTGCTGCCGGTAGCTTCCTCAGCGTCACAGACTGCCAGTTGCCGGCGCGCTTCGATGTGGTGGTATTCTTGGCGGGAGAGCCGCGACTTCATCGCGACGCGTTCCAGGTGGATACGACGTGTTTGCCCGGCTCCTGAGCGGAGCGGTGTTGGGGATTGATGCGGAGCTGATCGAGATCCAATGCGATGTGAGTGGAGGGCTCCCGCAGTTCCGAGTTGTCGGGCTGCCGGAGAAGGAGGTCTGCGAGAGCCGAGAACGGATCCGCAGTGCGATCAAGAACTCCGGATTTCAATTCCCGGCCGGCCGAATCACAGCGAACCTCGCGCCAGCCGACCTGAGGAAGGAGGGGGTAGGGTTCGATCTCCCCATCGCCATAGCGATTCTGATCGCGTCTGCCCAGCTTCCGCCGCCTACGGCGCGATATCTTCTAGTGGGTGAGCTTGCCCTTGACGGTGAGGTTTGCAGCGTACGCGGCGTCCTTCCGATCGCGATCGCCGCATCGGGGCATGTCGACGGGCTGATTGTTCCTGAGGGAAACGCGATCGAGGCTTCGCTTGCGACCGATGCGCCCGTCTACCCGGTGACATCGCTTGGCGATGTGCGACGGCATCTCAGCGGAGAGAATCGAATCGCGCCATTGGTCGTGGACCGGGGGAAGGTTCTGCAAGAAGCGCCTCCTCCGATTGCGTGCGATCTTCAACAGGTTCGCGGGCAGGTTCAGGCGAAACGGGCGTTGGAGATTGCGGCTGCCGGCGGACACAACCTGCTGATGGTTGGGCCACCGGGTGCGGGGAAGAGCTTGCTTGCCCGCTGTCTTCCCGACATCCTTCCGCCGCTGACGTTGGAGGAAGCACTTGAGGTGACGAAGATCTACAGCTCGGCCGGACTGCTCGAGAGCGGTGGTCCGTTGATTCGAAGACGTCCGTTTCGTGCTCCGCACCAAACGATCTCCTACGCAGGCATGGTTGGCGGCGGGCACGGGGTGCCTGGTCCGGGGGAGATCAGCCTTGCGCACCACGGCGTGCTATTCCTGGATGAGTTGCCCGAGTTCGATCGGAGGGTTCTCGAGACGCTCCGGCAGCCGCTCGAGGATCGGTCGATTCTGCTATCACGGGCCGGTGTCTCGGTGAGATATCCGGCAGCGTTCACACTTGCCGCCGCAATGAATCCGTGTCCATGCGGATTCCTCGGGGATTCAACACAGCCGTGCCGGTGCACGGCACGCGATATCCAGCGCTATCGCAGACGGCTCTCCGGGCCGTTCCTGGATCGGATCGACCTGTTCGTGGAGGTCCCTCGACTTGCAGCGGATGAGCTGCTGGGCAGGAGAGGGACAACAGCTTCCCTCGACGTGAGAGCGAGGGTGGCAGGTGCGCGGGCGTGTCAATGGGAGCGGCTTCGTGGAACCGCGAGATGCTTCTCCAATGCACAACTGGATGGCGAGCAGCTTGATGCCCACTGTACACTGAACACTGCAGCGAAGGGACTGCTGAAGCGGGCTGTGTCCCGCTTCGGGCTGAGCGCGCGATCGCATGTCCGGATCCTGCGAGTGGCGCGGACCATCGCCGATCTTGAGGGCGCGGTGACGCTTTCCGCTGAACACGTCGCTGAGGCTGTCCAATACCGAGCGTCCGGCGAGTCGATTGGGACGTAGTACCCGGGCGTGTAGACAGCGCGGTCTGGTTCATGAAATCGACACACAAGGCGGGTACAGTTGGGGTTCAATGGCCCATATTCTGTGGCGTGAGTTTGAGTTCTGTGATGAGCGTAGAGGAGGCATGCGGATGAAAAGTCTGGTACTCGGTGCGGTCGCCGTCCTGCTCGTGGGACTGTCGGCGGTGGGATCAGCCGTGCAGTACCCGGTGACGGTATCGAGCATCGACATCGAGGGTACAGTGAAGATCAAGGATCGCGATGTCCTGGAGATCATCGGTTTCCAACAAGGAGACCGAGTGACCGAAGCCGACCTGAAGCATGCGTCGCAAGCGGTGTTTGATCTTGGGTGGTTCAGCGAAGTGGCTCCGGATGTGGGAGAGAACGGAGACGTCGTCTTCCATGTCGTGGAGAATCCAGTGGTGCGAAAGATCGTCATTACGGGGAACACTAACCGGAGATGGTACTCCGCGTTCGGCATACGGCTGTTCAGCACCCCAATCCTCTCGACATCGAAGATTCGCCAAATCCTCTACCAGGGAGACATCAAGAGGCGCAAGGTTCTGAACCGCGCGGCACTGGAGACGGCGTTGAGTGACGTGCTCACCGAATACAACGATCGCGGCTACGTCCTTGTTGCCCTGGGCAACGTGGAGATCGGCGAAACATTGTCGATTGAGTTCGTCGAAGGACACGTGGACTCGAACATAGTCTCCGGATTGAGGACAGTACCTGTAGCGGAGGCGGAGCAGTTGATTGATCTGCCCCTCGGTGAGCCGATCCGGAGAATCGATGTGCAGAGAATCATGTCCCGCTTCGGGAACTCAATCTACTTCGCAAACGTGGAAATCGTCCCGCAGCCCGGGCCAACGCCGGACAGCGTGATCCTGCAATGGAACCTAGAGGAACGCGATTTGCTGCAGGAGCCGCTTGAGCTGAGCGACATCGTGCTTGTAGGGATCACATGCTATGACGAAGCGGCAGTGTACGACAAGCTGAGCGCGTTGCCGCCTGATGGGCTGACCGACAACTACCGTCTTCTTCAGGCGCTTGAGGGCGTCTACGACCTGTACACGGACGCTGGCTACATGATGGTTCGCTTCACAGTCGAGGCGGTTGAAGGCGGGACGGCTTACGTTCGTGTTGGAGAGGGGCGCATTCGCGAGATCGTGCTTTCGGGGCCTGAACACACCAAGGACTACGTCATTCTCCGGAAGCTCGATATTGCAGTTGGTGAGGTTCTCAATAGCGAAGATTACCTCGTTTCGCAACAGAGCCTAACGTCGCTGGGGTATTTCACGTCGGTCAGTCTTGTTCCCGAGTGGGTGGATGACGGGATAGTCGTCACGGTGAACGTCGCAGACAAGACGCGGCTTGGAGGGTTCGAGGGCTCGATGGCGCTCGATCCGCGTACGGGTGGAATTGTCGGTGAGCTCAAGCTTCGACAGAAGAACCTTTTTGGAACCGGACAAGATGTATCGCTCAGTTACAGTCGAGGTCTCGTAGCCGATGGGGAGCCGGGCGCGATCACCTGGGATCTTGCCTACACGTCGACGGCCTTCTTCCCCGAATTCGACCGCGTGGGACTCGACCTGTACAAGACATCACGGCGGATCACGAACGGCGAGGAAACGGTGCCGCTTACCACGTACGGGGTGAGGAACAGCTACGCCTATCCGATCGCGGATTACGCGGATATGGGTCTGAGCTACAAGCATGAAGAGGAACGGGCTGCAGGTGAGACTCAGTGGACGCCGACGGATTCGGTGACCATGTCTTTGATGTACGACGATGTCGACGATCCATACTTCCCGACTGGTGGGAAGAAACGCTCGATTAGCATGGAGAAGGCCGGCGGCTTCTCTGCGGGTCGAGAGTACTTCAATATCCGACTTGACTGGATCCAGTTCAGTCCCGCGAGCTTGCCGCTGTTTGGAGACATGCGACAGGCCATCGGCGTACGATTCAAGATGGGTTGGGGAGATGATCGACTCCCTGTCAGCCAATACTATGAGCTTGGTGGCCCCATGTCGGTGAGAGGGATGGATTCGATATCTGTGCCGCGGATGTTCCTCGCCAACTGCGAGTATCGCGTCCAGCTAGCAGAAGAAGGGTTGCACCTGGTTACTTTCGTCGATGCGGGAGTCGATCTGGATGCAGTTAGGCTTGACACGATTCTCGCGACAGCTGGTCTCGAAATCGCGATAGACGCCGCCGGGATCTTCGTGCGGCTTGATGCTGCGTGGCCGCTTGACTCCGATTGGAGCTGGATGCCGAAACTCGAGATCGGCTTCGGCCGAATGTTCTGATCTCTGACGATCGATACGGAGTCGCTTATAATCGGCAGGAATGGGGATCCACAAGGAGGATGGCATGTCTCGAAATACGCTTTTCGTCGCTGGTCTTGCTCTATTGCTGGCAATTGGTGCGCTGGTTCTTCAGTTCGCGCTCCCCTCAGGTGGAGATGCGAGTAGCTCAGAGTTCGCCGCGCTTCGGAACGATGTCGCCGCGCTCCGGCAGCAAGGCGCTGTCAGGGTTGCCTATGCCAACACGGAGGCTGCTTTCGCTGTCTTCACGGACGCTGTCACTGACATGCGACAGCGTGCATCGGAAAAGGCTTCGGCGCTTGTTCGGCTGCAGCAGGATTTCGTTCAGAGCACCATCTCGCGTGAAGACTACGAGGTGGAACTGATGGGACTGAAGTCCGAGTTCCTCGACGCGCAGTTCGCGGTCCAGATTGCGATGATCGACACGATGATCGCTTCGGAAGGATTCTCGGACATCCGTGGAGAGCTGACGGCCCTCAAGGAAGAGGCGCAGCCAGTCATCGACGAGATGAAGAATCTTCTCTCAACAGCGAGAATCGGCGTCATCGACTCAACGGAATTCAACGGTCGGTATACGCAGTTGGAGGGCGCCTATCAACAGCTTGACCAGCTGCTTGTCAGCGCCGCGACAGTGAAGGTTGTCAAGGCAGCCGAGGAAGTTGCGCTTGATCGCGGGTTTGATCTCGTCCTCAACAAGAAGAACGTTCTTGTGTACTCCAATCCCGCCACGATCATCGACATCACCGACCTGGTCAAGGCAAAGCTGGCGACGTACCTGTAGTCGGCGACCATGCTCGACGTAGAGGCAATCCGCGACAATCTTCCGCACAGGTACCCATTCCTGATGATCGATCGGGTGCTGGAAAGGGAGGCGGGCCGTGTCGTCGCGTTGAAGAACGTCACGGCCAACGAGCCGCAGTTCCAGGGGCACTTCCCTGAACCGGTTGGGGCAGTCATGCCCGGTGTGTTGATCATCGAGGCGATGGCGCAGACGGCAGCGTTTCTCGTTCCCAAGCGCGATGAGGACACGGCGCGTGAAGGGTATCTCGTGGGTGTCGAGAAGGCCCGTTTTCGCCGCAAGGTGGTTCCGGGGGATCAGCTCCGCATCGAAGCGGAGCTGATCCGCGCGCGGCGCGGATTGCTGCAAGCCAGTGTTGGTGCTTCGGTCGACGGAGAGCTGGCCGCGTCGGCGACGATTTCGCTATTGGTGACCTAGGAGCGAACGAAGACCCCCGTGATCGAGTGTATCCCGAACATCAGTGAAGGCCGGGACCGCGACATCCTCCGCAGGGCGGTCGATGCGGTTGCTGTATCAGGCTGCGGGGTGCTCGACCTTCATGCTGATCCGGATCACAATCGATCGGTTCTGACATTCATTGGATGCGAAAGCGACCTGCTCGATGGTGTCCTCGCGTTGGTCCGGCTGACGACCGCCAAAATTGACCTGCGGGCTCAGCGCGGCGTCCATCCACGAATGGGGGCGACCGATGTGATTCCGTTCGTGCCGCTGGAGGGGGGCACCATGTCCGACTGCGTGCAGCTCGCGCGTCGTGTTGGACAGGCGATCGGTGAGCAGCTCGCGATCCCGGTTTTCCTTTACGAGGCGGCGGCCACATCGGCTCAACGTCGGAATCTTGCGACGATCCGGAAAGGACAGTTCGAACGGCTGACGGACAAGCTGCACCGGGCTGAATGGGCTCCCGACTTCGGACCCCAAACTCCGCATCCGACGGCGGGCATTGTGGCGATCGGAGCGAGGCGGTTCTTGGTCGCGTTCAATGTGGTCCTTGAGACCGGGGAGCTGGCCGTTGCCACGCAGATCGCGACAAGGATCCGCGAGGCGAACGGGGGGCTGAAGGGAGTGAAAGCGCTTGGCTTGCCACTGGCCAGTCGGGGACTCGTTCAGGTTTCGATGAACCTGACGGACATCGATGCGACGAACCTCCTTGTCGCATTCGAGCGAGTCCGAGATGAAGCCAGCGACCGAGGTATCAACGTGGTCGAGAGCGAGATCGTTGGATTGGTCCCTCGCGCTGCGATCGGGGAGGCGACAACGGAGAGTATCAGGCTCGATCGCGACCTCGAGAGCGTCGTGCTCGAGAACCGCTTGGTACGCCGATGAGCGTTCGGATTGGTGAGCGAAAGGTCAAGCGGATGCTTGTGGTTGGCCTTGGGGTGACGGGGAAGGCTGTCTGCCGGTACGCAGTGCGACACGACGTAGACATCCTTGTTACTGAGCGGCGGGCGCTTTGTGAAGAGGAACGGGGCTGGCTTCGCGAGCAAGGGATTTCCTACGAAGAGCGCGGCCACACTGGGCGGGCTCTTGTTGGCATCGATGCCATCATCCTCAGTCCCAGTGTCCCGACGGGATCAGCGCTTCTCGCGAGCGCAACCCAACGAGGAATTCCGATCTACTCTGAGCTCGACCTTGCAGCTGCTGCGAGCGTCGGGGTTCCGATGGTTGCTGTCACTGGGACGAATGGCAAGAGCACGACCGTCGAACTGATCGGGGCGCTCCTTCGTGCGGTGGGGCAGAGGGTTGCGGTGGTGGGGAACATCGGGACGCCGTTCATCGATGTTGTCGACGCCGATCCGTTCGACGCGATTGTAGTTGAAGCCAGCAGCTATCAGCTCGCGCAGTCCGCCGTGTTCCGGCCGGACGTCGCCTTGCTTCTTAACCTTGAGCCGGACCACCTGGCTCAGCATGGCACGATGCATGCGTATACAGAGGCCAAGGGAAGGATATTCCGCCTCCAAACTGCAGACAACACTGCAATCTTGCCGCGAAGCCTGGCCTCGCGGTTCAAACAAGGCGAAGCGAAGCGGGTGATCTACGACGAGAAGGATGCAGTTCCATCGCATCTGGCTGCGAGGCTTGCTCCACACCGGAAGGCAAACCTGGGTGCGGCACTCTGCGCCTGCGAAGCGCTTCTGCCGGACACCGACTGGGCGGCTGTTGAGATCGGCCAGATTGCTTCCAGTGTCCGTCTGCCGTATCGCATGGCGGAGGTCGGGTATATCGATGGAGTGCGCATCGTCAATGATTCGAAGGCGACCAATCCTGCGTCGACGATAGCCGCGCTTGCCGCGCTCGATGGGCCGACCGTACTTCTGCTTGGCGGTCAGGCGAAACAGACGGGCTACGAGGCATTGAGAGAGGCGATTGAGATATCGACAATCCGACGGATCGTGCTGTTCGGGGAGGCTGCAGAGCAGCTGGCCGGGCTGCTTGATGGGTATCCGGTCATTCGTGTAGAGGACGTGGGGACAGCTGCGCGTACCGGGCTGGACGCTGCGTGTCCCGGCGACACGATCCTCTTCTCTCCTGCGTGCTCGAGTTTCGATCAATTCCGCAGCTTCCAGGAACGCGGCGAAGCATTCTCCCGAACGATTCGTGCGCAGGCTGGGTTCCGCACCGGCTGAATCCAAGGACACGAATCCTCCACACCACGGACACCCGTCCGCTTCGTATTGGACCGAGTGTCTCGCATACCGCGACGGCGTTCCTTCCTCCCTTGGGCAGATGGCGCAACCATGGGAGTCGCTGGCGAGGCGGAACCCTATCCCAACGCCGAGGAGCAAGTAGTGGGCGGACAAGCGGACCGACGAACGATTCTGGTAGTCTCACTTCTCGTGCTTGCAGGGTTGATTGCACTCTACAGCGCAAGCGCCCCGTTCTCGTTGAGACACTTCGGCAGCGATACGTCGATGCTCTTCCGTCAGGCCATTGCCGCATTGATCGGCGTGATTGTGCTCGGAGGGCTTGCCGTCTCGGACTACCATCGGCTGGGCGCGATCAATGATCTGCTCCTGCTTGGATCGTTCCTGCTGACGGTGATGACGATCCTCCCTCTTGGGATCGGCGACGGTCGTTGGCTGTCGCTGGGACCGGCATCATTCCAACCAACTGAGCTGCTGAAACTCTCGTTGATCGTTTATCTGGCGACGAGTCTTTCGAAGAAGGGCGAGAGGGTGAAGGCGTTCGGGGACGGGGTTCTGCCATACATTATCGTGCTCGGGGTGTTGGCCGCCGTTGTGGTAGCCCAACCGGATCTAGGAATGGTCCTGGTCCTTGGGGCGGTTACGCTGGGGATGCTGTTCTTCGCCGGTGCGAGGATGCTGCATCTCGCTGGGATTGTTGCCGGATGTGCTCCGTTTGTGTTCCTGGCGATTCGATTTGCGCCCTATCGGATGGCCAGACTCCTCTCGTTCCTCAATCCGTTCGCCCACAGCACAACATCGGGATACCAAACGATTCAGTCGCTGATTGCCGTTGGATCCGGCGGGCTGTTCGGACGGGGACTGGGTGCATCGCATGCGAAGCTGTTCCACCTGCCTCAATCGCACAATGACTTCATCGCGTCCGTCATTGCGGAGGAGCTTGGGTTTGTCGGCATGTGTGTGGTGATCGGCCTCCTGGGGTTCTTGGTGTGGAGAGCATTCGTGATTGCTGAACATGCTCCAGACCAATTGGGGCGGCTGCTTGCGGTGGGGATAGGTTTCACGCTTGGATTCCAGTCGCTGGTCAATCTTGGTGTCGTCGTTGGCCTTCTACCCGTGACGGGACTGACGCTTCCGTTCCTTAGCAATGGGGGGTCTTCGCTCATTGTCACATTGGCGATGGTCGGCGTGCTGCTCAGCGTCTCTCGACAGGATGTGCGCAGATGAGGGTTCTCGTAGCAGGCGGAGGAACGGGGGGACACTTCTACCCCGCGATGGCGATGATCGAAGGGTTCCACGAGCGCGATCCCGATGTGAAGGTTGCCTATGTCGGGACATCTAGGGGAATCGAGGCCCGTGTTCTTCCCTTGCATCCCTGGATTCGTTTCTACCCGATTCACGTTCGAGGGTTTCGCAGTCGCGGTGTCTGCCACAGAGTGGGGACGTTGCTTCGCTTGGGGATGGGACTGCTGGAATCGCTTGTGATCTTCGCGCGATTCAGACCGCAGATTGTGATCGGTGTCGGTGGCTACAGCTCGTTTCCGCCAGCCTTCCTGGGTGGAACTCTGGGCCGTCTCTTCCGAGTGCGAACAGTGATCCACGAGCAGAATGTCGTTGCGGGTCGCGCCAACCGATGGCTCTCGCGGCTCGTGGATCTTGTCTTGGTCTCATTCCAGCAGACGAAGCGGTCGTTTCCACACGCTCGCCGGGTGATTGTGGCGGGCAATCCCATTCGCGAGGAATTCCTTCATGTCCAACGCTCGAGCGACCTCTACAAGCGGTTCGGCCTTGATCCGTCGCGCCGAACGATCCTTGTGTTCGGCGGCTCAAGGGGATCGTCCGAGATCACGGAGCAGATTCTCTACGCCAAAGACGTCGTTGGTGCAAACGATGGGCTCCAGATCTTGCTGATCACAGGTCGAGAAGAGGCGACTGTCGCGATCCGGAAGGAGCTTGGCAATTCGGCAATCGGCAATGTCGTTGTCGAATCGTATGTCGAGCATATGGGAGCGGCATTCGCGATCGCTGATCTCGTGGTCTGCCGGGCAGGGGCAACATCATTGGCGGAGATTACGGCATGTGGGAAGGCCTCGATTCTGATTCCATGGCGAGAAGCGACCGACGATCACCAATGGAAGAACGCACGAATGCTGCAAGCGGAGGAGGCTTGCGCACTGGTCGATGAGGAGGTTATCGTAGAGAGAAACCTGGTATCGCTTATCGTGGATCTGATTCATGACGAGCTGGCGTTAGAGCGGTTGGCGTGCAATGCAGGCCGACTTGGGCAGCGTGGCGCGAAGGCGCAGATACTGGGGGAGATCCAATCGATGATGAGGGGGGCGGGCGCGTGATCAACACGAGCACGCGGTTGCATTTCGTTGGAATGGGCGGGATCGGCATGAGCGGTCTCGCCTCGGTCTGTCTTGCGCGGGGAAATGAGATCTCCGGGTCGGATTTACGAGAGAACCGGCAACTGGAATCACTGCGGCAAGCCGGTGCAGCTGTGTTCGTCGGACACCACGAGCAGCATGTAGGAAGCGATGTGGATCGAGTGATCGTTTCATCGGCGATCCCCGAGGACAATGTGGAGGTCCGGGCCGCCCGGGAACGGCGAATCCCCGTCGTGCAGCGAGTCGATGCACTTGCCGAGCTGCTTCGCGGCTATCGCAGCGTCGGCATTGCCGGCACGCATGGGAAGACGACGACCACGGCAATGCTTGCGACAATCCAGCAGGAACTCGAGCGATCCCCCAGCTATCTCATTGGTGCACACTGTCCGGGACTTGGCGGGAACGCGTGCCTCGACAGCGGGGAATGGTTCCTTGCCGAGATCGATGAGAGCGACGGACTATTCCTGGCGGTGGAGCCCGATATCGCGGTTGTGACGAACGTGGGACTCGATCATCTGCAGACGTATCGCAATGTGGAGGAGATTCGCAACGCGTTCCATCGATACGTCTCCCAAGCCGATCATGCGGTCCTTGCGGTGGACAATCCTTACGTAGAGGAGATTTCGCGATCGTTCCCGAATGCACTGACCGTTGCCATCCATCGGGACGCGGACATCCGTGCCGAGAATCTTCGGTTTGAGCGGTTCGACACAGTTTTTGATCTCGTCGTGTTTGGAGAACGGATTACGCGAGTTACGCTTCCGGCGCCCGGTGAACACAACGTCGAGAACGCGCTATGTGCACTTGGTGCGGCACGATGGACTGGGATCGATCTGAAGGATGCTGCCCGCGCCTTGTCGAGGTTTGTGCTTCCACATCGGCGCTTCGAGGTTCTCGAGGAGAACGGAGTTACTGTCGTAGACGACTATGCGCATTTGCCTGAGGAAATCGAAGCCACGCTCGGCGCAATTCGCTCGGGTTGGCGAGACCGGCGGATCGTAGCCGTCTTCCAGCCTCACCGATACAGCAGAACCCGGGCACTGAGCGCGCAGTTTGGCTCCGCTTTCTCTCTTGCCGATGCGGTGATTGTGACGTCAATCTACCCGGCGTGCGAACGGCCGGTGCCCGGCGTTTCATCTCGGACGATTGTCGAGGCGATCGAGAGGAAGACGAGGGCTGCAGTGCACCCAATTCCGGATAAGGAAAACGCCATCGAGTTCCTCAAGACGAAGATTGTCCCCGGGGACTTCATTGTCAGTTTCGGTGCTGGCGACATCTGGACCGTGACGGAAGAGCTGGCGCACTTCCTCGAAGAAGGGCAGTTCTGTAGCTTGGCGTTGTCCTAGGTGAGAATGTGCTCGCGCTTGTTGCCGCCTCCGGGTGGTCATGGCCCTGATGCTCCGCGGGCACAGCGGTATCCTTGTGAGCCAACAACAGGGCGTGTGCTGGTATAGGATCATACTTCGAGCAGACAAATAAAAACAACAGGATACAACGTAAGGGACGGCAAGACAGGATGGTATTCGCGGAAACGCGGTCACCTTGGCTGTGGCATCAAACGCGGAGATCTGCAAGGAAATTGACATCCTCTGGTAAAAGGTGTATAACAGTTTTCACGAATCTCGCTGTAGTAGGGCAGTATGGGGTTGTTGACGGGTGAAGGAGGGGACATTCTGGCGCGGAAGCGCTATTCTGGTCTTCGCTGTAGGGGGGGTTCTCATTACTGCTGCTGCCATTGCACTCTGTACGCCGTGGTTTGGGTTCGTTGACCTGCGTGAAGTTGTGGTCATCGGCAACCACCACACGACTGCCCCGAATCTTGTTTCCCTGTCAGGCGTACGGAGAGGGCAATCTCTGTTGACCTTGTCTCTTGGCCGCGTAACCAAGAACCTGCTGCGGCATCCCCGCATCAAGAGCGTTCGCGTTGGCCGTAGGCTGCCGCACACGCTGACCATTCAGGTTCAGGAGAGGGAAGAGGTGGCCTGGATGGTGGATCCATCCGGTGATAGCTGCCTGGCACTGGGCGAGGGCGGCGTGGTGCTCTCGACGGATTGCACGCCCTCCGCGGCGATGATTGAGCTTCGTGGTGCGCGCATCTCCGGCAGTGGTGCGGGCGCTGTCTTGCTCGACAGTGCGGTCGGCGAGTTGCTTCACGTACTTCATGATGGCGTGCTGGCTTCGCTGGACACGCAGCTGATTGATCTTGAAGATCCGGATTCGATCGAAGTGAAGACCGAGTCCGGGCTCCGCGTACTCCTTGGTGAAATGGACGATGTGCTGCTGCGACTAGACTCCCTTGCGGCGCTCAGCCGCTCGCTGGATGTGGCGGACTACGAGGTCATTGATCTCAGATTCGGGGGTGAGGCAACGCTGGTGCCTCGGTAAGGCGGTGAAGAGATGAGGAAAGAGAAAGTCGTTGTCGGGCTCGACGTCGGAACCACCAAGGTGGTTGCGCTCGTCGGGAATGTGATTGACGGCATGATCGAGATCATCGGAATGGGCAAGGCGGAGTCCCATGGTCTCGAGAAGGGAGTCGTCGTCGACATCGGCCGGACGATGTCTTCGATTCGCAAGTCGGTCGAAGAAGCCGAAAACATGGCCGATGCGAAGATCGACTCCGTGTATGTGGGAATCGCAGGAAAGCATATCACGTCGATCAACAACAGTGGAACGGTATCGATCAACCGTCCGGACCGAATTATCACGGAAGATGACATCCGTCGTGTGGTGGAAACGGCTCAAGCGATTCAGATTCCGCCCGAGAGCGAGATGATCCACGTGATCCCACGGCAGTACATCGTCGACGGTCAGGACGGGATCACCGATCCGGTCGGCATGACCGGTACGCGTCTCGAGGTCGATGTGCATATCGTGACGGGCGCGATCACGGCGGTGCATAACCTCGTCCGCTGTGTGGAAACGCTGGGTATCGGAATCAAGCAGATCGTTCTTGAGCCAATTGCTTCATCGCTTGCCGTGCTGTCGTCAGCTGAGAAGGAACTCGGCGTCATACTGGTCGACATCGGCGGTGGGACAACCGATATCAGCGTGTTCCGCGGGGGGGACATCTGGTTCTCCAAGGTGATTCCAATCGCCGGCGAGCATATCACCAACGACATCACGGTCGGATTGCAGACGCCGATCGAGGAAGCGGAACTCGTGAAGAAGATGCACGGGACCGCCCTGGTCGACAGCGTCAGTGAGGACGACAAGATCGAAGTGGCGACAATCGGCGGCGATGAGAAGAAGCTTGTGTCGAAGAAACGACTGGCCAAGATTATCGAGCCTCGAATCGAGGAGTTGCTCGATCTTGCGATGCAGGAAGTCGAGGATGCAGGCTATCGCGACCTCGTACCCGCAGGATTGGTACTGACCGGTGGATCGTCGTTGTTGGACGGGCTTCCTGAGTTTGCGACCCAGCGCTACGATATCCCGGTCCGCCGTGGGAAGATCCCGCAAGGGATTCACGGATTGCGGGACATCGTCGAATCGCCGATCTATGCAACCTCGATCGGGTTGATCCGCTACGCAGTCGAGACGACGGACTTCAAGAAGCCGGAATTCGCCGAACGGCGGCGGGAATCGATCATTGGAAAGCTGTTCTCCTGGTTCAACCGATTCTTCCGGGGGTAGATGATGGCCATGCCTGAACGGATGAACCACACGTCTTCACCAGCGAGCCTGATGGTTGTCGGTGTTGGTGGCGGCGGCGGAAACGCTGTCGACCGGATGTTTGACACGCGGGTCAACGGTGTCGAGCTTGTCGTGGCAAACACTGACGCGCAGGTACTGGAGGTCGTTCGCTCTCATCGAACACTGCAGCTTGGAGGGCAGCTGACAGGGGGGCTTGGCGCGGGCGGGAACCCCGAGATCGGACGGCTTGCTGCCGAAGAGAGCCGAGAGGAGATCATCGATCTCCTCAACGGCGTGGACATGGTGTTCATCACGGCCGGAATGGGGGGGGGCACAGGAACGGGTGCAGCGCCGGTCATTGCTTCCCTGGCAAAAGAGGCCGGCGTGCTAACAACGGGAATCGTCACCCGACCGTTCTCGTTCGAGGGACTTGCTCGAGCGGAGAAGGCCGAGGCGGGGATCGCCCGGCTGTCGCAGGCGGTCGACGCGATGATCTGTATCTCCAACGATAAGCTGCTGAAGGTCGCGCCTGCCGAGACGCCGATCACGCGAGCGTTTGAGATTGCAGATGAAGTCTTGCGCCAGGGAGTGGAAGGGATCTCCGATCTGATCACTGTTCCGGGGATGATCAATCTTGACTTCGCCGATATCGAATCGGTGATGCGCAACGCCGGGACGGCGATGATGGGGATTGGCGAAGGTGAAGGGGAAGGCAAAACGAAGGATGCGGCGCGAAACGCGATCTCCTCACCGCTGCTCGACGGCTCGATCCAGGGTGCACGCAAGGTGATTATGAACATCACCGGCGGATCCGATCTCACACTGGAAGAAGTGACCTCTGCGGCGAATCTGATTCGAGAGGCGGTCTCCGATCATGCGGACATCATCTTTGGCACGGCGATCCGAGACGGCTTTGAGACGGTTCGACTGACCGTGATCGCAACGGGATTCTCGGTTGAGTACGGCCAGGATGACGAGGACGGCCCGTCGCTGTCGAACGAGACGATGCTGGCGAAGCTGGAGCAGGAAAGCCGCGTTGGCGTAGATGATTTCGATATCCCAACATTCTTGCGGCGAAACCGCCGAAGCCGCGAGGAGCGGCCGCGTCCGCCATGGGGCGAGCCGCAGGATAGCGACGACGCACGCTAACGAAGCAGTTACGGCACGACAATCGTGAGTGAGAGGAAAAGCCCCCGTCCGTCGGGGGCTTTCGCTTTGCCAGAGGTGGGAGTCGAACCCACACGTCCCAGAGGGACACGGGATTTTGAGTCCCGCGCGTCTGCCAATTCCGCCACTCTGGCTGGGTGAAGGCATGGTAGCCAGAAGCCCGCGGCCCGTCAACGTGGCGGGAGGCACTCCCTAGAGTTCCATCAAAAGACATTGCACAGAGTACAACTGAGGAAGGATGACCATTCGGGATACGTGACAAGAATCCGCAGCTTGTCTGGGCGGAATGGGTTCACGCTTCACGGCAATCCGGTATACTGAACCAAAGGCCGTAGGCAGGAGCGGATTCGATCCAAGTGAGTGAACGCCGTTGGGGTGCGTTTGCTCGCCGGCGGGTTCAAGGAGGTTGATCTGGCGATGCGCGGTGGCGAAGGCGGAAGTGTGGTCCGCAGGAAGCGGCAAGCTGTCGTGATTGTCGGAGTGAGCCTCATCGTTGGGATGTTGTCGTTCGCGACAGTCGGTGTTCCGTATTCGGACCCGTTCAATACGGCGCCGACAGGCAACGGAACACCTACGATCACGACCGGATCGGAGGCCGAGGGGCTTGAGTACAGTGGTGTCTCGTTCGCTTGGGGGTTGGGCGTCTCCGGAGATGGCGGAAGCATTGATGCAGATGCTTTCGGGGCCGCCGGCGCATTCACGATTACGTCGCGGAACGATGGCGACTTCCAGTTCTCTAGCATTCGCATGCGTAATGATGGCACCGAGATCACGATCTCCGGAACTGGACCGCAGCCGTTCAGCATCACCGTGCCGGCAGGCAGTGGCTATGCAACGTACACGCCAATCGGGGGCGCCAAGCTGGTGACGCAGGTCGAGATCTCGTCCGGAGATTTCTGGATCGATTTCGATGATGTGGTGGTCGACCTCAACGTGCCCGAGATGGCGATCGAAGGGAACGGAACTGTAATTGCCGATGGAGACACGACGCCTACGTCCAGTGACCACACGGACTTCGGACTGGCCGCACCCGGCTCCCCGGTTTCCCGGACGTTCACGATCCGCAACAACGGTGCCGCCGGCTTGGATCTGACCGGATTCCCGTACGTCGCGCTCTCGGGATCGGGGGACTTCTCGGTTGCCACGCAACCGAGTCTGGATCCGATCCCTGCGGGAGGGTCGGACACCTTCACGATCGCGTGTGATCCGAGCGGAATCGGTCCGCGGACAGCAACGGTATCGGTTGCCAACAACGACTCAGACCAGGACCCGTACACATTCGTCGTGCAATGCACTGGGGCCGACACCGATCCTCCGGACGTCAGCTCGATCACCCTTGCAGACGCTGATCCGACGAATGCGATAACTGTCAACTTCACGGTGACCTTCGACGAGTCGGTGACCGGCGTTGGAATTGGTGACTTCACACCGGACGAGAGCGGACTCACTGGCGCGTCGATCGATGCTGTGTCGGGAAGTGGAACAAGCTGGAATGTACTTGTCGTCACCGGCACCGGCGATGGGACACTGTCGATCGATTTGGTCGACGACGATTCGATCGAGGACGGTTCCGGCAACAAGCTCGGCGGGACTGGCGCGGGAAACGGGAACTACAGCGCCGGCCTGACGTATACGATCGACAAGACGCCGCCTTCTGAGCCCGACGGCCTCAGTCCCAGCCACGGCGCGTACCTTGGCACGCAGTCGCCCGCATTGTCATGGAATCCATCGACCGATACCGGAGGGAGCGGGCTACACACGACGAACCGGTATCGCTACGATGTGAGCGGACCGGATCCAAAGCAGAACTACACCCCCAACACGACCTACAATCCGACGTTCTCAGCCGACGGCGTCTACACGTGGAACGTCTATGCCCGCGACAATGCGGGAAACAACAGTGCGGACTCGGTGACCCAGACGTTCACGATCGATACCGATCCGCCAGGCGTGGCCTCGTTCGAGCGGAAGACGCCGATTGGAGAGGACACCAACGTGGACATGCTGGTGTTCTTGGCGACGTTCGACGAGGACGTGCAGAACGTCGATCCCGCGGACTT
>CAZORQ010000004.1:41782-88106 GCA_964582285.1 uncultured Thermotogae bacterium
ACAACGGTGTGGTGGGGATTGACCTGGCCGGTTCGCCGACGATCACCGACCTTGCCGGCAATGCGCTGCCTGCGGGAGAACCGACGACCGACGAGACATACACCGTGGACAACGATCCGCCTGGGGTGACGTCGTTCGAGCGGAAGACGCCGATTGGAGAGGACACGAACGCGAACACGTTGGTGTTCTTGGCGACGTTCGACGAGGACGTGCAGAACGTCGATCCCGCGGACTTCGCGGAGAACGGGAGCACCGGCGCGACGATCGCGGTCAGCCAGCTGACTCCAAGCACGTACGATGTGACACTGTCCGGCGGGACGCTGGCGAGCCACAACGGTGTGGTGGGGATTGACCTGGCCGGTTCGCCGACGATCACCGACCTTGCGGGCAACGCGCTACCGGCGGGCGAGCCCGGCACCGATGAGACGTACACGGTGGACAATGATCCGCCTGGGGTGACGTCGTTCGAGCGGAAGACACCGATTGGAGAGGACACCAACGCGGACATGCTGGTGTTCTTGGCGACGTTCGACGAGGACGTGCAGAACGTCGATCTGGGCGACTTCGCGGAGAACGGGAGCACCGGCGCGACGATCGCCGTCAGCCAGCTGACTCCAAGCACGTACGATGTGACACTGTCCGGCGGGACGCTGGCGAGCCACAACGGTGTGGTGGGGATTGACCTGGCCGGTTCGCCGACGATCACCGACCTTGCGGGCAACGCGCTACCGGCGGGCGAGCCCGGTACCGATGAGACGTACACGGTGGACAATGATCCGCCGGGCGTGTCCAGCGTGGCAGCATCCCCGACGACAATCGCCGACGGGACGGCAGGGACGGACACGTTTGACGTGATTGTGGTCTTCGATGAGACGATGGACAGTGGGGTGACGCCAGCGCTGGTGTTTGCCCCGAACGTAGTGGGCGGCGCGACGCCGACGCTCTCCAACGGGGACGGGGGCTGGTCGATGACAACGGTCACCCACGACACATTCACGACGACCTACGACGTCGCCGACCAGAACGTCGACGTGGATTCGGTGACGATCGACGTGACGGGAGCCGCCGACCTCGCCGGCAACGGCCAGGAGAACTACACGCCTCCGGTTCACGAGTTCGACATCGACACGCTGAATCCGTGGATTTCCTCGATCACGTCGACGACACCGAATGAGTTCTACAGAGCAGGTGTCGCGATCGACATCACGATGTACTTCTCGGAGGACGTGACCATGACGGGAGCCCCGAAGGTCGATCTCGACTCCGGAGCGAGCGATGTGCCGCTGGGTGTGCCATCCGGGACGGCGAGCACGAACGGGACGTACACTGTCAGTGCTGGCGAGAACAGCTGCGACTTGAACGTCAGCGGCGTGACCATCCCGGGCATGCCCACGGACATGGTCGGAAACGGGATGGACTGGACGAAGTCGATGACGACGCTGGGCACCGACAACCTGGTCGACAACAAGGACATCGCCGTCGACACGACCGATCCGGAGATTGCCTGGGTGACGGAGTTCCCGGATGTGGCCCAGACCATGGATGGGGATTGCTCGCTGACCTTCCCGATTCGGGTGGAGATCAGCGATAACTGCGGCATTCTGGCCGGCGATGTCAGCGCCAGCCTATCGGATTCCGGGAACGTCACAAGCGTGGATGCGCTGACGGCTACGCAATCAGGCGATACGCAGGTGGTGATTGAAGGAAGCGTGACGGTCTCCCATTGCAGCGGGGGCGCGGCGACGGCGACGTTGGACATTGTGGCCACCGATCGCGCGGGAAACTCGGCATCGGATACTGACACGGTGACCGTGGAGGATACGACGGCCCCTTCGGTCTCCGGATTCAACCTGCCCGATACGACGCTGTACGTCGATGCGAGCACGTGCACGTACACCGTGCCGTACAGCGCAACGGTCACCGACAACTGCTGCCTGGATGCCAGCAATGTCTCGGCGGTCGTCGAGCTGGTAGCACCCTACGACACGGCGACGCTCAATGCGCCGGCTGCGGCGATCACGAACGGTGTGGAGACGCCGAACAAAGAGGTCACCATCTCCGGCTCGTTCGAAGTGAGCGCATTGACGGACGATCCGGTGCATGTGCGGATTCGGATCAACGCCAGCGACTGCAACAGCAACGCGATGACAGAGGTGTCCGACACGGCGGTGTTCGAGGACGGAACGGATCCGACGATCGGTTGGAATACGGATCTTCCGGATACGACACAGTATGTCGATCCGACGAGCTGTACGATCACAATACCGGTCAAGGCCACGGTGACCGATGCGTGCTGCATCCATGCAGCGAATGTGACGGCCGATATCCAGGTAACGAATGCCACGGTGAACCACACTGTGGCGGCAGCGCAGGTGAGTCAAGGTGTGGTGGATGTGTCCGGCGACATCACGGTGTCGGCACTGACCGGCTGTCCGGCGAATCTGTCGATTGCCATCAACGGAACCGACTGTGCCGGGAATGCTGCGGCTGAGCTTTCCGATGTAGCCGTGATCCGAGACAACACGATCCCTGTGATCCATGATCTGCGGGTCGACGAACACGTGGTGGTCGACAGCTGCTGCGAGGCAGTGGTGACGTTCGACGGCTACGTCGACGACAACTGCTGTATCGGTCCGGGCGGGATCACGATCACGGTGACCCACCCGACGAGCAACGCGACGGTCGAGTTTGTCCAGGCGCGAGATGTTGTCTTCACGCAGGTGGGACAGAACCGGGTGGACTTCGCGGGCGAGATTCCGGTCCGCTGCGTGACCAGCTGCCCGGCGATTGTCCAGGTGACAGTGAATGCGGACGATTGCTGCGGGAACAGCGCGGCGACGGTGTCATCGACAGCCGATCCGAACGACCCGAACGAGACCGGGCACGTGTTCGACAAGACCGATCCGATCCCGCGCGACGATCCGCGCCAGGACATGGTGATGGACGAGAGCGCGGCGAGCGATCCACTGGTTGAGGTACGGCTCGACAAGTTCGGGGTGTACCGACTGATCCTGCGAGAGAACACGCCGGCCCGGATCGATCTCATCGCCAACGACGCCGACAACTGCAGCTGTGCCGATACGACGCATCCATTCACCACTTGCGGCGCATGCAATGGCTGCTGTGGGACGCTGATCGCCCACGAGATCGTTTCTCCGCCGCTGCATGGGACAGCGACGATCGAAGACGCGGACGGCGACTGCACCGGCGGCAGCGCGATCCGTTACGCGCCGGACAGTGGGTACATCGGCCCCGATGAGTTCACGTACCGAATCCGCGATGCATGTGGCAACGTCTCGACGGAGATCGCGACGGTCCGCATCGAGGTCATTCCTCACGTGTCGATGGAGGATGTCTTTGTGACCGCGTGTGCAGGTGAGCCAACGACGTTCACGGTGAGCGCGACCGATCTGTGGGTCGACAGCGATGCGATCGAGTTCACGTTTGAGATCGTCGGAGGCCCATCACACGGCGTGATGGCGGGCGACCTAGCGGCGCTGAGCATCACTCCGGCGAGCACGGTGATCGTCGGTGGGCAGCCGGTGCCAACGCTCGACGTCACCGAGACGACATCGATCACGCTGAGCTACACGTCGGCGACCGGATACACCGGACGGGATGCGATCTTGATCCGATTCGAGGATCCATTCGGCAACGAGACGACAGCGCGGGTGGACATCGCCGTGATGGCGTGCGTAGAGGGTGAGGCGGAGATGCCATCGCTGGAGACGGCGCCGGGCGAGATTCTCGCGCTGATTATGCCCGAGACGTTCGCTACGGTGGTCGAGACGGCGTGGGGCTCGGTGATGCTGCTTTCGCTGGACGACGGGACGGAGTACATCACTTCGTTGACTGTGGTGTTCAGCGAGGCGATCGGGCGGTATGTGTTTGCTGTGGACACCGGGCCACTACCAAGCGGCGAGTATCTGCTGAGTGTCCCGTTGGGCAACGGCCAGACGGTGGAGCTGACGATCGAGGTCGGTGAGGCGGAATGAGGCAACGGAAACTGCTGATCGCGACGATGTGGATTGCATTGATTGCGGTCGTGGCGGCGGCGAACGTTCCGCCGACAATGGACGACCGGTATGTGACGACAGTCGAGGATCGGTCGGTAAGCTTCGAGCTACGAGCGGAGGACGGGGACATCGACCCATTGCACCCGGATGCGCATCCGTTGCGGTTTGTGCTGATGGATGGGCCACACAACGGGGTGCTCGTCGGAGATCTGACCGACGTGTTGTACGAAGGTCCGCACGACGCGGTGGTGGCACTGACGTACATCCCGGCGGCGGGATACGTCGGGACGGACCTGGTCACGATCGCTGTGTTTGACCCGTTCGACGAGACGGCGAGCGGGACCGTGACGATCCAGATCGATGTGACAGCACGACGCGCGGAAGGGTTGTTGTCGGGCAATTGGTCGATGAACGCGACGTGGGAGTCGCAGTCGGGATCGTTCTCGGTGTTCGCGACGCAGCTGACCGAGGTGTACCGGATTGGCCCACTGACCATGAAAGGGATGGCACAGATCCGCAAGGGGATTGTCGGTGGGGTGGAACAGATCTTCTTCGACACGTTGCGGTTCGACGGGGAGATGAGCCTGGGGACGTTGTCGGTGGCATCGACATTGGCGTTCGACCCAGAAGCAGCGGCTGCAGCGGACCTGTTCGACTACTGGCGTTCGACAATCGGATTTGGGCTGCAAGGATTGAAGCTGCGATTCACATCGTATCTGGCAACGCCGGTGACCTCGTCGTACCAGACGCTGTATGCGCAGGCAAACAGCGGGAGTTTGAGTTTCACGAACACGCTACGGATTGACATGGAGGCGGACTGCGGGTTCGTGTTCTCCCGCAACGACACGACGATCGGCTGGCGTTGGTGCGACATGACATTCAGCGCGGCGCTTGGAGTGTCGTGCAACGGATTCGAGCAGGCGAGGCTCTCGATGTCGGGGCTACCGATGGTGCGATTGCTGCCGGACCTAACGTTGAGCACGCAGCTGACGTTCACGGAACCCGCGAAGACGCTGACGATGAGTCTGAGCTGGCAACCGCTGGCTGTGGGATGCATCCATCTATACGGGGGGCTAGACGTGGGGGGTGCGCCGGGCGCGGAGATCGAAGGGTTCGAGTTCTACGGCGTGCGACTCGAGTGCGAGATCGGCGATGTGAAGGTAGTCTCGGCGACATCGCTGGATCCGGGGAAGAACGCGACAATGACGGGGCAATCGGATTACTTCGAGCTGGTACGGATGTCGGGGATGTTGGTGGGATGCTGTGATCTGCCCGGGACATGGGGAATCGCGACATACTTCTATGACAAGTCGACGCAGCTCTTCGACTGGGGGATGCTGGCCGGGACCTTCGACCTGGCACTCAACGAACATGCGAACGTGAGCTTCACGACGGTGCTGCGATCAGGCGAGCTCGGTGACCCGCGGGTGGAACTATCATTCGGGTTCGTGGTGCGGTGGTAATGCCGCTTCGCTTCGCGAAGCGGCGACGAGAAGCAGCACAAGGGCTACTTCTCGCGTTTGGTGAGGAAGCGAAGCGGCGACGAGAAGCAGCACAAGGGCTACTTCTCGCGTTTGGTGAGCCAGCGAAGCGGCGACGAGAAGCAGCACAAGGGCTACTTCTCGTGTTTGGTGAGCTAGCGAAGCGGCGATGAGAAGGAGCGCTAGACGCGCTTTTTCTTGTGTTTGATGAACCGCCGAACATGAGGTCTGTGAGAACATCCACACTGTTGATCTTAGCGAAGTGGCGATGAGACAGCGATGCACGCGCATCCCTGTCTTGTGTCTGACAACGTGTGCGATTCAGTTGGCCCTGGCAAGTTGCGGTAGCTGAGCTGAGAATGCGAACCTCCGGTTCCGCATTCTCGTCCGTGCCTTGAGATCACAGTTCGTCAAGGCACGCAGCTCACCCAACGCGAGAACGAGAAGCATCTAGCGTCTCGTTCACGCCCGGCTATCCGTCCTCTCGATCCAGGTACTGGAGAATAGCCTCGACGACGAGGTAGTTCACCGACCGGTCACGCTTCTCTCCGAGCTTGATCAGCCGTTCCACAGGCCGCTGTAGCTTGGCCTTGTCATGTACGTAGACGGAGAGCTTGTCGAGCATCTGTTGTGGCATTCCCTCTCACCTCATACACATTGTGCCTTGGGTCGGCCACATCCAGCCCAACAAGGCTGCAGGACAAGTGCCTGCCGGCGCGCCATGCTTGGGAAGGGCAGCGACTGGTTCGGAGGTGCGCCGCCTATCGCGGGATGAGATCTGAGAAGTCCGAACCTCTCACGACGTGCCGAACGCCGTGGTCGGTTGCAACGATCAGATCGGTTGCCATGTCGATGAACAGACCATGGGCGACGATCCCGGGTCGAGCATCCAGTTGGGCGGAGAGGAGATCGGGCTGCGCAATGGGCCCAAAATCGCAGTCAAGGATGTAGTTTTGCTGATCGGTGACGAAAGGGTCGTTGCCTCCGCGACACAGGACATGTGCGCTGAGTGACTCAATCGCCTTTGCTTCGAGGGCGCACGCGAAGGGAATAACCTCCACCGGCAGAGCGAACCGCGTTCCGAGGTGTACAGAGAGCTTCGATCCATCGACGATGATGATCTCCTGTCGGCTTGCAGATGCGACGACCTTTTCGCGCAGGAGGGCGCCGCCACCGCCTTTGATCAGGTTCATTTGCTCGTCAACCTCGTCAGCGCCATCGATCGTGAGATCGATCGCGCTGTGCTCCGCAAGCGTCGTGAGGGGGATCCCAAGTTGGGTCGCGTGCTGAGCGACTTCCTCAGAACATGGAACGCATACGACATCCTTCAGATCCTCGGAGCGAGTCAGGTCGGCAATCCGTTCGATGGCAAACGCGGTAGTCGAACCGTGGCCCAATCCGACAACCATCCCGCTGCGCACGAACTCGACCGCTCTCCATGCAGCTTGACGCTTCAGCTCACTGACATCCGACATGAGACTCCTTTCCGGCTCGGGAACGTTTGAGCGAGACCGTCGGCCGCGAGGACGATGCGACCTCCTTGAAGATACCGTATTGCATGGCTGCTTGTCAGGGAACGGCAGGTGGAATGGAAGCGGGGAGCGGGACGATCTGCCATGTAGCACAAAGAGAACGGCGGCCCGCCGCGAAGAGCGGACCGCTGGACATAGACATCTGTCTTCGCCTCAGAGATTCAGGGCATCGAGGATAATCCGGACGATCAACAGGACCCAACCAACGATGATCCCGATCCAGATGATCTTGCGGGCGAAATCGAGCAGTCCGAACAACAGCAAGATGAGCGTGATGAGTGCGAGATAGCCGATGGGCTTGGTCAAGTCGGTGGAAACTCGATCGTTGGTGATGAGGTTGAGGATGTACAGCACTCCCTGACCGAGATACGTAGCGACGCTGTCGATGTATGTGAGCGCTTGATTGACAGCGGATTCAGCTGCCTGCTGCACCGGCTCAGAGACGATCGGTGTCGCGTCTTGCGTCTGTGCAGCCAACGGAACGAGACAGATGATTGCGAGCAACGAACATACCAACACACGTTTTCCTGACTTCATCGGACCCCCCTTTGTGGTCGGATATCAACTCTACCATGGGAAGAGGAGGAAGGGGAAGGAGCAACTGCTATGCACAGACGGGCCAGAGGCCCCGCACAGACCGGGGACCGATGTCTGTTGCACGCAAGCTGCGAGTGGAGGTTGGGAATCGAACAGCTAGGTGCCGGTGCGGAGTCCCGTTCCGTACGGCTGGTCGCGCAGCGCACGCAGTGCCGGAACGAGCATCCCTGCGGTGACGAGCGCCGCGAGCGCGTCGGCGATCGGGAACGATATCCATACTCCGGAAAGCTGCAAGGTGCGCGGCAGAATGAGAATCAGCGGTATCAGGAGAATCACTTGGCGAAGCAGGGCGAGCACCATTGCGGGAAGCGGTCGGCCAAGTGCTTGGTACATCCCAGCTGCAATGACCTGAAAGCCGACGGTCGGGAAGGCGATGACAACCACGCGGGTGGCAGGGACGGCCATCGAGATGAGGGCCTGGTCGTTGCTGAAGATGCGCAACAGCAGTCCCGGGAATCCGGCCAGGATCGCCGTGATACCGAACGACATCAGGGTTGTCACGAGCATCGAAAGGCGAACGGCATGCCGAGCACGATCGAACTGCTGCGCCCCGTAGTTGAACCCGACGATCGGCAGCATCCCTTGAACGATGCCAAACATCGGGAGGAACAGGAACATAATCATCCGATTGATCACGCCGAATGCGGCGATTGCAATGTCGCCGCCGTATGAGCCAAGCGTGTTGTTGAGGATGATTGTCGTGAAGCTTCCGGCGGCAGCGCGAAGCCCTGACCCGATCCCGACGGTGAACGATTCCCAGACGATCTCCCGATTGAGACGGAGATCCGAGAGCCGTGCCCGAAGCCGGCTTCTGCCGCCGATGAAGTAGTAGACGAGATAAACGACAGTCGTTGCTTGTGCAAGAACTGTCGCCAACGCTGCTCCGGCGATCCCCATCCCGAGTGTATAGATAAACAGCGGATCGAGGCCGATGTTGAGCACGCCGGCGATGATCATGGTCCACATAGCGACCTTGGCGTTCCCCTCAGCACGAACGACCGCGTTTGTCGCCATCGCGAACATGAAGAACGGCGTGCCGAGGAGAATCATTCTCAGATAGGCTTGGGCGTACGGAAGGATCTTGTCAGTGGCTCCAAACAGGCGAAGCAACGGATCGATGTATAGACTTCCGAAGACTGCGATCAGCGCACTGGCCACGATGACGATTGTGAACAGATTGCCGAGCGTGCGCCGAGCACGGTCGGGATCTCCGGATCCGAGGCTGCGAGAGACGATCGATGCCGCGCCGATCCCGAACGTCTGTGCGACGGCCATCACCAGGATCTGAACGGGAAACGAGATGGCGATGCCGGCAATCGCGAGTGAGCCAACGCCGCGTCCGACGAAAATCGTGTCAGTCAGGTTGTAGACGGCCTGGACGATCATACCGACCATCGCCGGGGCCGACATTCGAACGAGGAGGCGCCCGATCCGTTCTGTGCCAAGCCGTGCACTGTGGTCCATCCCTAGGTCCCTTCCCGCAAGAGCGCACCGGCATCTCACGAAGGGCCGAAGCTGATGCGCACGACGAACACCGATGGTACACGACGGCCCAGCCCGTGAAAAGCGGCTACTCCGCCGTGGCTGGTGTACCTAGTCCCTCCGGGTCGAACCAGGAGAGGGGGAGCTCCTCGGTGCCGATCTCGAGGATCTCGGAGACGGTGATCCGTCCGAGGAGAAACAGATTGACGATCCGCTGTGTGGAGACGTAGAGGTCTGTGTCACCGCGTGTCTCGTACGCCTCGTAAAACACGTCATAGAAAGGGAACCGGCTGAGCCCGTAGAGCGTCGCTGAGATCGGCCGGACTGCCTCGGGGTCGACCACAACGGTGATGAACTGGAAGGCAATTGTGTTGTCGATGGCGACGAGGTCGAGTTCCCACACCTCCACTCCATCTTCACGAACCGCGGAGCGGCGTTCCTCGATGGCGTAGCCCTCGGCGAAACGGATCCCGCTGGTCTGGGCGACGGCAGCATCCCCGAACAGCTCGGCTGTGGCACTGGTCTTGATCGGGAAATCGAGATCGGGAGCATAAAAGAACGTCGCGTCCGGTGTACTCAAGTAGACCTGGCCCGCAAGCTCCTCCGGCGCGCTGAACTCGATTCGGGCGAATGACCTGCCATCGATCTCTCCTGAGTAGACGATGACCTCGGCTTCGCGCGTTTCGTCGGTTGTCTCAGACGTGATCCGTACGTGGATGCTGGTGACTGATCGATCGGAGAACCGCGCATCGTCGAGCAACTGGAGAAGGTTGGCATCCGTTGGTTCCGTTTGCGCGAGGACAGGGATCGAAACGAGACTAAGAAGAATTAAGGCGATAGCAAGTCTGTGCATGGCACTCCCTTCAAGGATCTTCACGTGCTGCGCAATGCGTCGACGATGCGCAGCCGCGCGTTCTTCCACGATGGATAGATGGCGCTGACCAATGTTGCTGCTACTGCGACGGCAAATGGGATGAGGATGGCTTTCGGTGCAAGAGCAAGGCGTATCGCCTGGGGGATAGCTGCCCCCGGAGGCGTCCACGTGATGCCCACTGCGTTGAAGACGAGGATCCCCACGGTGCCGATCAGGATACCGAGCAATCCACCGATCGATCCGAGGACGGCACCTTCGATCAGGAATCCACGAAAGACATGGGATCGAGTTATTCCTACCGCCCGCAGCGTCCCGATCTCGCGTGTCCGCTCGAGGAACGAGATCGTCAACACCTCAAGCACGCTGAAAAAGACGAACACGAAGATGCCGATCGCCGCAAGTCCAGAGAACGCGGCATAGAACGAGCGGATTGACTCGTAGCTTGGACTAAGCTCTGCCCACGTGCGGGTGGAGAGCGGTATGCCTGCCGCATCGAGCAGCGTCTGCAGACGCGTGGAAAACTCATCGGCCTGATCGAGATCCTCGATGCCGATCAAGATGCGCTCCACGCCGTCGGTCTTGAGGAGCCGCTGGACGAACGCGATAGGGAACAGTCCGAGTTGCTCTTCGATTTCTTCGAGGCTGTAGGTCAGTTCGCCGACGACATCGACCGTCGCTGCATTGAAATTGCCCGATACCGTGCCGGTGGCGATGTTGATCCGATCTCCGGGGCTCACGTTGAGTTTGCGTGCGAGACTCGCCCCCAGGATCACCTCGCGCGAAGCATCCTCGGCCAGCGGATCGCCGGTCGTGATGATGCACTCATAATCTTGCACGCAATTGCACGGGACCGCGCCGCGGCCGAGAATGAGCGTGCTTCCCGATTCATCCCCGACCAGACCGGCGAAGTTGAGCTGCTCGGACACACCGCGGACCTCCTCTTGAGTCCAAAGCAATGCGGTGACGGCATCGAGTTGAGCGGGCGGGATCAGATACTCGTATCCGGTGGCTGTGCCGTCGAACAGGCGGTCGTCGGCGATCTGGACCGCACCCGTCTCGCATGCAAGGGATTCTCTTGTTGCGCGGAGGAACTCATTCTGAAACGCGAGGACAACGAGCAGGATCGACATGCTGAGGACGAGAACGGCAAGGCTGAACAAAGTTCGGCGCTTGTTCCGGAAGACGTTGCGCAGTGCCAATCGTAATTGCATCGTCGCCTCCTACTCAACCCGTAGCGCTTCGACAACCTGGATTCTCGACATCTGGATCGCAGGGAACACGGCAGACAGCAGTGTGGCGACCACGCCGATGGCCAGAGGGATAAGCACTGTCGCTCCGACGATGCGGACGGTGAGCACAACAGGATCGATCGTGCCTGGCGGTGTCCATTCGATGCCGATGGCGTTGAACGCGGCGGAGATGCTGATGCCCACTGCAACTCCCACAGCGGCGCCGATCGCCGCGAGCCAAGCGCTCTCCAGGAGAAGGAGCCGGAAGATGCCGCCACGCGTGGTCCCGAGCGCGCGAATCGTCCCGATCTCCCGGGTGCGTTCCAGGAACGCAAGCGTGAGAACCTGCAGGATGATGAAGAACACGAGCACTGTCGTTGCGAGGATCATGAATCCAAACAGGACGTTGAACAGGCTGGAAAGCTGCTCGTAGAACGGGGAAAGCTCATACCACGTGCGAATCTGGACACGGAGTTCTCGCGCATCGAGAGCGGTCTGCATTCTGTTGCGGGCGGCATCGGTTGACGAAACCTGATCGAGCGTGAGGATGATCCGATCTACGCCCTGCGTGTTGAGCACCAGTTGCGCATAACGAAGCGGCACGAACAGGGTGCGAAGCTCGGTCTGCTCGCTGGTGAAGCGGAACAGCCCGACGACACGAAGCGGCGTGGCATTGTATGCCCCATCGACTGTGGTTACCGTAAGCGTGATCACCGCTCCGGGCACCAGGCCGAGCCGATCGGCAAGCGCCCGTCCGACGAGGACAGCGGCGGTGTCTTCCTCCGTCAGATCGCGTCCATCGACGACATGGTCGCCGTACCCAAGCGTTTCGTTCCCGGGAACCAAGGAGGTGACCTGCACCACCTCGCTCTGATCTCCGACAGCGACGAGGCCCGGGAACTGGAGTTGCAGAGTCGTGCCGCTGAGGCTTGGATCGGTGGAGACATGCTGCTCAATGGATTCGACCTGCTGCGGCGTCAGGAGGTAGTCGTAACCATTGGTGGCGTTATCCCAAAGGTCGGGAGAGGCGATCTGAAGGTTACCGAACTCCTGTACCGTCGTCTGTTGGATCAGGGCGCGGGACTCCTGCACGAACCCGAGAACGAACAGGGAGATTGCCGTTCCAAGCGCGACAATCGCGATGGAGAGGACGCTCCGGCGGCGATTTCGCAACAGACTACGAAGCGGAAGCCACAGAATCACTTGCCTCACCTTCGCTCAATTGGCCGTCGAGAATGCGGATTTGCCTTCGGGCATACGGAGTGACCGCCGGATCATGCGTCACGACGATGAACACGACGCAGTGCTCTTCGTTGAGGTTGCGCATCAGCTCCATGACCTGCTTGCCGGTTTCCGAGTCGAGGTTGGCCGTAGGCTCATCGGCAAGAACCATCTTGGGTCGCGTGACCAGCGATCGCGCGATGGCCACACGTTGCCGTTGCCCTCCCGACAGCTCGCTGGGACGGCGGCCCGAGAGATCGGTGAGACCGACTTCCTCGAGAATCGTGGCGATGCGGCTTCGTCGGTCGGACTTGGGAAGTCGTTGGATCAGCAGAGGATACTCAACATTCTCCGCTGCGCTGAGAACGGGAACCAGATTGAACGATTGGAACACGAGGCCGATCTTCAATCTTCGAAGCTCGGCCAGCGCTCGCTCGCTCTGAGTGCTTGTCGCAGTCCCCTCGATCCAGACCTCGCCATCTGTCGGTCGATCGATCGCGGAGATCAGATTGAGGAATGTCGTCTTGCCGCTTCCCGACGGGCCGTTGATCACGACGAAGTCGCCTTGCGGCGCGGAGAAGTTCACATGCCGCAAGGCGTGGACTGTGCTGTTGCCGAACAGGTAGGTTTTGGTGAGGCTGCGTGTCTCAAGGAAACTGCCCCCCCGTTCATGACAGAACTGCCTTTCGTTGCTCATGACGTCTCCTTGTCTGTGCAGTCTACCCGATTGCCGTGTTGCGGGAGTAATAGGGATACGTGAAGCGAGTGAGTAGACTCTGACGAGGCGATGAAGATGCGGTGAGGAAAGGGGATGTGGCCGATGAAGGGAGGGTGCGATGAAGAAAGTCACGATGGAGCAACACGTTTACGCGTTTTCAGATGGAATGGCGCCCGTGCTACACGCGGCGCCGGGGGAGCGGCTCCTATTCGAGGCGCAAGATGCGTTCGGTGGGCAGGTGAAAACGCCGAATGACACGCTGCCGGGACTCGATTTCTCCCGGATCAACCCCGCGACCGGGCCGGTGTGGATCGACGGCGTGGAGCCGGGTGATACGCTGGTCGTACGAGTGGAGGCGATCGAGCCCGCCGATGTAGGATCGATCGTCACCGGACCAGGACTCGGAGTGCTCGGGGAAGAGATGAGACAGCACACGGCGAGAATTCTCCCGATTCGTGAGGGCTTCGTGCTGTTTGACGATCTGCGGCTTGCGATGCGGCCGATGATCGGTGTCATTGGTGTTGCGCCGAGTGAAGGGACGTATCCGACCGGAACGGCATACCGCCACGGCGGGAACATGGACACGAAGGAGATCGTGCAGGGCTCTACGGCCTACTTTCCGGTGGCGCAGTCCGGAGGACTGCTCGCACTGGGCGATGTGCACGCGGTCATGGGAGACGGAGAGGTTTGCGTATCTGCATGCGAGGTGGACGCTCGGGTCACTGTCGAGATCGACCTGATCAAGGGTCGCCAGGCCGCGTGGCCGATCGTCGAGATTGGTCAATCAGCGTACATCCTTGTCTCGCTTCCGACGATCGAGGAAGCGCTTGAGGAGGCGACGCGCCAGGCAGTCAGGTTGCTGCAAGATGCACGGAATATCCCATACGAAGACGCTTGCATGCTCGCCAGCCTCGCGGTCGATATCGGGGTGAGCCAACTGGTCGATCCGAACAAGACGGCGAAGGCGAGGATTCCCAGCGAACTCCTCGGGAAGCCGATCGCCGAGTTGCTGTAGTGGAGATATCCTGGTTCGGTATACTGTGCGCGTTTCATAGGGCTGTGGAAGCAAACAATCGAAAGGGGATGAGACTGAGTGATCGCAATCCGCGGCGGCAAGCTGTTGACACCAGGGGAGACGATTTGGGATGGGGTTCTTCTCATTGAGGATGGGAAGATTGCTGCTGTCGGGGCGGACATCGAGGTTCCGGTAGAGGCAGAGATCATTGACGCATCCGGCCAGGTCGTGATGCCGGGAATGATCGACGCCCACTGCCATACTGGCGTGTTCGCCGATGGGGTTGGCTGGATTCACTCCGATGGAAACGAGATGACGGATCCGATCACGCCTCATCTTCGTGCCATCGACGCCATTCATCCAGAGGACATGGCCTTCAAGGATCTTCGCGAAGCCGGCATTACGACGATCAACACGGGCCCAGGAAGCGGCAACCTGATCGGCGGACAAACCGCAGCGATCAAGACAGCCGGTCGAACGATCGACGACATGCTTGTCGCATTTCCTGTGGGGATGAAGATGGCGCTGGGAGAGAACCCGAAGCGTGTCTACGGGGAACAGAAGAAGACGCCGTCGACGCGAATGGGCAATGCAGGCGTGCTTCGTGAGTGGCTGACCAAAGCCCAAGGGTATCTCGAGAAAAGCGCCCGGCACGAGAAGAAGCTGAGTGAGTTTCACGCAGGCGCAGAAGGGGCGACGGAGCCTGAGCCGTTCGAGGTTGATTTGAAACTCGAAGCGTTGGCGCGGATTCTGCGCCGAGAGATCCCGGTTCACATTCATGCCCATCGGGCTGACGACATCATGACGGCGATTCGCATTTCGGAGGAGTTCGATCTCGATCTCGTGCTGATCCACGCAACAGAGGGGTACAAGATCGCAGATATCCTCGCCAAGAAAATGATCCCCTGCGTTCCCGGGCCGATTCTGTTCTCGCGGGCAAAGGTCGAGCTGCGCGACATGACACCGAAGAACGCCGGGGCACTTGCGAACGCTGGTGTGAAAGTAGCGATCCAAACTGACCAGATGTCGGCTGTTCGCTACCTGAGACTTGACGCGGCCATTGCGGTGAACCAGGGAATGAGCGATGAGGATGCCCTGCGGGCGATCACGCTTGCGCCGGCGGAGATTCTTGGGATTGAAGATCGTGTCGGCAGTCTCGAGGTTGGGAAAGATGCCGACATCGTCATCCTCTCGGGACATCCACTTGACGTGGCACACGGCCGCGTTCAGCGGGTTCTGATTGGGGGCGCGACCGTCTACAACGGCAAATAGCACACGGAGGATTCGATGAAGACTCGACTCCTTGGACGGACTGGAATCCGCGTTTCGCGACTGTGTTTTGGGACGATGTCGTTCGGCGATGTTGCCGACGCGGCAACATCTGCAGCGATGTATCGGCGCTGCCGCGAGGCCGAGGTCAACCTCTTTGATTGTGCCAACGTGTACTCCGCCGGCAAATCGGAACAGATCCTCGGAAAGCTGATTGCACCAGAGCGCGATCGGATTGTCCTGATCTCCAAAGTGGGCTTCCCGATGGGGACAGATCCCAATGCGCGAGGGCTCTCGCGGCGTCACATCCTCACAGCGGTCGAGGCGAGTCTTGCCCGTCTAGCGACCGATCGGATTGACATCCTGTTTGTGCATACGTTCGATCACGACACGCCGATGGACGAAACGCTCCACGCGCTGAACCTGATGGTTCGGCAGGGGAAGGTCCTCCATGTCGGTGCGAGCAACTGGGCGGCATGGCAGATCGCTACGGCCTTGGGGGTATCGGCAATGTCTGATCTGCCGGCATTCTCCTGCATCCAACCGATGTACAACCTCGTCAAGCGACAAGCGGAAGTCGAACTTCTGCCGCTTGCCGAGGCGAAGGAACTCGGCGTGATCACGTACAGCCCGTTGGGTGGTGGACTGCTTACCGGCAAATATGGCGTCGGGAGGCAACCGGCCCGAGGGCGATTGGTTGAGAACGACATGTACCGAGCTCGGTATGGAGCCGCCTCGTACTTCGAAACGGCAGATGGCCTAATTCGCAGCGCAGAGGCACTCGGCGTCGATCCGGTGACGCTGGCCGTTTCCTGGGTGGCGAAGCACCCAGCGGTCACGGCGCCAATCATTGGAGCTCGGACGGTCGAACAGCTGGAGCCCTCCCTGGCCGCCGGGGAGTTCGTACTGGATGACGAGACGTACGAGGCGCTATGCCGTCTGTCGCCAACGCCTCCGCCTGCGACGGATCGAGCGGAGGAGCAAATCGGCCTCTCCTACAAAGGGAGCGAGGAGAAGTACAAGTAGCGGTGACCGGAAGAGACGAGGGTGGTGCGATGATTCGGGAATGGGTCCGACGAGAGGGACGGGTTCTTGGGCCGGAGTTCCTGCAGGTCGATGGATTCCTGAATCATCGGATTGCCCCGGAGTTCATCGAGGCGGTCGGAGAGCAGCTCGCTACGCGGTTCGAGACGCTGGAGATCAGCTGCGTGCTCACGGCGGAAGCTGCGGGAAACATCGTCGCGTACGAGCTGGCAAGACGCTTGGGTGCCCGCGCCCTCTACGCGAAGAAAGGGAGTGCGGCGACGATGTCTCGACCGATCAAGCGGACGGTCGTCTCGCCAACCAAGGGAACAGAGGCTGTGTTCTCGATCTCACGCGACTACCTACCGCCAGACGAGCACGTGCTGATCGTAGACGATTTCCTCTATCAAGGGAAGACGAGCGCCGCCTTGGCTGACATGGTAGCCGAGTCCGGAGCAACGCTGGTTGGGTTCGGGTTCGTGATCGAGAAGCTGTTCGCACACGGGCGAGACGCGCTGGAGATACATGAGGTCCCGGTGGAGGCTCTTGTCTCGATTCAGTCGCTCGATCCGGAGACGGGCGATATTCGATTCAAGGACATGCGAAATGGAGGCAACGGATGAGCGTTGTCATCCTGGACTTCGGCTCTCAATACACGCGCTTGATCGCGCGTCGTGTCCGCGAGTTGAGCGCGTACTCGGTGATTTTGCCGGGAACGACATCGATCGATCGAGTTCGCGAGGAGACGCCTCGTGCGGTGATTCTTTCAGGCAGCCCACGGTCGGTCTTCGATACCGACGCGCCAAAGCCAGACAACGCACTGTATGAACTGGGCGTTCCGATCTTGGGAATCTGCTATGGGATGCAGTTGCTTGCAGAAAGGTTTGGCGGAGCGGCGGTCGACGCAGGGGGAAGGTCCTATGGAGCGGATCGTCTCGTTCGCTATGCTGGGAAGCTGTTTGAAGGACTTGAGGGGCGGTTGCCGGTTTGGATGAGCCACGCAACGTCTGTCTCGCAACTGCCGGCGGGTTGGTCCGTGATTGGCGCGACCGCCGCGAATCCGCATGCAGCGATCGGCTCTGCCGATGGTCGACTGTTTGGGGTCCAGTTTCACCCGGAGGTCGTGCATACACCAAACGGGGAGCGGATCCTGGATAACTTCCTCCGAATTGCAGGCGTGCCGCGGGATTGGACGGCGGAGCGGAACGTCGATCGAATTCTGGCCGAAGTGCGTGAGCGTGTGGGTGAGGAACGTGTGCTCCTCGGTATCTCTGGAGGTGTTGACTCATCGGCGCTTGCTTTGCTGCTTGCGCAGGCTGACGTTGACCATTTCGCGGTCTTCGTAGATCACGGACTGTTGCGCCAATCGGAGCGCGAAGAGGTAGAGTGCGCGCTCCGAGCTCTCGGCGTGAGGCTCGTGGCGGTCGACGCATCCGAGCGATTCCTGAACGCGCTCTCCGGGACTACCGATCCCGAGGCGAAGCGTAAGACGATCGGGCGCGAGTTCATCAGCGTGTTTCGTGAGCAGGCAGCGAAGCACGGGCCGTTTCGGTTCCTCGGGCAAGGAACGCTGTACCCGGACGTGATCGAGTCGGCAGGCGGCGAAGGGGCGGCGAACATCAAGAGTCACCACAACGTCGGGGGGCTTCCTGAAGATTTGGGGTTCGAGCTTCTCGAACCGTTTCGAATGCTGTTCAAGGACGAGGTGCGAAACGTCGCGCGTCTTCTTGGCCTGCCGGATGCGATTCGGCTGCGGCACCCATTCCCCGGTCCAGGACTGGCTGTGCGGATTCTCGGTGAGGTTACGCAGGAGCGAGTGGACATTGTTCGTCGTGCTGATCACCTATTCATCGAGACGCTCAAGGCGCACGGGGCGTATCATGACGCATGGCAGGCGCTTGCTGTCCTGACGCCGATTCAGTCAGTCGGCGTGGCAGGAGATGAACGGCGGTACGGTCATGTCGTTGCACTTCGAGCGGTGACCAGTGTCGACGCCATGACCGCCGACTGGGCCCGGCTTTCATTCGATGTGCTCGATGAAGCAGCGCAACGGATTACGCGGGAGATACCAGCGGTAGGTCGAGTGGTGTATGACATCACAAGCAAGCCACCGGCGACGATCGAGTGGGAGTGAGTCCGTATCGAGCCTTCTGGTTAGTGTTGGCTGTGTAGCTCAGTGGCGCCAGTTCGGAGGATCTCATACCGCCGCTCGGCATCATCTTCGGTATAGCCAAGGTGCGGCATACCGCACGGAAGAGTGACCAGGTCGCCGGGTCGATAGTCGCGAACGTGATCGACTTGCTCAATTCCCCACGAGATCCGTTTTCCGTTGCGCTGTTCGTAGTACTTGGTGATATCGTATTTCGATGCGTCGAAGCTGATGATATCGATCTCGGCATCGAACAACTGGTCCCACTGCATGTTCCCGCAGATGTGAACTCCACGGACAACAGGGAAGCTCTCGAATAGCGGTGCCCATAGGCGTTGGTAATCGAAGCCCGCATAGCCAAGCGCCGGCTCGTCGAGGAACAGAATCGTTTCCTCTGCATGGAGTCCGTCGAGGACCGCCTCGATGTGGGCATAGATCCTCGAGATGGCATCATCTTCCTCGTAGTGGCTTTGAATCAGTGTTGCTGGACCAATGCTCTGGATTTTCACAACGTCAAACGAGTGCCGCTTGAACGACTCAAGGCAGCTAAGGGCTCCGGGGTTCTTCACATACTCGAGCATCGCATCACCGAGGGCGGTCAGCTCCGGGAGGAAGGGGATATCGTGTCTCAAGCTATACTCAACGGCCCGGCCCACGTCTGTGAACGGCAGCGATCCTATCTGTGTGGTCCGACATGCCTTCTCGTCGTAGCGGAACATGACGGCAGTATACGATGAGATCAACGATGGTCTCAATCCCGGCGGATTGCATTCGCCCAACAACTCTCCCTATAGTGGTTTGCAGTGCTTCTGTGCATGAGGTCCAAACGGCGGATTCGTTTCGAGGGAGGGTAGGACGATGTCGGAGACTCGAGAGATTCCGGTGGTCTGGATCCAGACCGCCACGTGCAGTGGCTGTTCCGTGTCGGTGCTCAACTCAGCTGCGCCGAAGATCACGGACTTCCTTCTCAGAGAGGTGATCCCTGGTTGCCATATCAATCTGCGCTTTCAAGCTACGGTCATGGCCGGCGCAGGAGAGGCGGCGATCAAGATTCTTGACACGGCTGCCAGAGGTCAGCCTGGCTCCTATGTGTTGGTGGTCGAGGGATCCATCCCGACGAAAGACGGTGGTGTCTACGGCACGCTTGGGGAAGAGCCGATGGTCCAGCGCGTCGTGGCGCTCGCGAGGAAAGCGAGTGCGATCATCGGACTCGGAACATGTGCTGCATTTGGGGGAATCTTTGCTGCTGATCCGAATCCAGGAGGATGCATCAGTGTCCGGCAACTGATTGAGCAACATGAGTTGCGTGTGCCGGTGATCAATGTTCCGGGTTGTCCACCGCATCCTGATTGGTTCATCGGAACGATCGAATCCATCTTGGTCGGAGGACTGGATGCAGTGCATGTGGATGACGAGGGACGGCCGAAACGGTTCTTCGGTCAGTTGATTCACGAGAACTGCCCGCGACGTGCGTATTTCGATGAGGGAAAGTTTGCCAAGCATCTTAGCGATGAGGGGTGTCTGTATGAACTTGGATGCAAGGGGACGATTACGCATGCAGATTGTGCACTGCGCCGCTGGAACAACGGGACAAACTGGGTGATCGGTAGCGGTGCGCCCTGTAATGGGTGCGTGGAGCCTGGTTTCCCCGACCTGATCTCTCCATTCTACCAGCGGCTTCCGGAAGAAGCTCTCTTGATGCCGAGGAAGGAGTCGTGACCATGCGAACGATAGTCATCGATCCGGTCACCAGGATCGAAGGGCATCTCAAGATCGAAGCCCTTGTCGATGATGGAGTTGTCAAGGAGGCACGGAGCACGGGAACGTTGTTTCGTGGTATTGAACTGATTCTTCAAGGACGGGATCCGCGTGACGCACCGCGCATCACGCAGCGAATCTGCGGTGTGTGCCCAACGGCGCATGCAACGGCGTCGGCATCGGCGCTCGATCGGGCGTTTCGAATCGAAGATCGGATTCCCAACAACGGAAGAATCATCCGCAACCTAATCCTGGGCTGCAATTTCATCCAATCGCATGTGCTTCACTTCTACCATCTGGCGGCGCTGGACTACGTCGACGTGACCAAAGTGGCAGGGTATGAAGGTTCGGACCCGGGACTTCTTGCGGCAAGCAACTTTCTTGAAGAGGGAGTGCTTGGTCCGTTTGTCCCTCGCTATGAGGGAGACTACCGGTTTTCGACCGATGTCGCGCAAAGGCTGGCGAGCCACTATGTTCAGGCGTTTGACGTTCGCCGGAAGGCTCATGAACTTCTCGCGGTGTTTGGTGGCAAGATGCCGCACAGTGTCGGGATCGTTCCCGGCGGCGCAACGCAGATCCCTGAGGTTGACTCAATCGGCGCGTTTCTGTGGCGATTGAACGAGATCCGTCACTTCATCGATCACTGCTATGTGCCGGATGTCATCGAGGTTGCCCGTGTGTACGGCGAATATGCTGAGATCGGAGCTGGCTGCGGGAGATTCCTCGACTACGGAGGATTCCCCGCGGAAACGGGACGCTTCTTCGATTCGGGGACGATCGCGATGGACTTGGCGGCGCACGATCTCGATGAGGCGAAAATCACCGAATCGGTCAGACACACATGGATGGCAAGCACAAGGGATCCGTTACACCCATCACAGGGCATGACACAACCGGACCCACAGAAAGAAGGAGCCTACTCGTGGATCAAGTCGCCCCGGTACGACGGGGATGTCTACGAGGGGGGACCGCTTGCGCGGATGTTGCTGGGGTACGCACGGAACACCGAGGAGATTGCTGAGCTCGTCGATCACGTGTTGGAAGCGCTGGCTGTCGGACCAGGTGCACTGAACTCTGTTCTTGGACGGCACGCCGCTCGGGCGATTGAGTGCAAGGTCGTCGCCGATGCAATGGCGGCGTGGGTGGTGGATCTCTCTGCAGGGGGCGAGGTGTTCTCATCGTATGACATCCCGGATGAAGGAGAGGGTGCTGGCATGGTTGCGGCTCCTCGCGGGGCGTTGGGGCATTGGGTTCAACTCAAGGGCGGGCGGATCGGCCACTACCAGTGTATCGTGCCGACAACGTGGAATGCTTCCCCGAAGGACGATCAAGGCGTGTATGGCCCGATGGAACAAGCGATCATCGGAACCACGATCAAGGACGAAGAGAACCCGTTCGAGATTGTGCGGATCGTTCGTTCCTTCGATCCGTGCCTGGCGTGTGCGGTTCATCTGGTGACGCCCCAAGGCAGCACGCTGGGACGTTTCGTCGTGGGCTGAGAGTCCAATGAAAACGGCGATCGTCGGCGTTGGAAACTGCTTGATGAAAGACGAGGGGATCGGTGTTCACGTGGCGCGCGCGCTGGGCTGTGTGCCACTGCCTGCCGATGTGGTTGTCATCGACGCCGGTACGGATCCGGAGGTCGCGTTCGATCTCGACGAATTCGATCGGATCATCGTTGTCGATGCAGCATGCGGCGGGGAAGAACCGGGAACGATCTACCGGCTCACGGAGCGCGAGGCGCTCGACACGCGTTGGGAGAGGCAGGCATGCCACGATATCGGCTTCTTGGAGACGCTTCGGAGGATTGTTTCGAAGTTTCCAGATGTCCTTGTTGTTGGCATCGAACCTAAAGAGATTGGCTGGGGACTTGAGCTGTCGCCTGTCTTGCATCGGGCTGTCCCGCGCGTTGTTCGGATCGTTCAGCAGGAACTCAGGAGGTGGAGATGCTCGTAACGGAGAGAAAGCCGATCGACGAGATCCTGGGGTTCATCGGCGACGAGAGCTCGGTCTTCCTGCTCGGTTGCGACGGGTGTGCCGCCGCCTCCGGCACCGGAGGCGACCCGGAGATCCAGGAACTGAAGACCGCGCTGGAGGAACGCGACATCGAGGTTGTGGGAACCAAGGTGATCGACTTCCTTTGCCAGAAAGCACTGATCCGATCAGGCCTCCAACCGCTCTCGAGCTGCGTAGCGAGGGCGGACTCGATTGTCGTATCGACGTGCGGCATCGGAATCCAAGCCGCGGCGACGGCCATCGATAAGGCCGTTCATCCTGCATGTGACACTATCTCTCTGGGAGGTGTTCGCGGAGAGTGGAGAGGAGAGGAACGCTGCGCCGAGTGTGGACAATGCTTCCTTGAGTTCACCGCAGGGATTTGCCCGCTGACCGCATGTGCGAAACAGTTGGTCAACGGTCCATGCGGCGGGGCAAAGGATGGTTGCTGCGAAGTGGAACCAGATGTACGCCGTTGCGCTTGGGATGTGATCTACGAGCGACTCGAGAGGCAGGGGCGGATGGATCTGCTTCGGCGTGCCCCGATGCAGGTGAAGGACTACGCAAGGATGCAGCCGCCTCCAAGGATACGGGGAACGCAGCAATGGGCGGTGGACATGGAGCGAACGGAGGAGGTGGCTACATGAAACTCACCGATCTGTTCCGCGATGGCAGGTTCGCGATCACCTCTGAGGTTGCACCGCCCAAAGGGACGCACACGGCGGAGATGCTCGACCACGCGGAGATGCTGAAATCTCGTGTCAGCGCAATCAACATCACCGATCAGCAGTCGTCGGTCATGCGGCTTGGCTCGCTCGCAGCGTCGCAGATACTCAAGGCACGTGGGATCGAACCGGTGTTTCAGATGACGTGCCGCGATCGGAACCGGATCGCGCTGCAATCCGATCTCCTCTCGGCATGGGCGTTGGGCATCGAGAACGTGCTCTGTCTTACTGGAGACCATGTAGCGTTGGGTGATTTTCCGGACGCGAAGCCGGTCTTCGATCTGGATTCAGTATCGCTTCTTGCTGTGGCCACTGGGCTCGGAGAGGGGCACGACATGGGAGGCAACGCGCTGGAAGGGAAGCCGGACTTCTGTCTTGGCGCTGTGGTTACCCCCGGGGCCGATCCGATCGAACTCCAGCTGATCAAGATGGAGAAGAAGATTGCTGCGGGGGCTCAGTTCTTCCAGACGCAAGCGGTCTTCGATGCTGAAGCATTCGCCCGCTTCATGGAACAGGCGAAACCCCTCGGTGCACCGGTCATGGCTGGAATCATTCTCCTCAAGTCGCCGGGAATGGCACGGTTCATGAACAAGAATGTTGCTGGCGTGCATGTTCCGGATTCGCTGATCGATGAGATGGCGAAGGCGGAGGATCGACCGCGGCAAAGCGTCGAGATCGCCGCACGGCTGATCCGAGAGATCAAGGAGATCTGCGAAGGCGTCCATATCATGCCTCTTGGTTGGGAGGCGCACGTTCCAGCCGTATTGGATGAAGCGGGGGTGTAGGTGGAACCTAGGAATGCCGCGGGGTAAGCGCAGGAAGAACACAGACCGTTCCAAGCTTCGGATGCTTGCCGACAGTGACTTCCACACCGAATACCTGCTTTACGTTTGACTGAGTGAGAACTTCGTTGGGTGTTCCGACGACAGCGAGCCGGCCGCTGCTCAGCAAAGCAATCCGATGGGCGGCCTGCGCAGCAAGTGTTAGATCGTGGATTGCGATTAGGACTGTCATCCCGGCCGTCGACCTCTCCTGCACGATGGACATGAATTGCACCTGGTGACGCAGATCGAGATGCGTTGTCGGCTCATCGAGAAGAAGAAGGCGGGGCTGCTGGGCGAGCGCCATGCCGAGATAGACGCGCTGCCGCTCGCCGCCGGAAACAGCCCGGATCGAGCGGCTGGCGAGCCCGCGAATGTCAGCGAGTTCCATGGCTTGCTCGATGGCGAGGTGGTCCTCAACTGACTCGCGAGCGAACCGCGCCCGGTGAGGAATCCTCCCCATGGCGACGACCTCTCGCACGGTGAAATCAAACCCTACGGGCCGTTCTTGCGCGACCATTGCGAGGTTGCGAGCAATCTGCCGCACAGACAGCGCGCGGATTGGCACTCGATCGATCTCGATGGCGCCGGAGTCGGGTCGAAGAACCCCGGAGACGAGTTTCAGAAGCGTACTCTTGCCCGATCCGTTCGGACCGGCCAGTGCGATTGATTCGCCACTGGCCACGGCAAGATCGACGCCCCGAATAACTGGCGTTGCTGCATCGTAGCCGAACGTGATGTTCTCCATCGCGATATGCATCAGAGCCTTGCTCCTCGGGTCTTGAGAAGGAACAGGAAGAAAGGCGCACCGAGGAAGGCTGTGATGACTCCGACGGGAAGCTCCGCCGGAGCGAAGACAATTCGTGCTGCCATGTCGGACCAAACAAGGAAGCATCCACCGCTGAGTGCAGCGACGGGTACAAGGCGGCGATGATCCGGTCCGACGAGGATCCGTGCTACGTGGGGGATTACAAGTCCGATGAATCCGATAGTTCCTGCCATCGCGACCGCGGTAGCGGTCAGAACGGTAGTCAATCCCAGAAGCCAGCGAGCCAGGGAATCGGGATGGACGCCGACATGGAATGCACCCTCCTCGCCGAGCGTGAGCGCATTGAGATCGCGTGAAAGCGCCCACACGACTACGGTGCCAGTGCACACAATCGGTGCGAGGATCCCCACGGATGTCCAGGATGCACGCCCGAGTCCTCCCATGATCCAGAAGAGAACATCGGAGAGCTTCTCCCCGCCGGAACTGAGAAAGATCAAGAAACTGGTTGCTGCAGAGAAGAGCGCGCCGACGGCGACGCCGGAGAGGATCAGCGTGAAAATGGATGTTCGTTGATCCTTGCCGCGCGAAAGACCATAGACGATGAGGATAGCCACTGTAGCACCGATGAATGCGCCGAGGGGAAGGAAGAGGATAGAACTCGCAGCGAGGAGGATGGCAAGGGCTGCGCCGGTGGACGCCCCGCTTGCGATTCCCAGAACATACGGGCTGGCCAGCGGGTTGCGAAACAGGCCCTGCATTGCGACGCCGGAGACGGCGAGGGCTGATCCGACAAGAAAGCCGAGAAGGACGCGCGGAAGGCGAATTCGGCGAACAATAACTCGATGGATGGGGGAAACGCTGTCCGATGCACTATCGATCAGGCTCCCAGCAACATCACGAGCAGGGATCATCACCGGACCGACGATGATGCCCGCAAGAAGCGAGATAGGAACGAGACCGGCGAGAATCCATACACCCCAGCGGGCGACCCTACGGACCGGTGCCATGGAGCGCCTCAATCATCGCTCGAAGCGCCTCGGCAACCCGCGTGGAGGCGACGACACTGGCCCGGACACCGAATACCTGTCCTTCGACGACGGCAGAGACGGTCTGCAGGAGGGGGTTAGCCAGGATATTCTCAATCTGAGTCGGGGCGGTGAAGATGACGTCTGGATTCCGTGCGATGACCTCTTCGAAGCTGACTTGCGGGAATCCCTGGACATCGGCGAAAACGTTGGTCCCGCCGGCGCGGAAGATGAGCTCGTGTTCGATGGCCCCGGCACCGGCGGTGTACGGTGGATCGTCTGTCGAGGAAGCGTAGAGGAACGCCGCGCGGACCGCTGCACGTCCGAGAATGGCGGTCTCTTCTTCGACAATCTCCGTTGCGATACGTCCGATGAGACGGGTGCTCTGATCGGCTGCGCCAAGCGCATGTCCGATTGTCTCAATGGCGTCGAAGATGGAAGCTACACTTGTCAGGAGGGGAGTGGTCAGTACGACGATTCCCGCTGCTTCAAGCGCAGGTCGCTCACCGCCCCAGTCCGTTGCGCCGAGCACAAGATCAGGCTCGAATGCGACGATCAGCTCGACACTTGGTGCGTAGGTTGGGCCGACCGATGGAAGATGCACTGTACCGGTGGGATTGTCGGGAGATTCCGCGACAGCGACCAGACGATCGCCGGCGCCAAGGTCCAAGGCAATCTCCGCATACAGCGCGCCGACGGCCACGATCCGCTCGGGGATGGCTCCGATGGCAATGCTGTGGCCGCGATCGTCGACGACGGTGACTGGGAATGCCGCGCTCAGCGAGCTGAGCGCGAAGGCCAGGAGCAAAGAGATGCCGATGGACCAGGGTTGCTTCTGCATGAGGATGCTCCTCTCGATAAGTGGGATGTAGTATCCCACCCTCGCTGCAATCATAGAGATCCGAATACCCTGACGCAAGTGGATGTACATGTGCGCAATCAGGGCTGGCGTGCCAGAAGGGTCAGGACAACTTGCCATAGTCCGAGCCCGGCGGATCTTGGAACTGGGCCTGCGGAGATGAGAAGCAGATCTGCAGGAGCCGAATCGGGAAAGGTCGAGCCGATGGTCTCGGCATCGCGGACATTCCGAGTGTGGATTGGCTCTCCGTTGTGTGCAAAGGACCAGCCGTCCGGACCGAACTGGAGAAGCAACAGGCCTGTGGCTCCTTCGCGGATCGATGCATCACGGAGCGTCCAGACCGGTCCCGGTTCCACCGCGGCAAGATGCGCGGCGAGTGCGAAGCGGTCGATGTACAGTGAGGTCAGTACCACGTCAGCGACCGAGTGGACGAACCCGAGGAGCGGAGCGAAGCGTTGCAGCCCCGCGTCTGTCAGTGAGACACCGGAGTGATCGAGCCTGACAAAGCCGCGAGCTCGCAGCCGCTCAAGCTCTGTTCGCACTGACATCTCCGTGGAATGCGTGAGCTGGGCGAGGCGCCGTCGTCCGAGACGAGCTTGATGGATGTGATACACAAGCTGCAGCGCTGCCGCCGAACTGTCCATCCGGGCCTCCTTATGACAGGATGATGCTCACTTACCGCGCTGATGGGATCATACAGCAACCGGCATGGTGATCGGACGTGTCGTCTGAGGACTAGACCTGAAGAGGGTTTACGCCTATATTGGTATCATGGGGACTGTGGGAAGTGATCCCTCTCGATCGGTTGCGCCGGAGTCAGCCGAGATCGCGGACGCTGTCCGAGATATCTGCGACCGAGATGGCCATTGCAGACTGCAAGATGGAACGGAGGTTCGTCTTCGACCGATTGAGCCGACAGACGCCCGGCTTTGCAATGCAATGCTCGAAGCGTGCAGTCGCAAGAGCCTCTACTTGCGCTACGAGCGGATCATCAGTGAGCCGCTGGATGAGTTGTCCAAGCGGTTGTGCAGCCCGGACTCGGATGCGGAGTTGACAGTCGTTGCTGAGACGCAAATCGATGGATCCTCAGCGCTGATTGGCGTTGCACAGCTCCTGGCCGATCCGGCGCACCGCGCCGCTGAGTACGCATTGCTGGTTGCCGATCCGTGGCAAAGCAAAGGGCTTGGGAGTGCGCTCACCGACTGCTGTCTGCGTTTGGCGACTATCTGGGGAGTGGCGCGTGTCGTAGCCGAGTTTCTCCCGGAGAACATGCGCATCATCCGAATCCTCGAGAATCGGGAATTTGACATGACCTGCGACATGCAGGAGCACGTCGTGTCAGGCCAGAAGGAGATTTCCCCCAGGGACGTCAATGATCCACCTGACGCTGCGTTGCTGCGCGACGAAGTCGGTTGCTGAGACGCAGGCCGTTTCTCCTTCACTGTCCTTGCGGTATGATGGACCCAATTGGAAGTGTGGGAAGCAAGAGACGGAGGGAACCATGCGTAGGGTTGTTATTGCGGTAGTCGTGCTGGGAGTTGCAGTCGGCTTTGTGTTCGGATCGTACGGCGAGGAAACCATCATTACGTCTGGTGGCTCGGTACTCACGGGAGTCATCGAGTCTGGATTGCCTGCAACGGTCAGCATCACATCAGAGACCGGGGACGTGTTCACTGTTCAACGTGCAAACATGAAACACGTGCGCTTCGGAGATCGGCTCGAGGTCACTGTGGAGACGTTCGATGGGAATATCATCGTAGGAACGCTCGGAGGGATCAGCGATGTGTTTGGGTTGCGGACCGGTGGCGGAGATGTCCAATCCCTGAGTGTCGAGAGCATCGTCGAGATTCGATTCGAGGCGACTGCCGAGGAGGCGACAGTTGTCGAAAGCGCGGCTGTGCCGATCATTGCGGAGCAACCCACAGGAGGTGTCCGAGCTGTCGTGGATGCCTATGAGGGGCGTTCCGGCTCATTCACGCTTGGGCTCGATACAGGGCTTCAGCTTGGATTTTCGATGAAGAACGGGTTCGAGATACCCCGCTTCACGATAGGTGTGAACGCGATTCTTCTCGGTGCAGTGGGGCGGATGTACTTCCCGCCTGGTACTGCTCGTGTGGAACGGATTGCAGAGCGGCTTGCCGGTGAAGGAGCAAGCGACACAGAGACGTTGCTCGAAGAAGCACGGCTGGAAGCAACGCCGTTCTTGCTGCCGTATATTCAGCTTGGAACCGATGCATTGACCATTCCCCACATTGGAGGAGGGGCTCTGTTCCGACTGAGTCGCCTGATCTACTTCGACCTTGGTGCCACGCTCGATGCGGTAGGGGTTCCGTGGCTATCGATCGGGGTGCTGTTTTTCTTCTAGCGCTACGGCAAGACGGCCGCGTGAGCGAGAGAGCCGAATCTGGCACTCGTCGTCAGCCAACAGGTGAGAAGGCATCCATTATCAAGTTGCCCGGCTTGTAGACTGCAAGCGACCTATACCATGATCCGGAAGTCGCGGTAAGGGCCTGTTTCGGCGGACCATGTTGCATCGACGCGGTCGACGGCCGCAAGCGATGGCCCTTGGTGAAGCCACTGGAGGAACTGGTTAAGGCGTTCGCGGGTCCCCTCGGCGACGACGGCGACGGTTCCATCCGGGCAGTTGCGCACCGTGCCGGAGAGCCCGAGGCGATCAGCCTCAAGCTTGGTGTGATGACGAAAGAACACCCCTTGGACGATCCCTCGGACTGTTGCCTCGAGCCGGGCTGACTCATCCATGGTGACCTCCTTTCGCGGACGAATGACGCCCCCGATGGGGGTGATCATCGCCTGTGCATGGCGCTAGATGCAAGCAATTCACGCGGGGGAGGACATGAGGACGCCTCATCTACCAGGCCGCCGCATGAGCCCGGCGTGGGCAGCCGAACAGCTTCCAGCTGCTTGATTGCAGCGGCTAGAGGCGGACGTGCGAGATGTTTAGGTTGGCAGATGATCGATGTCGGGCTCGCCAGAGACAATCAGTCAGCACTCGAGAAAGCCGTACGTTCCAACCGTCCGCTGGCAAGAACGTCTGACACTGAGGGTCCTTCGTCACAATCCGACCCGCCAGCCGTGCGTGTAGACATTCAGTCGATCGGCACGGACGAAGCCGCAGAGGCAGATATCGAGCTGTTCGGCGAGTCGCACCGCATCGACCGTTGGGGCGGAAACGGCAGCGACAATCGGGACTCCGCATCGTGCCAGTTTGGCGACCATTCGCGACGGGACTCTTGAAGAGAGAAACGCGAGTGACCGAGAGAAGTCGACGTCCTCGATCAGCGCGAGGCCGAGAGCCTTCTCCAGCGCGCAGCTCCGGCTGATGTCTTCTACCAGAGCGACGATCTCGGCTTTCGTGATGATTGCCATCACATGAGTGCCACCGGTCTCGTGGAAGACTGCCGCTTGTGTGACGACCTCCTCAGCGAAGGCGAGGATCAGGCTCCGATCGACGATCAGGTCGGAGGCGACCGGAGCAGGTGGGACAAACTCGATGGGTGCCGAGGACGCAAGCGCGACCCGCAGGGGGCTGCTTCCCACCTCCATCGACTCCACGTCTTCCGGCTCCGAGATGTGGCCTTCAGAGAGGAGGTAGCCAAGCGCCCACTCCCGCAGTCGGCCGGGTGAACAGGTCGTGCGGATCAGGAGCTCCCTGTCAACCTCGAGGGCCACGTTCTGCTCTACGGCGAGCACATCCTCGGCCAGCTCGTTTCGGTTGCACTCGAGCTTCCGGACCTGCATCTGCTCTGTGTCACGCATGCCCAAGGATACCCGAATTGGTGTGATGCGGTGTGATCGACGCACGGGATGGGTTGCACATGAACGGTGTGGTGGCAGCAAGCCTGTATTGGCTTGTGACGGATATCCCTGGAGCCTCCCCGTGCATCGTCCTTGCTCTGCGGCGAGTGCTTCCCGGGTCTATTCGGCTCGCACCAGCCGGCAGGCTGCAACCTTCAGTTCAGGGATCTTGGCCTTCGGGTCGAGGGCGTCGTTGGTCAAGCGGTTCGCAGCGGCTTCGACGAAGTGGAACGGGATGAAGATCGACCCTTCGCGGACGCGGCCATTCGCTATGGCCTTCGTGACGATCTCGCCGCGCCTCGTAATCACACGCACCCTCTCGCCGGGTGTGACGCCGATCTGCCTGAGGTCTTCCGGGTGAATCTCCGCGTACGGCTCGCTGACGTACGCGTTCAGCGCGTCGGACCGCCGACTCATCGAGCCAGTATGGAAATGAGAGAGGATCCGTCCAGTCGATAGTACGAACGGGTACTCGTCGTTCGGTAGCTCAGCTGACGGTGTGTACGGGACGGCGTGGAACTTGCCAAGGCCGCGGCGGAAACCTCCCTCATGGAGGAAGACGGTGCCCGGATGGTCGTCCGTTGGGCAAGGCCACTGGAGTCCGTCGGGGCTGAGCCGATGGTGATGAACCCCACCGTAGATCGGCGACACCGACGCGATCTCGTCCATGATTGCCTCCGGGCTTGGGTAGTCCATCGGGTAGCCGAGGCGAGTGGATAGATCGCAGAGAATTCTCCAATCAGGGCGTGCGTCACCCGGCGGATCGACGGCTTGGTTGACGAGCAGAACGCGGCGCTCGGTGTTGGTGAACGTCCCGTTCGTCTCGGCGAACGACGCAGCGGGCAGTACAACATTGGCAAGCTGTGCGGTCTCGGTGAGGAAGATGTCCTGGACGACGAGAAAGTCGAGCGCCTTAAGCGCCTCCTCGACGTGGTTCAGATTCGGGTCGGAGATCATGGGGTTCTCGCCCATCACCAGCATTGCTTTCAGCCGGCCGTCGGCCGCGGCGTGCATCATCTCCACGATGGTCAGGCCGATCTCCGTGCTGAGCGCAGTCCCCCACGCCTTTGCGAACTTCGTCTGTACAGAAGGATCGGTCACCTTCTGGTAGCCCGGATAGACGTTCGGAAGCGCGCCGAGGTCGCAGGCGCCTTGGACGTTGTTCTGGCCACGAAGCGGGTTGACTCCAGATGACGCCTTGCCGATCGATCCGGTCATCATCGCAAGGTTGGCAAGCGACAGGACATTGTCGGTGCCGTGTGTGTGCTGGGTGATCCCCATTGAATAGACAATCGCTGCCTTGTCCGCGGAGGCGTACATGCGAGCTGCGGCGGTCAGACGATCAGCGGGAATCCCGGAGATCCGTTCCGCGTCCGCAGGCGCGAACTTGTCGAGTAGGCCCCGGAGCTGGTCGAAATCCTCGGTGCGATTCTTGATGAATGTGTCGTCCTGCAAGCCTTCTTGTAGGATGACGGACATCATCCCGTTGATCCATGCGACGTCGGTTCCATTGCGCTGGCGCAGCCACAGATTCGCATGATGGACGAGATCGATCCGACGGGGATCGACGACGATCAGCTGTGCGCCGTGATGGCGGACGGCCCGTTTGATCAGGTTGGCGATCACGGGGTGCGTCTCCGTCGTGTTCGACCCAGTGACGAGGATACACTCAGCGTACTCCAGCTCGGCGATCGAGTTCGTCATCGCGCCGGAGCCGAAGGCCGCCGCGAGTCCGGCAACCGTCGATGCGTGGCAAAGCCGCGCACAGTGGTCGACATTGTGTGTTCCAATACCCGCCCGCATCAGCTTCTGGAAGATGTAATTCTCCTCATTGGTGCACGTCGCGGAGGAGAGGCCAGCGATCGCATCGGGACCATGGTCTGCCTTGATGGCATTCAATCGCTTGGCGACCTCGGTGAGGGCCTCATCCCAACTCACTTCTACGAATTCTCCGTCTCGCTTGATCAGCGGGGTTGTCAATCGATCCGGCGCCTGGATGTAGTTGTGCCCGAATCGACCCTTGACGCAGGTTGAGCCATGGTTGGGGATTGCATTGGAGCCGGTGACGTTGACGATTCGACCACCGTGAATCCAAAGGTCGAGCTGGCAACCGACACCGCAGTAGGAGCAGGTTGTTTGCACGGGGTCCATCCTCCAATCTCGGGGAGGACGGACGTCGAGATTCTCGCGGATCGCTCCTGTCGGACAGAGTTGAACGCACTCGCCGCAGCCGTCGCAATCCGATGCGTCCCATCCGCTGGGTCCGGCGGTGACAACCGCATTGAGCCCTCGGAAGGCATATGAGAGGATCGCTTTGCCTTGGATCTCATCACAGGCCTTGACGCATCGCTCGCAGAGGATGCACTTGCTTGGGTCATAGACGAGAACAGGAGACGATGCATCCTCTGCAGGCAAATTGCGTTCGGGAAAGCTGTAGCGGCGTGTCCGTTTGTCGAGGCCGTAACGATACGCCAGCTCTTGCAGCTCGCACCGACCGGCTGCCTCGCAGACAACGCAGTCGCAGTTGTGTTCTGCCAGAAGCAGATCAATAAGTGAGCGCCTATGGGCTTCCAGTTCGTCATCAAACGCGGTGATGGCCAGACCATCAGCAGCCTCAAGCGTGCATGCTGTTATCGTGCCGGGGCGCCCTTGAAGCTTGACGAGACAGAGGCGGCAGCCTCCCGTCGGGGACAGACGCTCATGGAAACAGAGACCGGGGATGTCAAATCCGTGTCGTCGAGCGACAGCGAGGACATTCTCTCCTGCATTCGCTTCGATCTGCTGACCATCGATTGTGAACGTTACGCGCCTAATCATGATTCAGCCTGCCTGACAACCGCACTGAACGGACAAACTTCGAGACACGCGCCGCAGCGGATACAGAGCGTCTCGTCGATTGCGTAGGGGGGGGCACCGGGCGTTCCTTGTACTGCGCCTGTGGGGCAGGCCTTCGCACATTGGTCGCAGGCCCGGCAAGCCTCGGGATCAATCCGGTACGGCGGAGCGAGCGCCTCGCAGACGCCGGACGGGCAGACCCCATCGACGATATGTGCTCGATATTCATCCTCGAAGTAGCGAAGGGTGGATAGGACAGGGTTGGGTGCTGTCTGCCCGAGTCCGCAGAGAGCGCTGCTCTTCACCAGATCAGCCAGCTCGTGTAGTCGATCCAGATCGGCCAGTTCTCCCTTCCCCTCGGTGATTCGAACGAGGATGTCGCGCATCATGGGGATCCCAACGCGGCAGGGGAGACACTTGCCACACGACTCGCGGGCGGTGAAATCTAGGAAGTAGCGAGCAACACTGACCATGCACGCTGTATCGTCGAGAACGATCACTCCGCCGGACCCCATGATGGCACCGTGCTCACTGAGTGACTCGAAGTCGATTGGGACGTCGAGCAGCTCCGCGGGAAGACAGCCGCCCGATGGCCCGCCAAGCTGTGCTGCCTTGAACGGCCGTCCGTTCCGCATGCCACCACCGACATCGTAGACAATGTGACGGAGCGTTGTACCCATCGGAACTTCCACGAGACCGTTGTTGGCGACCTTCCCAGTGAGGGAGAAGATCTTGGTCCCCTTGCTTGTCTCGGTTCCGATCTTCGCGTACCAGGATGCGCCGCGCAGAACGATCGGCGGAACGTTCGCGTAGGTTTCGACGTTGTTGCTGTTCGTTGGCTTCCCGAATAGACCGGATTGGGCAGGGAACGGCGGACGAGGACGAGGCATTCCGCGCTTCCCTTCGATCGACTGGAGGAGCGCTGTCTCCTCGCCGCAGACGAACGCACCGGCTCCTTCCATCACGTGAACATCGATCGAGAAGTCGGTTCCAAAAACCGCTTCGCCCACAAGTCCACAGGCACGGGAGTCATCGATAGCCTTTCGCATATGCTCGACGGCGAGAGGGTATTCGGCGCGCACGTAGACATATGCTTCGGATGCACCGATGGCACGCGCGGCGATGAGCATACCTTCGAGAACCGCGTGGGGTGTGGCTTCGATCAATGATCGATCCATGAATGCCCCCGGATCACCTTCGTCGGCATTGCAGACAACATACTTGGGTTGCGCTTGTTGGGTATGGCACAGGTGCCACTTCTTCCCGGTTGGAAAGCCTGCCCCGCCGCGGCCTCGGAGACCGGCGCGGAGGATCTCGTCGATGATCTCTTCGGGCTCCATGTCGAGCAGCGCTTTGGCGAGGGCCTGATAGCCGTCGTGAGCGATATAGTCGCCGATCGATGTTGGATCGATCTTTCCGTTGAGGGCGAAGACGATGCGCTGCTGGCCGGCGTAGAATCCTACGTCGTCATGGCGAGCGATCGTTTTCCCACTAACGGGGTCATCCAGCAAGAGATCCTCCACGAGGTCGCCTTGAAGGATGGTTTGCGAAACGATCCGAGATGCGTCCTCCGGGGCGACACCGTGGTAGAAGATTCCTGCCGGTTCCACGACGACTAGCGGAGCGCGTTGGCAGTAGCCTTGACAACCGGTTGGCATGACCTCAACGCGGCCCGAAAGGTTGTGCTTCCCGATTTCCTCAATCAGTGCGTCCTTCACCTCGAGGCCGCCGCAGGCTCGGCATCCGGTTCCGTTGCAGACAGTAATACGTTGCTCAACCGCCGCCAAGCGGGAGAGTTCTTGCTGCTTGAGGTCGTCAAGCTCTCTACGAGCCGAGAGTTTTGGGATCATCCCTCCTCCTCGAGTGCTCGCTCGACAATCGCGACGGCTTCGTCCGGTGTGAGCAGGCCGTGATAGATGTCATCGACGACCATGACTGGCGCGAGTGCACACGCACCGAGGCATGCGACCGTTTCCAGAGTGATGGCAAGGTTGTCGGTCGTTTCTCCAGGAACGATCCCGAGGTGGGTGGATAAGGCGGTCAGAATCCGATCCGCCCCAGCCACGTGACAGGCTGTCCCTTGGCATAGGCGGACGGTATGCCTGCCCCTGGGTGTGGTGTAGAACAGGTGGTAGAACGTGACGACACCGTGAACGCGTGAGATGGGAATGTCGAGTTGATCGGCGACGAACGCCTCGGACGCAGGGGAGATGAACCCCATCGTCTCTTGAACGCGGCGGAGGACATGAATCAGTGTTTCGGGATGCTCGGCATGGCCCTCGATTTCCTCACGCAGCTTGCTCGGCAAAAGCTCCGGCACACGGTCTCCCTTCAGCACGTGGTGCACGTCATCTAGAAGAGTCCGGTAATCTCACCGTTCTCGTCGATGTCGATCCGCATGAAGGCGGGATTTGTGGCGAGTCCAGGCATCGTGCTCATCGTGCCGATCAGCGGATAGATGAACCCAGCGCCGACGCTTGCACGAACTTCTCGAACCGGAACCGTGAACCCTGTAGGCGCTCCCTTGAGGCTTGGATCATGCGATAGAGAGAGATGGGTTTTGGCCATACAGATCGGAAGACTGCCGAAACCGGCACGCTCGTAGTCGGCGATCTGCTTCTCGGCAAGCGGTTCGTAGGACACGCCGTCTGCGCCATAGATGTCGATCGCGATCTTCTCGATCTTCTCCTTGATCGACCAGTCGAGGGGGTAGAGGAAATCGAAACTCGAGGGCTTCTCGCATGCAGCGACGACTGCTTCGGCCAGCTTGGCTGCGCCTGTGCCTCCATCGGCCCAGTGGGTTGTGACGACGGAATCTTCAGCGCCTTGGGCAACAGCGTAGTCGCGGATCATCTCAAGCTCTGCCGGCGTATCGTCCTTGAATGCGTTCACTGCTACAACAACTGGGATACCGAATCGGAGTGCGTTCTGGATGTGAGCACCGAGGTTGCACAGGCCTTGTTTGAGAAGCGCAAGATTCTCCTGGGTGTACGCTTCGGCAAGAGGGGCACCGGGTTTGACGGCGGGTCCGCCGCCATGCATCTTGAGAGCACGGACGGTAGCGACGAGGACAACAGCGTTCGGAATCAGGTCGGAATAGCGGCACTTGATATTGAAGAACTTCTCCATGCCGATGTCCGCTCCGAACCCAGACTCGGTGACAACATAGTCGCCGAGCTTGATGGCGATCTTGTCGGCGATGATTGAGCTGTTCCCATGCGCGATGTTGGCGAATGGACCGGCATGCACAAATGCTGGCTGACCCTCGAGTGTCTGCATCAGCGTCGGCATCAGGGCTTCCTTCATCAGTACGGCTACAGCGCCGGCAACACCCAATTGCTCGACAGTGACCGGCTCTCCCTGCTTGCTTAGGCCGACGACCATCTTGCCAAACCGCTCGCGCATGTCCTGGAGCGATGTGGACAGGGCGAGGACGGCCATGATCTCAGAGGCGACGGTGATGTCGAAGCCGGTTTTCCGCGGGAAAACCGGGCTTGGCGAGCCGTCTTTCAGCTTGTCATCATTGAATCCGACCTGAATCTCGCGGAGCGAGCGATCGCAGATATCGACGACCCGGCGCCATGTGATCGTATCGGGATCAATGTCAAGGCGCGTGACGCCGCGTTTGGCAAGCGCTTCGTCGCTCTGCCGGGACTCGTGGAACAACCGCGTATCGAGCGCCGCAGCGACGAGATTGTGCGCGACACTGATGGCATGGATATCGCCAGTCATGTGGAGATTGAAGTCCTCCATCGGCACGATCTGTGAGTAGCCTCCGCCGGCGGCGCCGCCCTTTATGTTGAACGTAGGTCCCATGCTTGGCTGCCGGATGCAACAGATCACGTTCTTGCCGAGTTCGGTTCCCAGCGCTTGGGTCAGGCCGACCATCGTTGTGGACTTCCCCTCGCCCAATGGCGTCGGTGTGATGGCAGTCACATCGATGTACTTGCCGCTTGGGCGGTTGCTGAGTCGATCGAGAATCGAAAGCTTGACCTTGGCCTTCAGCTTCCCATGGGGATCGAGTTCATCCTCCAGAATGCCCAGATTCGATGCGATCTGCGTGATCGGTTTTGGCTGTGCTGCTTGTGCAATCTCAAGATCGGATGGAACTCTTCCTGCCACGCTGCCTCCTTGCCTCTTCAATCCAATGGAGCTTGACTGCGTCTACATTACCCGCTTCCTAGACGTACATCACGTCCTTCAGTTTCAGCGCGTCCCGCTTGGCGTTGATGTGATCGATCATTAAGTGAGCGGCCTTGATCGGATCTGGCTCAAACGCGAACTTGCCGCCGACATCTTGCTCCATCTCGTCGGTGACATACCGGGTGAGGTTCTCGGATCCCTCGATCGGGAACGGCATCCCAAGTGTCGTGTACACGCCGGAGGCAGCGAAGTAGAACCCGATCGAGACGGCCTTCTCGCTCATCCACTCCGGCGCCGCGCCGGCAACCGGAAGATCGGATATATCGTCTCCAAGTCCGCCTTCGCGAACCATGTTTGTCAGGACCATCAGAATGCGGGCGTTGTCGACGCACGAACCGACGTGGAGGACCGGCGGGATCCCGACGGTCTCACAGATCTCCTTCAGACCCTCGCCGGCCAGGTCGAACGCGACCTCCGGTCGCATCAGTCCGTGCTTCGCGTCGGCGATTGCCGAACAGCCTGTGGTAACGACGAGAACGTCGTTCTTGATGAGTTCCTTGGCCATCTCGACGTGCGCCCAATCGTGGGTGATCTTGGGGTTGTTGCAACCGACGACGCCGGCGGCCCCCCGCAGTCGGCCGTCGATAATGGCATCGTTCAGCGGGCGGTACGTTGGCCGATAGGTTCCTCCGAGGAAGGTGAAGACGGATTCCGCCGTGAACCCTCCGATCAGATCCATCGTCTCGTTGGGGATGAACGGCTTCCGATCTCGATGACTGTAGTTCTCAATCGCCATGCGTACGATCGTCTTGGCGACATCTAGCGCTCGTTCCTCGCTGAATTCGACGTGCTCGACCCCGGGGAATTTCGCCTTCGGCGATGTGGTGACCAGTTTGGTGTGGTAGTGATTGGCGAGATCTGCGAGTGCGGGCATGATGCACTGCACGTCGACCATCATCAGGTCGACTGCTGCGGTCATCATTGCCAGTTCCTGTTGGAGGAAGTTGCCTGCGATCGGGACGCCATGACGCATCAAGATCTCGTTGGCCGTGCAGCAGATCCCAGAGATATTGATCCCGGTAGCCCCTGCATCAGTTGCGAGCTGAAGCAACTCGGGATCCTGTGCGGCGGCGACGGCCATTTCCGATAGCACGGGTTCGTGGCCGTGGACGACGAGATTCACCTGGTTCTCATCGAGGACACCAAGGTTAACCTTTCCTCGGATTGGGGAGGGTGTACCGAACAGGACATCTTGGAGTTCGGTGGCAATCATCGAGCCGCCCCAGCCGTCGGAGAGAGAGCAGCGGATCCCTTGTTGGAGGATGTTCTTGTAGTCGGTGTCCACCCCCATGTGGGTTCGGTGCATGATCTCGACGATTTCGCGATCGATGCCGCGTGGGACAACCGCAGCTGCTTGCCAGCGCTCGATGCGCTTTGCCGGGGCGCGAAAGGCGAGTTCGAGTTCTCCCTCCTGTTGGCCAAAGGTGGCGAGCGCTCGCTCGGCGAGCGCGACCGCGATTTCCCGGTCCGATCCGCCGTTTTGACCGATCTTGTAGACACTCGCTACCTGGCGGAGCTTCACCGGGTCCTTGATCTCGTAGTCGCTCGACTCGTCCCTGGCTGCAAGCAGGAGCGCGTGGGCGACGTCCCGACCATGATCAGAGTGAGCCGCCGCACCACCTGCGATCATCCGCACGAGATTTCGCGCGGCGATAGTGTCCACGTTGGCTCCACAGACCCCACGATCTGTCTTTCCGGGGATAATGCGACACGGCCCCATACTGCAGATACGGCAGCAGACGCCCTCGCTTCCGAATTTGCATTGGGGCTGCATCGCTTCCAGCCTGTCCCATGCGGTCTCGTGCTGTCCGGCGTCGGCTTCGAGGATATCAAGTGAAGCCTTGTCGATGCTTCGCTGTTTCTCGTTCGTCACCGTCTCCTCCTTAGATTCCTTGACGCATTAGGAACGCTCGGATGTATGAGTCGCTGTAGATCTCCTTGTTCAGCATCAGCTCCGCCGTCGCTACGGCAGCCACCAGCTCTTCATCGCAGACATTGCAAATGGCCGCATCGAGTCCCTTGGCCATCGCCATGACGAGGAACGTACGGACGACGCGACCACGCTCGGTTACCTTCGATCCGATATTCGACAGGCCGACCGAGATGTGTGGTGGTGGATCCGACAGATGTGTGAACTGCTCAATCGCCTCGAGAACGTTCGGCACCTGCTCCTGCATGAACTTGATTGGCATCAGAATCGGATCGAGGACAATCCGATCCGGCGGAATTCCTGCCTCTGTGGCCGCCATGAACACCATGGCACCATTTTCGACGCGCCGCTCGACGTTCTGCGGACTGCCACGTTCGTCCATTGCCAAGCCCAGAAGCATGGCGTTGTGCTTCACCGCAAGCGGGACAATCTTCTCCAGCTTCCCCGGATCGGCAGTCGTGGAGTTGATCAGGACGCCTCGGCCATCGATTGCGTCGAGACCGGCCTCGATGGCTTCGATTTTCGTGCTATCCACCGAGATCTTCGTAGGAACGGCCTTCTGAACTGTCTCAACCAGCCACGCCATGTCCGCCGGGTCACGAGACGCAGCACCGATATTGACATCGAGATAGGTTGCACCGGCTTCCGTCTGCGCCACGGCCCACGTCTCCACTGCTGCGGAGTCCTTGGTCCGGATGGCGTTTGCGATATCCTTGAATCCTGCGTTGATTCGCTCTCCGATCAGGATCACTCGGGATCACCGCCCATCAGTCGGCCAATCGTCTGCTTCGTCAATCGCACGGCCTCAGGATGGCGCATGATCAGGATGTCGGCTCCGGCAAGGAGATAGACCGTCGCTGTCGATGCCTCCCACAGCGGGCCTCGCGTGGCTACGTCGCCCCATCCGGGGACCTCGCTTTCCGGAGCGCGGGCCTCCTTCACACTCCATACCTCGGCGCCGATGTCGCAGAGCATCGGCATGGCTACGACCTTGTCTCCCTTCAGGCCAGCGATGCGGAGGCGTTCCATGATCGAGTAGACATACTCGAGCCCATAGCCAAGGGCGCCGGTGCTTGGGAAGATCACCGTGTCTTCAGCTGGGAAGCCAACATCGAGCGCGAGGATATTGATCTGCTTTGCCATGTTGATGTCCACTGGCGACTCGGCGATGAGCTTGTGTCCATACGCTGTGGCGAGGGCTGTCAGTGTTTTGTAGCTGTCTTCGGTAATGGTCCCGAGGAGGCAATTCTCACCCGACAGCGCTTCGGCCACGACGGGGAAGACCTCGTTATCCTTCTCGTCATTGCCACAGCCCCAGATGATCAGCGGGACGCCGACGGCGCTTGCGATCTGTCTTGCCACGGCGGCCGCTTCGTCCGGTGTTCGGTTGGCCCCGTTTGGGTCGCAACCCTTCAATCGGAGGCAAATCATCTCGGCGCCGAATTCATCGACGCAGGTTTTCGCCCAGGCGGCCGGATCGTCGAGAACATCGGAGAGCGGTTCTCGAATTGCATCGGGCCAATCATCGGGGGATAGGTCCCACACTTCCATCGCTACGACCGGCTTGTTCGGCATTGCCCCTTCGAAGTGGTAGAAGGGAAGTGTCGTTTCGCCTCCGACGGTGACGGTCGATGTCCGCGTTCCGCCCTCTGCGGACGTGGCGCCGACTGTCACAGCGTTGATCGCATGCGGCCAGCTTCTCTTGACATCGGGGATCTCAACGGTCACGCGGCTTCCTCCTTTTTCAGCAGCGTATCGAGCATTGCGGCTACTTCGGTCAATGAGACAGCATCGGAAGAGAGGTCACGGATGGGGCGGTCGGCGAGTCGGAGTTCAGAGACTTGCTCATCGAATGGAATTCGACCGACGACTTCGAGCTCAGTTCTCTCGAGCTCAGCAGTTGCGAGGTCGGAGAGGTCCTCCCGAAGATTGGTCAATGCCAGGCAGCGCCGCCCAATCTCCAGCTCGAGATCATCAGTCATCCGTGCGATGCGCCCAGCGGAACGCAAAGCCGTCGGGCTGGCATCGCTGACGATAATCAGTAGATCGATTCCGTGGGATACGCGGCGGGAGAGGTGCTCCATTCCCGCCTCGTTGTCGAGAATCGTGCACCGGTACGATGAGCGAAGCGATTCGAGATAGGATCGGAGGATGTGGTTGACAGCGCAGTAGCACCCAGGCCCCTCTCCGTGCCCCATCATAAGAAGGTCGATGCCTTCCCCCTCGGCGATTGCCTGGTGCAGCTCGTATTCCAAGTGCCTACTGAGGGGAACACCGGCGGGGAGGTTGTGAATCTGACGCAGTGTCTCCGATTGCAGCTGCCCGATCGACAGGTCCACTTCAAGGCCCAAGGCTTCGCCGAGATTGGCATTCGGATCGGCATCTACTGCGAGGACTGGCCGCAATCCTCGATCGAGGAGGCAGCGAATCATCAGCGCGGAGAGCGTTGTCTTCCCCGTTCCCCCCTTTCCTGCGACGGCAATGGTCAGGCTCATCGATCCAATCCCTCCCTTCCGAGCGACGGTGTGCCGATGACATGTGAGATGGATGGGAACAGGTCAAGATCTGTGTGAGGCAGGAATTTCGCGGACATGAACTCCTCGTAGTAGTCGGGATACGTGATCAGATCGTAGTACGTTGCGCTTCGGGCGATCTGCTCGCTGTGCTCGAACGCGGCAGCCGACAGTAGAGCGAGTTTGGCGCCGATAACGGATGTGTTGCCGACGAACTGGATCCGCTCGACGGGCACGTCGGGGATCATTCCTAGCAAGACGGCTTTGCTTCCATCAAGGTAGTTCCCGAACCCGCCGGCAATCAGGAGACGATCGATATCGCCAAACTCATGTTCGGTCGATTCGAGGAGGATCTTCGCCCCCGCGTAGATCGCCGCCTTTGCCCGAAGCACGTTCTCGATATCAGGTTGCGTGATGACGATGTCCGTCTCAGCACCTGCATCTGCCGAGGAGACGAGCAAGAACTCCCGCTGTCCATTGACCTCGCGAATCGCGGTGGAACGATCGGGCAGGAGACGTCCTGAACGGTCGATCATGCCGGATTCAAACAACCCTGCGATTGCATCGATTAGCCCCGAGCCGCAGATCCCGCAGGCCGGGGCGTCCCCGATCGTCTGGATCCCGATCGACCCGTTCGTCTCAATGCTGACACGCTCGATTGCGCCGCGTGAGGCGCGCATGCCCGACTTGACGCCACTTCCCTCGAACGCTGGGCCGGCCGACGTAGCACAGGCCAGCATCCAATCCTTATTGCCGAGGACGATCTCGCCGTTGGTGCCGACATCAATCAGCATTGTCAGTTGGTCTGTGTCAGCGAGACCGGTGGCAAGGATTCCGGCAGTGATGTCTCCGCCGACCCATCCTCCGATGGCCGGCATCGAGTAGAGAATGCCTCGAGGGTTGATCCGGATTCCGACCTCGGCCGCGCGAACAGGAGGGGGACTCGTCGTGGACGGGACATACGGTGTCTTCCGGATGTGCGACGCATCGAGCCCCAGAAGGAAGTGGAGCATGGTCGTATTCCCCGAAGCGAAGCAGGCAATCACATCGTGCAGGTCCACACCAGATCGGGTTATGAGGGTGTTGATCAAGCTGTTGATGTCTCCGACAACTGCATCGCGCAGCGGTCCAGACCCGTTGCGTTCAGCATGAATGATTCGCCGAGTTACTTCCGCGCCGTATGGAATTTGAGAGTTGTAGCATGCTTCTGCATCGAGCGTCTTTGACGTGATCAAGTCAACGAGGTGGACAACAATGGTCGACGTGCCGATGTCTCCGATGATCCCGTAGGATGCTTTGGTTTGATCTCCCTCCTCGACCTGAATGACTTCAGTCGTATCGCCGCGCGTGCCGAGCGTGGCTGTGATCTTCCACTTCCCGTCTCGATGCTGCTTCGGAAGCGATTGGAGAACCTTCAGGCCCATCTGCATGCGAGGGGCATCGACATGGCGACGGATTTCGCGGTAGAGTCGCTCTTTGCAGCCGAGATAGTCCTGCAATGTTGGGGGAGAAACCTCGACATAGAGCTTCGACACGATCGGCGCGTGGGGGTGATCGTCCGCGTCATCGGCTCCAGGCGTCAGCGCTCGGAAGCGATCGGTATCCTCATCGACAAGAATCTGTGCGCCGTCGCCCCGCGCGATTGGCGGCACGCGCACAACAATGTCTTCCGTAACGCGCGTTTGGCAGGCAAGAACGAATCCGTCGCGTATTTCCTCGCGAGAGAGAAGCGCAGTGGGCTCAGCTTCGACTGCTCCAGAGACAATCTGAACACGACAGCGACCGCAGATGCCGTCTCCGCCACAGATCGATGCGACGAAGACTCCAGCCGCGCGGGCGGCATCGAGGAGTGTTGCTCCTCGATGCACATCAGCGGTCTTCCCTTCCGGGTCGAATCGAACGCGGATCGTTTCCATCAGCCTGTTGTCAGTTACTCCATTCCGTGTTGAGGAAGTGCGGTATCCCGGCTGCATCCTCGGGGCCGACGACCACTTCCCATCCCGATTCCTCTTGGATCTCCATGCGCAGTACAGCGACCAGCCCCGGGATGATCAGTCGGTTGTGACTGACCTTGTCCATAACCCCCTGTGCGGTGACGGCCTTGACGATTCCCTCGGCGGTCAGCTTGTCATCTGCATACGCATTAAGAACGCCAAGTCCTTCGGTGTCTATCACGCTGACGTACGTGGGGATCTTGCTGTTCTCCACCTCACCCGCAACGGTGAAGTATGTCAGCGCGAAATTCGTCGTGAGAAGAACCGGAGCATCCGCCCCTGGGTTGCCGATCTCGTACAGCTTCGCCTCGATCGCATTGGGCACCGTCGGGTCTGTATAGATGTTCTGGCGAACCGTGAGCACTGGGAGGATCTCCTCCGGCGCTGCTGCATCCGTGATTACGATTCCGGCGTAGCGACAAACGGCCGCCCCGGCGGCGAGGGATTGCCCCGCTAGCGTGTCCCCGCCGACACGAACGCACGTCGGGTACCCAAGTGGTCGAAACACTTTCTCCAGAGACAGACGCCGGAGCTGGGTCAGCTGCGTGAGCGTACCCACCAGGTCCTTGCCCACAGGGTAAAGGACGAGATCGTTGCAACCCTTCTCCTTGAGCTGTTCGACCAACTTGGCCAGCCCCTCCAGAGAGGAGGACTCCACGAGGACGGGCAGGCTCTTCTCCGCCGCGACAGTCGCGATAGTTTCCCAGGTCTCGTCGGTCGCCGGTCCGATCAACGGCCGCTCTGAGGCGCCGGTGAGGGAAGCTTCCAGTGCGGCTGCATCGTCGCTTAGAAGGATCATGGGAAGATCGGTTGCAGCGGCGACACGGGCGGAGGCATTCCGGAATCGGTCAGCCTCGACGCCCATGCCATCGACGGCGATGAGATTGACCGCAATCTCTTCGCCAACACGGACAAAACGGAGTTGTTGAGCGGCTGCAAGTTGTGCATCGATGTCCGCATTGTCCGATGCTGCGGATACGCGGATGGCCACGCCGGTGGGATGATGAAACTTCTCTTCATGACGGAACAGGACTGTCTCGCCGCCAATCGTCAGCTCGTTCTCCCCCGCTCCGATCCGTACGGTCTGCATCGGCGGTGCCTGTGCGTCTCCGAGCGCCGATTGTGCCTCGGCTGAGACGTGCGGGCATGTGTCCAGTGCCGCCTTCTTGGCCGCAACTTGCATTGCGAAGGCCATACAGGTTGGGAAGTTGCAGTCGCCGCAGTTCGTCTTCGGGAGCAACTTGTAGATATCGATACCGGTTACTTTCGCCATCGCTTGTCCCGTCCTTCCTTACATCATCGGTTCCATCGCGAGAGCCGGATGCCCGACCTTGCTCAGGTACTCGAGAAGCTCCTCGCTTGTTACGGCGTCCTCTTCGGTGGCAATCTGATCCAGTAGTTCCGGCTTGCCGAGATCGTCAAACCTCTCCTTCAGTCGATCGCGGATTTCTTCCTTGAGGACCTTCGGCATCCAGACCACGCGCTCGATGCCACCGTCGGCGGAGATGAACTTCGCGCTGGAGATGTAAAGTTTGCCCATCCCGATGAAGCCTGGTGTCTGAATTCCGCCGCCGATCTGCCCAGCCATCGTCGAGAACGTCATCCCGACGGGAGTCATTCCCTCGAATTCACGACTGACGATCATCACCCCGTTCGCTTCTGGGAGGATTGCGGTGACGCACTCGAAGCAGCCACAGCTGGTCATCGGATCCTCCATCATCGAATACGCATTGAAGCGTTCGAGATTCCCGTTCGATGCGACTTCAAGGTATTCGTTGACGCCTTCCCACTGCCCCTTCACTTCGTCTACGGTATTGCCTTTCTTGATCGGTTGGTTTGGGCCATGGGGGTTCATTTCGTAACTGGCAGCGCAATCGAGCCAAGTATAAGCGCCGCAAAGGCCAAGCCTCTCGGGCGTGACAACGCAGACATGATCCGGCGCATACGACTGGCAAAGGATGCAAGAGTAGTAGGTGTCGACATCTTCATCGACCATGCCTTTGATCCGATCATCGCGCTGACGGTAGACGGTTCGCGCCTCTTCCAGCGACGCGGCCATCTTTTCTTCATCGGTGTAGATCGTGACTTGGATCTTGTCGATGATCGCACTGAACTCCTCGCGAAGCTTCGCTACCAACATCTCTCCGTAATGCTTGAGGCGGAATCCCTTGTCGTAGGCGTCTTTGCTGATCCTTACCCAGACGATTGATCGTTGTCCCATGTGGAAGACACCGAATGCCCAAGATGCAAACTCGTGGATGCGGCGCTCGACGACGGTCTCGAAGTCCTCCTTGAAGTTCCGCCCTGCAACCTCCACAACGACGCCAAGTGGAAGCGCTCCGCCGAGCTCCGCCTGATCGATATCTGGCCCGATCAACTCAATATGTCCATCTTGGATTGCATCCATCGGTCGGCCGCGAACGAGCTCGAACGCCTCGGTGTACTTCCCGCCGAACTGGACCTGCATCTGCTCCT
>CAZORQ010000005.1:0-80893 GCA_964582285.1 uncultured Thermotogae bacterium
CCAGCGGCCAGAGTCGAACTGGCAACCTACGGTTTACAAAACCGTTGCTCTGCCATTGAGCTACGCTGGCGCACTCGCCCGATTTGGCGGATTGTACATGCCTCAAAGCACCGGTTCAAGCCATGAACCGCAGCCAGAGCTCCCGCGCTCGCGGACCGTCGAATTCGCATAGGAAGACGCCCTGCCATCTGCCGAGCGCGATCTTCCCCTCGCAGATGGGAACGTGCACGCACGCCCCCATCCATGAGGCCTTGAGGTGGGCGGGAGCGTTCCCTTCTCGATGCATCCACGGGCCGTCCTCGGGGATCAGTCGATCCAGCGCATTCAGCATGTCTGTGGCAACAGACGGATCGGCATGCTCGTTGATCGTTAGTCCGGCGGTCGTGTGTGGGCAGTGCAAGATGCAGACACCTTCACGGATCCCCGAGCCGCTCACTTCGTCGTCAACCACCGATGTGATGTCGACGAACTCCGTGCGCTTCTTGGTGCAAATCTCAACCCGCCTCATTGGCCACGCTTCAGGGCCGTCTCCAGTTCGCTTCGAAGCCTCTCCTTCTCGTCAACTCCCTGCACGCGGAGAACCGCTTCGTGCGTCCCGTCGTCTTCCCCTGTTTGCGCAATACTAATGACTCTGGCCCCATGAGATCGGAGGATCGCAAGCACATCGTAGAGGTCCTCGCTGTCGTCTCGTATCTTCACAGAAAGCCTCGTGGCCTCCAAGCCAATTCCGAGACCGTGTGTAAGTCCGCGTAGAATCTCCCCTTGGCTGATCACGCCAACCAGCTTCTCTTCCCATACAACTGGCAAGACGACCAAACGATTCGACAACAGAATCAACGCCGCCTTCTCGAGCGTGTCGTCGGGAGAGACGGTGAGCTTCACCGGGTGGGAGAACCGGCGCACCGGCATCTCCCAGTCCGAAATCTCCTTGAGTCCAGCTCGGGTGACAAACCCCTCAAGACGTCCCTCTTCGGATACGACGAGTAGAAGCCCAAAACCATGAGCCTCCATCAGATCGCGCGCCTGTGAAATCGGGGCGTCGGGCGTCACCGTGACTGCCCTCGTCTGCATGTGCTGACGGACGTTCATTCCTCGTCTTGCTGGGCCTGAGCGATGATTCTGTCCTGGAGATTCCCCGGAACCGGTTGATAGCCCGCAGGCTCCATCTGGAAGGTCGCGCGTCCTTGGGTGCGCGACTTGAGATCGAGCGCGTAGCTTTGCATCTCGGACAGTGGAACCTCGGCGCGGATGACCGTGGTCTTGCCCGTCGGTTCCATTCCCAAGATCCTGCCGCGTCTTCCGTTGACATCGCTGATGATATCGCCGGTGAACTCCTCCGGCGTCTTGACAGCCACGCTCATCACGGGCTCAAGCAGGACCGGCTGTGCTTGATCGAATGCATCCCGAAACGCGTGTCGCGCGGCGAGTTTGAATGCCAGCTCAGAAGAGTCGACCGGATGGAAGCTCCCATCGAATACCGCGACCGATACGTTCGTCACCGGATACTTGGCCAGATTGCCCTCTTCCATCGCTTCGAGGACTCCCTTCTCGACACCGGGGATGTATTGGCCGGGGATCGATGCCCCCTTGATCTCATCCAGGAACTGATACCCACCTTCGCCGGAGTGTGGCTCCAGCCGGAGGACGACTTCGCCGAACTGACCACGACCGCCGGTCTGCTTCTTGTGGCGGTACTTCGCCTCCGCCTTCTTGCGGATCGTCTCCTTGTAGGGGATCGTGGGGCGATGCGTTTCCAGCGAGACATTGTATCGGTTCTTCAGTCTCTCAAGGAAGACTGAGATATGGATGTCTCCCATCCCATGGATCAGCATCTCCTTCGTGACCGGATCGCGATCGACCTTCAGAGTTACCTTCGTGGTGGAGATCTCCCGTAGCGCCTCGCTCATCTTCTCGACATCGGATTGACTCTTCGGTTCGATCGCCTGTGAGTAAACTGGCTTCGGGAACTCTGGCATCGCATAGGCCTCAACCGTCTGATCTGTGGCAATCGTCATCCCTACCCTCAGATCCTCTGCCTTGCCGATCGCTACGATATGACCCGGCTCCGCTTGCGAAACGCGTTTCTGCGTCGTCCCCTCGAATGCATACAGGTCACGGATATCCATCTTGTGTCCCGTACCAACCTCGACCAGCGATTTGCCCTCCTGCAACGTACCGTCAAGAACGCGAACGTAGGACAGTCGGCCCAGGTACGGGTCATTGGAAAGGCTAAACACCACGGCTCGGCATGGAGCTGCCCCGTCTCCGTGCGTCGCCGCCAGAGCGCCAAACGCGTCCATCAGCTGATCCAGGCCCTTGCCCTCGGTAGCCGACGCGCAGAGAACGGGCACCACATCGCCAGACGCCACGGCACCGGTCAACGCTTTGGCCGCTTCGGCCGTGGTGATCTCCTCATCCTCAAGGAACTTCATCATCAACTCGTCGTCATAGGTGGAGACTTCCTCCAACAGGCCGGCGCGAGCCGCCTCACAGGCCAGCGCGAGGTCTTCAGGAATCTCTGTCTTGCCCTTGTCAGCGAAGTACACAGCCTTGCTTGTGACAAGATCTACAAGTCCGACGAAGTTGTTCCCTTCTCGAATCGGAAGCTGGAGGGGGACAAACTTGCCATCGAAATGCTCGCGAAGCGAAGCGAGAACTTCGTCGAATTTCGCGTTCTCCTTGTCCATCTGATTGATCAGAACGGCGGTCGGTCGCTTGACGTTCCCGGTGATATCCCACGCCCTCTCGGTGACAACCTCGACACCACGATCGGCACCGAGGACGATCAGTGTGAGATCAGCAACCGCAACCCCCTTGTACATCTCCTCGACGAACTCGTCACCGCCGGGTGTATCGAGAAGGGTTACAGTCAGGTCGTTCGCGAAGTACGTGCCGAGACCTAGATCGATGGTGCAGCCACGCTCCTTCTCCTCTTGCGATGCATCCAACGCGGGCTGTTCCTTGATTCCCGCCCGTTTCATCAATGCAGCCGCAAGCGCCGTCTTGCCGCATCCGGAATGTCCGACCAAGCAGATGTTCCTGGCTTGCCCCATATCGGTGTCCCCCTTGGATAGATCGCTAAAGAAGAAATCGAGCGCAGTATATCTGTCCGTTCTGGGTTGAGCAACCGACGGCGCTGCTTGAAGGCACGCGCCAACCGATTCTCCGATCTCCTGTTGCTCCCTCCTTGCCAACGTGTGATAGCCCTCGTACCCTATTGGCGGTCGTCCGAACGGCCGCTGCTAGACGCCAATAGGAGGTCGCATGCCAATCCGATTGCTGTTGGGCAATGAAGCCCTCGCCCAGGGAGCGCTTGATGCCGGTCTCTCCGCAGCGTACGCCTATCCGGGAACTCCGTCGACGGAGATCACGGAATACATCCTCCGGAGTCCTGAGGTCGCCAGAGGCGATGTCGTGTCTCATTGGACAGCAAACGAGAAGACATCATTGGAGGCCGCTCTTGGCGCGAGCTATGTAGGGAAACGAGCGATGGCTAGCCTGAAGCATGTCGGATTGAACGTCGCCGCTGACCCGTTCGTGAACTCGGCCATCGCCGGCGCCAACGGCGGGCTGGTTATCAATGTGGCCGACGATCCGTCGATGCACTCATCGCAGAACGAGCAGGACTCCCGCGTCTACCTGGACCTGGCGCTGATGCCATGCATCGAACCGGCAGATCAGCAGGAGGCCTATCAAGCTCCGTCGTACGCATTCGAGCTGTCCGAACGACACAGGATTCCCGTCTTGATTCGCATGACGACACGGCTATCGCACTCGCGTGGGACGATCACCACCGGGGAGGCGCGACAGCACAATCCGTTTTCCCTGCCCGACAACCCGAAGCGATACATCCTTCTTCCCGCCCTCGCCAGACAGAGCTATGCTCGTCTGGTCGAGCGCCAAGCCGACTTCATTCACGATAGTGAGAGAAGCCCGTTCAATGAGTACTCCGACGGCGCTGATCGATCCCTCGGCATCATCGCATGCGGCATTGCGCACGGCTATGTGCTTGAAGCGGTGGGCGCAAAGAACGACCACCCAATACTCAAGGTCGGTCAGTACCCCATCCCGGAAACGCTTCTCGAGAAGATCATGCGAACCTGTGAGCGCATCCTCGTCTTCGAGGAGGGGTTCCCCTATGTCGAGGCCAAACTGCGCGGCATGCCCGTTCGGTCCTCCCCGATCATCCATGGTCGCCTGAGTGGGCACTTGCCCCGAGTGGGTGAGCTGACGCCGCAAGCCGTCGCTGCTGCCCTGGGGCTCGGGCACGTGCAGACGGCCGAACCGTCTTCTATCCCCGCACCGCGCCCGCCAGCCCTTTGTCCCGGTTGCCCCCACGCCGACACGTGCAACCTCCTCAATGAGGTCTTGAACGGGGAGGGCAAGGGTGGCACGGTCTTCTCCGACATCGGATGCTACACGCTGGGGGCTCTCCCGCCGTACAATGCGATCGATACGTGCGTCGAGATGGGGGCATCGATCACAATGGCCAAGGGAGCCGCGGCCGCAGGACTCGACCGAGCGGTCGCTCTGATCGGTGATTCGACGTTCACGCATTCGGGATTGACCGGCTTGCTTGACTGTGTCAACGAGAACGCCAACGTTACCATCGTTATCGTCGACAACCTGACGATTGCGATGACCGGCGGGCAGCCATCCTCCGCCACGAATCGTCTCGCCGCGATCTGCGCCGGTCTCGGCGTTGATCCGGACCACATCCGGGTGATCGAACCTCACAAGAACCATCATGTAGACAACGTGGCCATTCTTGAGCAGGAGATCGCTCACGCGGGACCGTCGGTAATCATCGCCCAGCGAGAGTGCATACAGACGGCCAGGCGGCGAGCCCGGAGAACAGCGTCAGAGGGAGGAGAAGCCCGATGAATCGGAACATGATCCTTGCCGGAGTTGGAGGACAGGGGCTTCTCGCCCTTGCCGCGGTCATCGGCGAAGCTGCTCGATCGCTTGAGCTTCACGTCAGACAGGCCGAAGTTCATGGGATGGCGCAACGCGGCGGCGTCGTGCAAAGCCATCTCCGCTATGCCGGCCGGCCGTTGCACTCGAACCTCGTTCGGAAGGGGACGGCCGATCTGATCCTTGCCCTCGAGCCGATGGAGGCGCTTCGCTACCTCTCCTACCTGTCTCCGAGCGGCGCCTTGGTCAGTAGCACCGCACCGCTGGTGAATATCCCCAACTACCCGGACGAATCGGACGTGTATGCAGAGATCAAGACGGTGTCCACACATCGCCTCATTGACGCCGCAACCCTGGCGAAGCAAGCCGGAGCCGTGCAGGCGGCCAACATGGTCATGCTCGGCGCCGGCTCACCGTTCCTTGATCTCCCAGAGCGCGTGTTGCTCACTGCAATCGAGCAATTCTTTGCCGGCAAAGGAGACTCGGTCATAGAGACCAACGCACGTGCATTCGAGCTCGGCCGCGATGCCGCTCAAGCCTCATAGCGGAAGCTCAGGCGAGTTTGCCGCCATGACGGTACGGGCGCGTCTCGTTGTAGGTCATCTTTGCGCAGAGCGCGCCCTCGATGTCTAGCCCCATGCCACCAGCGTAGTCCAGAATGCGAATGATCGTGTCCGCCAGCTCCTCTTCCACCTTGCTGAATCCTCCAATCTTCTCACTCGTCGGATTCCCATCGCGGTACGCTTCCATCGCTTCGGCCAACTCCGTCACGGCAAGCATCAAGACCTCACCGAATGGCCGCTTCTGTTCCCACCAGCCATGCTCGACTGCTGTGCGATGAATCTCATTCTGCAGCTGCGCAATCGACATCGATTCGTTCATCGTGTCGAAGCGTAGCCCGCAGACGTGGCGAACTCAACCCTTGCCCCGCGCCGTCTCGGCCGCTAGGCTATCGATCGACTCAGGAATTCTCGGGAGGTCAACCATGGGAGATAGGCTACGTCGGATCAGCGCTTTCGCTTGTGCATTCATTCTGCTGGTATGCGGGTCGTTGGTCGCCAGTGCGGAGGCAGTCCGAATCGGCATCATTGCGGATGCACATGCCCATGACACCGATTCCCCCGTAGAAGGCAAGGTCATGACGAACTACGCCGAGCGGCTGACCGCATTCGTTGATGCGATGAACACATGGCCGGCCGATGCGCTCATCGAACTCGGAGACCTGGTGAACGGAGCCTTCGTCATGGGAAAGGCTCCCGGAGACAGTGCGCGGATTGCGGGATTGCTTGACGAAGCCGTTGCCCTGCTCTCGCGTTTTGACGGTCCGGTGCACTACGTGCTCGGGAACCATGACTTGTATGACCTGTCCAAAGAGGAGTTCCTCGCTGCCGTCGACGTCGACGAGAAGTACTACAGCTTCAACCTCGGCGGGTTCCATATCGTGATCCTCGATGCCGAGTACAATGACCCGGCAGGCGATGACTACGATCATGTCTTCATGCGGGTCAAGTGTCTGATCCCTCAGCACGAACTCAACTGGCTGCGCGCAGATCTCGCACAGACCGAGCTGCCAACGATCGTCTGTATCCACCAACCGTTGGATTCGGAGTTCGACCCTAATGCCGGCGGCCCGGCGGTGACCAACAACGGGGAGGTTCGCGAACTCTTGCAGGAATCGGGTGTCGTCATCGCCGTCTTCCAAGGACACGATCATGACAATCGGTACGCGGAGATTGACGGGATCCACTACGTCACGTTCGCCGCAATGGTGGATCATACCGATCCCGCCCCCGCGACATGGGCACAGGTCTCGCTTGATCTCGCCTCACGAACGATCACGATCGAAGGGTTCGGACTTCAAAGCAGCTGGGACCTCATCTTCTAGTCGAAGATTGCGGGATGCCCTACAAGAGGAGGCCTCATGACGAGGCGATCGTGCGCCATCGCGCTGCTTGTCCTTCTAAGCTGGATACATGCTGGCTATGCGGAATCGGAGTTGGTGCGGTTTGGTCTGTTTGCCGATCTTCACGCCCATGACACGGACTCCCCACTCGAGGGGAAGTGGATGACGCATACTGAGGAGAGATTGCTCGCGTTCACGTCTGCGATGAACAGCTGGGGCGCGGACTTCGTCATCGAACTCGGCGACTTCGTCAACGGATGGGTCGTTCTTGGCGCAGACCCTGGGGATCCTGCACGGATCCCCGACATCCTCGCGTGGGCCGATGCGCTTTGCGCAACGTTTGCCGGACCACGGTATCACGTGATCGGCAACCACGACGTGTACAACCTCGACAAGGAGCAGTACAAGGCGATCCTGGGGGTCGACGCCACAACCTTTAGCTTCGACGCCGGCGCGTACCATTTCATCGTCCTCGATGTGCAGTACGCAGTCGATGGCTCCGACCTGGCTCACACGTACACTGGTATCGGCGGTTTCCTCCCGGCAGACAAGCTCGATTGGCTGCGAGAGAATCTCGCCGCATCGGATCAGCCGACGATCCTCTTCGTGCACCAAATGCTCGACCGGTACATCGAGCAATGGGGACGTCCTCTTGTCGCAAACCAACCGGAGATCCAGGCCGCCCTATCGAATGACGGGGATGTGATCGCGGTCTTCCAGGGACACGATCACAGCAACGCGTACCAGGAGATCGACGGGATACACTACGTGACGTTTGAGGCGCTCGTCGACCAGGACACGTCGCCATCATGGGCTCAGATCGTCCTCGACCCATCGAAGCGGACGATTTCGATCACGGGGGTCGGTGATCAGTCAAGCTACGTCCTCGAGTACGGCACACGGCCGTAGCGCGGTTCGCAAGAAGGTATCAGCCAATCGACATGTGAAAGCGGCGTTCCCGGGTCCCGAGCTGATCGTAAGAATCAAGGAGGCACAGATGATTGCGGAATTCTCCATCGTCCCGATTGGCATCGGGGAGAGCCTCAGCCAGCATGTCGCAAGCGTGTTCGAGGTGATCGAATCCAGCGGGATCGCCCACGAACATCATGCGATGGGGACGAATCTCGAAGGGAGCTGGGCCGAGGTCATGGCGGTGATTAGGGCCTGCCGCGATGTCCTCCTCGAACGCGCGGGGCGTGTCACGCTCTCGATCAAGATCGACGACCGCCCTGGGACGACGGATCGTCTCTCGCACAAGGTGGCCTCTGCCAAGCGCCAAATGCTCCGTCCTCAAGAGCGCATGGCCCAGGCGGATTCCGATGGGATTCGACCTTGAGGCTGCCGACACACAGACTAGGCACCGGAGATCTTGTCTGTACGGCAATCCGCTCGGCACAGCAAGCGCCGAAGATCCGCGTATGCGATCTCCTGCTCCCCCCCCATGGCGATGAGGCCAAACGACCGCCTGCCGAAGCCTCGACATGGGTCCATGGCGCCCACAGTTGTCTCCTGGTCGAGTTCGGCGGACGACACATCCTGATCGATGGCGGTCTGGACAGCTCGACAGTACGGACGGGATTGGCTGAGATCGGCGTTGATGAATCGGACATCAGCCTGGTACTGGTCTCGCACGGAGATACCGACCACATTGGGGGATTGCTCGATCGACATCACGATCTCGTCTACTGCAATGCACGCTATGTCCTACATCGCGAACTCTGGTCTGCTTGGATCAGCGACGGCAAGCGCGGCGATCCTGAGCCATTCTACGAAGACAGCCAGCAAGAGATCGCATTGGCCTTGGCGGAGCAGATCGCCGACCGCACCGTTCTCGTTGGTGGGACCGAAGAGGTCGAGCCCGGGCTTCGCACCATCGCCGCTCCGGGACACCGCCCATCCCACATCGCCTTTGAACTTGGGTCGGGCACGCCACAGCTGCTGTACATGGGCGATGCATTGATCGCGCCGGTCTTCGTAGAGCAGCCTGAACGAGGCAGCGTGTTCGATTCCGACCCCGATCTCGGCATTCGCACTCGTGTGGGGTTGCTCCGCCGTGCCGCGCAGCGGGATACCGTCACGTACGTCCCGCACTTCCCATTTCCGGGGTTCGTTCGAGTCGTCTCTCAGGATGGGCACTTCGAGCAGCGACCTGTCTAGTCCTTCTTCTGACACCGCCTGCCAGAACCGCTCGTCGATCGCAGCGCTCATCATCCGGACACCGACCGCACATCCTACTCGGTCGTTGCCTCAGACAACTCGAAGATGAGATCCCCCCAGCTCTCCGACGAACTAGGGTGTGTAGGGAAGTCAATGCGAGGGTCGATACGCGCGTCACCGCTCATGAGATCTCGACTCTCCGCAAACGGCGCCACGCCTGTCGGGTTCCTCATCTGGGCGACCGTCTTTTGATCCCAACATCGAAACCGCGTAGAGTGGCAGCATGACGACCCGCTGGCTTCGTCGCATACCGAAGGTAGAGCTTCACGTACACCTTGATGGATCGTTGCGGCTCGCGACATTCCTTTCCCTTGCGAAGAAGCTCCCCGCCGAGAAGCAGTTCCCTGCGTCTATGGATCTTCGCAAGGCCGTAGTCCCTCCATCCAAGGGCTCACTGGAAGGGTATCTCCAGTCGTTCCAGTACACTGTCGCCGTCATGCAAACCGCAACGGCTCTTGACCGCGTAGCGTATGAGCTTTGTGAGGATGCCGCCAAGGAGAACGTCGTCTACATCGAGATCCGCTTCAACCCGCTTCTCCACGCCGAAGAAGGTCTATCCCCAAGAGATGTTGTCAAGGCTGCAGCCACCGGATGCGCTCGTGCGAAAGATGCACTGGGAATTGAAGCAGGCCTCCTTCTTTCCGCCCTACGAAACGAATCGACTGAGCGGTCTATGGAGGTTGCACAGCTTGCAGCCCAGTTCCGCGGCGCCGGCGTCGTCGGCTTCGATCTTGCCGGACCCGAGCGTGGCTTCTCGCCGACGGCTCACAAGGCTGCTGTCGAGCTCGCGCACGATGCAGGCGTTCCGGTAACTCTCCATGCCGGTGAAAGCTGTTGCCCCGAGCACATCAAGGAAGCGATCGACCTTGGAGCGTCTCGCATTGGACACGGGGTGCACCTGTTCAAGATCCCGGCACTTGAACAGCGGGTCGCTACGCTCCAGATTCCACTCGAAGTCTGTCCAACAAGCAATCTCCAGGTATCGGGGTTCATGAACCGCTATGCCGATCACCCGATCAAGCGCTATCTCGACCTGGGGATTCCCATCACACTCAACACAGACAACCGCTTGATGTCTCAAATCGATCTGACGCATGAGTTCGCAGCGATCGTGCGCACGTTCGATTTGGAACGGGAGGACGTCAAGCAAATAGTTCTTGCCGGAGTCGATGCGGCATTTACCTCCGATGCAACCAAGGCACAACTCCATCAACGGGTCGCGTCTTCCTTCGAGGACTAGACATCCTCTCATGAAGCAACCTCTGCTCAAGGATTCGACGAACCGCCGCTGAACACCGGCACCCCATATGGGCAATCACTGGAGAAGGAATCGACAGCAACCGTCGCGTGGAAGATCCGGGTCGAGTACTCCTCCGCCCGAATCGAAAACTCAGCTCTCTCCCCTGGCTCCAAGTCGGCGATCTCCGCGATTCCATCGGTCAGTCTGACACCGTCCGCATCGTAGAATTTCGCCTTCACGACCACGATGTCGAGTCGTTTGCTCGATCGGTTCTGAACAATGCCCGTTACCTGGGCCGGCCACCCGAGAGTCAGCAACCATCCTGGATGGACAAAGGCCGCCATCGTGACGGAAACCTCCTTGGTTACCGTCCCTGAGACACCGCGATCGTCGCGAACTGTCAGCGTGATGCGGTACACCTTCTCCTCGTCGAATCGGTGGGTTGCATTCCAGGCCGTCTCAACAGGCGCTGTTCCGTCATCGAAGTCCCAACGGAGACCCTCAATCCAATGATCCGGAACCGTTGTCGACGTGGAGATGAACCAGTAGTCAAGAGCCCCGGCGGAACCGTCAGCACACCACGTGAAGTCGGCGATTGGGCGAGTCACCGGAGCAAAACAAGCTCCGAGGAACACCGTCCCCGCAAGGACGACAACACCACCGACTGATCGCATGACTGAGAATCTCATCCGAAGAGCATCTCCTGTTCGTCGTCCTGCCATCTATGCTCTCGAAGGTCGATCCGTCCATTTTCGTCAAAGGCAATGCCCTCGGCCTCTAAGCGAGCAACTTGCTCTCCACCGATGCTTGACTCTCCCTTGGCGTTCACGACGCGATGCCATGGCACATCTGGACGCGGCGCTCCGCGTCCGAGAGCCGCCATCGCGTAGCCTACCTGCCGTGCACCGGCGGGGATGCCCGCAAGGCGGGCGACCTGACCGTACGTCGCTACATGGCCCTCTGGGATTCGACACACAATCTCGTAGATCCGATCGTAGAGTCCTTCTGCCATATGCTTTCCTCCTGCGGCCAACCGTGCAGAGCGTAGCGACCAGACTCGCTCGTGGCAACCAGGTGCCGTCCGATACCGCATCGGTCGACCTGCGAGTACAATCCCTCGTCAGTTGCATCCAACGGAGATCAAGGATCCATCACGCGAAGGAGGCATCATGCTAAGAACAAACGAAGATCGAGTCGTCGAATTCCTGTTGCAGTGCAAACCCGGACCACCACGAACACGGGCACGCTGGGGCGTCGATCACCAAGGCTCGCCATTCATCCTGCCGTCGATTGGGGGAATCAGTGTCAACGTGGCTGTCGGTGACGCCGCGTTCGGCTGGGCAGGAGATCATGTCGAACCGAGTGTCAGCTGCACGGCGAACACGAAGAAGCCGTACGAGCATCCGAACGTTTCTCTTCAGCTCTATGCCTGCGCGGGCAACGCGGCGCGAGTCGTTTCCGGCGAGGCAAAGAACAGCACCGGCTACGTTATCGGTCATCATGGTGGCTCGGAGCACGTGATCGTGGAGCTTCCTCGCTCGGTGAAGGAGAAGCTCACCTACGACGACAAGATCATCATCCGCGGTCGCGGACAGGGGTTGCGCCTGGTGGATTATCCCGACGTTTCGCTGTTCAATCTTGACCCCGATGTGCTGCAGAAGCTGCGCATCGATGAGGTTGACGGGAAGCTCCGCGTGCCTGTCACGACGCTCGTTCCCGCGGCGTGCATGGGTTCCGGTGTCGGCGCCACACAGCCAGGCACCGGCGACTACGATATCATGACCAGCGATCCTGAAACCGTCGCCGACTACAAGCTGGACAAGATCCGCTTCGGTGATTTCGTCGCGTTGATCGATCATGATAACCGCTACGGGCGGACGTACCGCAAGGGAGCGATCACCATTGGGATCGTTGTTCACAGCGACTGCCTTTTGGCCGGCCACGGCCCCGGCGTCACGACGTTGATGACCTGTGCTACACCGATGATCGAGCCGGTCATCGATCCGCGGGCGAACATCGCCGATCTGCTGGGGCATGGAACCGAAGCGCCCCCGGCAGAGGATTAGGCACCCCACTCTGAAGCTACATTGCCATCACCGCGGAACCCGGTGCATCCTGAGGGACACCGGGTTCTGTGCTCCGTCGTCGCACGCTGGAGCTTCGGCCATGCCTACCGCGTGTCCTGGACCTCGAACAGCCGCTCGAACGATCGGCCCACAGCAGCGGCAATCTTGTGCGCCGTCTTGACGCTGGTCCCCGCGCCATTCTCGATCGATGAGAGCATCGGACGAGAGATGCCAACTGCTTTGGCGAGCTCCGCCGACGTGAATCCGGCGACAATCCGTGCTTTGCGCACGGCATCCTGAACTGAGACAATGCGGTAGTACTTGCGCGGCATGATATGACCACCAGTATACAAGGAGTTGTCCATACCCTTCTTTGCCGCACCACCGACTTCTAAGAGACATATAGACGCAGATAGATAGACCTAGATCACCTAAAACTTGACAAACCGTTAACACTGTGCTAGGGTAGTGCGGTTTCCATCGGCGCCCCGGCTCGGGTAGGAACCAGCGAAACAACGTGCGACCACCGGGTGGTGCCTAAGGTTTGAGGGGGAACTCAGCCTACGATCCGGGGCGCTCTTGCTTTGCCTTTGAGACTGTCCGCGAGTCACGGAGTGGAATCCAGTACCTTCGAACGCTGTGCTTCTCAGGCTCGTAGTACGATTCATCTTCGAGGATCCCGCCGCATTTCTCGATGACACGCGCGGATGCAGCGCTCGCAGAATGGCATGTGACAAGCAACCGATCGATTCCAAGCTCGCTTCGCAGAACGTACTCCTTCACCAAATCCAGTAGGCATGCCGCATACCCCTTGCAGCGTTCAGACGGGCGAACACTGAATCCAACATGCCCGCCGAAGCGGGTCAGATGATCCGTCAGTCGATGTCGAAGATTGGCTACGCCGAGGATGTGTCCCTCGTGAACGAGGAACAGCGTCGACCCGGGAACCCACCCTTCCGCAAGACCTTCACCACGAGATTGCCTGGCGAATGCCTCGACGATCTCTGCATGCGACCAGGTGGGATCCGCGAAGTACGCTGGGATATCTGTCTCATCGGCTGCAGCAAAGTCGGCGAGAAACTCGCACAGCGCGGTTTCATGCTCCAATCTCAGTTGAGCAAGTTCCATCCGTTTCCTTCCTTCACGCGTCGTTGCAGATCGTTTCGATTGACAGCATCACATGTCCGGGCCCCTCTTTTGCTCTGTCTCCTCTCTGGCTACGCCTTGGCTACCCGCTTGTATCCGGTGACGTAAACGTGTCCCAGAACAGGTCGCAGTGCTCCCACCAGTCGCTGTGGGCGACGTCCCGGGCATACCCCTTGAGCACCCGATAGCTGAATGCGGGCGTTGGTGCAGGGAGCGGGTCGTGTCGCGCCGATCGGTGGAGGAACCATAGAAACTCGAGGCAAGGCGCGCCTTCGTGCTGCTCGATGATCTCCTCGAGGTTACCGGCAACAGCGTGATGCGCTCGATCGTAGCGCGCAAGATACTCGATCGCCGTGAGAAGGTACTCGGCCCTCTCCTCGGTCAGAAGGTAGTCGGCCGGAGCACTGAGCCCTTCGAGGAAGGCCGCGTTGTCCGCTCCCGACGCTCGCATGGCTCGGTTCATCGGCACGTATTCCCGCCCGTATTCGACAGCCCGGGTCGTGATCGGATCATCTGCAAGCAATCGATCCGTCATTGCTAGAAAACTGCTGGTCCACTCCCCCCCCACGTCGTTCGGATTCGGGTCTGAGTCCGGGTCGGTGTCACCGTACGACGGCTCGTCAGCAGCCGCCGCAGTCCAGACGCGGTTGATGTTGCTGTGCGCAGAGAGATCGGGCAGGAAGCTCCCGCCGTATCCCGCCTCGAGAAGAACGTACACGCGGCTCGGAACGTAGGTCTCTCCCGGCGTGGTGAGCATCCGCGCGAGCTCGGTGCTCGACAGTCGTTCGCCGCCAATCCACAGCGAGCCGGGCGACGAATGGCAGGTGATGTAGACATAAAGCCGATCACAGCAATGGTAGAGCGGGATCTCAGTGAACAACCGCACCACGAATGCTTCCAGAGCCTCTGGGGACGCTTCCCCAGGCTCAAGAACGCTGACTCGCATACCAAGGCCGTTGAGGGCCGCGCAAACGCCTCGTGCATCTGCTTCGAAGCCTCTTTGCCCAGGTTGCCCGTGCGACCATCCGTTGATGACCAGTGCCCAGTCGAAGTAGTCAGATCCTGGACGCTCGGGCTCGCAGTCCGGCAGGGCGTTCCCCCTCGGCATTCCATCCGGCAGTGAGAACGCCATCCAGTTCTCCTGATCCCAGTACTCGGAACTGTCAACCCACAGAGAGATCCCGTTGAGAACCGGCCACCACTGCTCGCCGTGAACCGAGAAGCTACCGTCGTTCACATCGATGAGCACAAACAGCGTGTCGTGGGCATAGCGCGCGTACGGCTGGAGGTCGATCCACATGAGCCATACTGTCCGCTCTACGTCGTAGGGAACAAGCCATGGGAGGCTGTCCACGGACTCCGGGATAGGCGTCGGCGCGTACGGTGCAAGCTGGTCACTCTTGCCAATCGGCGTCGGATGAAGGAACGCAATGTAGTGCGACGAGATCGACAGCTCCGGAATGATCTGCGATACGACGAGTTCCTCAATCTCGCCCACATCGAGCGCCAGACCAGCCTCACCCATTGTCAGGACAAGAAGAGCAGCCATGGCCCACACAATGCGTTGTCCATTCATAGTGCACGCTCCTTCACGCGGGACTGCAGCGGCAGGGGGAAAAGTGCCACCTCCGAGCCATCGTCTGTGCTGCGAGTCGTGTTTCGCACGTCGCGCCACGCATCGATCATCTACTGCACACCGAGTCGAGCGGTAGTTCTCGTATTGCACACGCCACCACATCGCCACTGAGTCTTGCCGCTTTCCCACGATTGGCTCCGTGCCGCCCCATCGCAGGAAGGCGTAGCATACATCACTCCTGCCACGGAAACCTGCAAGACAAGCCTCCCTCGCTGTACCATCCTGCGGAGAACTCCGCTACGGGCAGCCGCTACAGGTTTTCAGATCCTGGACCATCGTCTCGATGACATTGAGTTGGAACTTCAGGTCTTCGAGCGTCCATTCCTCCGCTTCAAAGAAACCGTACTGCTCTTGAAGCATCCGCTCCGCAACGGAGTGAATCAGATCGACCTCCGCATCGATATCCATAATCCACCCTTCCAGCACGTCCAAGCGGTTCTTTCCATCCTCTGTTGTCAGCAATCTGTACAGATCCTCAATCGTGATTTGCTCTGTCGATGCATCCTGTTGAGCGAGCACCAGAAGAACTCCGATCATTGCCACGGCAATCACTGCTAGGACAAGCCACGCAACACGTCTTTTCATCGTCTTGCACCTCCACTTCGTTTTCCCTGTCGATCCGATGGCTAGACCGACGCGCGGATACATTCCTGCTTGCCGCAGCGTACACGTGGATCAGAATCGAAGATCGACTCCAAAGGCAAGCGTCCACCGTGGTGACAGCTCGCTCAGTGCGGTGCCCAACCTGACCATCAGCCGGTCCGCAAACGGAATCTCTACAGACATGGTCGTCGATGCCCGCCCGAACAAGCCGCCTCCGGATTCCGAAAAGTACGTCGCCACCTCCCACCGTAGATCGCGATCACAGCAGCTTCGCACCGAGCCTCGTAGCTTCCACATCTCCCAGTAGTCCGCATCGCCGGTCAGTTCTCCGTTGCGCGCCGGATCAAGAGATATTGCAAACTGAAGTCGTATGGCATTCTCTAACGCGCATTCGACGACCCAGCCATAGACTTCAACCGCCTCCAACGAGAAGAACGGCCCGTTCCCGATGGCTTGGACATAGGGTGTCATGCATGCATTGATACGGTTCGCTCTCATTCGCAGAGACGAACTTAAGCTCTTCTGATCTTCCTCAAACCGAAGCGTGATCCTCCATTCGGTTTCGATCGTCTCGTTGCTGAGAAACGCAACCTCCGGGAACCGTGCGGTCGCTTTGAACGACTCGAATCCCTTCTCGCAATTGAATGCACCTCCTACATCCATGTGCAAGTTGCAGCCTGGAATGTACCATCGTGCGGAGGTTTGCATGCTGCGAAACGCAAGAGGACATAGTCCGAAGCGGGATATGCCCGTCACGGTCACCGAACTGAACGATCCTCTGATCATCAGTTGGTCGTACGAAGCCAGTGGATCGTGGGAGAGAAAGGTGTAGTTACTACACTGTAGCCCTTCAAGCCCGAATCGCACGGTGGAACCTAGGTAGGAGAAGCCGATATCGGGATCGAAGACGGTTCTGGTGCGTACTGACAACGGTCCGAGCGTCCGATCGTCCGTTAGATCGAGTAGTGATAACTCGCCGTCCGACCACAGGATCCTCCCGGACGTCCGCCACGTATCTCCCGATGCGGACACAATGGTCGCCATGCTCTTGAGCTGGAGAAACGAGGTCTCAGACATCTCCAGATTCGCTCGAAACTGTCCGCTCAGATCCACGGCGGTAGCCGCCGGACTGAAACAGAGCAGCACCGCCACCAGCACCCATGTTCTCCGAGCCACCTTGGCCACCGGCCGGCCGGTCCGGGTCGTTCCCCTACCAACAGCCTCTCCCATGCGCCCAAAAACCTCCGCTCTCGCATGCCGCAGATCCTTCTCCACAGGCACTGTAGCCCAGGTTACCGATCAATCAAATACGGCGCGATCAGGACATCGCCACTCGGTGTGCGTACCCATATGTCAAGCTCGCCCGAACGAAAATCGTCGCTAGAGACGTGGATTTCGGGATCTCCCGTGTCGCCCACTTCAAGTGTCCACTGCACGTCAACCACATGCTCCGAATCTGGGCGGGTTACGAGCACCTGCCACAATGCATCGTCGACCGGCCACTCCAGCCGTGGCTCGAATTGCAGAACGATCGGTTCTTCCATCAAGTGACGTGTGGCACCAAGACCTTGTGTCGTTGCTACCTCGCTGAGGATGGGCGAATTCCCGGCCTTTGGCGTTCCATGGATGAAGTTCGCCCATGCATCGAACTCGGTTCGGACCATCCCAAGGTTCGTGTGCCAGTTCCGATCGAGATCGATCTCAAACGGGTCGCTTCGCTCCATGGTTGCAGCTAGCTCCACGTTTCCCGCAGCCCATCCATCCCGCTCAGCGTTGTTTGTGTTTGCCGTATCCACGACGCAGCCAGATGGATCGACCAGTTCGAGCACATCTCCTCGATCATCGAGATCGACAACGCGATCAAGCGGAAGCGTCTCCTCGTAGACCAGATCCGCCACAATGTGGAGAACCGCCTCGTCGGAACCGCGCTCAAGAAGGAAGAGATCGTCTCGCGGGTCTTGCCCACCAAACACCCACCACGTGCCCGGTTGCATCTCATTGGGCCGGAATTCCAAGCCACCGTCTGCTCGGTACGGATCGATGACCCCTGTGAGTGCAACCGCCTTCCACAGTGCATGCCTGTCCATCTCAGGAAGCTCCCGCCGCCATCGTAGCGTCCATCCGTCAAGATCAACCGGCGTATTCTCCATATTGCGGAGCTCAATCCATTCGTGGCTGGGATTGGCTCGGGTTCCAGCCCATGCGATTTCCGAGATGATCACGTGCAGCTCACAACTGCCTTCGCCGCCGCCACCAGCCGTCGCGACCACAAACAGCTGTACAACGCACTCGTCCGTCGCCCCCGACGAATCCGTGGCCCGATAGGCGATCTCATCCGGTCCAATGGTCCCATCAGGCACGTAGATGAAACTACCTTCCGTCGCGCTGAAATCGACGATCTCACCATGCTCGGGTTCCACAAGGATCTCGTAGGCCACCGAGTCTCCGTCCGGATCCGAACTCTGCAGCTGGATCCCGATTCTCGTTCCATCGACAACCACCGTCTCCAGGCAAGCGACGGCCGGTGGATCGTTGCGCGGCGTGACGACGATGTCCACCTGTGCGACATCGCACGCACCCCCGAGGTTGCAGATTTGGTAGACCAGTGAATCGAGCCCCGAGTAGTTGGGAGCCGGCTCGTAGATGATCTCTCCAACCGTCGGATCGACGGCCACCGATCCGTGCGAAGGACCCGATACGATGAACACCGATGTTGGATCAATTGCACCGTCCGGATCCAAGTCGTTCGCTGCCACCAAGACCAGCACGGGCGTGTCCTCGGGAGTGGAGACCGCGTCGTCCACAGCCACCGGCGGATCGTCGACCGGCAACACATCCACCGTTACCGTCGCCGTGTCGCACACGCCGTCGGTGTCACAGATCCGGTACGTGAAGGCATCGGTTCCATTGAAGTTCTCGTCCGGCTCGTAGGTAATCTTGCCCGTCACAGGGTCAATCGTCACCGTTCCGTTTGCTGGCGAAGCCAGCACGGCCACGCTTGTCAGGTCCAGGTTTCCGTCCGGGTCGCTGTCGTTGCTCGGGACCTCAATCACGACCGTTCCGTCTTCGCTCACCGTCGTTGTGTCGTCGACCGCCACCGGCGGGTCGTCGATCGGCGTCACCGTGATCGTCACCGTCGCCGTCCCACACTCGTTCGGATGCGGGTCACAGACCTCGAACACGAAGCTGTCCGGACCGTTGTAGTCAGGATCCGGCGTGTACAACAGATCGCCCGTCGCCGGGTCAAAGCCACTGATCGTCCCGTTCGACGGACCGCTGAGGATGTTGTACGTCAATGGATCGTTGTCGGCGTCGCTCCCGATCAGTCCAATCGCCAGCGGCGTGTCCTCCGGCGTCGTCAGATCCTGTAGCGTCGCCACCGGCAAGTCGTCCACCGGCGCCACATCCACCGTCACGCTCGCCGTGTCGCACACATTCAAACTGTCGCAGATCTGGTAGCTGAACGTGTCCGGCCCGTTGTAGTTCGGGTCCGGCTCGTAGTCGATTTCACCCGTCGCCGGATCGACACGGACGTCGCCATGCGACGGCTGCGTCAGGATTGTCACACTCGTCAGATCCAGATCCCCGTCCGGGTCCGTGTCGTTCCCCGTCACATCGATCTCGACGCTCCCGTCCTCGGCCACATTCGCTCCGTCGTCGTTCGCCACCGGCGGGTCGTCCACCGGCACCACGTCAATCGTCACCGTCGCCAGGTCGCATGCACCATCCGTGTCACAGATCTGGTAGCCAAACGTGTCCGGCCCGTTGTAGTTCGGGTCCGGCTCGTAGTCGATCTCACCCGTCGCCGGATCGACCGCGATGTCCCCGTGTGCCGGCGGCGATGTCACCACCACCGTCGTCGGATCAAGGTTCCCGTCCGGGTCACTGTCGTTGTCGACCACGTCAATCGTCGTCAGACCGTCCTCGAACACCGTCCCCGTGTCGTCCAGCGCCACCGGCGGATCGTCGTCCGGTCCCACGCTCACCGTCACGTCCGCCACGTCGCACAGTCCATCCGTGTCGCAGATCTGGTAGCTGAACGTGTCCGTCCCGTTGAAGTTCGGGTCGGGATCGTAGGTGATCTTGCCGGTCAACGGATCGATACGGACGATCCCATCCGACGGTTGACTGACAATCGTCACCGTCGTCAAGTCCAGGTTCCCGTCCACATCGAAGTCGTTCGACGGCACGTCGACAACCACCGGCGTGTCCTCCGGCGTGCTTGTGCTGTCATCGTTCGCGATCGGCGGATCGTCCACCGGCGTTACGTTCACCTCGACCGTTGCCACATCGCACGCATTCAAGCTGTCACAGATCTGGTAGGTGAAGCTGTCCGTGCCGTCGAAGTCGTCGTCCGGCTCGTAGGTGATCTCACCGCTCACCGGATCGACCGTCACCGTTCCGTTCGGCGGTTGGCTGATGATCGATACCGACGTGATGTCAAGATCGCCGTCCGGGTCACTGTCGTTGTCCGGCACATCGATCGTGACACTTCCGTCCTCAGCCACGTTCGCCGTCTCGTCGACCGCCAGCGGCGGATCGGCCACCGGATTCACGTCTACCGTCACCGTCGCCGTGTCGCACGCACCCGCCACGTCACAGATCTCGTAGGTGAACGTGTCGGTCCCGGTGTAGTTCTCGTCCGGCTCGTAGGTGATCTCACCCGTCACCGGATCGACGGTTACGGCGCCATGCGCCGGCAGCGTCAACACCTGCACACTCGTCAGATCCAGATCCCCGTCCGGGTCGCTGTCGTTCGCCGGCACGTTGATGTCGACGCTTCCGTCTTCCGCTACTCCCACCGCATCATCCACAGCCACCGGCGGGTCGGGTGCCGACAACACGTCCACCGTCACCGTCGCCGTGTCGCACACGCCGTCGGTGTCACAGATCCGGTACGTGAAGGCATCGGTTCCATTGAAGTTCTCGTCCGGCTCGTAGGTAATCTTGCCCGTCACAGGGTCAATCGTCACCGTTCCGTTTGCTGGCGAAGCCAGCACGGCCACGCTTGTCAGGTCCAGGTTTCCGTCCGGGTCGCTGTCGTTGCTCGGGACCTCAATCACGACCGTTCCGTCTTCGCTCACCGTCGTTGTGTCGTCGACCGCCACCGGCGGGTCGTCGATCGGCGTCACCGTGATCGTCACCGTCGCCGTCCCACACTCGTTCGGATGCGGGTCACAGACCTCGAACACGAAGCTGTCCGGACCGTTGTAGTCAGGATCCGGCGTGTACAACAGATCGCCCGTCGCCGGGTCAAAGCCACTGATCGTCCCGTTCGACGGACCGCTGAGGATGTTGTACGTCAATGGATCGTTGTCGGCGTCGCTCCCGATCAGTCCAATCGCCAGCGGCGTGTCCTCCGGCGTCGTCAGATCCTGTAGCGTCGCCACCGGCAAGTCGTCCACCGGCGCCACATCCACCGTCACGCTCGCCGTGTCGCACACATTCAAACTGTCGCAGATCTGGTAGCTGAACGTGTCCGGCCCGTTGTAGTTCGGGTCCGGCTCGTAGTCGATTTCACCCGTCGCCGGATCGACACGGACGTCGCCATGCGACGGCTGCGTCAGGATTGTCACACTCGTCAGATCCAGATCCCCGTCCGGGTCCGTGTCGTTCCCCGTCACATCGATCTCGACGCTCCCGTCCTCGGCCACATTCGCTCCGTCGTCGTTCGCCACCGGCGGGTCGTCCACCGGCACCACGTCAATCGTCACCGTCGCCAGGTCGCATGCACCATCCGTGTCACAGATCTGGTAGCCAAACGTGTCCGGCCCGTTGTAGTTCGGGTCCGGCTCGTAGTCGATCTCACCCGTCGCCGGATCGACCGCGATGTCCCCGTGTGCCGGCGGCGATGTCACCACCACCGTCGTCGGATCAAGGTTCCCGTCCGGGTCACTGTCGTTGTCGACCACGTCAATCGTCGTCAGACCGTCCTCGAACACCGTCCCCGTGTCGTCCAGCGCCACCGGCGGATCGTCGTCCGGTCCCACGCTCACCGTCACGTCCGCCACGTCGCACAGTCCATCCGTGTCGCAGATCTGGTAGCTGAACGTGTCCGTCCCGTTGAAGTTCGGGTCGGGATCGTAGGTGATCTTGCCGGTCAACGGATCGATACGGACGATCCCATCCGACGGTTGACTGACAATCGTCACCGTCGTCAAGTCCAGGTTCCCGTCCACATCGAAGTCGTTCGACGGCACGTCGACAACCACCGGCGTGTCCTCCGGCGTGCTTGTGCTGTCATCGTTCGCGATCGGCGGATCGTCCACCGGCGTTACGTTCACCTCGACCGTTGCCACATCGCACGCATTCAAGCTGTCACAGATCTGGTAGGTGAAGCTGTCCGTGCCGTCGAAGTCGTCGTCCGGCTCGTAGGTGATCTCACCGCTCACCGGATCGACCGTCACCGTTCCGTTCGGCGGTTGGCTGATGATCGATACCGACGTGATGTCAAGATCGCCGTCCGGGTCACTGTCGTTGTCCGGCACATCGATCGTGACACTTCCGTCCTCAGCCACGTTCGCCGTCTCGTCGACCGCCAGCGGCGGATCGGCCACCGGATTCACGTCTACCGTCACCGTCGCCGTGTCGCACGCACCCGCCACGTCACAGATCTCGTAGGTGAACGTGTCGGTCCCGGTGTAGTTCTCGTCCGGCTCGTAGGTGATCTCACCCGTCACCGGATCGACGGTTACGGCGCCATGCGCCGGCAGCGTCAACACCTGCACACTCGTCAGATCCAGATCCCCGTCCGGGTCGCTGTCGTTCGCCGGCACGTTGATGTCGACGCTTCCGTCTTCCGCTACTCCCACCGCATCATCCACAGCCACCGGCGGGTCGGGTGCCGACAACACGTCCACCGTCACCGTCGCCGTGTCGCATAGTCCGCTCGGGTCACACACCTCATACGTGAACGTATCGGTTCCGTTGAAACCCGGATCGGGAATGTAGTTCACCGTGTGATTCGGCCCGCGCACCACCGTCCCGTGACTCGGCGGTACCTGGCAATCGCAGACGATCTCTGCAAGGGTGTTGTCCGGATCGGAGACGAGAAGAGAGAAGAATCCCGTCTCTGTGTCCTCACTGGTCGTCCGCGTATCGTCGTTGGCCACCGGTGGGTCGTCCACTGGCGTGACATCGATCATCACCGTCGCCTGCGCACAACCGTGCCCGAGGTGCGGATCGCATACCTCAAACGTGAAGCTGTCCGGACCATGGTAGTCTTCGTTCGGCGTGTAGAGCAGATCTCCCGTATCCGGATCGAATCCGCTGATCGTCCCATTCGCTAGGCCGCTCACAATCCCGAAGCTGATCGGCTCGCCGACGTCGGCGTCACTCCCAATCAGTACGATCGCAAGCGGCGTGTCCTCCGGCGTCGTCAGACCCTGCGGCGTTGCCACCGGTAGGTCGTCGACGGGCTCGACCGTGATCGTCACGACTCCCGTATCGCAGGTACCCGACGGATCGCAGGCCTCGAACGTGAACGAGTCTGGTCCGTGGTAGTCAGCGTCCGGCGTGTACAGCAGTTCGCCCGTCGCCGGATCAAATCCACTGATCGTTCCATTCGTCGGATCCGTCAGAATCGCGTAGGTAAGCGCGTCCCCGTCCGGGTCCGTCGCCGTGACCGTGATCGGGAGGGGGGTGTCCTCTTCCGCAGTCGATGTCTCGTCATTCGCCACCGGCGGATCATCCACCGGCAAAACGGTCACATGGACGGCCGCCTCGTCGCAGACGCCTTGATCGTCGCAGATCTGGTACGTAAACACGTCCTGGCCGCTGAAGTTAGCAACCGGCGTATAGGTCACCTCGCCCGTTGCCGGGTCGACAACCACAGTTCCGTTCGACGGCTGAACCTTCACCGTCACGGTCGTTGGGTCGAGATCTCCGTCCGGATCGTTGTCATTGGCCGCAACATCGACAGTGATCGGCTGATCCTCAGACGTGATCGCGTCATCGTCCAGGGCAACAGGCGGATCATCCCCAGCTACGACATCCACCGTCACCGTGGCCAGGTCGCATTCCCCATCCGTGTCACAGATCTGATACGTGAACGTGTCGATTCCATTGAAGTGGAGAGCCGGCGTGTACGTAACGTTTCCGGTCCCTGGATCGACGCTGGCTGTCCCATTGAGTGGCTGGCCAGTGATTGCCACCGTCATCGGATCGAGGTTGCCGTCCACATCGAAGTCATTCGATCCCACGCCGATCACGACGGGCGTGTCTTCCGCCGTGCTCGTCGCATCATCATTGGCAACCGGGGGATCGTTGAGCGGCGTCACATCAATCGTCACCGTCGCTTGCGCACAGCCGTGTGCAGGATTCGGGTCGCAGGCCTCGAACACGAAGCTGTCCGTTCCGGTGAAGTCTGCGCCAGGCGTATACAGCAGATCACCCGTCGCCGGATCGAAGCCAGTGATCGTCCCATCCGACGGCCCGCTCACGATCCCATAGGTCAACGGATCGCCATCCGCACCACTCCCGGTGACCGTGACCGCCAGCGGCGTGTCCTCCGGCGTGGTCAGGTCTTGCGGATCGGCCACAGGGGGATCGTCGACCGGATCCACCGTGATCGTCACCACGGCGGTGTCGCACAACCCGCTCGGATCGCACGCCTCGAACGTGAACGAGTCCGGCCCGTGGTAGTCCGCATCCGGCGTGTAGGTCAACGCACCCGTTGATGGGTCAAAGCCGGTGATCGTGCCATTCGACGGCCCACTCAGAATCGAGAACGTCAACACATCGCCATCCGGGTCTGTCGCCGTCACCGTGATAGGTTGAGGCGTATCCTCCTGCACCGTCAGGGATTGGTCGTTCGCCACCGGCAGGTCGTTCACAGGATCCACTGTGACTTCGACGAGCGCCGATGCGGTGTTGCTGCTGCAATCCTCGATCGTGTAGGAGAACGTGGCCGTGCCAACGTATCCGGTCGGCGGCGTGTAGCGGACCTGCCCAGTGACGATCCCCGCCGTGCCAACACTGGGCGTTCCGACGGAGAGAACCGTCGGAGACGGATCGCAGGCGTCGGAGTCGTTGGCCATCACATCGATCAGCACCGCAACGTCTTCATCCGTACGGTCAGCATCGTTGACGGCATTTGGCGCAGTGGTGTCCACGACAGCCAGCGAGGCGCTCCTTGTGGTCACGTTGGCACAGGCATCGGTCGCCGTGAACGTTACGTCAACGGATCCAATACCGGGACAGTCCCCGGAGAGTCCGGCGTAGTCATTCGTGACCGTGACCGTGCCACAGGTGTCTGTACCGACGGCCGAGGCCAGCCAGGCGCTGATATCGGTCGAGTTGCCGGAGCCGTCGCACTCGAACTGAGTACTGGAAATGGTGAGGGTCGGGTCCGCCGTATCAACGACGGTGATCGTCTGTGTTCCCGAATCGGTGTTTCCGCAGTCATCGGTCGCTGTCCACGTTCGCGTGATCGTTCCCGTGTTGCCACAACCCGAGAGATCCTCGACATCCGAGTACGTCACGGTGGGAGACGGATCCGTGTCGTCGTTCGCCGTCGCCTGGCCGGTCTGCGCGGGATTGATGGAATCACCGCACTCAATCGTCGTATCGGCAGGGACCGTCAAGGTCGGTGCCGTTGCATCGATTTCGACGAGCGTCGACGCCTGATCGGCACAGCCATAGAGGCTGGTCACAGTCACCGTATAGGTCCCAGCATTCGTTGCCGTTGCATTCGGGATCGTCGGGTTCGGATCGCTGCTCGAGAAGCTGTTCGGGCCTGTCCAGCTGTATGTCACCCCACCCAACGCAAAGAGCTCGATCGTATCCCCGAGGCAGTACGGGCCGCCGTTTGACGCCACCGCCACCGGATCCGGACTGACCTTCACATCGTGCGATGTCGAACTCGTCACGCCGTCGTCTTCTGTGACGGTCAAGGTGGCCGTGTAGACTCCAGGCGCTGTGTAAAGGTAGCTCGGGTTGGCCAAGCTGCTGATTCCCCCGTCGCCGAATTCCCAGTCGTAGGTGTATGGGGCCCTTCCGCCCCCTACCGTACTTGTGAACTGGATGCTTTCACCATTGCAGACGGGTTCGTCCGATGTGAAATCGACCGTCAGCGGGAGCCCGGTGACTGTGACAGCTGGAACGGACCAGCACTTGGCCTTGCGTGCAGCGCAGCTCGGCGTATCGCCACAGGTCTCGGGGCGTGTCACCCACGACACTGTGACAATTCGGAGCTCCAGACTCTCGCCACATGCCCACGAAACCGTTGTCAGGGGAACGCTATTCACTCCAGGCGGCAGCGCGTCTACAGCACACGTGTCGAGAAGCTGGTCGAAGTTCCCATCGATGTAGATCTCGCCTAGAATCCGGACAGCGTATCGATCAGTGTTGGCTCCGTTGTCGAATGTCAGATAGATGGTCGAAGATAGCAGCGTTCCCGGAGCGCAGCTGTCCGGTGCATCTACAAATGCGTCGACAATGGTGACATCCTTCGCCGAGCAGTTGAAGTCACAGTCCGGATACTGCGGCGTGGCAACCAGAGGCAATACACTGCACCACAGAACGCACAGAAGAGACACCAGGCTCCTTGGCCAAGTCGGCGCCCGGTGCAACCTTCTTGGAGACGACATGGTTCGCGTTGCGCCCGAGGATCTCATCCATCTTGGGGACCGAATCGGACTGGTCTCTTCCTTTCTCACAATGTCCTCCCTCGGCTGGATATTCCCTCACTTCCTCCCGCGGAGAGCATTGCCATGTCTACAATCACGCCATCGCATCGCCAGCGGGTTCTCTGCCTCCAACGTCTCGACCCATGTCGCATTCACTCTACCATGTGTGCGATCGGCATCCAAGACAGGCACGCCACATCGCGGCGATCGCTTCTTCAGCTCGCATGCCGCGCTGAAGACAACCTCCTGCCCTGGCAGCAGGTTCCGTACTTGTGAGCACTCCGTTCTCCGTGCTGATGCGCGTCCTTACTCGTTGCCGGAAATGGAGTGACTCTCGCATACTATGGAGCCCCTACCTGTGGCCAGCATTATCGGACTGTGGGAAATGTAGCGTACAATGGCTCACGATGATCTGGCAGTGGACCGTTGCGTCAATCGTGCTTCTCGCCACCAGCGCACTTTCGCTGGTTGTTGCATCCGCTCTGCTCCGGCGTCATGCGATCGCAGGGATGTCCACGCTTGCCTGCGTCCTGGTAGCCGCCGCTGGCTGGTCTCTCGTCGCTGCACTCGAGGCAGGCGTCATCTCCCTCACGTCGAAGATCCTGTTCTCGAAGCTCGAGTATGTCGGCTCCGGATCTGTCGTCGTTCTGTTCCTGCTCTTTGCATCCCGGTACACGGGGAGAGTCTCGTGGATGACCAAACCCCGGCTTGCCGCGCTCTGGCTGCTACCGATCGTTTCGGTTTCTCTTGCCGCAACCAATGAATTGCACCAGCTGCTGTGGACTGCCTTCACACCGGGTCCTGTCGGCTCAAACACGATTATCTATGAACATGGTCCGGCATTCTTCGGGATCATCGCAGGCATCTATGCCTATGTTCTCGTCGCCTCGCTCCTGCTCGTGTCTTCAGTTGCCCGCACATCGACGATCCGGCGGCGGCAGTCCGCAACCCTTCTTGTTGCCACGGCATTCCCGTGGATCAGCGGTATCCTGTACGCTGCGGGGATCACGCTGGCTCCTGGCTTGAACCTCACGCCGGTCAGCTTCGTCATCGTCGGCGCCGTCTTGGCGATAGGCGTTTCGCCACTCCATCTCTTCGATCTTGTCCCCGTTGCCCGGGATGTCCTCATTGAGGGAATGAGTGACGGCGTCCTTGTCATCGACGCGGATCGTCGAATTGTCGACGTGAATCCTGCGGCAAAGCAGCTACTAGCCCTTCCCTCGCAAAGCGTCGGCCTTGACGCCGGAGACGTCCTCTCAGATTGGCCACGGATTTCAGAGACTCTTTGTACTGAGTGTGAGTCCCATCTCGAGCTCACCGTCTCGAACGACCCGTTGCTCCATCTTGATCTGCGGATCAGTCCCCTTAGCGAAGGCACAAATGACGCCGCAGGATTCCTCCTCGACATTCGCGACATCTCTCAGCGCTATCTCGCTGAGACGGCACTTCAGAATGCGAACCAGCGCCTTCAGTCGCATGTTGCGGAGATTGAGCGCCTCCAAAGCAAGTTGCGCGATCAGGCGATTCGAGATTCCCTCACCGGTGTATTCAATCGCCGGCATCTCGACGACACTTTCCCGCGGATGCTCGATCGAGCCAGAGGAGACGCCAATCCAATCTCTGTCGTGATGTTCGACATCGATCACTTCAAGCAAGTCAATGATAGCCACGGTCATCGCGCTGGCGATGCGCTTCTCGCGAGGCTTGGCCGGCTACTCGCAGACAGCACACGACCGGAGGACATCGTTTGTCGTTGCGGCGGCGAGGAGTTCGTCCTCATCTTCCCGCAGACAGCTGGCCGCGTCGCAGCGCAGCGCGCCGACGAGCTGCGGCAAGCGTTTCAAGACCTCGATATTCCCGAGCTCGGCGGCGCGAAGTCCCCAACACTCTCCGCAGGCGTTGCCGAATTCCCTCACCATGGAGACTCCCAGCAAGCGCTCGTCCAGGCCGCCGACGAAGCGCTGTATCGGGCCAAGGCAGCCGGGCGAGATTGTGTTCGCATGGCCAGGTAGCAGGCTCCCGGTTCTCCCTTCTCTACTCCAGCGGGTTCGGTCCCAGAAAGCACTCCCGCCTTCCCACGCGCAACATCATTGCCGTCAGAGCGGGGACACGCGATCTTCGCGTATGATTGGCGCGTTGACCACCTGACAGCGGGGCAGCCGAATCACTGACCTCGGCGTTGCGGGCAAGGAGACACCATTGTGATCGCATACGTCATTCGCCGCCTTCTGCTCCTACCGATCGTCCTCGTCGGCGTGTCGATTCTCATCTTCGCCTTGCTGCAGCTCATGAGTCCCTTCTCTCGGCTCTCCGTGTACGTGGACAATCCCGATTCGCTAAAGCACGGACGCGAGCAGCTGCAGGAGATGGTCGAGAACCTCGGATTGGACGACCCTCTCTGGATCCAATACGGACGTTGGATCAACAATGTGCTCCACGGCGATCTTGGCTGGTCGGAGTCCGCACGGCAGCCAGTTCTCAAGGCGATTCTCACTCTCTTTCCAGCGTCAGCGGAGCTTGCGCTGTACGCGACACTCCCCGTTGTCTTCTTTGGAATCTGGCTCGGTAAGCTATCGGCCGTTCATCAGGATCGGCTGGTCGATCATACGGCGCGTGTGGTGTCATTGCTCGCATGGTCTGTGCCGACATTTGTCTTCGGGATTCTCGCGCTGCTTCTCTTCTACGGCATCCTTCGCTGGTTCCCCCCTGGACGACTTGGTCTGTCCGCCTCGCGGGCTGTCTCTTCGGACGCCTTTGCGTCCTACACCGGGATGCACACGGTCGACGCCCTACTCAACGGGAACCTCGCTGTCTTGGGCGACGCGTTGAGACATCTGGTGCTGCCCGTTCTCACATTGGCATGCCTGAGTTGGGCGGTACTCATGCGCCTGATGCGATCAAGCATGCTGGAAACCCTGCGACAGGACTACATCGTGACCGCGCGGTCGAAAGGATTGCCCGAGTCCACCGTGATCCACAAGCATGCTCAGCGAAATGCACTTCTCCCCGTCACCACCGTCGCCGGCCTGATGATCGCTGGTCTTCTTAACGGCGTCGTGGTCACGGAGATGATCTTCAACTACCGTGGGCTAGGCCAGTTTGCAGCGGAAGCAGCGATCTCCCTCGACACGGCGAGCATCGTCGGCTTCTCCTTGTTCAACGGCGTGCTTCTCGTCCTGACGAACCTGGTCGTCGATGTCCTCTATGTTGCGTTCGACCCTAGAGTCCGGCTGGGTTGACCGGACTCACGACCCCATCGCGCATCTCCGGTATGTCGCAGTCCGCAGAGCCCGAGACGCGAGAGGGCAAACAGGGCAGAACCTCGCGAGATTCCCCCCCGTGCTCGATCGGCTCCGAGCAAATCCAAATCGCGAACTGCGTTGTCCTTCCGCGATCCAAAGCTCGCGGAAGGACAATCCGTACCCCGTAGCTCCATGGCCACAGCCCCGTTGTCGTTCGAGAACAGTCGGAGTCCCGCACGCTCATGCAGTGGCCCTGGACGTCCCCGTCAAGAGCGTGTGAAGAGGCTACACTGCGCTCGAGTCCCCTGGAACCTTCGCGAACAACCGCGCATCTTCGATCCGCTCCAGTCCACAGGCATACCTCGTAAGTCGCTCAATTCCGATACCGAAGCCCGAACAGCGGTGCAGCCCCTTCTCGACATACTCGAGATACAGTGCAAACTGCTCGCGCGGAAGCTTGTCGCGTTCGATGCGATCCAATACTCGATGGAGTTCAACCTCGCGCTCTCCGCCCGAGAGCGCTTCGCCGAACCCTTCTGGGTACACGAGATCCATGTCAAGAAGAATTTCTGGTCGCTCTGGATCCTCCCGATCGTAGAACTCGCGTACGCGCCTCGGGAAGTCTACAACCCACGCGGGGTCACTCAGTGAACTTGAAAGGGCGTCGTCGAACGGCTCTCCATGCTTCGCAGCAGCGTCGGAGAAAGCAACTCGCTGGAACGGCGTCTTGGGAACCCGCAGGTCTCTTCCCAGCACGCGCAACGCCTCACCGCAGCAATCCGAGACTGATTGCAGAACGTGAGCCAGAAGCCCTTCCCCGATGACTATGATGTCTTCTCGGGACGCATCGCGCATTTCGAGATCGAGTTGAACGAACTCGGCAAGATACCGTCCAAACGACGCTCGCTCCGCCGGCTCCATCCGCACGTTGGGCGAGAAACAGAATATCCGTGGGATCGTCAGCAACGCAATCTGTTTGTGCAGGATCATGCTCTTTGTCAGCTGGTACGGACGACCATAGAAATCCACCGTTCCGCCATACGTCTCATGATGTAGTGGATCGGTAATCGGTGAGAGAAGCACCGGCAAGATCTCGATGAAATCCTGCTCTCGCAGATACTCCCCCGCCGATCGAACAATCTCGCTCTTGATTTTCAGCACAGCAACCCGTTCAGTATCCTTTGCCACACGCATAGCTCTCTCCTTGGAATCAGGAATGTCCCGGCATCCGAGGATGCCAACGAAATCTCGGATCTGTCTCAGGCGAATCTCGACCGGGAACCCGGTCGAGCGATCAGCGTTGCGCCCCGTGTGGGACGTCCTGATTGGAGAAGTGGAAGAAGGAGGTTCGATTGAGGCATGCGAATCCTGTCGTCTCGGCTCGCGTGTTGTGTAGATACTCGGCCATGATGACCACCTCTTCCATGCAAGTTGAGCTAGACCGTACGAAGTCGGAAGCGCGGTGTCAAGGAAGCCTGTCCCACAGTGCTTCTCCTACCGCAGGATGAGTGGAACGACGATCGCCACACACCCCATACAGACGACGGCCGCGATGAATAGGCTGTAGCGAGCACTGTAGTTTCTCAGCAGCGCTGGATCGTAGTAGCCCGCAACCTGTTGGTCGTCATACAGCTTGAGCAGTCCTCGGGTCAACCTCAGCCGTGTCTCCTTGCCCTTGAGAAGACCGAATACCACTACAAGGTTGACGACTCCCGTGAGCACCATGAACAACCCCAACACAGCCGTCGTTGTGCTGTTCCCCGCCGACTCCTGCGCAATCCCGGAGCTGATCGCAAGCATCAGCAGGTTGAGCAGAACGGCCATCACGACGAACACCGTGTCCGTTCGCGCCCCCTGCTGCAGCTCCGAGACAATGTGTTGATGCACCCGATCGATCATCTCAAGCCTCCCTTGCCCGCAGACCAAGCATGGCCATCTGATGGCCGCAGGTGAAATCGGTGAACCCCGAAGAATGCACGGTGCACACGCTTGGCCCGACGATACCGATTCCGTTGGCGCCTACGGCGCTTGCCTTAGCTCCTCCAGAAGCCCGTTGATCAGCTCCCTGACGGTCACGATCTCATGGATCCGATGCGCGTTTCGGCCGCAGAAGACAAGTCCGTGATCGATGTCTCCCAAATACGCATTCACCAGCGCCTGGGCGATGCAGAACTTCGCCTCTGCAACCTTGCAGACGCTCAGACAGCGGTAGCGGCAGCGGATCTCAAGCTTGTCGACCGTCTCGAGATCTTCGAGAAACTTGTTGCGAATCGCTCGCCCGAGCAAGCCAACCGGGCTCTTGACGATCACGATGTCGTCTTCCATCGCATCCAGATAGGTCTGCTTGAATTCCGCCGAGGCATCGCACTCCTCGGTGCAGACAAACCGTGTCGCCATCTGAACTCCAGAGGCACCGAGGGAGAGCATGCGGGCGATGTCCGCACCATCGAAAATCCCACCCGCGGCAATCACTGGAATCCTCCGCCCGTACCGATCCTCGAACGGCTTCACCGTATCGACCAGCTCGGGTACCAGTTTGTCGAGTGCGTGCTCCTCCAGGTGTTGCAGCTGTTCCGCGGTGAACCCAAGGTGTCCCCCCGCGAGTGGACCTTCAAGAATGATTGCGCCCGCGGTCCGGTCGAACCGCTTGGCCCAACCTCGCAGAATGAGTTCCGCGCCTCGCGCCGAGCTGACGATAGGAACCAGATTGACAAACGGATCCTCGACGACTTTGGGAAGCCTCATCGGCAGGCCGGCGCCAAAGACAATGATCTTGATGCCCTCTTCGACAGCCGCCCGGAGCAAGTCGTCCACGTTGCTCAACACTCCCATGAAATTGACCGCGAGAATCCCGTCCGTCAGTGAGCGGGCCTTGCGAATCTCCTCCTGCAGCGCTTCCCGGGAGATCCTCTCGTACTCGTGCTGTGACGCCTCAAAGTCACCCAGGCCGATGCTCGAGATCGTGCCAATGCCGCCCTCATCGGCCACCGCGGCCGCCAAGGACGCCATGGAGATCCTTACCCCCATACCGCCCTGGACAATCGGGATATCGGCGACCAGATTGCCGATCCGAAGCTTGGGGATATCCATTGCTAGCTCCTGTTCTCGTACCGCTTGACGACCAGACACGCGTTCCCGCCGCCAAAGCCGAAGGACTGGCTCATTGCCGTGTTGAGATCGATCGACTCGGCTCCGTGGGGAACGAAGTCAAGCGAGCATCCCGGGTCAGATGCTTCGAAGTTGATCGTCGGGGGAACGCGGCCCGTCGATACACTCAGTACGGTGGCTGCAAGCTCCACAGCTCCGGCTGCCGCGAGCAAGTGCCCCGTCATCGACTTGATCGAGCTGATCTTCAAAGCGCAGGCGTGGTCTCCGAATAGCTTCATCACTGCAGCACTCTCGGTTCTGTCATTCAGGATGGTCGACGTGCCGTGGGCGTTGATGTAGTCGATGTCGGAAACCCCTACGTCGGCGTCACGTAGCGCCTCCGCCATGGCCCGGACCATCCCTTCACCGTCCGGCTCCGGTGCCGTGAGATGAAACGCGTCCGCCGTGTTTCCGTATCCGGTGATCTCGGCATGGACCGTCGCGCCACGCTCACACGCATGATCCAGCGTCTCCAAGACAAGAATCCCGGCGCCCTCGCCCATGACGAACCCGTCACGATTCCGATCAAATGGACGGCTCGCTCTCGCTGGATCCTCGTTCCGGGTTGACATGGCCCGTGTCGCGCAGAATCCGGCAAACGGAACTGGGCTGATACTCGCTTCGCTTCCCCCAGCTAGCATGATGTCGGCATCCCCTCTTTCGAGGATTCGATACGCGTCGCCGATCGCGTTCGCACCCGTCGAGCAGGCAACCGATGGCGCCGACAGCGGTCCTTTCAGTCCATGTGTGATCGAGACAACGCACGCAGCCGTGTTGATCAGCACTTTCGACACTACAAGCGGCCCCAAGGAGCGCGGCCCCTTCTCCAGCAGGTCCACGTTCGCGCGCTCGAAGGTCTGAGTTCCCCCGATGCCGGACCCAATGATGACACCAGCTCTGCGCCCATCGTACAAGAACGCATCCAGCCCGGAATCCTTCATCGCCAGATTCGCCGCAACCAGCGCGAAATGTGTGAATCGATCCGTTCGCTTCGCGAGTTTGCGATCGATCCAGTCCTCAGCATGGAACCCCTTGACTTCGCCGGCCATCTGCGAGCGGAACCCCGATGGATTGAACGAGGAAATACGCGTAATACCGTTCCGTCCGGCAAGAAGACCGCTCCAGAACTCCTCACGTCCAATGCCAATCGGTGTGATCACACCGACCCCGGTCACAACAACTCGATTGCGATCGATCACGAGCATTTCCTCTCTTCCACTAGAGCACTGGGATGACCGCATGCTCATCCACAAGGCCGGTCCCATGAACAGCTCATGTTCCGAAAGGCGTGGCCGACGCGGAAACTGATGCGTCCTTCATCATGCCGCGCCTCCTGCCCCGGGGCAGCAAGTCAGCCGGTGGCGTGAGTATACCGAGGATGGATCCGCCCCTCATTCTCGGGATTTCATCCCTGTATAGGCTACATTCGCAGCGCAGCGTGTCCACCTCCAGACCGTCCTTAACAGCGCGTGATGGTAGCCCCTCTTTTCCAGACCACGAGTAGCGAAGCTGCAACTCCGAGGACCGCGTGATGCTCCCATTGGGCATACGCCCCATGGCGCATCATTGCCAAGCGGAGCCAGTACGCACCGCCCTTGTCTGAGCGCCTGCTTCATGTACCGCGTGCCGGCACCAGAAACTGAAAGAACGACTACGTAGAAGTGGATGGGGGTGGAGCGCCTTGGAGCCTCTCGACGTGATCGTCGATGTACTCCTTGAGCGCGTGAGCTCGTGTTCTGATCTCGTCGGTATGAGTCTCTGGATGTTCCTCCGCGAACTGCTCGTAGATCGCGAGGGCATCGCGGAATCGCCCCTCGCCGAACGCCTGTGCAGCCTTGCGACAGGCTTCCTCATAGAGGACTTTCCCCGCGCGACGCTGCAATCTAAGCTTGCGGCCCATTGTGGACCTCCTTCTCTGCGATGCCTTGGCATCAAGCCAGAGTACCGTGTCATGATCGATGAAGGCAAAGGATGCCATCCCCCCGGAAATCCAACAGCCACAGAGCGAACGCCTCAGTGGCCTTGGCAGACAGCACTTGAATTGGGGTGCCCTTTCGCCCGCCGAATCGCCTGAGTCTGCTGCCTGCAGCGGCTATACTCTGGGGTACTATGTGTCTTGCAGCGCCTGCACGCGTGATGTCTGTTCTGGGGAACACCGCAACGGTTGACTACGGCGGTGTTGAGACACAGTGTCGGCTTGAAACGCTGACCGAGGAGGTCGCAGTCGGCGACTACCTCTTGATCCACACAGGATTCGCAATCCGGCGGCTGTCTCCCGAGGATGGGGAGGAAACGCTACGTCTGTTCGACGAGCTCTCCGCTTCGCTTGGCAAAATGGAGGGGGAGACGAACACAGCATGAGCCCGTCGTTCCACTTCTCGGATCCAAAGCGGGGGAAGGCGCTGGCTGACGCCATCCGAATCCTCTCGCCCCCGGGTCCGTTCAAGATCGTGCATGTCTGCGGGACACACGAGATGGCAATCACCCGCAACGGACTTCGTCGATTTCTCCCCGAGAAGGTCACTCTGCTCGAAGGGCCAGGATGTCCTGTCTGTGTAACTCCGGCATCCGACATCGACACGGCGATCGCGATCGCCCAGGCCGGCGCGATTCTTTGTACGTATGGCGACATGATTCGCGTCCCTGGAAGCAAGCTATCCCTTGACGAGGCTCGATCACAAGGATGCGACATCCGGACAATCCTCTCGGCAGCCGATGCAACTGCAATCGCCCGTGAGACCGACCGCGAGGTGGTCTTCTTCGCCGTTGGCTTTGAAACCACCGCCCCGATGACGGCAGTCATCGCTCTCGACGACCCGCCACCGAACCTATCGCTTCTCGTGTCTCACAAGCTGATTCCCCCTGCACTCGTTGCGTTGCTCGATCTTCCGGACAACAGGATTGGCGCATACCTCGCTCCGGGACACGTTTCGACGATCATCGGAACCAAGCCATACGAGACCTGGCTCGATAGTCGTCTCGTCCCCGTCGTCGTCGGGGGATTCGAGCCACTCGATATTCTGTACGCAATCGCGCTGATCCTTCGGCAACATCGCGATGATCTGCCAAAGGTTGAGAATGCGTACACACGCGCCGTCGACCGGGAAGGAAACTCGGCTGCCCTGAAGCTCCTCGATGAGGTATTCGAGGTTGCAGATGTCGCATGGCGGGGGATCGGTGCGATCCCATCTTCGGGGCTCCGGCTACGACAGACGCTTGCTCACGTCAACGCGCTGAACCGATTCGATGTAGATCTCCCTGCCGAACAAGACATTATTCCAGGCTGCCGCTGCTCAGACATTCTCACGGCCCGCGCCGTGCCGAGCGACTGTCCGCTGTTCGCGAAGCGGTGCACACCGTTGTCGCCGATCGGCCCCTGTATGGTCGGCGCAGAGGGGGCCTGTAGCATCTGGTTCCGCTACGGAGGTGAACGTCCGCTATGATGCCAAGCAGTAGCGAGACCCGCATCACACAACTGCACGGTGCTGGTGGCGAACTCATGGGCCAGCTGCTCGATCGGTTGATTCTCCCCAAGCTCGGCGGCGCTGGGACGGAGCGAATCGGATTGCGGGCGCTTGATGATGGGGCGACGATCGCGTGCCCGTCCACAGCTGACGGCGAGCTGGTGCTAACAACCGACAGTCATGTTGTGAAGCCGATCTTCTTCCCCGGCGGCGACATCGGCCGCCTCGCCGCAGCAGGCACGATCAACGATCTTGCAGTCATGGGCGCCCAACCGATTGCGCTAACTCTCGCGGCAATCATCGAAGAGGGGTTCCCGTTCGCCAACCTGGAACGGATCATCGATTCGTTCGCGTCCACCATCGAAGAGGCCGGTGTGCAGGTGATCTGCGGCGACACAAAGGTCATGCCGGCCGGTGACGTCGATGGGATCCTCCTCAACACGACCGGCCTCGGGATTGCACCACACGCCGTATCAGATGCCGATCTGCGCTCCGGCGATCGCGTCCTGCTCACCGGACCGATCGGCGATCACGGGATGGCGCTGCTAGCCGCTCGCGAGGAGTTTCGGTTGACAACACGGCTGAAGAGTGATGTCGCACCGATCTGGACATTGGTCTCCCCCCTGCTCAAGTTGAGAGACGGGGCAGCCGTGCATGCGATGAAGGATCCGACGCGCGGTGGATTGGCCGCAGCACTGAATGAGATGGCACGGAAGTCTGGTAAGTGTATCGAAATAACTGAGTCGGCAATCCCTATGCGCACAACGGTTCGCGGGTTGTCGGACCTGCTCGGGATCTCGCCGCTTGAGGTGGCCAATGAGGGGAAAGCGATCCTCGTCGTTGCCGCCGAAGCAGCCGCGGATGCGCTTCATGCGCTGCAGCAACATCCTCTCGGTGTAGATGCCGAGATCGTCGGAACGGTAACTGATGAGTACCCAAACCGCGTGATTCTGGACACCGAGGTCGGCGGCCGTCGCTTCCTCGACATGCCACTCGGTGACCCCGTGCCGCGGATCTGCTAGCGCCCAACGACTGAATCGCCGGGGCGCTTCGGAGAACCTCGCAAGCTCGGTTCTCCTGGTGGGCGGGACGGCGTCTTACAGAGTTTGTCGATGTGTAAGGAGGTAAAGGATGGCAGCGAGCAACCGGCGGGTGACGGCGATTGTCGGAGCAACAGCCATTGATGGCACAGGCGCGGACCCGATTCGCAATGCAACCGTTCTCGTTGACGGCGACACAATTTCCGCCATCGGTCCGCGACCGTCAATCGATGTGCCGACGGATGCCAAGCGCGTGGATGGTACGGGCCGCTACCTACTGCCCGGCCTTATCGACGCCCACGTTCACGTCACGGCACCGGACTACATCACTACGCCACCGAAGGGGGATCGAACAGCCTATGCCACGGCGATTGCAGTCCGTAGTCTGCGGAGCGCCCTGCAGGCAGGTGTAACGACAGTCCGAGATGTTTGCGGCCCTCGGGTCAATCTCGCTCTACGATCGGCCCATCGGCATGGCCAGCTCGTCGGACCACGCCTGTACACCGCTGGAAAGGGCATCTGTATGACCGGAGGACATGGTTCCGGATTCCCCGATGCCGCTCACGAGGTGGACGGACCGGATGCGATCCGTCACGCCGTACGTGTTGAACACAAGGCGGGCGTCGATTTGGTCAAGCTCCTTTCGTCGCACCGTACTGATTTCCCGGAGTTCACGCTCGAAGAGATCCAAACCGCCGTCGATGAAGCGCATCGCCTCGGGCTGCCGGTCGCCATTCACGCCGCGAACTACGCCAGCACTGACATGGCGGCGCAGGCCGGTGTCGACGTCATCGAACACGGAAGCTTCCTGAGCGAGGAGACAGCCCAGCGAATGACGACGCAGGGCATCGTCCTTGTCCCAACGCTGTGGGTCAAGCACGATCTCGCGACACGGCTGACGGAGTACAAGAAAACTCCGGCCAAGTTCCCGTGGGGCGACGCGGACGACCTGGATCAGAGCGCCACGTGGTTCGGCCGATGTGTCGAGCAGCTTCCCGAGACAATGCGACTTGCGCGAGAGCTTGGCGTGACGATTGCGGCGGGGACCGATTTCGTTCTCGCTGACCAGCCGTGGTGTTTGCTCCCCGAGGAAATCGAATGGCTTGTACGGCTCGGTCTTCCTCCGATGGAAGCGATCGTCGCGGCGACACACGGCGGCGCCGTCGCATTACGGATGGCCGATCGCTTGGGCACCATCGAGCCGGGCAAGTGGGCGGACATGGTCCTCGTCGACTGCGATCCGATCGCAGATATCTCGGCGCTACGGCACGTTTCCTGGGTGATGCAAGCTGGACATGTCATCCCGCATAGTCCGGAGTGGGATCGTCGGCCAATCGAGGATCCGATCGAGCTGTAGCTGTTGGCACCGCGGCTCGGTTCTCGTCTGGGTGACGTGTCCACGGACGGTGTCAGCGAGTCAACCAGGATCTCCTGTCCGCGATTGCTCTGTCACTGGACTGGCAGTGAGGACAGTAGTATGTCTTCGTCTGCGCGTACCGAATTTCGGCAATCGGTGTCGCACACCGGGGGCAGGGTTGTCCGGTCCGCTTATAGACTTGCAGAAACTCCCGCGAGTGTCCCCCAACAAGGGCTTCACCCGCTTGCTTCCGGATCGCATCGATCGCGTGTGTGAGCACAGCCTGCGTCGCTCGATGCAACCGCTCGATCTCGTCGGGCTTCATCGTTGAGGCGTAGCGAATCGGCGAAAGCTTCGCAGCATGTAGGATCTCGTCGGCGTACGCCGACCCGATCCCCGCAATCGTGCGTTGGTCGGTCAGCACCTTCTTCAGTTGTCGGCGCAACCCGCCGAACATCTCCTCCAAGAACATGAGCGTAAACGCTTCAGACAACGGATCAACGCCGAGAGTCGCAATCGAGTCCACATGACTAGGGTCACGTACTACATAGAGCTTGACCCGACGCTTCGTTCCGTTCTCGACAATACGCAGATCCTTCCCATCTTCGAACGCAAGCACGAACCCTGTCGCCTTGGTGATCTTCCTGTTGCTCTCGCTCTGCACAAGTCTCCCAGCAAGCATTAGGTGCACCACCACGTGCAGATGCTCGTCGCACGTTAGCACGAGATGCTTGCCGCGACGAGATGCATGGGCAAACGCTCGCCCCACAAGCAGGTCGACTGGGGGCTCGACGGTCTTGAGAATCCCGGGATGGCACGGTCGCACCTGAGCAATGTGTCGGCCGATGATCCGGCGATCGAGGACATCGCGCATCACCTCAAGCTCGGGGAGTTCAGGCACGGCGCACCTCCACACCGATTATAAACCGTGAGCCGCCGAATGCGCTCTCTCGGGCGGGGTGCGCAACGTCCTGTCCTCGTAGCACGTACATCCCCCCATATCGCTCCACAACAGCAGAGAATGCACCATATAGCATAAGGAGCGAACCAACGTGTCACGATGCCAGAAACAACTCATCGCGAAGGTTGTGCTGTTGGCCGGTTTCTGGGTGACCGGCTGCACGTTCTTCTCCTCTCCAATTGATATCTCCGGGCTTTGGGTCGGTAGCATCCAATGGACCGATGGACCGGGAGCCGGCTTCACCAGCCCGATCACGTTGGACCTTCTCCACATAGATAGGGATCTGTCGGGGACCGTGACGCTCGCAGGACCTGGCTCCTCGTCATTCGATTTGGCGGTCGTAGAGGGCCGTGCCAAGACCGTCTCGATGTCTCTCGAAGCGTCCGGCGTGCTTGCGACGAGCCCGCCACAGAATGTTACGCTCACACTCGAGGGCGAGTTCCTCGAGACCCAGATGTCGGGAACCGGCACACAGACAGTCAATGGAACGACATACAACCTGACGTGGGAAGCCGTTCTGGTCGCGCCATTGATCCCCCCCGAGTAGACTCACCAAACCCTAGTAGTAATACCAGATGCTCTCGTAGTCCGTGCAATCCTCACCGAGCTCTCTAAGATGGTCAAGGTACTCCCGGATTGATACATCGACGTACGGCCACGGTCCCACCGGCGTGATTCCCTTTTCCCACGGGTGGAACAGGTAGACACGCCGACCATCGGCTTGGATCGCAATCAGCTCGCGATCCTTGTCAGCACGCAGGTGGCTCTTTCCCAATCCCGGCACATTGAACACCGCTTCGTCCGTTCGGAAGATTCCTGGGAGAAGCCGCGCCTCTTCCTTCCTCTCCTGCAGGAGTCGCGCAATCGGAACCAGGTAGTCACGATGCTCTTCCTTCCCCTTCGTGTAGAACGTGTAGTATGGATCTATCCCAACCTGTTTCAGCGCAACTCGATTGGCAACCGTCTGGAACCTGCGGCTTGTCTCGACCGTGAACACTTGCTGGTTGTAGACCTGCACCCTGCATCGCCGAAGCCGATCCACCGCCATCGCAAGCTCCGGAGTCACTTCATAGGCACTCTCGACATGCGTGACCAACACGACACTCCGCTTGCCCGGCGACACATACGACCCAAACATCTCTGCCAGTGCCTCCGTGATCCGCATCGGCATCGTCACCGGAACCCTGCTCCCAATCCGGATATTCCTCACGTGATCCATGGAGGCAATCCGTTGCAGTAGATACTCAAGAACCACGTCATCGAGGATCAACGGATCCCCTCCAGTTAGCAGGATATCAGTGATCCCGGGATGCTCTTCGAACCAGTTCAGCCCCGGATCGAGATCCTCCCGCTCGGGAAGTCGATCAAAGAGCATCGCGCCAGAAATCTCCCAGTTTCGCTGGCAGTAGGCGCAGATTTGCGGGCACGTATCGCACACCTTGAATACGGCGACTGTGGGATACCGTCGCGTAATCCGATCCACCGGCGACGTATCGCGCTCGCGCATGAAGTCAAATGCTCGGGATCGATCGCTTCGGTGTTCGATCATTCTCCGAACCGTGTGAAGCGGCGGGATGACTTGAGAACGGACTTGTCCATCTTCCACCCGTGCATCCGACTCGAAGTCGAACAGCGACAGATAGTAGGGAGTGATTCCCCAGGGAACATCATGCTGTACCGCAAGGTGGATTGCCGCGAGGTCAGTCGAGCCCAGCGGGATCAGTTCTGCCAGATGATCCGCTCCGCCTTCTCCCTTCAGGACATGCTCCGCCTGCCATGTCGGGTCGTCCCAGTCCTCGGCGCTGCCTCCCAGTCGCGCGAGGATTCTCCGGCGGTTTTCGCGCCGCTTCCTTGCGATCGCCGGATCCAAGCCGCTCGGATAGCGCGCGATCGCATGCCAAACCTGATCCGCCAGTTCATCGAGGAACCGGGATCGTTCGATTGCAGCACGCCGACCGGTTCGAGGGAACTGCTCGCCGATATCCGCTCCCTCGAACCAGCCATGCCCCATTCCGCTCTGCCCGCGGATCGCCCGAAGCAGATGGACAAACTCGTCGATGAATCCTGGGCAGGCCTCCTTTTCGTGTCCGCGCGCAGTCCTCCACAACACGTCCAACGTGCTGAACCCCGCAATGGCTTCGTTCTCCGGAGCCAAGAGATTCTTGAGCACGTATGTTGCATTCAGAGCCGTGGACCATTCGATGCGATTCAGGTTGAGCGCCCCGCTCTGCAGAACCTCCTCAAATTCGTCCAGATACTCGAGCACATAGCTCCGGGCCTCGGCAAGAGAGGTACTCTTCACAAGCATTTCCGTGATCGCTCGATCTTCGTCCCAGAGATGCTCCACATGCATCTCCGGCTCAGCCCCCTTCTTCCGACGATCCGTCATCACTCACCTCCTTGCCCAGATGACATGCCGAAGCGGCATGTACACGCCGACACGGCAGCCAGCGGTTCTCTTCTATCCTTCCGTGCTTTCAGACCATCGCTCCGCTCGTCAACTTCAGAGCTTCGTATGGCTATGATTCACGCATTGATGCCTATTGGACTGCGATGGACCACATTCACTTCTGGATCCTCGCGCGACGTGGTCGCTCAATGAGTATAACATATGGGGAGCGCTGAGTTGCCCCGTACCTCTAGTACTCGCGCATGTGACAGCGTATCCGTGGCCTGTGGCGGCCTTGCCCGGCCTAGAGCCGCCCCTCAAGGCGGTCGGCTTCCCTGACCTCTGCGCCACGCTCTGCCGGGATCCCATATCCACCGCCGCCCGGTGTGCGGATGCTGATCGTGTCTCCGTATTCAAGGGTCAGTGAGCCCTTCGCCGGGAGCACCATTTCCTCATCGTTTCGAATCAGCACATTCTCTCCCGAAGACCCGGGGTCGCCACCCGCCAGCCCGTACGGCTTGCTCTTCCTCCGCTCGGTGAGCAGCGAGACGCGGGCATCAGGGCAGAGGGAGAGAATGTCCCGGCGGATCCCCAATCCCCCGCGGTATTTCCCGTTCCCCCCAGTTCCTCCACGCAGTTCATAGCGCTCGATCCGGAGAGGATATGAGATCTCAAGCGCCTCGACCGGCGTGTTCAACGTGTTCGTCATGTGGGAGTGAATCCCATCTACACCATCTCGATCAGAACGCGCACCGTATCCGCCCGCAATCGTCTCATAGAGCGAGTACGGTTCACCCGTTCGCGGATCCGTTCCCCCAATTGCAATGTTGTTCATCGAACCTTGGCAGGCGGCGATTGCCCGATCCGGAATCAGCTGCTGCATCGCACCGAGCACGACATCGACGATCCGTTGAGACGTCTCAAGGTTCCCTCCTACGACTGGAGCAGGCGGCGCAGGGTTCACGACACTCCCCACAGGAGCAACGATCTCAATCGGGCGATAGCACCCCGCGTTCGGCGGGATTTGCGGATCGCTCATCGCGCGCACCGCGTAGAAGGTTGCTGACGATGTGACAGCCAACACAGCGTTGACCGGCCCTCTTGCTTGCTCACCGGTACCGGTGAAGTCAAACGTGATCCGGTCTCCGGCAATCGTCACCGCTACGCAAATCGGGATGGTTCCCTCACACACACCATCGTCATCGAGCACATCAGAGAATGTCGCTTCCCCGTCCGGCATCTTCTCGATTTCATGTCGCATCCGACGCTCGGAGTAGTCGAGGATTGCCGACATCCCTTCGCAGACGACTCCTGCGCCATACCGTTCGATGACCTCTGTCAGTCGGTCGATTCCTGTCTTGCAGGCCGCGCGTTGTGCTCTCAGGTCCCCCCACCGCTCGCTCGGCGTTCGAACGTTTGCCAGAATCAGTTCCAGTAGATCTCGATCCACGGATCCCGCGCACCACAGCCGGACAGGCGGGATCCTTAGCCCCTCCTGAAAAATCTCGGTCGTGTCTCCCGAGAGGCTTCCCGGTTCCTTGCCGCCGACGTCCGCGTGGTGTGCCCGATTGGCGACGAATGCAACGAGTCGACCTCGAAAGAAGACCGGCGCGACAAACGTGATGTCGGGCAAGTGCGCTCCGCCCGCGTACGGATCGTTGAGGACAACGATATCTCCCGGCGAGAACGAATCGATCGCCCTGACAGCCGCTGCGACCGAGTACGGCATCGCACCAAGGTGCACCGGTATCGACTCGGCCTGTGCGATCATTTGCCCCTTCGCATCGAACAGCGCGCTTGAGCAATCACGCCGTTCTTTGATGTTCGGGCTGTATGCAGAGCGAATTAGATTCGCATTCATCTCCTCTGCAACAGCGGTGAACGCGTGCCTGAGGATCTCCAGTGTGATCGCATCTATCCCGCCATCAGTGCCTGTCATCGTATCTCCAACACAATCGTACCGGCCTGCGCAGATCGACCAGAGACATCCGGTGGAATGATCAACGTCGAGTCACTTCCCACAACGATGGCCGGACCTTCCAACGTATCGCCTTCGGAGAGTGATCCTCGTACCGCAACGCGCGTCTCCGTTTCCCCAATCTCGGGAAACCATGCCTTCACCACCCGTACGCCACTCCCCTTGTCTCGCACAACCTGAGGAATCCCGGGCAAAGCAGACGGTCCCACCGCTCGCGCGCGAAGGGCGACAAGCTCAGTGTCTTCGCCACGATCGGAGTGCCCAAATCGCGTCTCATGTTCGGCGTGGAATCTACTGGCAAGCTTCTCCAGCCGCTGCATCTGTCCGCCAGTGCAGTCAAACGGAACATTCAGCTCGTGCGATTGCCCCGCATAGCGTACATCCGCTGAAATGGCAAATCGCATCGCTTCATCTTGGTATCCCTGCAGTCTCAATACTCGCCGCACCCGGGCGCACAGCGCTTCCACGACAGCCAGGATCTCCTCGCTGTCGATCGTGGACAGACGCCGAACGATGCCTTGACTTGCATCGCAGCCAACTTCAGAGGTCAGGAGCCCCAGCGCGGACAACACTCCCGCCGTTGCTGGGACGAGAACGCGAGGTATCGAGAGCCGTTTGGCGATCGATGCAGCGTGGAGTGGCCCGGCGCCGCCAAATGCAAGAAGTGCATACGTGCGTGGGTCATGTCCCCGCTCAACGGAGATGACTCGGATCGCGCGCTCCATCGCCGCGTCGGCGATCGCCAGAATTCCCTCCGCTGCAGCCTCGACGGAAAGGCCCAACGGGTTGGCGATTGACGAGTCAATCACTGATCGTGATGCAGCCGCATCGAGCGTCTCCAATCCGCCCAACGGGTGATCAGACAACAGGTGCCCGAGCACCACGTGTGCATCGGTGACGGTCGGCACCACACCCCCACGGCCGTAGCAGGCTGGTCCAGGGAGCGCCCCCGCACTCCGTGGCCCGACACGCAGCGCCCCGCCGGCATCGATCCAGGCGATGCTCCCACCACCTGCACCGATCGTGTGGATCCCAATCATCTGCTGTGCAACGGGATACCCTCCGATCGAACCGCTCGTCGTCTTGGCGAGTTCGCCATCACGGATCAGCGACACATCGCAGCTCGTCCCTCCCATATCCATCGTGATCAGTCTCTGCTCGCCGACAAGCTCGCCGATCGCCCGAGCCCCCTGCACACCGGCGGCGGGCCCGGAAAGTAGAATCCGAACCGGCTCCGCTTCGGCTTGCGTCCTGTCAGTCACCGTTCCGCTGGATTGCATGATGCGCCAGTTCGACGGCAGTCCCAGTTTCGCGGCGCCTGCCTCCAGTTTCCCAAGATACTGGCCGATCACAGGGCGCAGTGCTGCACAGATGACCGTCGTCGACGTTCGCTCGTACTCGCGGAACTCTGGCAGCACATCACTTGACAGGGTCACCGGCATCTCAAGCGATGCCGAGAGAACCCGACCAGCCAGCTGCTCATGTTGCGGATTGAGGTAGGAGAAGAGGAACACAATCGCGATCGCTTCCACGTCCATTTCGCGCAGCCGCGGAACCAGTGCGCGGACCTCATCGGGATCAAGCGTCGATACGACATTACCCTCGGCATCGATCCGTTCAGCCAGTTCGAACCGGAGTTCCCGAGGCACGATCGGCTTCGCGCGTTCGATCGACAGGTCGTACAAGCCGCTTCGATCCTGTCTCCCAATCTCCAGCACGTCGCGAAAACCACGCGTTGTGATCAGCGCCGTCCGTGCCCACGTGCCCTCAAGCAGCGCATTCGTTGCGACGGTCGACCCGTGAGCGATGATCCGCACACCAGTGGGGTCCAATGCAGCCGAGCCAACGAGCTCTTGCAGCCCAGTCAGCACGCCCCGGTGTGGCGCCGTCGGCGTTGATGGAATCTTGGCAAGCCTGGCACCGCCTTCTCCCGCCAGGACCACGTCGATGAACGTCCCTCCAATGTCGATGCCAATCGCGTTGATCACGTCGCCTCAAGTATAGATCGTTGGCCGCGGCATCGCACTCCTGATACGGTATCTGCTGCAGCTGGAGTCCAGCATCCAATCACGCGACCACTCGTGTCCCACACGCTTCATCGTGAGGACCGCTCCCCAAGCCCGCTGAACCAGCCCCTTCCGACCTACCTGTTCCGTTGCCGCTCGCGTACAATGTGCGCACACTGTGATCGCACGGGAGGGATAGGATTGGCGTATCCAAGGGTACTGGTCACTGGGGCTGTCGGACAGATTGGATCGGAGTTGACACTCGCGCTTCGCGAGCAATACGGAAGCGAGAATGTCATCGCGGCCGGCCATCGCACAGAGCCCAAGCCGGCACTTCGCGATTCCGGACCGTTTGAGATCGTTGACGTCACGCAACGTCAGGACGTCGATCGAGTCGTTGCCCAGTACGAGATTGACACCATCTACCACCTGGCGGCCATCTTGTCGGCTCGCGGGGAAGAGCGTCCGGATCTCGCCTGGAGGGTGAATGTCGACGGGCTCGTCAGCGTCCTCGACGTCGCACGGGACCGCCGCGTAGCGCGAATCTGCGTCCCGAGCTCGATCGCCGTGTTCGGTCCGGAGACCCCGCGTGATTGTGCACCGCAGGAGACAATCCTGCTTCCCACAACGATGTACGGTGTGACCAAGGTCTCCGGTGAACTTCTTGGCGAGTACTACGTGCGTCGATTCGGACTCGATGTTCGCGGACTTCGCTATCCGGGGATCATCTCAAGCGAGACGCCGCCCGGTGGAGGCACGACCGATTACGCCGTCGATATCTTCTATCAAGCGATTCAATCGGGACGATATACATGCTTCGTCAAGCCGGACACACGCTTGCCGATGATGTACATGCCTGACTGTATCAAGGCCACAATCGACTTGATGGAGGCCGATGCTTCTCAACTCGTGCATCACTGCAACTTCAATGTCGGCAGCATGTCCTTTTCAGCGGAACAGCTTGCGGACGAGATCAAGAGACACATTCCGGACTTCACGTGCGAGTATGAGCCGGATTTCCGGCAAGATATCGCGGATTCTTGGCCATGCACCGTCGACGATCGCGCGGCACGTGCAGAGTGGGGCTGGACACCACACTACGACCTCTCATCGATGACCAAAGACATGCTGAAGCGATTGCGCGCCCGTCTCTCGTAGGATGTGCTCGATCGACCACGAGGTCAGCTCATTCGGCAACAAGACACCCCGCACAGTCTGATCACCATGCGGGGCGTCTCATCTGTCATTGACACTGGTGTTGTAAGGCTGACTCTCTCCTTAGGATTCGATCAGCATCAATCGCGCTGTCTCCGCCCCGTCGCCTCGACGTGGGCCCAGCTTGACAACACGAGTGTATCCACCCGGTCGATCCTGGTACTTCGGCCCAATCTCCTCGAACAGCTTATCCACTGCGGCCTTGTTGCGCAGTCGTGAGAAGGCGATCCGGCGAGCATGAAGATCTCCTCTTCGCGCCAGCGTGATCAACCGCTCACTGAACCGCTGTCCCGCGCGTGCTCGAGAGTATGTCGTATCGACCTTTGAGTTCATGATCAATGCGCTGGCAAGATTCGCGAGGACGCTCTTCCGATGCGCACGCACCATCCCCATCTTGTCAACAGTCCGTCTATGTCTCATCCTCAACCTCTCCTTCGCTCCTCAACGCATACCCGAGCTCCGCGAGGCGATCCTCTACCTTGCTCAGCGTCTTCCCGCCAAACCCATGGATGTCGAGGAGTTCCTCGCGCGGGTGATCGAGAAGTTGATTGAGTGTCGTGATGTCCGCTTCATGCAGCAAATTGCATGCCCGTTGATCGATATCGAGGTCGAGGAGTGACACCGTCATCTCCTCCACTTCGGTTTCCTCAACCTCTTCGGCCGAAATGCCATATGGATGTTCGGCGAAGTCGTCGAACAGACTCAGGTGTCGCTTCAGCATGCGGCTCGCTTCGGAGAGAGCTTCTTCCGGCTTGATTCCGCCGTTCGTCGTCAGCTCAAGGACGAGCCTCTCGTATCCCGTCTTGCCTCCGACTCGCGTGTCTTCGACGCGGAAGTTGACCTTTCGCACGGGAGAGAAATCCGCATCAATCGGAACGACGGATAATGGAGCATCCTCGGGCCGATTCAGCTCCGCGGGCACGTATCCGAACCCTGTTTCGACCTCCAATTCGATATCCAATGCTCCCTTGCTGTTCAATGTGGCGATCTGAACACTCGGATCGATGACCTCGACGCCTGGGGGAAGATCCAGGTCGGCTGCAGTAACCTCACCCACTCCCTTCTTAGCCAGCATAATTCGCTGCATTTCGTCGCCCTGAACACGGAATGCAAGGCTTTTCAGATTGAGGATGATCTCTAGAACATCTTCCTTGACCCCCTCAATCGTGTCGTACTCGTGGTACTTGCCTGCAAACCTTACGCGGACAACAGCTGCACCTGGGATCGCTGTCAGCAGCGTTCGCCGCAGCGAGTTGCCAAGCGTCGTGCCGAACCCCCTCTCCAGAGGGCCGATCACGATCTTGCCGCTAGTCTCGGCGAGCTCTTCAACCTTAATGCTCTTGGGGAAGACCAGTTCGTCCATCGCCACCTCCTAGCGGGAGTAGAACTCGACGATAAGGTTCGCGGCAATGTTCTGCCCCGTTAGCTCAACGTTCGGCATCCCGATCATCTGGAATCTCATCGCGTCCGCGTTCCGCTCCAGCCATGCCGGAGGGTCGCGATCCAAAGCCGCTTCCACGATCGCCTTAACACGTTCGCGCCGTTCTTCCTTCACCGCAACGAGGTCTCCCTCTCGGAGCAGAACTGAAGGAATATTGGTTGCACGACCGTTCAGTTCGAAGTGCCCGTGCGTAATCATCTGGCGAGCCTGCTGTCTGGATGACGCCAGCCCTGCCCGATACACCATGTTGTCCATCCGGCGTTCCAGAAGTGTCAGCAGCGCTTCGCCGGTGACGCCCTTCTTCTGCTTCGCCTGCGCAATGTAGTTGCGGAACTGCCGCTCCCGAACCCCGTAGATCCGCCGCGCCTTCTGCTTCGCACGAAGGTGCAGCTGGTATTGGCTTCTCCGCGGCCGGCGTCTCTTTGGCCCTTCACCCGGCGGCTTCGGCTTTCGCGTTACGGCACAGCTACGCGTGTAGCACCGCTCTCCCTTGAGGAAGAGCTTCTCACCCTCTCTCCTGCACTGCTTGCATTTCGCGCCACTGTCCCTACCCATTAGCGTCTCCCCTTGCTGTGGGAAATTGGCGTGACATTCTTCACTTCCTCGACGCGAATGCCCGATGACTTGATCGTCTGAATCACCGACTGCCTCCCCGAACCGGTCCCTTTGACCTCAATCGTTACCGAACGGATTCCCATGTCTTTCATCTCGCGCGACAGGGATTCTGCAGCAATCTGAGCCGCGTAGGGCGTGCCTTTTCTTGATCCCTTGTACCCTACGACACCCGGGCTCTTCCACGTTACCGGGTTCCCGTTGAGATCGGTGACCGTAATGATCGTGTTGTTGAATGTCGAATGAATATGGATTTGCGCGCGCTCGAGCTTGATGTTCTTCGCCATCGTTACCTCTTCTTCCCGGCCTTTGCCGGCCGAGGTCCCTTCCACGTTCGCGCATTTGAGCGCGTCCGCTGCCCGCGAACCGGAAGCCGCTTCTTGTGGCGAATTCCACGGTAGGCGTTGATATCTTTCAGGCGTTGGATGTTCCCCAGGACACGCCGGCGGAGATCTCCTTCCACCATGAGCTGCTCGATTTCCCTCCGAAGTGCGTTGACCTCGTTCTCAGTCAAGTCTTTCACACGAACGTCAGGCGAGAGTCCTGTCTGCTCGACAATCTCGGCGGCCCTCGCACTCCCGATGCCGTAGATGTAAGTCAACGCGATCTCTATCCGCTTGTTGTTCGGCAGATTGACTCCAGCTATTCGCGCCATACTCTCTCCCCTTACCCTTGCCGCTGCTTGTGCTTGGGATTCCGGCAGACGACTCTGAGTCGCCCTTCACGACGAATCACCTTGCACTTGGCACACATCTTCTTAACCGAGCTCCTAACCTTCATAATTGTCGGGCGAATGGATCAACTCTCTCGATATACGATCCGCCCCTTGGACAGATCGTACGGTGAGAACTCTACGATCACTCGATCCCCCGTCAGGATTCGTATGTAGTGCTTGCGAATCCGACCGGATATGTGGCAGAGGACGACATGCTCATTGTCCAGCTGAACCCGAAACATCGAACTCGGAAGGCTCTCGATGACCTGGCCTCGGTGCCTGATCACGTCCTTCTTGCCGCGCCTCTCATTGGTTGCCACTCCGCCCTTCGTCACCTCCTAGTGTCAGAACAACTGCTCCATTTTCCGTCAGTGCCACCGTATGCTCGAAATGCACGGACAACCCGCCCGATTCCGTGACCACGGTCCAGTGATCCGCCCTCACTTTCGTGGGATGCGAGTCCGTCTTGACCATCGGTTCAATGGCGAAGACCATTCCTGCCTTGAGCCGTGCTCCGCTACCAGGCGGACCGTAGTTCGGGATCTGTGGATCCTCGTGCAACGCTCTTCCAACCCCGTGCCCAACGTACTCTTTCACCACGTGAAACCCTTCACCAACCACGAAGGAGCCGATCGCGTGCGAGATGTCGGACAACCGGTTCCCGATTGTAACTTGCGAAATCCCTTGCCACAAGCTTCGTTTCCCAACATCCAGCAATCGTCGCGCGTCTTCACTCACCGAACCGACCGGCACCGTCGTGGCCATGTCGACATACAGCCCGTCCCGGACCATGCCGATATCGATCGAGAACAGGTCTCCATCGTGAAGCCGACGATTCGGCGACGGGATCCCATGAACCACTTCGTCGTTGATCGAAGCGTTGATGGTGGCGGGATACCCTCGATACCCCTTGAATGCTGGCTCTCCGCCGCAACCGCGAATCATGTCCTCCGCAAGCCGATCGAAGTATGCCGTTGTCTGCCCAGCAGCAACTTCGCCGCACAACGCTCCGAGTATCCCGGCCAGCGCCGCGCCGTTCTCGTGCATCACGCCAATCTCGTTCGGCGACTTCAGAGGGATCATCCGGACAGAATAGCCATGATCTCGGATAGGATTGCGTCGCTTGATTGAGCTCCATCCACGTCGCAAAGCAGCTCGCGATTCTTGTAGTAGTCAATCAACGGCTCAGTGGATCGCTCATACACATCGTATCGGTTCTCAATCACGTCCTGCTGATCGTCGTCTCTCTGAAGCAGCTTCCCTCCGCACGTGATGCAAGTCGATCCGTCTTCAGGCGGGTTATACAAGAGATTGTAGATCCTTCCACAACCTTCACAGACTCGCCTCGCGGTCAGACGACGAACCACTTCCTCGCGAGCGAGCGCAATGTTGATCACTGCATCGAGTGATGCGATCGAATCAAGCGCTTCCGCTTGCTCCACGGTTCGCGGGAAACCATCAAGCAGAAATCCTTCATCGGCCGATTCGATACGTCCACGAATCATGTCAATGATCAAGTCATCCGGCACAAGCTCGCCACGTTCCATGTACCCTTTCGCCGTTGTTCCAAGCCGCGTGGATTTCGCCACTTCGTCGCGCAGGATATCGCCCGTGGAAAGATGCACAAGCCCTGTCTTCTCTACAATCCTCTTCGCTTGTGTCCCCTTGCCCGCTCCAGGAGGTCCCAGCAACGCAACGTGCCGTCTTGTCACTGTGTCCATGTCCTAGCCTCTCCGCCCAAGCAGGCGCCCCGATTTCGTCAGGCTCTCGTAGTGACGCATGACAAGATGCGCCTCGATCTGCATCACAGTGTCGATTCCCACACCGACCACGATCAGCAGTGACGTTCCACCCACCAAGAACATGCTCTGGGATCCGCTGATCGTCGAAAGGATGAACGGGAGAACCGCAACGACAGAAAGGAAGACCGCGCCGATCAACAGCAGTCGATTGAGGACGCCCGTGATGTATTCGGATGTCGGTCTCCCGGGACGAACACCAGGAATGAACCCACCGGCCTCGCGGATATTCTTGGCGATATCGTTGGGATCGAAGACGATCGAGCTGTAGAAGTACGTGAAGAAGAAAATCAGCAGCACGTAGGCAAGAATGTACGCCAGGCTCCCCGTCTGAACGTAGGGGACAATCCAGTTCAGGCTGGGAATCGCGTTGAACAGCGTCACCGGAAGACTCAGCAGTGCCGAGGCAAAGATCACCGGAATCACGCCACCTTGGTTGACACGCATCGGCAGATGGGATGAGTGCCCGCCGTAGACCCGCCGCCCCATCGTACGCTTCGCGTACTGGATAGAGATCTTGCGCTGTCCTTGCTGAACCATCGTCATTCCTGCGATAACCACGATCAAGAGCGCGATAAATGCCAGCCCCCAGATGGGGTGGACTGTGCCCGTGCTGATGTCCGTCCACAGTTGCCGAAGATTCGCCGGGAATCTGGACAGGATACTGATCATGATAATCATGCTGATCCCGTTGCCGATTCCATTTTCGGTAATACGCTCACCGAGCCACATGAGAAAGATCGTCCCAGCCGTCAACGACACGATGGTGGTCACGTAGAACCAGATACCCGCTCCTGCAGGCATCGCACCCCGGATAAGGGAGGTCATTGCAGCACCTTGGACAATCGCCAGAGCAACCGTTGCGTATCGCGTATAGGCCGTGATCTTTCGTCGCCCCTCACGCCCTTGCTGCTGCATCTCCTTGAGCTTGGGGATCACCGCCGTCAACAGGCTGAAGATAATGGACGCATTGATGTAGGGGGTAACACCAAGCGCAAACAGCGAGAAACGCTGTAGCGCACCCCCGGTGAACATGTTGAAGAAGTCGAAGATCCCGCCTGCCTGCTGTGCGAAGAAGTTGCGCAATACTTCCGCATCCACGCCAGGAACCGTGATGTGCGTCCCAAGGCGTACAACCACTATCGCACCAAGCGTGAAAAGGATCCGCTTCCGCAGCTCGGGAACCTTGAATAGGCTGGCGAGCTTCTCCCACATCTCAGATCACCTCAGCCTTTCCTCCTGCAGCCTCTATCTTGCGCCGTGCTTCCGCCGTGAAGTGATGCGCTTGTACGACGAGCGGCTTGCTGAGTTCTCCGCGTCCGAGGATCTTAATGCGATCGATCCTCCCTTTCACGATTCCCGCCGTCAGTAGGCTTTGAAGATCGATCGTGGCGTTCTTGTCGAACCGTTCGCCGAGTGTATCAACGTTCACGCACGCGTACTCCTTGCGGGTGTAATTGCGGAATCCTCTCTTCGGGAAACGCATCCAGATCGGCGTTTGCCCTCCCTCGAAACCGAGACGGACACCTCCGCCACTACGCGAGTTCTGCCCCTTGGTCCCGCGTCCGCTTTCATGCCCGCCAAGTCCGGAGCCGTATCCACGCCCCACGCGCTTCCGGCGATGCCTGCTTCCTTTGGTTGGGCGAAGGTCCTCAAGCCTCATCGCGGACCTCCCGCTTCTCAGCAATCCCGCGCAGCTCCTCGATCTCCCGCCGGCTCCTCAGCTGCGAGAGCCCTTCGATTGCCGCACGCGACAACGTCAGCGGGTTCGTCGTTCCGATCGATTTCGTCAACACATCGTCGATTCCCACCAACCGGCAGATCGCGCCGACCGTCGTCCCGGCGATAACACCCGTTCCAGGATGCGCCGGCTTGAGAAGGACCTGGCCTGCCTTGAAGCGCCCTGTGACTTCGTGGGGAATCGTTCCTTCCTCCCTATTGATACGGATGACATTCTTTTTCGCGTCGCGGATGGCCTGCTGGATCGCTCGGGGGATTTCGGTCGTACTGCCGACGCCCACACCAACTCGACCGTCCTTGTCGCCGACCACGATCGTGACACGGAATCGAAGATTCCTTCCGCCTTTCGTAACCTTGCTCACGCGACGGATGTCGATAATCTCGTTCTCAAACTCGTCGTGAACTCTCAAAATCGCAATCCCCCTTTGCGACACGCCTCCGCGAAGGAGGAGACAACTCCGTGGTACGGATGGCCACCTCGATCAAAGACGACCGCCTCGATCCCGCTCGTTGAAGCTCTCTCAGACAGGATCTTCCCAAGCATTTCGGCCGCAGCAACATTGGGTCCCGATACGGCTGCACGGATCTCAGGTTCTACCGTAGACGCCTGAGCCAGCGTTCGCCCAGCATCATCGTCGATCACTTGCGCATAGAGATGCCTAAGCGTTTTCGTCACACAGAGGCGAGGCCGGTCACTCGTCCCACGGATCTTCCTGCGGATCCGCCTGTGCCGTTTGAGCCGTTCAGCAGCTCGATCGAATCTTGCCATCGCCCTCACACTCCTACCCTGCGGCCCCAGGACCGCCGAGCTTGCCGGCCTTCTGGATGACCTGTTCGTCCCTGTACCGGATCCCTTTGCCGTCATAGACATTCGGCTTCCGGAACGCTCGAATCTCCGCCGCGGTCTGGCCTACCTGTTGCTTGTCTGCGCCGCGTACGATGATCTCATTCGGGTTCGGGAGTTCGACCTCCACGTCCTTTGGAAGCTCGTACTCCATGGGCAACGAATACCCCAAATCGAGGACTAACGTTTCCCCTTGCAGCCGAGCTCGATACCCCAGTCCGCGAACAAGCAACGTCTTCTCCCATCGTTGCGACACACCATGGACCATGTTCGCGAGAAGGCTACGATACAGCCCGTGGAATGCACGGTACTCCTTGCCTTCTCGTCGTCGAGAGACGGTCGCTTCGCTATCGTCAACAGCGATCTCAACCATGTCAGGACGGAACGGCTGCTCCAGGCGCCCATGCTTCCCTTCGACCGTGAACGTTGCTGCGTCGACGGATACCTTCACACCGTCCGGAATCGCAATCGGAACCTTACCAACTTTGGACATCGCTCTTGTCTCCCTACCAAACCTCGCAAAGGACCTCGCCGCCAATTCCGCGAGCCTCCGCCTCTTTCCCCGAGAGAATTCCCTGTGACGTCGAGATGATCGCAATCCCCATGCCCGCAAGCGGACGTGGAATCGCATCCTTGCCCGCGTAGACACGCCGACTTGGTTTGCTCACCAGATGAATCTCGCTGATTGCCCGTTTCGCTGTTGTCCGCTCGCCCTTGTACTTGAGCCGGATGCTCAGCTTCGGCTGCGGCTGCTCCTCGATCGTCTCGTATCCCTCGATGTATCCCTCCTGCTCGAGGATCTTCGCAATGGCCTCCTTGAGCTTCGAGTGAGGCATTGTGAGATCGGAGTGATAGCGACGATTCGCGTTACGAATCCGCGTGAGCATGTCTCCTATTGGGTATGGAATCATCGTCTCCCCTTACCAGCTCGCCTTCTTCACGCCCGGGATTTCGCCGTTATGTGCCAGTTTCCGAAAGCACAGTCGGCAGATCCCGAAATCGCGAATGTACCCATGGGAACGCCCGCACAGGTTACAGCGATGGTATGCGCGAGCCCTGAACTTCGGCGTTCTCCTGCTTTTAACAATCAGAGATGTTCGTGCCATCTTCGCCCCTTAGTCCTTGAACGGAAGCCCTAGTCCCTTGAGAAGCGCGTATCCATCACGATCCGTCCTCGCAGACGTGACAATCGTAATATCCATCCCTTGCGCCTTGACAACCTCGTTGTATTCGATCTCCGGGAATGTAATCTGCTCGCTCAGACCGAGCGTGTAATTGCCCCGCCCGTCGAATGCCCCGGACGAGAGTCCACGGAAATCGCGGATTCCCGGAAGGACGACGTTGAACAGCCGGTTGAGAAACTCGTAGGCTAGGTTGCCACGAAGCGTGACCATACAGCCAATGGGATCTCCCTGAACAAGCTTGAAATCCGATATGGACTTCTTCGCCTTGGTGACAACCGGCTTTTGCCCGGTCATTTTCGTCAAGTTCTTGACCGCCCCTTCGAGCACCTTGGGGTTGTCCTTCTCCCCGATGCCCATGTTGACGGTCACCTTCAGCACGCGAGGGATCTCCATCACATTCGTGAGCTCCAGCTCTTCCTGCAGCTTGGGCGCAACGTCCGCCAGGTATCGTTCACGTAGCATGGTCACTCGAAAATCTCCCCGCATCGCTTGCAGCGACGCATCTTCCGTCCTTCAACCTTGGTGAACCCAACACGCGTCGGTTCATCGCACTCAGGACAGATCGGCAGCACATTGGACATGTGGATCGTCCCTTCACGCTGAATGATCCCCGGCTGTCGGAGACTCTGCGTCGCACGTTGATGTTTTGTGATCATATTCACGTTCTCAACGATGATCCGATGCTTCTCGGGAATGACGCTGAGGACCCGTCCCGTCCTTCCGCGATCGTTTCCCGCCACAACCTGAACGCGATCTCCCTTGCGTATTTTGCTCATTCTCTTCTCCTACAAGACCTCGGGCGCCAGGGAGATGATCCGCATCATCTTCTTGTCGCGCAGTTCCCTCGCCACGGGTCCGAAGACACGCGTCCCCAATGGCTCCCCTTGGGGATTGATCAACACAATCGCGTTGTCATCGAAGCGGATGTACGTTCCGTCCTTTCGGCGATACGGACGGCGGGTGCGGACAATCACGCCGCGAACGATCTGTCCTTTCTCGATGTCGCTCGTCGGAAGTCGCTTCCGAACCGACCCTACAACGATATCCCCGATCTCACCGACGCGTCGATGGGAAGGACCCAGTACGTTGATGCAGCGGACGGCTTTCGCGCCCGAGTTGTCTGCGACCTTCAGCATGGTCTGCATCTGAATCATGGCTAGACCTCCACCTTCTCGACGATTTCGATCAGCCTCCACCGCTTCATCCGGCTGAGAGGGCGACACTCCTCGATCCTTACGAGATCACCAACAGATGCTTCCTCTCGCGGATCATGCACATGGAACTTGAAGTGCCTTCGGATGTGCTTCCGATACCGGCGGTGCAGGCGCCGCTCCTCCGCTCGGACGACGATCGTCTGTGTCATGCGATCGCTCACAACTCGCCCGATCTTTACCTTCTTCATTGCGTCGCCTCCTGCGCCATCTGCCTCATCACCGTCATGACTCGCGCGATGTCTTGTCTTGTCTTCTTGATCTCGGCCGTGTTATCGAGCTCCCCGCTTACACGCTGGAACCGAAGATTGAACAGCTTCCGCTTCAGCTCCGCCTCCTGCTGCACAAGCTCGTCGCGCGTGAGTTCGCGCAATTCGATCGCCTTCATACCTCTCCCCCCAGAACGATCCGTCGCTTCAGCCGCGTCCGGATCGGGAGCTTGTGCCCGACAAGCTCGTGAATCCGTTTCGCCAATTGATCACTGACTCCCGAGATCTCAAACAAGACCGTCCCGGGACGGACCGAAGCAACCCAATGGTCGACCGCGCCTTTCCCTTTTCCCATCCGCGCTTCGGCCGGGTGTTTCGTGATCGGCTTGTCGGGGAAGATGCGAATCCAGATACGCGCGCCACGCTGTGTCGTCCGCGCGATCGTTGTACGACAGGCTTCGATCTGCGCCGCGCTAATCCATGCGGGTTCGAGCGACTGGATGCCGTACTCGCCAAACTCGATCTGTCCGCCACGCGTCGCCTTGCCTCTCCGGCGCCCGCGATGCGTCTTTCGGTGCTTCGTTCGTTTTGGGAAGAGAAGTGCCATGTCAGCTTACCTCATCTCGCTCGCCGCGATGCGGCCGCTCGCCACGGAAGACCCATGCCTTGACGCCGATGTTCCCGTACTTCGTCCGGGCTTCCACGAGCCCGTAGTCAATATCCGCGCGTAGCGTCTGAAGCGGGATTCTTCCTTCCTTCATCGTGATTGAACGAGCAATGTCTCCACCGCCGAGGCGTCCGCTGACCTTGAGTTTGACGCCTTCAGCCCTCGCTCCCATCACACGTCGAATCGCTTCCTTCATTGCACGAGCCGGGGCCGTACGGTTCTCAATCTGGATCGCCACATCCTGGGCCACCAACCGTGCCTCAAGATCCGGTCGCTCGATCTCCTGAATTGAAATCTTCACGGTCCGTCCCGTCAGATTCTCTAGAGCCGATTGGAGTTTCTCGATCTCGCTTCCGCCTCGGCCGATAATGATTCCGGGGCGAGCCGATCGGATGACAATTGAGACGCGATCCTCTTTCGAACGTTCAATATTGACCTCCGATACCGACGCACGACGGTACCGATCGTAGACCAACTCGCGGATCCGCCGATCCTCGGCAATGTATTCCGGAGCCAGTCTTGGGTTGAACCAGTTCGAAACCCACTTCCGATTTACCCCTACTCGGAAACCGATCGGATGGACTTTCTGCCCCATTACGACTCACTCTCCCCGTCGCCAACCACAATCGTGATATGACTCGTCGGCCGGCGGATGATGTCCGCCCGTCCGTACGCTCGCGGTCTCAGTCGGCGCAATGCTCTGCCCATGTCGACTGCCGCACGCACAACAACCAGTTCGTCGACATCGACATCGTAGTTGTTCTCCGCGTTTGCTATCGCCGACTCGAGCGTCTTGCGGATCGGCGTCGCCGCCTTTTTCGTCGACAGCTGAACGATCCTCAACGCTTCGTTTACGCCCTTCCCCCGGATTGCGTCGACAACCAATCGCGCCTTCCGTGGCGAGATGCGTACGAACTTCGAAATTGCCCGTGCTTGCATTGTTACTCCTACGTCAGGCTGGGAGCCCGCTTCTTCTTCATCCCGCCGTGGCCTCGAAAGGTTCGGGTGGGAGCGAACTCACCCAACTTGTGGCCGACCATGTTCTCAACGATATAGACCGGCACGTGGAGCTTGCCGTTGTGTACCTTGATCGTCAACCCAACCATCTCGGGCGTCACCATCGAGGATCGCGACCACGTGGTGATTTCCGTGATCTCGCCACGCTTGGCGCGCTGAACCTTCTTCTGAAGGCTCTCCTTCACGTACGGCCCCTTCTTCATCGATCTCGGCATTCCGACTCCTTAGCGCCGACCCTTACCGGCACGACGCACGATCAGGGCGCTTGACTTCTTCCTCTTCTTCCGCGTTCGACCGCCCTTGGCCAGTTTCCCGGTCGGTGATACTTGTGGCCGCCCCACACGTGCGCGACCTTCTCCACCACCGTGCGGATGATCGACCGGGTTCATCGCAACACCTCTCACGCGCGGCTTTCGCCCGAGGTGTCTGACACGCCCGGCCTTTCCATGCTTGATGTTCTTGTGGTCAGGATTCGACACTTCACCGATCGTCGCACGACATGATGTGTTGAAGATTCTCACCTCACCCGAAGGGAGGCGAATGTGGGCGCGCTTGCCCTCCTTGCCGATCAGTTTCGCGGATGTTCCGGCCGATCGCGCGATCTTGCCGCCGCTTCCCGGCGAGAACTCGAGGTTATGAATCACGGACCCGAGCGGTATTCGGGATAGGGGCATGGCATTCCCCACCCGAACCTCCGCTGTCTCTCCCGCCTCGACCCTGCCACCAATCTCCAGTTCCATAGGCGCGAGAATGTATCTCTTCTCCCCATCTGCATAGTGCAACAACGTGATCCAAGCCGAGCGGTTCGGATCGTATTCGCGCGTGACGATCCGCGCCGGGATCCCATCCTTGTCTCGAGCGAAGTCGATCAGGCGGTATCTCCGCTTGTGCCCCCCGCCACGCCATCGCGACGTGATCCGCCCTTGGCTGTTCCGGCCCCCCGTCTTCTTGATCGGCCGTAGCAAGCTCTTCTCTGGAGCAACGTCAGACAGCCCGCTGTAGTCCGGATGCTCTGCATGACGCCGACCAGGAGATGTCGGCTTGTATCGTTTGAGCGCCATATCGCTTATCCTCCCATGATGTCGATCTGATCACCGGGCGCTAGACGGACAATCGCTTTGCGCCACCGGGATGTTCGACCATGGAGCTGACTGAGTCGTTCTCGTCGAGGCTTCCCCTTCATGTTCGCCGTCCACACCTTCTCCACGTGAACCTTGAACAGTTCCTCAACAGCCTTCTTGATCTGGATTTTGTTCGCGCCAAGCGCGACCCGAAACGCGTACTTCCGATCCTCCATCTGCTCCCATGTATTCTCCGTTAGGATCGGCGCAATCAGCACGTCCTCGGGATACGCAAACTTCGTCATGACCGGAACCTCTCCTCCAGCTCTTCAACCGCACCCACCGTCATCAACAAGTGATCGTGGCGAATGATGTCATAAACATTGACCCCCCCACAGGCAATGCATTTCACCCAGGGGAGGTTGGTAAATGACTTCTTCGTCGAGCGATTGTACTCCGTCGACGCGACGACAACCAGCGTGCTGCCGGCCAGCTCGAGTCGTTCAAGCAGGGCCACGGCAGCCTTGGTTTTCGGCTCATCGAATCCGATCCGATCGATCAGCGTCAGGCGACCCTCATTGGCCCGGTCGGACAGCGCAGAAGCAAGTGCTCCCCGCTTCATCTTGCGCGTCAGTTTCGTCTCGTACGATCGTGGCTTGGGACCGAATGTTGTGCCCCCGCCGACCCACAGCGGCGATCGCCGGGAGCCGGCTCGTGCTCGCCCGGTCCCCTTCTGACGCCAAGGCTTCCGTCCGCCTCCCCTGACTTCGCCGCGCGTCTTTGTCGAGTGCGTTCCTTGTCGTCGGTTGGCCAGCTGCATCCGGACGGCTCGGTAGAGGAGATCCTCATTGACAGCCACACCGAACACGTCTTCACTCAGCGCTTTGGCCTGTGGGGCGTCCTGCCCCGCAAATTGGAATAGTCTTGCCTCAGTCATGTTGCTTTCCCCAGTTCAAGGATTGTCCCGCGGGAGCCCGGGGTCGCACCCTTGAGCACAAGAAGGTTCCGCTCCGGATCAACGCGAAGAACCTGCAGCCCCTTGACTGTAACTCGCCGCGAACCCGTGTGACCCGGCATTTTCTTTCCCTTCATGACACGTCCGGGCTTCACGCACATCCCAATCGAGCCTGGGCGGCGATGAAAATGCGATCCGTGGGTCTTCGGCCCTCCAGCGAAGTCCCATCGCTTCACGACACCCTGGAACCCAAGCCCCTTGGAGACCCCCGCGACGTTGATCTTCTCGCCCTCGGAGAAAATATCGACGCCGATGACATCGCCAACGTTGTATTCGTCAGGATTGTCAACGCGAACCTCGAACAGCCGGCGGCATGGCGCAACGTCCGCCTTCTGATAGTGGCCAAGCAACGGTTTCGTCGCCCGTGATTCCTTCAGATCCCCATGTCCCAGCTGAAGAGCGTTGTATCCGTCGGATTCGACCGTCTTGATCTGCACAACGGTGCATGGTCGTGCTTCGACAACCGTGGCGCCGACTGCGCGATCTTCGACGAACAATTGGGTCATCCCAATCTTACGCCCGAGGATTCCTTGTCCCATTGTCCGCTACCCTCCGTAGTTTCGTCTGTTCTAGAGCTTGATTTCGATGTCAATCCCCGTGGGGAGCTCGATATCCATGAGCGCGTTGATCGTTTCCGACGTCGGCTCTTTGATGTCCAACAGCCGAGTGTGGATTCGACGCTCAAAATGCTCCATCGAGCGCTTGTCGATGTGCGGAGAGCGCAGCACGGTATAGATGCGGCGCTTGGCCGGCAGCGGAATGGGTCCTGAAATCTTCGCTCGGGTCTCCATCGCCGATTCCACGATCTTGCGGATCGAGCTTTCCACCAACTCATGATCGTATCCACGCAGCTTGATTCGTATCTTCTCTCTCGCCATGCCTAGTACCCTCTACTCCGGATGATCCTCTCCTTCAACCCTTCGGGGACCAGCTCGTAGCGCGCAACGCGTAGCGAGTACGTCGCCCTCCCCTGGGTCAAAGAACGCAGTCGCGTGGCATACCCGAACGTCTCTGCCAACGGCACGGCGACGCGCAGAATCTGCACCGTCTCCCGTGACAGGAGTTCTCGGATTTCCCCGCGCCTGCGCGCCAGGTCCTCCATCACTTCACCCAGGTACTCGCCCGGGGTGATGACCTCTCCCTCCATGATCGGCTCCAGCAGCTCGAACGACCCCTCGTCGTACGCTTTGCGCAACGCTTCGGAGGTCGCAGCCCGGAACGCGATCTCAGACGAGTCGACCGGATGAAATGACCCACCGAACAAGGTGGCTCCGATATCGGTCAGAGGATAACCGGCCACCGGTCCGTTTGTCAACGTCGCACGCAGTGCGTTTTCGATGGCGTCCCGGTATCCGCCGGGGATTTCCTCCTCCGGGGCTGTACACGCAAACTGAATCCCCTGTCCTCGCTCCAATGGCTCCAATCTGATTCGAACATGACCGTACTGCCCGCGTCCGCCGGCCTGCTTGGCGAACCGCTCTTCTACCTCGATCGATCGCCCTAGGGTCTCACGATAGGCGACTTGCGGTCGACCCACGTGGACCGAGAGATCCGACTCCTCGCGCAGTCGGCGAACGAGAACCTCAAGGTGAAGCTCCCCCATCCCAGCGACAATCGTTTGGTTCGTTGATTCGTCCACACGGACGTGGAACGTTGGGTCCTCTTGCGTGAGCTTCGTCAATCCCTCCATAAGATCATCGAATTCGGCCTCCGTCCGTGGTTCCACAGCCACGAAGACCACCGGCTCCGGGAATTCGATCTTCTCAAGCAGGATCGGCGCGGACTTATCGCACAGCGTATCTCCAGTGGCAATCGGTTGTGATCCGACAATCGCCACGATGTCACCGGCTTGCATCGCCTCGGTTGGACTGCGCCTGTTGGCATGCATGCGGAAGATCTTCGTCACACGAAGGCCCTTCTCTGTCGACGCATTGTACACATGCCCACCAACCGGGAGCTTCCCCGAGTAAATGCGAGTGAACACCAATCGTCCGGCATATCGATCCGTGACAACCTTGAATGCCAACGCGGAGAACGGTTCTTCGGTGTCGGCACGTCGTGCAAGGTCGCCATCGACACCGCAGACCGGTGGAACATCCGTCGGCGCCGGCAAATAGCGCACAACCGAATCGAGCAACAGCTGAATGCCTTGATTCCCCGCGGCCGAGCCGCCCAGCACTGGAACAAGCCCCTCTTTGACGCATCCGCGGCGAAGTGCCTCGTGGAACAGCTCTATCGGGACGTCTTCGCCGGCGAGAAACAGCTCCATCACTCGGTCGTCAATCTCCGCAACGCGCTCCAACGCCATATCCCGAAGACGCGCTGATTCGTCGTGGAGTTCGGCGGGGATTTCGCTTGGTGTGAATTCCGCTCCAAGTGATTCTTGATCCCAAGTGAGCAGCGACCCCTCGATCAAATCAACCAGCCCCAACAGTCGCCGATTGTCGTCACGGTATGGCACGATCAGGGGAACAGCACGAGCGCCTAATCGCGCCTCGATCATTGAGACCGTCTCCGCGTAGCTCGATTCGACGCGGTCGAGCTTGTTGACGAACGCAATCCGAGGAACTCGATACCGATCCGCCTGGCGCCAAACCGTCTCGGATTGCGACTCGACCATCTCCACGCCTGAGAAGACCACGACACCGCCATCAAGTACGCGCAGAGCGCGCTCGACCTCAGCCGTGAAGTCGACGTGTCCAGGCGTATCGATGATGTTGATCGTGTGATCTAGCCACGGACATGTCGTCGCGGCCGACGTGATGGTGATTCCCCGCTCGCGCTCCTGGGCCATCCAGTCCATTTCGGTGTCGCCCTCATGGACCTCGCCCATCTTGTGGATCTGACCGGAGTAGAAGAGGATCCGCTCTGTTACCGTGGTCTTCCCGGCATCGATATGCGCCATGATGCCGATGTTGCGGATTCTCGCCAGCTCTGTCGACGCAACATCTGCCATGGCGCCCTCACTTCAACGGTGGGAAGACCAGATCTGCGAGAGCAACCGCTACCAGCGGTAGTGCGCGAACGCCTTGTTCGCTTCCGCCATCCTGTGAGCATCCAGGCGCTTGTTGTAGGCCTTGCCCTCTTTCCGCGAGGCGTCGAGGACTTCTCCTGCCAGGCGCTCAGCCATGGTGTTCTCGCCTCGCTCGCGTGCTGCCCAGACCATCCAACGCAATGCAAGCGCAACCTGCCGGTCTGCCGGAACTTCGTAGGGGACCTGATAGTTCGCACCACCCACACGGCGTGTACGCACCTCAAGTCTCGGCGAGCAGTTCACAATCGCCTCGTTGAACGTCTCAAGCGACGGAGACTCGCTTCGCTCATCGACGATCGTCAATGCAGAGAACACGACCCGTTGAGCGATCGCCTTTTTTCCGTCCTGCATGACATAGTTGATCAGCTTCGACAGAAGCTTGCTGTTGTATCTCGTGTCGGGGGTTACGTCCCTCCCGGGTATCTTCATCGCTCTCCTAGCTCCCCTTCTTCGCCCCGTACTTCGAGCGGCCCTGCCGTCGACCTTCCACGCCTTCGGCATCCAGTGTCCCTCGGACCACGTGATACCGCACACCTGGCAGGTCCTTAACGCGTCCGCCGCGGACCAGCACCATCGAGTGCTCCTGAAGATTGTGGCCCTCTCCTCCGATGTACGCCGTCACTTCCTTGCCGTTGCTAAGGCGCACACGGGCTACCTTCCGGAGCGCAGAGTTCGGTTTCTTGGGTGTTCGCGTCGTCACACGCGTGCAAACCCCACGTCGCTGCGGACAAGCATCAAGCTGAGGAGCTTTCCGCTTCTTCGTCTTCGGCTTCCGCCCTTTTCTGATCAGCTGGTTTATCGTTGGCATCTTCACTCCTGAGTTGGGGCGGATTATAGGTTTCGCCCCCACGACGTTCAACCTAGCCCTGCTCCACGCTCTCTTCACCGATGGTGATCGGCTCAGCTTCTACCTCGGGATCCTCCTCCACCGCTCCTGCTCGATCGCGAAGGGTGAAGCCCGTACCAGACGGGATTCTCTTCCCTACGATGATGCTCGGCTTCAGTCCGCTCAGCTCATCGACCTCACCGCGTAGCGCCGCTTCGGAGAGAACCTTTGTCGTCCGCTGGAACGATGCGGCCGATAGCCATCCCTTAGTCTGCAGCGCCGCTTTGGAGATCCTCAGGAGCTCCCGCTCGCCGTCCGGTAGTCGCTTGGCCACAATCGGTACTTCGACGACCTCGTCGTTGCGCCGAACTCGAATGAGCTCGATCTCCATGCGCTCTGCCCTTGCGATGGCCTCCTCCGTCAGTGGTTCGCCAGCTGTCGCAATGATGTGACCGCCCGCTGCGATATCCTCAGCGAGATCGCACCCGATCGCTTCACTGCGCAATCTCTCGGTTTCCTCGTTCCAGGCAAGAAGCTCGCGGATCTCTTTGCGGAACTCCTCCAACGTCACCATATCCCCAATCAGGAACCGTGAGTCTCCACGATCGATGATCCGAACGTTGTTGAGGATCTGTCGGATGATGACCTCAAGATGCTTGTCGTTGATGTCCACGCCTTGCTGCTTGTACACCTTATGGATCTCGTCCATCAGGTACTGCCGCGCTTTTTGCACGCCAGCCGCCTCGAGAAGCGTATGCGGAGCAACGACGCCCTTGGTGAGCAGGTCACCCTCTTCAACCTTGTCTCCCACGCGAACTGTGACTGCCTTGTCAATCTTGACAACGCTCTTCGGCTGGAGATGCACGGTGGCAATCCCCCGCTTCTTCTCGATCGCATCGACGCGCACTTGTCCCTCATGCGCAATCTCCAGTGCAACCAGCTGCTCTCCCGCTTTGACCGGATCACCGTGTCTCTTGAGCGATCTCAGGTCACCGGTGAGTGGAATCCGAACGGCCAGACCATCCGGGTTGTAGACAACGATCCGATCGCCCAGAACCTGCACGACGCCATCGCCTTCCGCGGAGATGAAGATCGGCTTGGATCGGGACGACAGTTGATCTCCCTCTTGCACCGTCGCTCCCGGGTCGACCATCATGCGTGCTCCATACGGGATCTCGTATTCGGTCACGCTTCCATCCTCGTCAGTCAACTCAAGGATCCGATCCTTGTCCTCCGACAGCCGGACAGTACCTCTGCGATCCGCGATGATGCCCTCGACATTGAACCGCTCCGTCAGGGCATCCCCTTCGGAGATGCGGTCGCCCGTTTCGGCCTTGGGGCGTGCGACCGGGGGAAGTGGATAGGCCATGTCACCGTTCTCCGTATCGATGACCAGTAGCTCTTGGCCGCCCTTCGCCACATCGACAAGGAATGCGTTGCCAACACATGGACTGGCCGCATCGATGAGCGTCGAGGCATCGAGCTCATCCCCGATATCGGAATTCAGCAGACTCGAGGGGATACGCACCATCCTGAGGTCTCCCGTGACCTCTACTTGATCTTCCCCTGTTGCAGTCGTCGTGATGTCAGTGACAAGCCCATCGAGCGGCGAGAGCCCTGCCTCTCCGCTCTTGATGGTCTTGCGGGCCTCAAACAGCTCCTCCGCACGCGGGAGACCTTGCGTGATGTCTTCACCTGCCACCCCGCCCGTGTGAAACGTACGCATCGTCAGCTGCGTTCCCGGTTCCCCAACCGACTGAGCCGCGATGACGCCCACCGCCGTCCCCATGTCCACGGGGAGATGGTTGCTCATGTCGTATCCGTAGCACAGCTGACAGATCCCGTTGGCCGTCTCGCAGGTCATTGGAGAACGAATCACGATCCGAGGGCGGACGCGAAGTGTCTTGATTCCGGCCTTCCGAACCGCATCGATTTGACGCGGCGTGATCAGCTCGTCGGCCTTCATGATTGTGCGCTTCGTCTTCGGATCTCTGATCTCCTCTACCGTTTTCGTTCCGATGACACGTTCCTTCTGCGCCGGGCTCTTCAGTGGCAGTTCGGCCTCCAGCCGTCCGACGTGCTGAGCAACCTCTTGCGTGATCCACTGATTCGCTTCGACAAGCACTTCGCCGCTGCTTGGATCGATAATCGGTTGCGCCGCGACACGACCGTAGATTCGCTCTTCGATCGTCTCCATGATCTCAGTCCGGCTGAACCGCAAGGGATCGACGTCAATCCCTTGTGTCGTTCCACAATTGAGTTCGAGAATGATCGTATCAGAAGACGCATCGACGAGTCTTCGCGTGAGGTATCCCGAATCGGCTGTCTTGAGTGCAGTGTCGGCTGCACCCTTGCGCCCTCCGTGAGTGGAGATGAAGTACTCCATCATGTCCAGTCCCTCGCGGAAGTTGGAGATGACGGGCCGTTCGATAATCTCTCCCGACGGACCGGCCATCGGCCCACGCATGCCACACAACTGCTTCACCTGATCGGGGCCGCCTCTCGCTCCAGATGTGACGATCCCATAGACGGGATTGAACCGATGCTGTCTCAGGTTCTCCATCGTCGCATCCTCGACGTCGTCGACGGTGCGTCGCCAGATTCGGATCACAGCGCTTCGACGTTCGTCCTCCGTTGCCAATCCCATTCGATACAACCGCTCGATCCGTTGGACGGCCGCTGAGGACTCTCGGATGATGTCCTCCTTCTCCGTCGGGATCAGACAGTCGGGAAGCGAGATTGTCAGTCCCGCTTGTGTGGCAAATCGGAATCCGAGCTCCTTCAGTCGATCGAGAACCTCCGCCGCTTTCTCCCAGCCGTACCGATGGTAGCACTCCATCACCAGGTGCTTGATCATGCGTCGGTCCATCACGATCGAGTAGTCACGGATCTCTTCGGGCAAGAGAAGATTCATCTCTGCGCGGCCCAACGTCGTCGCGACCCGCTTCCCATCGATCCGCACCACGATGGGGCTGTGAAGCTCGATGATTTTCTCCTCGTAGGCCTTTCGCGCTTCGTCGATATCGCGGAACGACTTGCCTGCGCCCTTGCCGTCGGCGGATTCAATCGTCAAGTAGTAGTAAGCATAGACAGGATCCTGTGTTGGCAGGCTGATCGGCTCGCCGTTCGAAGGAGAGAGGATATTCCGCGGCGCGGCCATCAGGTTCCGCGCCTCCGCAATGGCCTCCTCGGACAACGGCAGGTGCACCGCCATCTGGTCGCCGTCGAAGTCCGCGTTGTATGGAGGACAGACAAACGGATGGATGTGAATCGCCTCTCCGTCTACCAGAACCGGCTCAAAGGCCTGCATCGACAGTCGATGCAACGTGGGAGCTCGGTTCAGAAGCACCGGATGCTCCTTGATCAGTCGATCCAGGATATCCCACACTTCGGGCATTTCCCCCATCATCGCCTGGTTCTTGATCTCGTCGAAATCGGAGAACGTTGTCGTCTCCAGGTGGTGTAGTATGAACGGCTTGAACAGCTCCAACGCCATCTTCTTCGGCAATCCACACTGATGCAGTTTGAGCGTTGGATCAACGACGATCACTGCACGGCCGGAGTAGTCCACGCGTCGTCCAAGGAGATTCCTCCTCAGCCGACCATGCTTCCCGTGAATCCTCTCGGAAAGCGACTTCAGCGGTCGATTGTCACGACCGCGAATCGGACTCTCTTTCTTCTCGTTGTGGATCAGCGCATCAACAGCTTCCTGGAGCATGCGGCGCTCGTTGCGAAGGATCACCTCGGGAGCCCCCATGTCGATCAGCTTCTTCAGCCGGTTGTTCCGGTTGATGATACGCCGATACAGGTCGTTCAGATCCGTTGTCGCGAACTTGCCGCCTTCGAGCTGAATCATCGGACGCAGATCGGGTGGAAGCACCGGGATAACCTCGAGGATCATGTCCTGTGCATTGTTGCCCGAAGCACGAAGCTGGTCGACAATCTCCAGACGCCGGATCAGCCTCCGCTGATTTCCGACCGCCGTCTCCCGCCGGAGCTGCTCCATTAGCGCCCGATGCAGCTCGTCCAGATCAATGCTCTCAAGCAATCCTCGAATTCCGGCAGCGCCTGTGGCCGCGATGAAGCCTTCAGGATAGATCCTCTCGTAGGCCCGCTTCTCCAGATACGTCACCCGGTCGCCAATTGCCAATGGGATCTTCGGATCCCTGATACGCGTCACCAAGAAGACGAGGCTGTCGAGTATCTCTTGGTCAAGCACGACACCCTGCACCGACGCCCCATACCGATCGACCAGCATCTCGAATCCGGTCTTCGAACAGACCTCATCCACCGGGCACTCGGCGATGACCGCCCCTTCCTCAATCTCATCTCCCTCTTCCACGAGCAGAGCAACATCCCCGATCAATGGGTACTCCACCGAACCGACCACGACGGAAATCACCTTCTCGCCGTTGGTCAGCAGCCGGTCCTCGATGGTGACCCGTCCTCCCTCCTCGGCGAGGACCCGCGGAGAGTTCTCCACGTAGTAGGCAGGCTCAACCTCAAACGGGAACTCCGCAGACAGAACATCCACTTCCGCGGAGTAGAGCGTCTCCCTCGGCCGAACGTCCTTGCAGTCCGAAGATGTGACGATAAACAGCGATTGCTCAATCGGCTCCGTCTCGTAGTAGGCGATGCGTTGCAGATCGCGCTTCTTCATCCCGAGCAACCGGCTGAGCAAACTGGATACACCCTTGAGAAACCAGAAGTGGACCACCGGGCTTGCCAGTTGGATGTGTGCCATGTTCACTCGACGGACGGACGAGTCCGTCACGAGCACGTGACACTTCTCGCACGTGATGCCTTCGTACTTCTTCCCTTTGTACTTCCCACATGCACACTCGTAGTCGTTGGCAGGGCCGAAAATCTCCTCCGCGTACAAGCCTCCTCGCTCGGCGCGGTGAGTCCGGTAATTGATCGTCTCGGATTCCGTGATTTCGCCGTGAGACCAATTGAGGATGACGGAAGGGGGTGCAAGTTGCAGCTTTACGCGCTTGATGTCATCGCCCGAGATCACTCATCTCACCTCATTCGATAGTACGGGTCTGATTCGCCAGCTTGGGCAAGAGAGATCCACCACGCCCTCAGCTCATTGGCGCCACAGGTGTCAGCGAAGGGCGACGGCTTCTCGCCCGGGGACTTGGCATTTGGTGCCGTGCCTTCGTTTCGCTCCCAGTCTTCTTCGGCCTGTTCTCGCACGTCCACCCCGATGATGGGCTATGTGCCATTTACTTGCAGGTTCACAAGATCCGCAGCAGAACATGGTCCCCCCGTGCGCGCTTCCTATCGCATCGCAGACCAGGCGGGCCATTCCGCCACAGTAGACATTCCGAGATGCCTCCCGCAGCTCCCTCTCTCTTGATACCAAAAAGACATGCCGAACCCCTTTGTGCTCTCGCCCGGGGTTTCGCCCAAAATGCTCCATTCACCGTATCCCTAGTCACCGAGCTTTGTGCCCGCGTGACATGGTTTCTCAGCATGCGAGTATAGCACCCGGAACCCCGATTTCAACCAAGCAGTACCTTCTGCTCGTTGAGAGGGATCATCTCAATGCGTTCCAGCCCTGCAATCTCCACCGGATCCCTAAACGGATTTGCGTTCAGAAGAAGCGTCTCGTCCTCGCTCTCCAGCCGATAGTAAACCGGAACCGTCTCTGTCTGCTTCGGCTCAGCGAACGTTGCTGTGATCCGCGCCGCCAGGCTTACAATCTCCTGTTGCTCCCCCCGTCCCTTCTCTTCCCAGCTCGTGCGTACGAGCGTCATCGGCCCGTGACGGGTCGCCGGGTAGACGCGGAGATCCTGCGGGAGGAAGAGATTCTGCAGCTCTCTCTTCTCCTGTTCGTTGCATGCGAGCACGATCTTGACGTCCGGCTGCACCTTGTAGTAGAGCCTGAAATCCAGTAGATGGAGCGCATTGAGCGTGAACCCCGCCTCGCCGAACAGACTTGCCACCCGCTCGCCGAACCCCGGCGTCATCAGTTTGCATCGATGACACGAAGCCAGCGGATCCGCAGAATCCAGGCCGACTTCTCCCGCAAGTTTCACCAGGTCCGTACGAGCTCGGCTCGGCTTCGCCCCATTGGCTTCACGATCGAGCCATCGCCCCAATCCCCGGGTCTTCCCACGCAACGAGCTGACGCAAAGCGGCCGTAGAATGCGGTCTGAAACACCGACACTCTCTGCGATCTCTTGCCGCTGTTCCGCTGTGAGCTGACTGGCTCCAGGGATTTCACCCGACACGATATACTCCGCCCCGATTCGCTCCATGTACCGGGACGCTTTGGAGAGGAGTAAGGACCGACAGTTGTAGCAGCTCAACGGAAGGGAGAATTCACCGTCGTCGGTGACCTCGACGAGCCGCCGATACTCCTTCTTCACGGACTGCGTTCGGAACACGGCGTGGGGCCATTCATTCCTGACGAACTGACGCAGTTCCTCGGATTCCCGCGAGAATGGCGACCTGAAATAGAGGAGATATGTGCATTCGACTTCCGAATGCTGTTCAACCAGCCGAGTGGCTACACGGCTCGCCAGGCTCCCTGAAAATAGCGATAGGACTTTCGCCACGCCCTTACCCCGCCCCTACTGCTCGTTGTCGTTGCTTCTTGTTTATCTTCGCGGTTCAATCAGCCCGTAGTTACCGTCACGGCGATGGTAGATAATGGCCACTTGATCGCTGTCCGAGTCAACGAAGACCAGGAACTCCTTCTCGATGGCCTCAAGCTGTAGAGACGCTTCCTCCGGCGACATCGGCTTCTGGAAGTAAGCTTCGGTACGAACGATCTGCTTCGCATCCGCCTTCTCCTCAGCAGCCTCAGCGGTCTCGGTGGTCGCTCCGCTCCGATCTCTTACCTCGAGGAGTTGATCCTTGAACTTCACCAACTGGCGTCTGAGTCGATCGATCGCTTTGTCAATCGACGCATACATGTCTCCCGACTCTTCACGTGCGCTGATCACCTTACGATTCGTCAGATGCGCGTGAAAGTCAGCAATCTGCCGCTCTTTTTCCACCAACAGCACAACATCAACACTGATAATGCGGTCGAAGAACCGCTCAAGCGCCTCCGTCTTCTCAATGATGTAGCTTCGAAGAGGCTGGCTCGCGTTGGTGTGCCGCACCGCGATCTTGATCTTCACCGTTTCGTGTCCTCCAACGAGATTATAGCAGAAACGGAGCAAACGGTCAATCGATCGAGGCTCGAAAACGCTGAACTTATCTGCTATACGCGCTCCCAAGGGTGGTGAGGCGGTGCCGGAGCATTTGCGTCACGGCATGGAGACCTGCGTTGCCAATGTCCGGCTGGTAGACGCTGAATTCTGCGTTCACGAACGTTCTGAGCGTACTACGGTAGTGCACGCCATCGGTTCGTCTCTCCCTGCAGATCAGCCCTGCGTCCAGAAGCTCACGGGGCGCAGTTTCCTCGATCATCTCCGACGCGCAGTTGGTCCATGCGGAGATCTGTTCCGCCGAGTATGTCCCGGGAGAATGCTCAATGAGGAAGCCAAGGAGTCTGCGATGTGCGAGTTCCTTTCTCTCGATTCGGGCAGTCACTCGTTCGACGTGTCTGATCACTGCCGGCGGCAGCTTCTCCTCTGAATTCGTCGGCTTCTCCGTATCGATCTCAATGATGGTCTCCACCGGGCTCTCGGTCATGACTCCTACAGGTCGCCGCGGACTCTCATTGTCACCGGGCTCGGGGTCTTCTCGTACAACGACCGGCCGATAGGACCCATACTGAAGCGGAGCCGTTCGCGGAACACCGGCCGCCGGAAGGACGGGGACGGCTGAGGATGGAAGCTCGAGCTTGATGTAGCCAAGCGTTCTCGCAACCTCTTCGAGCTCCGCGATGCGCTTATCCTTCGCCGCAAGCATCTCCTCCAGACGTTCGATCTTGTCTCGGAGGCCGTCCTCCGGGCTCTTCCGCTGCTTCCCGCTCCGCGCGGACTCAATGGCCTCGATGATCGAAGCGCTCACTCTCTTGAGTTCGGGGGAGTCTACCGGCTCCAGTGATGGCGTGAACCCCGCGTGGAATGTCTCGCGCTCGCGGACGTAGATCGGAAGGATTCGATCTCCATTGAGGTAGATGCAGTCCCCCGTGTCGAGTGAGCCAACGATTTCCTTCACTTCGCTCTTACGCCATGGAAGCAGCTCGCTGTAGACTCGCATGTCCACTTCGTGAACGACGCGGTGAAGAAACAGCATCCCTGCCTGGCTGAGCACATCCTTGTCCACCTTGGCACTGCGTTGGGAGACAATGATTCCCCCCAATCCGCGTTTGCGCCCTCGGAGGGCGATCCGCGCGATCATCTCCTTCAATTCGTTCTTGACACCCTGAGGGATGAATTCATGCGCTTCCTCGATGCCGATGATGTACGGACGGCGGAGCGTTCCGGCCAGCTCCCACAAGCTGGACAGGTATGCCTTGAGAATCTCGGTACGCTCATCGGAGAGGAAGCCACTCAGGTCGAGAACCAATGGCACGTTCTCTTCCATGCTGACCTGAGCGATCTCGCTGGCGCAGTCGGCATCGATCTCGATTTCGACGCCATCGCCGGTTCCGACGACGAGCACCTCGTATTTCTCTTTCAACCCGAAGTACTCCCCCTCAATGTCCACAATCGTCATCGGGTAGCGATGCCGGAGAAGCTCTTCGAAGATGACGCCCGCCGTGTTGGATTTCCCCGATCCGCGGATCCCGAGGATTGCTACGCACTGACCGATGATCTCCTCAAGGTCAAGATCGAGATCCCGACTGATATCCAAAGCTGTCCCCATCGGAGTCCTTCCCACAAGCAGTGATGGTTTGACAGTAGTCGGCCGACGTCGCACTCGCCAGGGCGAGTGTCCCGTCACGGGCTGTCGTACGTCTCGGCATCCTGCGCGGCGATCAGTTTCCGCGCAGCCTCAATCGCTTCTTCGTGCGTTTTGATCTGCCCGGACAGAACCCTGTCATGGAGGATTCCTAGGATCGCACCAAGCTGCGGTCCCGGTGCGATGCCGAGTGCCATGAGCGCATGTCCGTCGATGATCTCGTGCGCTCGCTGCAATCCACAGACGAGATCGATGTGTTCTATGACATCGAGTGTCTCATTCAGGATCGGCGCCCATCCGGAGGACCGATGTGCACTCGCTTCGCAGTCGGCAACGAGCACCTGGAGAAGCTGGAAGAACAGCGGGAACCGGCTACTGGGACTCCCTTCCGCGCCATTCTCCCCCTCGCTGACGAAGCGAACCTGTTTGCCGCGTCCCATCTTAGGGAAGTCAGCGATTCTCATGTGATGTCTCACCAAGTAGTGCAGTCGGAGAACGTCTTGGCGGCTCAGCCGTAGCCTCCGCCCGATGTCCTTTGCCATTCGGGCACCGATCGCGCAATGTCCTCCCATGTTCTCTCCCCCGGTTCGCTGGAGCGCGGTAGGCTTCCCGATGTCATGAAGGAGAACTGCCAGCTTCACAATCGGATCGTGGATGAAGCCGTCGGCGACATGCACAGCAGCCATCGTATGCACGAAAACGTCGCCCTCAGGATGGTACTCCTCGGGTTGCGGCGTTCCCTTGCATGCAGCCACCTCCGGAAGGATCGGCACAAGCAGGCCGAGTTCGTCTATCAGCGTCAGTCCCTTGGCAGCGCTTCGTGTGCCAAGGATCCGCATGAGTTCCTCGCCGATTCGTTCCTTCGAGATCGTGGCGATGTTGCTTGCGCCAGATGCAATCGCGGCTGCCGTGTCATCGTCGATCTGACCGTCCACTTGGCAGGCAAACCGGATCGCACGCAGCATCCGAAGGTAGTCCTCGGCGAACCGGTTCATCGGATCTCCGATCGCTCGAATCCTGCGTGCAACGAGATCGTCCACGCCACCGACCAGATCGATGACCGTACCGTCCGCCGTTGCCGCGAGCCCATTGATTGTCAGATCGCGTCGTAGAACATCTCCTCCGAGATCGCGAACCAGCTCAACTCTGCCTGGGCGACGTCCGTCATATTCCCCTTCCGTTCGGAACGTCGCCACCTCATATGCTTGCCCATCGGGCGCGACAATCAGCATGACTCCAAACGCCTCTCCGAGACCGACGACTTGCCGATCGGAGAAGATCTCACGGATCTCATCGGGGCTGGCGGAGGTTGCAATATCGATATCCGTCGGGGGGAAGAGGACGGGACGCTCTAGCTGGGCCTGCAAGCCATCCCGCACAACACCGCCAATCAAAACAGCATCATGCCCCGCCTGCTGGAGGCGCAAGAGAATGACCCCGACATACGGGTGCGCGGAAGTGACGGCTGCAACGTCGATTTGATCCAATCCGCCCATGGCACGGACGACTATACCGGCTCGCTTGTACTCACTGCAACCGGCATTTGTCCTTGATGGCGTTCGCCTCCTCCGACCATAATGGCATTCGAGAACCCATTGGGCATATGACATGTCAGACTGCTGACCACAGGGGGGAAACATGAAGAGACGTATCGTGTGGGGAATCGGAGCCGGTCTTGGGGTCGCCCTCGTCGTTGCAGGGTGTATGTACCTTGGCAATCTAAGTCCTATTGCCAGTTTCACCGCCACGCCAAATAGCGGAAGCACTCCGCTGTCCGTCGACTTCGACGCCTCTGCGTCTTCGGATGCTGATGGCACCATCGATGAGTACTTCTGGGATTTCGGAGATGGGCAGTCAGCATCGGCAGTGCTTCCGACGATCACACACATCTACACAAATGCGCAGAGCAACTCGCTAACCTTCACATCGATCCTCGTTGTGACCGACAACGCCGGAGCAACGGATACCGCGGTCAAGAACATCACAGTTGATCCTTAGTACAGCGAGCGCTCGCGAAGACGTGTCTCTGCCGTTCGCCCTCGCCCCGAGACCCTAGCCTTCTGAGGTCTGGGTGCCCGAATTGTCGTATGAGGCGGTGACAAGCGCGTTCATCCACGCGAGCAACACGCCTGTGCACACGATGCTGCCTACGTGAACAACAGAGCTCGACCCCAGCAGTGCAAGCGCCGTGTTCACACCAATTGCGCTACCACATAGGATGACAAGACCGGCGAACAGCCGACTCGTCGTGCGCCCATCTCGTGTCCGCTGGTAGCTTGCTCGAAGTGCATCGCCCACCGGTTGTCGCTTCAGAGCAATCTCCTGCTTGTAGTAGACAAGTCGCATTCCCACGTAGACTCCAGGAATCAGGAACAGCATGGCTCCGACAGCCACCGCAGCCGCAACGACAATCTCTCCGATGAAGAACCTCGGGAAAGTGATGAGAACATCCTCGACCACGGAGCCGCCATGGACGGATTCCCTGCATTGATCGCGCGCGATCATCGGCAACACAAGCGCGTGGTAAATCGGCGAGAGCAGCAGCAGCCCCGCGACGCTCAATACCCAGTACGGACTCCGGATCTCTGTGTATCCAGCACGTAGGCTGGCCGCGTAGAGCAGCCCAGCGTAGCCGATTGAAATCGCAAGAACCGCAGGGCATCGAAATGGAAGTGTCAAGCTGCGTCTAAGCGTCTCCCAGGCTCTCATCGTCTTCACGAAGCAGCTCCCCTAGACGGATCGACCGTTCGACAGCCTCGTCGACGACGAACTGAAGCTCCGGTGTATGGCGCAACGCAAGCCGTTCGGCCAGCTCGCTACGATAGAACCCTCGATCCCTTATGAGTGCAGCGCGGAACGCTTCACGGTCCGTGTCGGCACCTGCAGCCACGTAGACCTTGGCATGCCTGGCGTCGCGTGATAGGCGAACCTCCATAACCGTCGGGAATGCGTCACGGACCACTGGATCACGGCTTTCGAACTCGATGATCGCCGCCAGTTCGCGTTGAATCTCTTCCCTTAGTCGATCCAGCCGCCGCTTGCTACTCATAGGATCTCGATCTCCGATTCCGCAATCTCATATCCGTTGCCCCGCTCGAAGTCGTCCTGCAGTTTGGAAAGAACCGATTCCGTGAACCGCGAGTCGTTTGACAGGTGCGCCACGCAGAGTGTCAGTTCGCGAAGACTATCCTGATCGCCCATCTCGCACGCGGCAAACGCTGGTCCGCGACGTTGCACGTCCGCAAGCAGCCGCTTGACAATCGACCGTTTCTCCTTGATCGACTCGACGGCATAGAGACGAAACCGAAGTGTAGCTAAGCCGACGTTCATCGTCCGCTAGTGAGGAACCTCTTCCATTTCGAAAATCTCGAGACGGTCACCAACTTCAACGGCATCGAAATCCTTGATTCGCACGCCGCACTCCCTGCCAGACTGGACCTCTCGGACGTCGTCTTCGAATCGCCGTAGCGAGGCAATCTCGCCGACGTGTAGTTCCTCCCCATTGCGCAGGACGCGCACATGCGCTCGCCGGGTCGCCCGACCGTCGAGGACATAGCACCCAGCGACGACCCCGTTCGGAACCTTGAACAGGTCTCTCACTTCCGCCATGCCGAGCTGTTTCTCGATGAACTCCGGTTCCAGTCTTCGCTTGAGAGCACTCTCTACCTCTTCCACGAGATCGTAGATGATCTCGTAGGTGAAGATCGACACGCTCTCGCGATCCGCGACCCTTGCCGCCTTTGGATCAACCTTCACGCCGAAACCGACAATCAAGCACTCGTCGGCAATCGGAGATGCAAGGAGGATGTCGCTCTCGGAAATCACACCGACCCCCGCGTGCAGAATCTCCAGCTCCACATCGCCGACATCAAGCCCCTCTACCTCTCGACGTGCCGCCTCCAAGGCGCCGGTCGAGGCTGCTTTGAGAACGAGGCGGAGCTTTGCCTTCTCCTCGGCCTGGGCAAAGAAATCATCGAAGCTCGTAGGCCGCTCAACGACACGTTCGCTCTTCTCCGCCCGTAGACGTTGCTGCGCTGTCTTGCGCGCCTCTGTCTGATTCTTCACCCGTTCGATGGAGCTTCCCACCTCGGGCACGTTTCCGAACCCTAGAATCTCCGCAGCCATGCCTGGTGCCACATGGGTGATTCGCTGGCCAGCCTCATCGAGAAGCGCCTTGATCCGCCCGCACGTTGTGCCGGCGACAACCCAATCCTTCTCACGAAGCATACCGTTTCGAACCAGCGCAGACGCCACTGGACCGCGTCCGCTGGTGAGATGGCTCTCGATAACGACCGCTTCCACCGGCCCATTGGGATCCGCACGAAGATCCTCCATCTCGGCGACAAGCAGGATCATCTCCAGCAGCTCCTCGATGTTCTCCCCTTGGAGCGCGGAAATTTCGACCGTAATCGTGTCTCCTCCCCAGCTTTCGGGAGTCATCCCACGTTGCGCTAGATCGTTGATGACCTTGTTAATATCCGCATTGGGGCGATCGATCTTGTTGATTGCAACGATTATTGGAATACCGGCGGCGTGGATATGGTCGATCGCCTCAACGGTCTGAGCCATGATGCTGTCATCGGCTGCTACAACCAAGATGGCGATATCTGTAACCTGTGCCCCCCGAGCTCGCATGCCGGTGAACGCCTTGTGCCCGGGCGTGTCGATGAACGTGATCCGCTGGCCATGGAGTTCGGCCTGATAGGCGGCAATGCCTTGCGTAATTCCTCCTGCCTCCTTGCCGGCCAGATGGGATTTCCGGATCGCATCAAGCAACGTCGTCTTCCCGTGATCGATGTGTCCGAGGACCGAGACAATGGGCGGGCGAGGTTCTCCGTGCGTTGTCCGTGTGCGCTTGGCAGGCGTGACCGGCGACGGTGGCTGCTCGGGCTCCCGTTCCGGTGGGGCCGTCGCCTGCGTCCCAGTCGATTCATCAGGGGCGGCGCGTTCCTCCTCATACAGGTGCAGGATCAACGCAGACTCCTCTTCGGTAACGGAGTTCGCAGCCTTGAGTCCAGGCATCCCCATCTCATCGAGCTTGGCAATCAGCTCCTTGCTCGATACCCCAAGCTCTTTGGCAATCTCATATACTCTCTTCTTGGCCAAACGCGGATCTCACCTCTGATTTCGATGCGCTGCAAGCGCGGTCCAGACTATACGGGATCGCTATGATGCCGTCAAACGCCTGATTGGATCAAGCATTTCCGTACTACCGCCCAAACCACCAGATGAGGACTGCAACCACGCCGAACCCGCCGAGAATCCACAACAGGATCTTCAAGCTGAGAAAGCGAATCCTGCGCTTCTCGCTCGCCGAGAACTCCCGTTTCGCAGGGTAGCGTAGCGCCATCCGCTGCGACTTCTTGTACGTCTTCACATAGAGGGAGATCTTCTTCTGTCGCTTGTAGACGACGGCAAGGTTGTGCATGGCATTGGTATATTTCGGATCGACTTCCAGCGCACGGTTGTAGGCATACTCCGCGCGGCCCAGATCCCCACCATCGAAGTACACATTCCCAAGCCGGTAGTAGAGCTTGGCCTTTTCCAGGCCGTATTGCAGCGCTTCTACAAGAAGCGAGATCGCTTCCTCGTACCGCTTCTCTCTGCGAAGCGCTTCGGCTTGCTCGATCGCTCCTTCGACGAAAGCGACCTTCTCCTCATGTGTCTCCAGAGCCGGCATACTCATCGAGCCATCTCCTCACTTTCTTGATATCCTCCCACGTTTGGTACTTGGGGCTCCCTTTCGCCTTGGACGGGTTGCGCAGGAGGTAGCTCGGATGGTATATCGGATACAGGAGGATCCGTCCGCGCCACGTGTAGAATGTTCCGTGGGATTTCGTGATCCCAGGCACTTCGGGCAAGAGCCACTGCGTCGACGTGTTTCCAAGGGTTACAATCAGCGCTGGCTGGATCAATGCAATTTGCGCCTCAAGGTACGGGAAACATGCCTCCATTTCCGGTTTCCCGGGAACGCGGTTTCCCGGAGGTCGGCACTTGACCACATTCGTGATGTAGATGCTCTCACGGGGGATCTCCACCGACGCAAGAACCTCATCGAGCTTCTGCCCCGCCGGCCCGACAAAGGGTCTCCCCGTCTGATCCTCCACTTCGCCCGGGCCCTCGCCGACGAGCATCACTGCCGTCTCCGGATCTCCTTCACCGAACACGACGTTCGTTCGCGTCTCATGAAGCGGGCATCTCGTGCATGCCTCAACACGCGATCGCAGAGATTCAAGGGTCAGTGGCGGCTCGGAAGTTGCATTCATCGAGATCCCTTGTCCGAATACATCAAGAACAACACGAGAGCGGGCAACGGGATTCGAACCCGCGACCCTCAGCTTGGGAAGCTGATGCTCTACCACTGAGCTATGCCCGCGCAGGTCGGAAGGATTATAGCGAGACCGGAAACCCGCAGCAAGTCTAGCTTCTCTGCATCCGCTAACTCACGGTCCTCCAGACGATCGAGCATGTCAAAACGGGAGGAGTTCGATGGTCTTTTATGGAGCAACGTTCGATGAAGCCGTCCGGCTGTATACGAGTTACTGCAAGGCGCGCGGTCTATCGGAGCGAACCCTTGGAACCTATACCAGCGCCCTAGAGCAGCTCAGAGCCTCGCTAGCAGGCTCCAAAGCACCTTGCCCTCTACCAGGACGCGAAGACCTCCTTTCATTCACTGCATCGCTTCTGGACAAGGGATATGCGCGAACTACGATTAGCATCCGAATGCGCGCAATCCGTGCCTTCGGAGGGTTCCTCCAGCGAGAAGGTATCCTGGACCAGAACCCAATGGATGGTGTAGCAATCCCCAAGGTTCCACTCTCGTATCCCGAGGTGCTCTCCACCGAAGAGATGGCCCGACTTCTCAAAGCGGCTCGCACACGGACCTGGCATGGCACACGAAACCATGCCCTCATCGCGATGTTCTGCGATACCGGTCTGAGACTCAGCGAGCTGATCGGCTTGAACGTAGACGATATCGATCTGAATGCGTTGGCCGTCCGGGTCCGTCACGGGAAGGGCGGGAAAGAGCGCCGCGCTTACATCGGGCACATATTGGCCCGGTCCCTCCGCCGCTGGATCGAAATTCGCCCCTTCGCACCAGGTTCTTCAGCACTCTTCTGCACCACGAATGGACGCAGACTCGACAAGCGGAACGTCGCCCGAATCATCGACCGCGTGGCAGTCAGAGCCAACCTTGGAGATCGGCGCGTCCACCCGCACATGCTGCGTCATTCCTTCGCGACCCACTATATCCAGAACGGAGGCGACCCGTTTAGCTTGCAGCGGATCCTCGGTCACTCCGACATCAAGACCACGATGATCTACGTCAACCTCGCAGGCGTTGGACTACAGGAGGCGCACGCAAAGGCAAGCCCCGTCGATCGGATGCTCGGACGATGACCGGGGCATTCAGGGAGGTGTAACACAATGGCTTGGGAGTCTCGGAACGGCGGAGGGCGCTACTACACACGCAGCAAGCGTGTCGATGGCCAAGTAGTCCGGGAATACATCGGGACGGGACCCTCAGCCGAGCTGATCGCGGCACAAGACGCTG
>CAZORQ010000006.1:0-80193 GCA_964582285.1 uncultured Thermotogae bacterium
TGTGAACCTCACAGGATCCTGAATCCTGCGCGTCTGCCAATTCCGCCACTCCGGCGTCGTGTGCTGGAAGTGTAGGAGGCTGTGATAGGGGTGTCAAGATCGACATTCCCTCTCCGCATGGCCTGCGTTCGACGGAATCAGTCTGTCGATCTCCCTTGCAGGCATAAGATTGCGCGATGGCTCTGAGGACTTGGTTTCCAATGTGATATCGATTACAATACTGGACGCTTGACCCTACTCGATGGGTGATGCGAGGTCAGGGTCGGGAGGGACAGACGTAACGAGCTTTGCATGGGACAACCGTCAGAGGGGGTGGCATGGTCAATCTCAAGGATTTCCGCATTTTCTCGGACTTGAAGGATAAGGAACTGGACAAGCTCAGCGAAGCGGTTCGTACGATTAACTACGGTCGAGGAGAGATCATCTTCCAGGAGGGAGCTCCTGCATTCGGCTTCTATCTGATCTTTGAGGGAATGGTCAAACTCGTCAAACGAAGCATGAGAGCAAAAAGCCAGATCCTCAAGATCTCGGGGCCTGGAGAGATCCTCGGTGAGACCACGCTGTTCGACAAAGGGAGCCACAATGCCTATGCCAAGACAATTGATGTTGTCTCGGTGGGATTCATTGAGCGTGGCGACTTCTTCTACTTCCTTGAGCGGCATCCAAAAACCATCTTCCGTCTGTATGAGAAGCTCTCCGAGGAACTGAAAGCGTTCCAGAATAAGCTCGCAGAACGCTCCTACTCATCGAGCAAGGAGCGGCTTGCCCGGTTGATCCTCCACCTGGGCCGAAGTGGTGTCGAGCTGTCGCGTGCCGAACTCGCCGAGATGGCCGGCGTGTCGTCCAAGACGGCCATTCGAACGCTCAGCGAACTCGAGAGCCGCGGGATCATCTCGATCGAGAGCCGAAAGATCAAGATTCTTCGTGAGGCCTACCTTCAGAAGATCGTGGAGCCGTTCCTCGCAAACCTCAATCCGAACCTGATCATCTGACGGGCAATCCCGGCAAAGGAAGAAGGTCACACGACTAGGTGACCTGTGTCCTTTCGTGTTCTCCAATTGGTTCGTACATTCGCACCAGGCAAGCGTCTCACCAGCACTCTCTGGCGAATTTCAAGGATGGGTGGCCATTGACAAACGGGCTGAATCCCACGGAGCGGACAATCCTAGTCGGGGTTTCGTCCATCGTCGCTCTTGTGATCAGTATCGTGCTTCATCGTACGGGAGTTCCTCCTGTGCCGCTGACGTTCCTTGTGTACGCCGTATTCCTATTTCCCCTCGCCTTTGGCGCTCATGCATTGCACCGCCGTGGAGCACTGTTCCTCTCCGGCGGATTGGCGGTAATCGGAGTCGTTATCCTCGCCTTCTCAGGGATTCGATCCCCCGTCTCCATCGCCCTCCTCCCGGCAGTCTACCTCAGCATCGGTCTTGGCCTCGGCTGGCACAACGAACGTCGGCGCGCGCGTCGGGCAATGTGGCACCCTCCCAGGTCGCTTAAGGATCGCCAGGATGAAGAGGTTTTCGAGCCCGCATTCAACATCCTGCATTTCGTGGACCGCGAGGGGACAGTCAAGCGACGTAATGAGGCATCGCGGACATCGATCGGGCATGTGACCAAGCAGACGATCCCACTCACGGAATACGTACATCCGGGAGAGATCAGCAAGGTGAAAGCTGAGCTGATCCGTTTGTTCGATCGCGGGGAAATTCGGGGTATCGAGACCCGTTTCGTAGCCGAGGATCGAACCGCATTCCCGGTCGAGATTCGAGGGACTCGCCTCGATGATCGAACAGCCGTCATCGAAGCACGCAATCGTTCCAGGGAGGCCGAGCTCGAGCGGCAACTCATGGAGACCGAAGCACGCTACCGGCGGTTGATCGAGGAAGCAGTAGACACACTCGATTCGGGGATCATCATCACGGATCGGAAGCACGAGGTCATCTGGGCCAATGCGACCATCGGACGGTTCTTCGGAATCGATAGGGATCGCTTGATCGGCGTTGACGCCAAGCGCGCGCTATCGCGCTACATCGGGGCATTCGAGGAAGCACAATCCCTTGCCAAGGTGATTGAGGAGGCCATCGACAAAGGAGAGCGGATCGACTCGATCACCTGTTGCGTGCGCCCGACGCTCGGACGAGAGGAGCGAGTGCTGGAGTATCGATCGATCCCGATCGAGACCGAACGATACAAGGGCGGGCGGATCGATCACTACATCGACATTACTGAACTGAAACGGCTTGAGAGCAGTCTGCGGGAGGAGTCGGAGAATCTGGAACGCAGCAACGAGAAGCTCGAAGAGTTCTCTCATGTTGTCTCGCACGACCTCAAGGAACCGCTTCGCACGGTGGAGACGTTCAGTGGGTTCCTTCTCGAGGACTACGAGGACAAGCTCGACAAGGAAGGCGTCGACTATCTGCACACCCTGCGGCGCACATCGGCACGCATGCGTCAGCTGATCAACGATCTCCTGTCTCTATCAAGCATCCACATGGACACGAAGTCATTCGAGCGGATCAATACGCAACGTCTGCTCGACGAGATCCGAGAAGATCTCGAAGTTCGTCTCCACGGAGTTAATCTCCAAGTCACCGACGGACTCCCCCCGGTGAAGGGAAGCAAGGTTCGCATTACCGAGTTGCTCAGCAACCTTATCGTTAATGCGATCAAGTACAACGATAAAGCGCTTCCAACCGTCCGTATCGGGTGGCAACCACAGGAACCCTCCGCCAATGGGATGGCCACATTCTTCGTGGAGGACAACGGTATCGGCATTGAGTCCCGCTATCAGCAGCGGATCTTCGGGATCTTCCAGAAGCTGCACCCACGCGAGGACTACGAAGGCACGGGCGCCGGCCTTGCAATCTGTAGACGGATCGTAGAGGAACACGGCGGGAAGATCTGGGTCAAGTCGGAAGTTGGCAAAGGGAGCACGTTCTACTTTACCATTCCCAGAGCAAGAGAGGTGGAAACCAATGCATAGCCTCGAGAAGATGAAGGTCCTTGTCGTTGAGGACAATCCCAACGACGTCACAATCATCAAGCGCGCCATGCGGAAGAGCGATGTGAAATGCGAGCTCTCCTTCGCCCGAGATGGGGAAGAAGCGCTCGATGCACTCGCTCAGAGCGGCGAGTTCGAAGACACACCACGTCCTGATCTGATCCTGCTGGACATCAATCTCCCGAAGATCAACGGCCTGGAGGTTCTCGCCAAGATCAAGGGAGACGATCGCCTCCGACGCATCCCGGTGATCGTGCTCACGATCTCCGAACGGGAGGAGGATATGGTCAAGGCGTACGACAGCGGCGCTGCAAGCTACATGACCAAGCCCGTCGATTCGAAGGATTTCGAGCGTCTCATCCAGACAGTTCAGGACTACTGGAAGATCGCCCGCATCGCACCCGAATAGAGCCCGGATCCGCAATCAACTGGAGAGCGAAGACATCCGTCTCCCCCTTGTGTGTTGTGTGTTCGGAGGATCTGTCGCCAAAGACCGCGGTTCGGGTTTCCGGTTCCGCTTGGCGGATGCGGTTGGCGAAGTACTCTCTGGACGCTTTGGACAAGAAGAAATCGAGGCATGTGCAAAGGGGAGAGGGAACCAAATCGATGGAAGGATTCATAACGAGATGAAGGCTTCCATCGTACCTCCTTACCAACTTCCACACCGCGACCAAGACCAAACGCGGTGCCCTTCTCCACAAGCACAGGGTCCTCCGAACTGAAGGCGAGCCACCCGCGGACATGCCAGGACGCGGGAAACAGCCAACGGTTCTTACCCAGGGAAGGCGAACACGGCAGTAGGTTCGCCTTCCCACCCCCATTTCACACCCATCGTCATCCGGCGTTCTCGATGAAGTTGGAGATGACTTCAGCTAGCCCTCGGACTTCCATGGCCTCGGAGGCCGTCAGTTCACGCCCACATAGCTCGATGAGCCTCGCCATCGCGCGTGCAACGTCCTCGGGAACGTCGATCGGTGGTTCAACGGCATCGGGAGACCCATAGAGGATCTCAGGCAGATTCTCGTCCATGCGCCCAATCGTCGGCTGAGTAAGCACACCACGCATCGAGAATGCAATGCCGAAGTACCAACGATCGAGATCCATGGCAAACGCCTCAATCACCCCATCCAATACCATCTCAAGTGCGCTGCTGAGATCACGTATCCCCGAGAATAGGCCTACATCACTCGCCTGCTTGATCTCCTCGTTGTCCACCTCGGTCCAAGCAGCGATGGCCAACAGCGTGTCAACGTGAGCAACGCAGTAGGCATCAATGTCGATCCGCAGGCGAACCAGTTCCGGCATGATGTTCGGGATCGTTGTCGATGCTGTCTGTGTCATCACATCGATCTGGAGCAGCGCCGCTTCGTACGCAAGCCGTTCGCAGGCTTCGGGCAATCCCCCCGGCACTTCGATCGGGGTTCCCTTGAACAGGTGATCTCCATACGATCGGTAGAATAGGTAGAGCGGTGCAAACTCGGAGTAGAGGTCGGAGTAACTCCCGCCCAAACGCACCGCGAGCGCCGTCTCATGGCCAGGCACTCCATCTGCCTCAGCCGCTATCACACCAGGGATCCATATCCAAGTCATGAGAAGCGCAATGCAGTATAGGATTGGACATACGCGGATTCTCCTCACACCGATCACCTCCGGGTCTTGGCCCCTAGTGTAATTCAGACTACAATCCAGTGTGTAGGGGTTTGGCTGTCAGACATACTGACAGGTCACAGGGAGTCAAGAGGAGGCACACATGAAGCGACTGTTGGTACTTGGTGTCGTAGTTCTAGCAATGGTTTCGCTCTTCGCGAGCGTCGGTTATGCACAGGACTACCCGCGGATCGGGTTGATTCTGGCCACGGGTGGATTGGGCGACAAGTCGTTTAACGACCAAGCGTTCCTCGGCGCGACTAGAGTGGCCGAGCAGCTTGCAGCGCAGCACGGTGTCACAGTCGAGGATATTCTTGACTACGTCGAACCGACAGCGATTGCGGAGTATGCAGGCTTCCAACTGCAGTTCGCGGATGCCGGCGTCTATGACCTAATCATCTGCATCGCATTCGACCAGGCCGCACCGCTTGAGGTGACAGCAGCAGACTACCCGGACCAGAAGTTCGCCATTGTCGACATGGTGGTCATAGCCGACAACGTCGCATCCATCGTGATGAACGACTGGGAGTCGGCGTTCCTCGTCGGCGTTGTTGCCGGTTCGATGACGAAGACCAACATCGTCGGCTTCGAAGGTGGCAAGGATGAGCCGCTGATCCAGCGATTCCTCGCCGGGTATAAGCAGGGCATTCATTGGGTGAACCCCGACGCCGAAGTCCTCGTTCGCTTCGTCGGCGACTGGGCCAATCCGACACTCGGCGCCGAACTGGCGCGTGAGATGTACAACGCCGGCGCCGACTACGTCTATGGCGCGGCCGGCAAGTCTCACCTTGGCGTGTTCACGGCGGCCGAGGAGAACGACGCGTGGTTTGCGATGGGGACCGATGTCGATCAGGCCGCGACGGTGCCCGAGAGCGCCGACGTAATCGTCGCCAGCGGTCTGAAGCGCGTCGATTTGGCCGTTGAACTCAATGTTTTGGCTTTACTCGATGGCACCTGGGAACCGACGATCTATAGCTACGGCATGGTCTCCGATTTCGGCGTTGGGACAGGCATTTCTGTCGGCAACTTCGACGTGAACAACTACGTCGTGTCGAGTGAGTCGACCGTCCCGGTTCCGACCAACGTCATCCGCAAGTGCGTTGAGGCTGCAGAAGGTATCCTCGACGGAACAATCGTGATTACGGACCTCGTCTGGTAGCCGTTCGGTCAGATTGAGCGTCTAGAGAGAAGCGAACTCGATGCCTGACTACGCCGTAGAGATGCGGGGAATCGTCAAGCGGTTTCCTGGCGTCATCGCAAACGACGGTATCGATTTCGCATTGGAACACGGTGAGATCCACGGTCTTCTCGGCGAGAACGGCGCCGGGAAGACCGTGCTCATGAGCGTCCTGTACGGTCTGTACTACGCGGACGAGGGCGAGATTCTCATCGATGGAGCGACACACAAGCACTATCGCCCAGCGCGAGCGATCGGTCTGGGAATCGGCATGGTGCATCAGCATTTCATGCTCGTCCCCAGGCTGACAGTAGCCGAGAACATCATGCTCGGTCAGGAGCCAACGAAGAACGGTATCCTTCTCGATCGAGATGCCGCAGCCCGGAAGATCGAGGCCTTCTCGGAGCAGTATGGCCTGCCGATCGATCCGCGTGCAAGAGTCAATCAGCTTCCCGTCGGAGAACAACAGCGTGTTGAAATTATCAAAGCGTTGTACCGCGGCGCGAATACGTTGATCCTCGACGAGCCAACCGCCGTGCTAACGGAGCAAGAGACCGAGAATTTGGGGGAAGCACTCCAGAAGCTCAAGGCGGAGGGCAAGTCGACCATCCTCATCACGCACAAACTGCAAGAAGCCATCGGGATGTGCGATCGGATTACGGTGCTACGCAAGGGACAAGTTATCGGAACAGTCAATGCGAAGGAGACGACGGAGAGAGAGTTGGCCGAGATGATGGTCGGTCGGGATGTCGTATTCACCGTGCATCGCAGTAAAGCCCGGGATGATACCGAATCCGTGCTGGCCGCTGAAGGCATTACCGCATGTGGAGACCGCGGGCTTGACATCCTTCGCGGGATCGATCTTCAACTGCGGCGCCACGAGGTTCTCGGCATCGCCGGCGTTCAGGGGAATGGACAAGCCGAACTGGCAGAGGTGCTCACCGGCCTGCGCCCCACGACTGGAGGGACGATCCGTCTTGGAGATGATGATCTGACCGGGCGAAGTGCACGGGCGTTCATTGACGCCGGTATCGCGCATATCCCTTCCGACAGACATCTGCGTGGTTTGATCATGCCCTTCTCCCTACGAGAGAACGCGATTCTTGGCCGGCAGCAAGAGAAGACTTTCAGTCCATCCCCGTTCTGGCAGCGGCAGGGAGCGATCACACGCTTCACGCGAGGTATTGTCGATGCGTACGGCGTCAAGACTCCGTCCGTCAACACGCTGGCCAAGAACCTATCCGGCGGCAACCAGCAGCGGTTGATCATCGGACGCGAAGTGACCAAGAATCCGTGCGTGATCATCGCCGCCCAGCCGACCCGCGGCCTCGATGTCGGAGGGATCGAGTACGTCCGCGACCAGTTGCTGAAGATGCGCGATCAAGGGGCCGCCGTCCTCCTGATCTCGATGGATCTGGATGAAGTCCTGATGCTCAGCGATCGGATCGCTGTCATCTACAACGGCCTCATCGTCGCCATCAGAGATCCGGAAACCGTCGATCGCCATGAACTCGGCGAGCTGATGCTCACCGGAACGGTGTCTGAAGCCCCAAAGCAAGGAGGATCGTAGTGATCGCCGCCCTCAAGCGTTCCGCACTGCTACGCGAGACAGGACTCACGTTTCTCTCGATCCTCGCAGCTTTCGGCGTCGGATGCATCATCCTATGGGCTGGCGGCTACTCGATTCCTGCGGTGTTTCTTAACCTGTGGAAGGGCGCGTTCGGCAACAAGATATCCATCGGGCAGACACTCACACAAGCCACGCCGATCATCTTCACGTCCCTTTCGTTCCTGATTGCGTTTCGCTGTGGACTGTTCAACATCGGTGCCGAAGGGCAGATGTACATGGGCGCGATTGCAGCTGCGGTCGTCGGCATCTATCTCAAGCTTCCCGGCATACTCCATGTCCTTGCTTGCCTACTTGCCGCAGGTTTGGCGGGCGCAGCATGGGGTTGGATCCCCGGATACTTGAAGGCGAAGCGCGGGGTCAACGAATTCGTCACCACGATGATGCTCTCGTCGGTCGCCATCTATTTCACCGACCTGTTGGTCGCGCCTCGGATGGTTCTCCACGATACGCGATACGGATCGAACCAGACCGTTCGGGTCATGCGAAGCGCGATCCTTCCCAAGCTGCTTCGCCCAACCCAAGTCACATGGGCGATCATCATTGCGGGAATCGTCGTGTTCATCGTCTGGTACTACTTGTTCCGAACCAGATCCGGATACGAGCTGCGCGCCGTCGGCCAGAGCCCGAAGGCCGCAGAGTACGGGGGCATCTCCGTCAAGCGCAAGCTGATCCTCTCGCTGTGTCTCGCTGGATTCGTTGCCGGCCTCGCAGGCGCAGGAGAGGTTCTCGGTACGCATACGCGGTTCATCTCGGGGTTCTCTCCCGGCTACGGATGGGATGGGATCGCCGGAGGGCTCATTGCAAGAGCGCATCCAATCGGGGTTCTCTTCTCGGCGTTCTTGATGGGTGCGTTGAGGGCGGGGAGCATGCAAGTGCAGAGATCTGGAGCCGCTCCCGGGGATATCGCTTCCGTTCTACAGGGCCTTGTGATCTTCTTCGTGATCGCTCCAACGCTCATCCGGAGGCTCATTCGCTGGAGGCGGAACCGATGAACATCTTCACGATTCATCTACTCCTTCGAACGCTCAGGCTTTCGAGCCCTATTGCGTTGATCGCCCTTGGCGAGACGTACTCCGAGAGGGTCGGCATCATCAATGTTGGCGTCGAGGGAACCACTGTGCTTGGAGCCCTTGTGTCAGCCTTGGTGTCGTACTACACAGGCAGCGCATGGGTCGCCGTCATCGCCGCAGTGCTTGGCGGCGGGCTCGCGGGCGCGCTGCATGCACTGTGGTGCATCCGCTTCCGTGCCAATCACGTCGTCTCCGGGGTTGCCGTCAACATCCTTGTCGCCGGGCTCTCCCTGTTCATTACCAGTGCGCTGTGGGGATCCAGAGGCACGTCGGCATCGGCTCCGACAATCAACGCTTGGTACATCGCGGGCTCCGCTCTTGTACTGGTGGTCATCTCGCAAATCTTCATTTTTCACACGCGGTGGGGGCTCCGCCTCCGCGTCGTCGGCGAAAAGCCGGAGGCTGCGGATACTGCAGGGATCAATGTCTATCGTACGCAGTACGTCTACACAATCGTCAACGGGATGCTCTGCGGACTGGCTGGAGCCTACTTCTTCAACAACCTGGGATACTTCGTCAATGGCATGGTCGGGGGGCGCGGGTTCATCGGCATCGCGGCGATGGTCATCGGCAACTACAGCCCTGTGGGGGCACTCGGGGCGGCACTCCTTTTCGGTTTTGCTGATGCATTACAGATGAGTCTCCAAGGGTACATCCCAAGCCAGATTTCACTGATGCTTCCCTACCTTCTGACCGTGCTTGTGCTTGCCGTGTTGATCCGGCGAGCTCAGGTCCCGGCCGCCCTCGGGCAGCACTACATCAAGCAATGATGTCATCGAGCAGCCTTCCAACGTTCGCTGGTAGCTTCGCCCCCGCCGTCTATCGGGACGGAGGTATCGACCTCCTCGACCAGACGCTGCTACCACAGGAGGAAACCGTCGTTCGTCTGACATCGGTCGACGCGGCGGCCGAGGCGATCCGCTCGATGCGTGTCCGCGGCGCGCCGGCGATCGGTGTGGTCGCCGCCTATGGCATCGTCGTAGCCATCGACGAGCAAGGCGCCAGCGTCTCGTCGGATCGACTGCATGAGGCGGCCGACACCCTACGAGCGACGCGACCGACGGCGGTCAACCTCTCCTGGGCGCTCGATCGGATGCTTGCGCTGGCTGGACAACTCGATGGGCGGCCACGGGAAGAGGTTCGTCGCGAACTGCTTACCGAAGCCCGTCGCATCCACACGGAGGACGTCGAGGCGAACCGAGCGATTGGCCAAAACGGTGCCGCTCTGCTGCCGGACGGCGCCCGCGTGCTGACAATCTGCAACACCGGCGCACTTGCCACCGGGGGGTACGGAACGGCGTTCGGCGTGATCCGCGCCGCCCACGAGCAGGGCAAGCTGGCGTTCGTCTACGCCTGCGAAACGCGACCGCGATTGCAGGGTGCGCGGCTGACGGCGTGGGAGCTGTTGCAGGACGGTATCCCGTTCAAACTGCTCGCCGATGGCGCGGCCGCATACCTGATGTCACGCGGCGAGATTGACGCCGTCCTGGCGGGAGCCGACCGCATCGCCGCCAACGGCGACAGCGCCAACAAGATCGGCACCTATGGCCTTGCCGTGGCGGCAAGACATCATGAAATCCCGATGTTCATCGTCGCACCGACATCGACGATCGACCCCGCAACCGCGTCCGGCACACTGATTCCGATCGAGGAACGTGAAGAAGATGAGGTCCTCGCGCCGCGAGGCACGAGGTTTGCACCCAAGGGCGCAGCTGCATGGAATCCTGCATTCGACGTGACTCCGGCCGAATTGATCACGGCCATCGTGACCGAAACTGCCGTTCATCGGCCACCGGTCGTCTTCCGGTGAGTCGCCGGTCGCCAAGAGGAGAAGATCACAGCATGAGAGAACAATCAACAAGAGAGGCCGTCCTCGCCACGGCGGTCGCGATGGCCGGCGCGGGCTTCGCCACAGGCAGCTCGGGCAACGTCTCGGCACGGCTCGGAGATCGCGTGTGGATCACCGCCAGCGGCATTCCATACGGCAAGCTGAGCGCCGAGCAGATTATCGAGATCGATCTCGAAGGAACACGCGTCTCCGGTGAAGGCGATCCGTCCTCCGAGTGGCGGATGCACGCCGCGATCTACGCTGCGCGCGACGACGTGCAAGCGATCGTTCATACCCATTCGCCCATCGCTACCGCGGCAGCCATCGCGCTAACATGTCTGCCGATCCCGCACGACGAGGGGAGGATCCTGTTTGGCGATGAACTCCCCATCTCGGCTCATTGCCCCCCCGGCACATGGGAGCTGGCCAACGCCGTCGCGGACGCATTGGGTGCAGGCCGTGCTGCGCTGATCGCGAAGCACGGTGCTGTCGGTGTAGGGCGTACGCTTGATGAGGCATTCGAAGTGGCGGTCAAGATCGAGGAGATCGCGCACCTGTACCTTCTATCGCGTCAGTTCGCATCCATCTATCGACTCCCGAACGAGGGGACGCCATGAGTCGGGAGCTGGAGTCCGGACAACGCAAGATTCAATGGGCACGCGCACACATGCCGGTACAACAGGAGATCTCAACCCGGTTCCGAGCGGAGCAACCGCTCAGGGGGCATCGGGTCGGAATGTCGCTCCATCTCGAAGCGAAGACCGCGGCGCTGGCCCTGACACTGCGTGAGGGTGGCGCGGCGCTGTACGTCATCGAGAGCAATCCGCTCGCCACGCAAGATGATGTTGCAGCAGCGCTGGCCAGAACCGATGAAATCACTGTGACTGCTCGGCGTGGGGTCTCTGAGCCAGAGCACAAGGAGCACATCGAGAGGCTGCTGGACACCGATCCCACACTGATCGTCGAGGACGGCGGCGAGGTCGTCGCGCGGATCGCCGAACGTGGAGCCCCCCGATCCCCATCGCTCATCGGACTGAGCGAGGAAACGACAACCGGAGTCGAGCAGCTTGCATCGCTCCAGAGCGAAGGGAAGCTCAGCATTCCAGCGATTGCCGTCAACAGCGCACGGATGAAGCATCTCTTGGATAACCGGTACGGCACGGGGCAATCGACGTGGGATGCGATCATGCGTGCGACCAACCTGCTCATCGCCGGAAAGACAGCCGCCATCGTCGGATACGGTTGGTGCGGAAAGGGCCTCGCGATTCGGGCTCGCGGGCTTGGAGCACGAGTCATCGTCTGTGAGGTCGACGAAATCAAAGCGGTCGAAGCACTCATGGAGGGGTTCGCGGTCGCGCCGCTCGACCGGGCGCTTGAGCAGGCAGACTTTGTTGTGACCGCAACAGGTCGCCCTGGCATCATCGCGGAGCCGGAAATTGCGTACCTGAAGGAAGGCGCTGTGCTTGCCAATGCAGGGCACTTCGCGTTCGAGATCGACCGCAATGCCCTCACGGCGAAATCTTCGGCAATGCGGAAGGTGCGAGAGGACGTCGATGCCTACGATCTGCCCGATGGGAAGACCGTCTACCTCCTCGGCGAAGGGGAGCTGGTCAATCTGTCGGTCGCAGACGGCCATCCGGTGGAAATCATGGACATCTCGTTCGGCCTCCAGGCGCTTAGCCTCGAACACCTGGCGAAGCACCACGCTTCCCTTGAGGCCCGCGTTCATCCGGTGCCGGATGCGATCGAGCGCTCCGTGGCGCGCATCGTCCTCTCGATGCTATCGTCGCCGTTACCGTGACGGCAGGGACGCATGGCCCTGGGATCCTGGATGTGGAGGTGGGGCGATGTCCTACGTCGGTCCAAACCTGAAGTTGCGTGCCGGAGAGCTGCCAGAGGCGATCCTCCTTCCCGGGGATCCCGCTCGCGCTGAAGCGATCGCCTCGCGCTTGAGCAAGCGGACCCTGGTCTCAGCGAACCGAGAATACCACTCGTACCGAGGCGAGTACGGCGGGATTCCTGTCGGTGTTGTCTCCGCAGGCGTCGGGTCGGCCGGAGCAGCTGTTGCCTACGAAGAGACCATCCGAGCTGGCGCCAAGACGCTGATTCGCGTAGGGACTGCCGGTGGGCTTCGGCAAGAGATACGTCCGGGGAATCTTGTCGTCGTCAGCGCCGCGGTCCGCGCCGAGGGGACATCCCGGCAGTTGGCCCCCCTGGAGATGCCCGCCGTCGCCGATCCGGATCTATCTGCCGCGCTCTGGTCGGTTGCGCGAGATGCCGAAGGAACTGCTCACCGCGGCGTGGGTGTGAGCATCGACGCATTCTACCCAGGGGTCTTGGATCTCGGACTTGAAACGTATGCACGTGCTGGGGCCGTCTGTGTAGAAATGGAGTGTTCGGTCCTCTACATGATTGGTCTCCTCCGCGGTGTACGCGCGGGAGCGATCGTTGCTATCGACTGCGCCCCGGGGACGATTGAGGCCGGAGCCTACAATCCACATCAAGAGATCGTCAAGGAGGCCGTCGAACGGGAGATCACGGTGGCGCTTGACGCCATTGTGAGACTCCAGGAGGTACTCCATGCATAGAGCACACCGAGACGACGTGGCCAAACCGCTGATCAAGCAGCGGGGCGAGACGGTCTACGAACTCGTCGGCGCATCGGATCACATCGGCAAAGCTGCAACACATAGCATCGCGGAGATCGACATCTGCGCAGGCGGCTCCTCTGCGAAGCACCACCATCGACAATCTGAAGAGACCTATTACATACTGCATGGATACGGCCACCTGGTCGTCGATGGCGTTGAATACCGGCTGCGCGTCGGCGATGCCTGTCTCATCCGCCCCGGCGAGTGGCACCAGATCTTCAACGATTCATCGAAAGACGAACTCGTTCTTCTCGCGGCAAGTTCTCCTCCGTGGATCGCCCAGGATTCGGTGTTCGACGAACCCGCGGATCACGTCGGCTAGTACGGCGTGTCACCGCCATCGATGTTGATCGACTGACCTCGGATGATGACGGCGGCATCAGACAGCAAGAACGCGACGACACGGCCAACTTCGATCGGCTCAATGTGTCGCGACATCAGGTTCGGCTTCATTGAGCCATACAGTTCATCAGCATCAGCGCCAATCCGTTCAGCAACCCATGCCGCCGCACTCTTTAGCATTGGGGTGGCCACGCCGCCGGGGCAGACCGCGTTGACGTTGATCCCTTGCTCCGACCATTCACTTGACAGGGTTCGCGTCAGATTGATCACCGCTGCCTTGGTCGCGTTGTAGGCCGCCATGTTCCCATAGCCCACTTTGCCAGCGTTGGAGGCGATGTTAACGATCACGCCACGACCGGAGGCGATCATCCGTCGGGCCACAAGCTGGCAGCAGTTCATCAGACCCCAAACGTTGACGTCGAACTGCCAGTTCCATCGATCGCGCGGGATATCGGCCGCCGGCCCCATCTCGATCACACCCGCGTTGTTCACCAATCCGTCCAATCCGTTGAACTTGTCAATGAACATGTCAAGCGCGCGCGATACCGCCTCAGGGTTTGTGACATCAGCAACGCATGTCAACGCTTGCTGTCCCATCTTCGCAACATCGGCTGCAGTCTCTTGCAACCACTCATCATGCAGGTCGATCAGTCCGACGTTCGCTCCGGCTTCGGCCACCGCCTGTGCGATGCCGCGACCGATCCCTTGACCCGCTCCGGTGACGAGGACGTTCTTTCCCTGTAGCATTGTGACTGCCTCCCTGTGCTCCTAGAAGATCTGGTGTGTCATCATGCCACCGTCGACCTGTAGATTGGCTCCGGTGATCCACTCCGCCGCATCGGAGGCGAAGAATAGACACGCGTTGGCGATATCCCTCGGCGTTCCAAGACGGGATAGCGGAGCAGCCGCTGTCCAGCGTGCGACGCCTTCCGGCCATGCATCCTCGATGCCTTCTCTCCAGATCAACCCGGGAGATACGCAGTTCACGCGAATCCCATGCGCACCGAGTTCTCCAGCCGAGGCCTTGGTGAGCATCACCACACCTGCTTTCGCCGTGCAGTAGTGAGCATGCATCGGCGCCGGGTTCTCCGCTTCGATCGACGCGATATTGATGATCGAACCACCGTTGCCTTGTTCGACCATCCTCCGGGCAACGACCTGACTGCAGAGAAACGTGCTTCTCAGGTTTGCGTCGATGACGCCGTCCCAGTCGTTCTCGCTCATGTCGATCAGCGTCGCCATCGGATACGCACCGGCGTTGTTCACCAGGATGTTCACTTTGCCAAACGTCTCGATGCAGGTTCCGGCCAACCGCTCGACCTCCGCCTTGCTCGATACATTGGCCTGCACGGCGATTGCTTTTCGCCCTAGTGCTTCGATCTGACCAACCGTCTCATTCGCTGCGTCATGGCTCGATCGGCACACAACCACAATGTCGCTCCCCGCTTCGGCAAAGCGCAGCGCGATGCCTGCGCCAATCCCTCGCGATCCCCCAGTGACAATCGTTACCTTTCCGTTAAGCACGAATTCACGTCCGTTCCCCATTCGTCCGACACCTCCTGTCAGGTCGTCATACAGATAAGATTCTACCGGATTCCGCTCCCCACGGCGTGTACAGTTTCGCCTTGTTTCAAATCATGTCTCGTCTCTTGTGCCGACTCACGATGTGCCTCAGAAAGCACTCCCCATCTGAATTGACTCGAGGAGAGGGGGGATCTATTATGGACGTAATGAGGGTCACACCGGAGCGTGCGACCGAGAAGGCTCGGCCGCGCAATCCCGAAGGTTCAGGTCGCACAGGAGGTGCACCATGCGTAAGGTAGTTGCTCTGGCGCTAACCGCCGTGTTGGCGCTCGGCATCATCGGTCTCGCCCAGGAACTGGGCACGAGAGAGAGGCCGATCTACATGATTCTCGTTCCCTCGACGGAGAGTTCCACAGTCGAGGAGAACGGAGAGCTCATTGCACAGGCCTTGTCGGAGCGGACCGGCTACTACATCGAGGCTGACGTGAAGGCGGACTACACCGCCATGATCGAAGCCATGGCTGCGTCGGAAGGAGACACGTTCGGCTTTCCTGCGAGCGTACAGTACCTGCGAATCTACGACCGAACCGGCGGCAACTGCTCAATCCGGCTCGCATCGGTGCGATATGGAACTGTTTTCTACTTCGGCGCAATCTACGCTCGCCGTGACAGTGGCATCGAATCGATTCTAGATCTCGACGATAAGGTCTGGGTGTACAACGACGTCGTTTCGGGGTCCGGTTACGTGATTCCGAAGCAGATTTTCGACACCATCGGGATCGTTCCCAGCGACACGATCGAGACCGGCGGACACACCAACACGATCGCCGCCCTCTACGAGGGGCAGGGCGACTTCTGCACCGCCTACTACTCCAAGCCCACGCCGCCCGACGGCTGGACCGGAAGCGAGTGGGAGTACGGCGACTACATCGAACGGTGGGTCTGGGATCCACATAACGAGGACGTGTACACCGACGATCTCAGCGCAACCTGTCGCGACGTGCGGCGCGCGCTCCGTAGCACCTACGACTTCGCCGATGTCGTGCGCGAGATCAAGGTCTTGATGCTCGAAGGCGACGAGATCCCGAACGACGGCGTTTGCTTCGGACCGGACTTCCCGGTGGATGTTGCCGATACGCTTGTGGATGCCATCAAGTGGAACATCGGAACGCAAGCCAATCCGGGTCCTGGCAACGCGCTGTGGGCGGACGAGAATTTCTACGAATGGAACGAAGTCACGGATGTCGATGACTCCTTCTACGACAGTCTTCGTACAACGCTTCTCATCCCGATTCCGGACCGCGACTAGTCGCCCGGGAAACAGAAGGATACAAGACTAGGATGGCGGGAGGGAGAGACAAACCTCCCTCCCGCTCGTTTACAGAAGGTGACCGATGAACCCCCAGCTGGCGGTTGAATATCTCACCAAGGTCTACGCACGAGGCGAGGTTCTCGCTCTGGATGGCATGAGCTTCACAGTTGACAAGGGCGAGTTTCTCGTACTGATTGGATTGTCCGGCTCAGGCAAATCGACACTGCTTCGTTGCATCAATCGCCTGATCGAACCCACAGCCGGAACCGTCACGTTCGATGGCGTGGATGTAACCCAAGCATCGCCCCGCGAGCTACGTCGGGTTCGGCGGCGAATGGCGATGATCTTCCAGCACTTCAACCTCGTGAAGCGCTCGACGGTTCTTACCAACGTGCTGTCAGGGAAACTTGGGTATATGAGTCCATGGGCATCAGCCGCACACAGATTCACGCGTGCAGACATCGACCGGGCGATGGCGAATCTGGAGCGGGTTGGAATCCCGGAACAGGCACACAAGCGTGCCGATGAGCTTTCAGGAGGGCAGCAACAGCGTGTCGGGATTGCGCGAGCATTGATGCAGGAACCGGTCATGCTGATGGCCGACGAACCGGTCTCGGCCCTGGATCCTGCCACATCGCACTCCGTCATGCAGTACCTTGAGGTGATGAACCAAGAGGATGATGTTACTGTGCTCGCAAGTCTCCACTTTCTCGGTCTGGCTAGGCGTTACGGAACGAGGATTCTGGCGCTGAAAGACGGGCAGATTGTCTACGAGGGGCTTCCAAGCGACATCGACGAAGTCCGCTTCAGGGAGATCTATGGTGAAGAAGCAGAGGAAGTCGAGGTCCGCTAGGCGCAATACCTTCCTCAAGAAGGCCAACGCGCTTCGTCCCCGTTTCTTCGCATTCCTACTGGATTGGGCAGCATGGGGGTACATCGCCTATGCAGTCATGTACTTCCTCAATCTATACTGGTACACCTGGTACGTCAATTGGTACGGAAGGCTGACGCTTCCCGTTTGGGGATGGCCAATCGTTATCGTGGCAACCCTTGAACTGACTGTCTTGATGCATGCCTTCGGCCACAGCATGGGAATGAGCCTTTTCGAGCGCCGATTGATCACGACGGATATGGACTACCCGTCGCGAGAACATCGCTGGAAGCGCTTCCTGTGGATGCATGTATCGATTGCGGCTCTTCCGGTTGCGCTCCTGCAGACCGAGAGCGATGGGACCGTGCTCCACGATCGTCACTCCCAGACTCGCATGCGAGCGTGGAAGGACATCAAGGAGGACCTCCCACGACGCAAGCCGCGCGCCTGGATCAAGACGCAATCCGGAATCATGATCCTTGTGCTCGTCGCCGTCACCTTCTGGCTTGGATGGGAGATCACCGAGATCGACCTTGCCAACCTATTCAGCCGTGCCGGGATGTCGGCCCGCATCTGGAAGGATCTGATCAACCCCGACTTCGTCCACTTCTTCGAGCCCGAGCCGCAGCTTGGAGAATCGATTGTGCAAGGTCTGATTGAATCCATCTTCATCGCACTGTTGGCGACCCTCACGGGAGGCATCATCGCGTTCCCGCTGAGCTTCCTCGGTGCTCGCAATCTCATGGGCTTCAGCCCGCTGGGATGGCTTGTTTACGCTGTCATGCGCGCCTTCTTTAATGTTTTCCGATCAATCGAGTCCATTCTCTGGGGAGTGGTCTTTGCCGTGTGGGTCGGTTTTGGCCCGTTCGCCGGCGTCCTTGCGTTGATGCTTCACACGATCGCTGCACTCGGCAAGCTCTACTCCGAGCAGGTTGAAGGCATCGATCCAGGTCCACTGGAGGCTATCGCGTCCACTGGAGGCAGCCGGATCGAGGTCGTGTTGTATGGCGTCATTCCTCAGATCATCCCATCCTACCTCGCGTTCTCTCTGTATCGGTGGGACATCAACATTCGCATGGCCACCGTTATCGCACTCGTCGGAGGAGGAGGCATTGGCCGGGTTCTCTTCTACTACAAGAACCAAGTCGGGTTCCTACCCAACGCGTGGAACCAAGTGGGAGCCGTCGTCATTGCGATTGTCGCTGTCGTCTGGTTGCTGGACTATATCAGTGGACGTGTAAGGGAGAAGATCATCTAGCATGAAGGATCGCTACTACGCAGGCTTCATGAAGGAGATGCCGGTTTGGATGAAGAACTTCCGTCATCTTCGAAAGCCAATGCTTGCGTATGCTCTCGATGCTGTAACCCTTCTCTATGCGTGGACGATCCTCTCGTTCATCTATAACACCTATGCGTATGGCATGCCAAGCTACACAACCCTCCCATGGTGGTGGATGCTGCTTATAGTCATCGAAGCGGCAGCTCTCTGGGAGAACTTTGGTGTCTCCTTAGGCTTGAAGCTCCTCGGGATTCGTGTCGCAACACCGGAAGGCAGCTCGCCCAGATTCGGTCGCCGCGTGGTTCGCTACCTCGTGTGGCACGTCTCCGGACTTCCTCTCATTGGATACATCGCCTCCAAAGAGGCAACCGCGTGGCATGACTTGGCGAGCGGTCTGCGAATCGTAAGCCAGGAGGATGTTCCGTCGAGGCGCCTTCCTTGGTACCGGAATAGCTGGTCCGTAGCCATGTTCTTTCTCTTCATCGCGACAATCATCGCAGCGTTTCTCATTACGGAGGTGGATTGGCACGCGCTCATGTCCAACGCGGGGAAGACGGCCAACATCTGGAAGGCGTTCCTCAGTCCCGATTGGTCGCTACTGGGTACCGGGTTTCGCCTTCTGCTGGTCACGATTTTCATGGCCTTCATGGCGACAATCTTCGCCGTATTCGTCGCCGCCCCCCTGAGCTTCCTTGCGGCGCGAAACCTCACGCAAGGCATCGTGGGAAGAACTATCTACATCGTTGTGCGAACGATAATGAGCATCACACGATCGATCGAGCCGATCATCTGGGCGATCGTTTTCGTGGTCTGGGTACGCGGAGGGGCCTTCCCGGGTGTCATGGCTCTGCTGATTCACTCCATCGCTGACCTGACCAAGCTCTACTCGGAACGACTGGAGTCAATCGATCCAGGTCCGGTAGAAGCCATTCGCGCCACCGGCGGCAGCAAGCTACAAGTCATCCTGTATGGCATCCTTCCGCAGATCATCAACCCGTATCTGTCGTTTACGTTGTACCGCTGGGACATCAACGTGCGGATGGCAACGATTATCGGCCTTGTCGGTGGCGGCGGAATCGGTCAACGATTGCTGCAGTACACTCGCGTGTGGCAATGGAGCTCCGCCAGCATGATGATGTTCCTCATCATGCTCGTCGTATGGGTGATGGACTACTCGTCCTCAAGACTCCGTGCGCGTCTCATGTAGCCGTCGTCCGCCCTGGATGACGGGTTTGGAACACCCTAGGATGTCAGCTGCTCCAGATACTCCCGAATGTCCTCCAACCCAAACGTCGTCTTCAGCGCGACGCTGTCTTCAAACCACGCATCTTTGATCGTGTCGTCCCGGCGAATCTCTACATCCTTGATCCCGAAGGACGCAATCATCTTGCTGGCCTCTTCTTCGATCTGTCGATCCTTCACCCGAAACAGAAACCGCGGGAAACTCGGCATTGTCGCACCTCCAGAAGGAGAGTATACCTCGTCGGAACACCGATCTTCGATCGCGAAGCTCTCAAGCGCCAGCTGGCCGGAGTATCTTCTGGACACGCAACCCGAGCCTCACGCCGGCATCAGCGTCCTCCGTGCGACTGCGCAAGATCGAGAGGATCTGGAACAGCTCGTCGCACAGATCGAAGCAGAGGATCATCCCAGCGATATCGAAGCGGCTCTCCATGCGCCGGAGGGCATGGCCAGAAGCCTGGATTGCTTCGACGCGTTGTCTTGCGATTCGGCTTGGTTCCTGATCGCTCGTCTGGGAGATTGCCCGGTCGGGCTCGCTGTCTGCACGCGCATTCCCAAACTCGATGACCGCATCGGCTTCCTCTATCTTGACGAGATCCACGCCCTCTCGGAGCATCGCCGCCAAGGCATCGGCACGGCGCTGATGCGCTCGGTCGCGGATCTGGCCAAAACGCTTGGTCTCGCGGGAGTCCGTCTTCTCACCGAACCGGACAACCGCGCAGCACAGGATCTCTACAACTCGCTCGGTGGACAGCGGAGCAAAACGCTCTTGTATCAGATCCCTGTTGTGCCGCGCGATTCATCGCTCTAGAATGGGCTCCCATGAATACGGTCGATCTGATTGCCAGCAAGCGTGACGGGAAGACGCTCAATCAAGAAGAGATCCAATACTGGATCAGCGGAACGGTCGACCAAACCATCCCCGAATACCAGAGTTCCGCGTTACTGATGGCGATCCGTCTGCGCGGGATGACCGACGAAGAGACGACAATCCTGACCGATATCATGGCTCACTCGGGTTCGATGTTCACTCCGGAGGATCTGGGCGGCTTCACCGTCGACAAGCATTCCACGGGCGGTGTCGGCGACACCACAACGCTCGTCTTGATCCCGCTGCTTGCCGCCGCGGGTCTGACCGTTGGAAAGCTGTCCGGCCGAGCCCTCGGACACACAGGAGGCACGATCGACAAACTTGAGTCGATCCCGGGATTCCGCACGGACCTCTCGCGCGAGCAGTTCCTTGAGCTGGTTCATAGCAGCGGGCTTGCACTCGCCGATCACACCGAGGACATGGTCCCAGCCGATCGGATCCTCTATGAGCTTCGCGACGTCACGGCGACGATCGACTCGCTTCCGCTGATCGTCGCGTCGATCATGTCGAAGAAGATCGCGGGAGGCGCACAGGGGATTGTCATCGACGTCAAGGCAGGCGTCGGGGCGTTCCTTCCGGAACTCGAGGATGCCCGGACGTTGGCCAAATCGTTGGTGTCCATCGGCGCAAGACTCGGACGGAAGATGGCGGCGCTGATCACCGACATGTCGCAACCGTTGGGGCGGATGATCGGAAACGCCCTCGAGGTACGCGAGGCAATCGACACGCTTCGCGGCGAGGGTCCCGAGGATCTGGCGGAGCTATGTTGCGAACTCGGGGCGGAGCTGGTCGTTTTTGCAGGCGGTGCCGACGGCCGAGACGCCGCGATCGAACGGCTTCGCGGTCATCTTCTCGATGGCACGGCACTCGCCAAGTTTCGTGAGCTTGTCGTCAACCAGGGCGGAAATCCCGCCGTAATCGAAGATTTCTCGCTCCTTCCGAGCGCCGCCCGACAAGTCGAGGTCCGCGCATCGCTTGCCGGTACCGTGCGTGCTCTCAACGCACTCGATATCGGCCGTGCCGCAAACCTCCTCGGCGCCGGACGGTTCACCAAGGAGGCCTCGATTGATCCCGCCGTTGGCGTCGAACTGATCGCCAAGATTGGCGATCGGGTAGCACATGAGGAACTCCTCGCCATTCTCCACGTCAACGACGAGGTACAGATCAAGACCGCACGCCGGATAATCGAGACCGCCTATGTGATCGATCCGGACGCAGCGACACTCACGGCCCCGCCGCTCGTGATCGAGCGGATTGTGGGTCACGCTTAGGAGAACGCCGCCGTCCGTGCACCGCTCGTCCTGGCGTACGCCACCTACACCCTCACAATGAGAATGCGTCCGGAAGCAGCGCGCGGAGGGTTGTCCGGACCATCTTGCCTTCCGGGTTCCCCATGATGATCTCGATATCTGGCGCGTGTTCGTGGAGCACCTGCCGACAGGCGCCACATGGGCGGCAGTGATCCGAGGCGCAGGACACGGCGAGCTTCTTGAACCCGCGCCGTCCGTCGGAGATCGCTTTGAACAGCGCCACACGCTCGGCACAGATGGAGAGCCCGTTCACGCCGTTCTCCACGTTGACTCCGGTATGGACCGTTCCGTCATCGCAGAGAAGCGCTGCACCCACAGTAAACTCGGAATATACCGCGTACGCGTTCGCTCGCGCTTCGTTCGCCAACTGCAGCAGTTCCTGATCGTTCATCAGAATCGGATCACGACTCCCAGCACGGCAGCCAGTCCACCCGTACGAAGACCCCACCAGTTCGCTTCGGAACTGATCGGGAGAAGGAACCGAACGTCCGCGTAGAGGCGCAAGAACGGCGGTCCGATCTCAAACCCCACCACGCCGTGCACCGCGAAGCTCGACCACTCCAGCTCATCGATATGAAGCGCCGCCAGTGCATCGTCCGCCGCGTCGTCCCATTCAGGGGGAAGATCGAGGTCGATGAGGGGTTGGACCTCTCCGCGCACGAGATCGACGCCTCCCCCAAGCGTGACTGCCAGGACAAGCAGGTCGAACCGTTTCACCACATCGGTCGACATCATCCAAGAGGAGAATACGACGTCGATCAACGCACCGCCGGTGAATCCGTCCATGTCGAACGTTTCATCCACAAGCGGTGCAGGGATCTCCGTTCCAACCCATCGCGCCACGCCGCGCAGCAGGTCGTCATTGAGCATCCCCCCGGTGAAGCGAAGACTGTCGACGACGATCAAAGGAAGGGAGAACTCGATCGTCCCCCCGAGCAGCGGGATAGGAAGGAGAGGCGGGACGGTTTGCCAGAGCTCCTCGATCTGCACGAGTGACTCGTCGACTCGATCCCGGATCTCATCCACTTCCTCCGGCGCAAGGCCGTAGTCAATCAGTGCGCCTTCCACCCCGGCGAATGCTGCCTCCACCGCGACGGGAACCTGGTCCATGGCCCCAGAGAGGTCGAGTGTGTACATCGGAACAGCGAAGGTCACTCCTCCCGCACTCGCAGCCACAGCATGAATAAGGACACCGCAAATCGCGACTGCAAGCGCACAGAGCGACCGTTCCTTCATCGTCGTTCCCAGCCTTCCCATTCCTTTCGCTTAAGCTCGCCCCGTTTGATCTTGCCGCTGGTCGTCTTCGGAAGCTCCGTCACATAGTCGATCGCGCGGGGGTACTTGTACGGCGCGGTAACGTTCTTGACGTGATTCTGAAGCGCCTTGGTTAGCTCTTCGGTTGGCTCGAATCCCTCTGCCAAGATGATAAACGCCTTGACAATCTCGCCGCGATCGTGGTGTGGAGCGGCGACCGCCGCCGCCTCGACGACCGCCGGGTGGCTGACCAGCGCATCTTCCACTTCGAATGGCCCGATCCGGTATCCCGACGTAAGAATCACGTCATCAGCCCGCCCCTCGAAGAACAGGTAGCCGTCTTCATCCATTCGGGCAAGATCCTTGGTCCGGTACCACCCACCGGAGAACGCTTCAGAGTCAAGCTCTGGAGCGTTCCAGTAGCCATCGAAGATCGCCGGGCTGTCCGGTCTTAGGGAGATCTCGCCAACCTCTCCCTGCGGCACGGGATGGCCCGCCTCGTCGATCAGCACAACACCTGGGCCCGGCGTCGGCATGCCCATCGCTCCGGGCTTGACCGGCATACCAGGAAGATTACAGACAAGGCAAACGCTCTCTGTCTGGCCGTAGCCATCTCGAATCGTCACCCCAAACGCTCGCTTGAACGCCTCGATCGGCTCGACATTAAGCGGCTCTCCGGCGGATAGCGCGTCCTTCAATACGATGCCCTCTCCGAAAAGGTTCGGAACCTGGGCGAACAGGCGATACTCGGTCGGGGTGCAGCACAGCTTGGTAACCTTGTACTTCGCCAGCAACTCGATGTACTTCGGACCATCGAACCGCCCGTTGTACATCACCTGTGTCGCACCGCTGGTCAGTGACACACCGATTGGGCTCCAGTACCATTTGGCCCATCCCGGTGCCGTGGTAGCCCAGATGATGTCGTCCTCCCCCGCGCCGTACCAGTAGCGGGCGGTAATTCGGTGATGGCAGTACATCCATCGGTGCTTGTGAACCACCGGCTTTGGGCTGCCGGTGGTTCCTGAAGTGAAGTTGATCGTCATCGGATCATCGGCGGCCAGAGGAACCTTGGCGACCTTCGGATCGGCGCTTGCCATCAACTCGCTGAACAGAAGCCAGCCCTCGCGGGGTTTGTCGGTCCCGATAAGGATGAACGTCTCCAGCGGCCATCCATCTCGAGCCTGTTCGACCGTCTCCGCCGTGGACACATCGGCGACGATCACCTTGGCGCCGCTCGTCTCGGCGCGGTAGACGATCTCCTTTGGCTTGAGCATCTCCGAGCTGGGAATCGCCACGCCGCCCGCAACGAATGTTCCCAACTGGGCCATGTGCGCCTCGGGAAGGCGCGGCAAGATGTGGATAACCGGATCGTTCTTTCCAACGCCAAGACCGATCAGCGCAGCGCCGAAACGGCGCATTCCGTCAGCGATCTCGCTGTAGGTCACACGCCGTTCGTGCCCGTCGGCATCCTCCCACAACACGGCGATCTTGCGCGGATTCCGGGCCGCGTGCGCTTCCACAACATCAACGATGTTGTAATCGTTCGGAATTTCCCAACGGAACTGCTCGACCTCCTGCCGATACTGCGCCTCGTCGTATTGCATCGTGTCGAATCACCCTGTGGCTTTGGTTTTGATTTCCGAATCTGAATCTTATAGCATGGCGCCATCTCGCCGCCAGTTTGAGGAGTGTCATGAAAGCCTCTGCCGTTCTTGCTCCCCATGCCGCCAAGCGTTTGATCGCTCGCGGCGTCGCTGCGCATCCATTGGTCACGCACGCAATGACTGAGGGAACCGTTGTGATTGCCTTGGGGACAACCAATGCCTACGTCGCCGATGAGCTGCTCCGTGAGACCATTGACCACGGCGCATTCGCAGCCGGTGTAATCGACCGATGCTGGAACATCAATGCCCGCATCGGAGAGGCAAAAGAACTCGTCCTCCAGGGCGGGAAGTCCGTCGATGTCGAGGCCGACAAGCTGCTGGCGTCACTCGGCCCAAGTGATGTCATCATCAAGGGAGGCAACGCCCTCGATCCGTTTGGCACGGTCGGCGTGTTGATGGCATCTCCGACAGGCGGTACGGTCGGGCGGTATGTCGCGTCAGCGCTTGCTCGAGGCGTGGGTATCGTCATCCCGATCAGCGTCGGCAAGTCGATTCACACATCGATCGTCGACCTTTCGCTCCAGATGGGAAGCAAGCGAACGGAGCTGTCAACCGGTCTTGCAAGCGGTATCTACCCGCTTGCAGGGCATGTGGTGAGTGAGATCGAGGCACTGGACCTATTGTATGAGATTGAGGCAACGCACGTCGCCTCTGGAGGAATCGGCAAGGGCACGGGAAGCGTTTCATTATTGATGGAGGGCGAAGCCAATGCCGTTCGAGACGCGTTCTCCTTCATCGAATCCTTGGCAAGCGAGGAAGAGCCCACCGTTCAAGGGCGGCAATGATCGACTCGTATCGAACAATCTCTGCACCTGCCACTGCACGGATCACTCGAAAGAAATCTCGCTTCATCGGGGATGCGTTTCCGATTGCATCGGCCGATGAGGCTCGAAACAGAGTATCTACAGTACGAAAGCGACGTCACGATGCATCGCATCACTGCTTCGCCTACCGCCTGCTCGGGCCCGATGGCCCGGCAAGCTACTTGGAGGACGCCGGCGAGCCGTCCGGATCGGCCGGTCTCCCGATCCTCCAACAGATCGAATCATCCAGCTTGCTGAATGTTCTTGTTGTCATCACACGCTACTTCGGAGGAACCAAGCTCGGCATCGGAGGCCTTGTCCGAGCCTATGGCGATGCTGCTCGTGCCGCACTGGAGGCCACCAATGTCGTTGAGAAGATGCTCCGCGTTGTGGTTTCGCTTCGCTTCCCGATCGAGGTAAACTCAAACGTCATGGCTACGATCCACCGCTACAAGGCTGATGTGAAGGATATTGCGTACGATGAGCACGTATCCGTCCATGTCTCCCTACCGCCAAGTCGTGTGGCCGGTTTCCGCGATGCGCTGGTGGAGGTCACAGGCAACCGGACGCGTGTCGAGGAGAGCCAATGATTGATTCCATCGCGGGGAAGGTCGTGGAGGTCGGAGCCGATCATGCGGTGATTGATACCGGAGGGATTGCCTACCGAGCATCCGCGACTGCAGCGGCGCTCCGAGAGTTGGCCGTGGGTCACGAGTCCCTGCTCTACACACAGCTGATCGTACGCGATGACTCCATGCAGCTCTTCGGGTTCGCTTCACGTGACGAGCGAGAGGTATTCGGCCAACTACTTACCGTAGGACAGGTTGGGCCAAAGCTTGCATTGCAGATTCTGTCCGCCTTGCCGCTCAACGACCTCATCCAAGCGGTCACCGGCGGACATGTCGATCGCCTCACAGCGGTCAAGGGCGTTGGCAAGAAAACCGCGGAGCGGATTCTTGTGGATCTGCGAGACAAGATGGGTGCCCCCGGTCCAGGTTCTTCGGGAGATTTCCTGCTTTCAAGTCGTGAGGAGACAGCGCTGCTGGCGCTTACGTCCAAGCTTGGATACTCGCCACGTGAGGCGCGTGAGGCGCTTCAGCGTCTCCGCGGACGAGATCTCTCCCCCGAAGACCTCGTTCGGGGCGCACTACAGATCCTCGGCAGCGGATGAGAACCCTGGGCATCGACTACGGCCGGCGAAGGATCGGGCTGGCTCTCAGCGACGAGGAGGGCATCCTCGCGAGCCCTCTGCGAGTCTACATCCGCGGGCACTCCGAAGAGAAAGACATGGCAGCGTTGGTATCGCTAATTAGGAAACTCGAAGCAACAGAACTCGTGATTGGACTACCGCTCAACATGGATGGCTCTCACGGAGAGATGGCGCTTGAGGTTGCCGAATTCGCACGTCGGATTCAGCAGGAGACCGGGCTTCAAGTCGAGTTGTACGACGAACGGCTCACCAGCCAGGAGGCAGAACGCGTCCTTATCGAGGCAAACCTCTCGCGGCGGCGGCGGCGAGAGCATAGAGACAGCCTCTCCGCGGTGCTGATCCTACAGGGGCATCTTGATCGACGGCGTTCCTCCAAGCACTCCTTGTAGAGTGAGGAAAAGGAAAGCTGCTAGCCTTTTTTCTCTTCTCGTTTGAGAAATTCCAGAATCGCTTCGACGACCAAGTAATTCACCGAACGGTCCTTCTTCGCAGCCAACTTGAGAAGCCGCTCGACCGGCTTCTGCCCGATTTTGCTCTTCGGCACATAGATCGAGATCTTGTCCAGGAGCTGTTTCGGCACGAGATCCCCCTTTTCGCTGTACGTTGTAGATTGTATTGTAGCAGCCTTAGTTAGAGAGGGCAAGGCGGTGCCAGACGTGGTTACGCGCATTCCATGGCCGATTGCTCCAAGTATGCTTCGATGAAGCCTCCGAGGTCGCCATCGAGGACTGCATCGATGTTCCCCGTCTCGTGTTCCGTACGATGATCTTTCACCATTTGATACGGATGGAGGACGTACGAGCGGATCTGACTTCCCCACTCGATCTCCTTCAGCTCTCCTTGCAGTTCCTCGAGTTGTTTCGCTTGTTGCTCGCGGAGGATGTCATTCAGCCGGGCGCGAAGGACTCGCATCGCGTTATCCTTGTTCTGGTGCTGGCTTCGCTCATTCTGGCAAGACACGGCAATGCCCGTTGGGATGTGCGTGATCCGTACGGCAGAGTCAGTCACGTTGACATGCTGGCCGCCCGCCCCAGAGGATCGATACGTGTCAATGCGAAGCTCTTTTGGGTCAATCTGGAGGACAGCTTCTTCGACCTCGGGCATGACGGACACCGCAGCGAATGATGTGTGCCTCCTATGGGCAGAGTCAAACGGAGAAAGACGTACCAACCGGTGAACCCCCTTCTCCCCCCGGAGATTTCCGTACGCATACCGTCCCTTAACTTCCAGTGTAGCACCGCGGATTCCGGCCACTTCGGCAGGGTTTGACTCGAGCAGTACGGCTTTGAATCCCATCCGCTCGCAGAACCGACCGTACATTCTCAACAGCATCTCTGCCCAATCCTGCGAATCGGTCCCCCCAGCACCGGCGTTGATGGACACGTAGCAGTTCCCTAGGTCATACTCGCCTGAGAATGACAGCTCGACCCTTAGCTGCTGCACGCGTTCAGTAACGTTAGTGATGCGCTCGTCGAGATCATCGAGTTCGGCAGTGTCCCCAGTGTCCTCTGCCATCTGGTGAAGAAGCTCAATCTCCTCGACCTCTGTGGCGATGCTGTCGTAGCCGGTCAGCCTCGTCCGGGCGTGCTCGACCTGTTGAGCGACGGCCTTGGATCGGTCGCGATCCTCCCAGAACCCTGGGTTCGCCATTTCCGCTTCGAGCTGCTGGATCTCCTTGCGAAGCCCTGTCGGGTCAAACGCAATCGCCGATCCGTTTCACGAGTTCCTTCAACCTTGTGATCCTCTCTTCGTGCATCGTCGCCCTTTCCCTTGTTCCTCGAACGTTTATAGGCGAATCGGCGGCCGTCCTCAACCGCCCACAGCATCATGCCCCTCATTGACAGCAGCAGGATCGGTCACTACGATGACGGCCCCAGGGAGGCCAGCCGCATGAGGGAGTCGATCCACATCATAGGAGGCGGAATCGCTGGCCTATCTGCAGGCTGCTATGCACAGATGAACGGCTACCAGAGCCGGGTCTTCGAGATGAATTCCGTTCCAGGTGGGTTGTGTACGGCATGGCGGAGAGACGGCTACACGATTGATGGCTGCATCCACTGGCTTGTCGGTTCGTCTCCAACCCATCGGCTCCACCGTGTTTGGCGGGAAGTCGGTGCCGTACCGCATCAACCGATCTACAACCATGATCTGTTCATCCAGATCGAAGGAGAGTCTGGTGACGCCTTCACTCTCTTCACAAACATCGATCGATTGGCTGCACATCTGATCGAACTTGCCCCAGAGGATCGGGATGTTCTGTCCGAATGGATTCGCGGACTGCATCGATTTGCTCGAATGGATCTCCCAATCGAGCAGCCAATTGACTGGATCGGCGCCATCCGGAAGCTTGGTTCTTCATTGCGGTTCCTTCCTCACATCGGGGCATTTCGACGCTGGGCGCAGACAACGGTTCGTCAGTTCGCGGATGATCTCGATAACCCGTTCTTGCGGCAAACGTTTCCATTGGCGTTCGACTTCCCGGACTTTCCGATGGTTGCCATGATGATGACGCTCGCTTGGATGCACAACAACGGCTCGGGATACCCCATCGGAGGGTCCCTCCCCTTCGCTCGGTCCATCGAGCAGCGGTATCTCGATCTAGGTGGGGTCATCGAGTACGGTGCACGCGTTGAGAAGATTCTTGTTGATGAGAACCGCGCCGTCGGGATACGCCTTGCCGACGGAACAGAGTGCAACTCTGATCTCGTCGTTTCCGCTGCCGATGGGCACGCGACGATCTTCGATCTCCTTGAGGGGAGTTATTGCGGCGCAGCTGTTCGCAGCCATTACGAACAGCTTCCCATTTTCCCACCGCTCCTCCTTCTCGGTATCGGAGTGAATCGGATCCTCGATGGATTTCCACACGCGGCGTCAGGACTGAATTTTCCCCTTCACGATGCCATCACCGTGGACTGCCGTAAACTGACCAGGTTGTCCGTGCAGGCAAACACGTTTGATCCTACGCTCGCTCCACATGGGAAGACCGTGCTGAAAGTCACGATCCCGTCGAACTACGAACGGTGGCGGAAACTTTCTGAGGAGCCCCACGCGTATCGCGAGGAGAAGGACGCCATCGTCGCTGAAGTGCTTCGCGGCCTGGATCAGCGCTTCCCTGGGCTGTCGAGTGACGTCGAGATGATCGATGTCGCAACTCCGATGACATGGTACCGTCACACAGGCAATTGGCAGGGAAGCTTCGAAGGATGGCTCCCTTCCCCGAAATCGCTTGCCCTGCGGATGCCCAACACACTCCCCGGGCTCTATGGCTTCTATATGGCCGGCCAATGGGTTCTGCCGGGTGGCGGTCTTCCCGCAGCGGTGATTTCAGCTCGCCACGCCATTCGGTTGATCTGCAAGAATGACAACAAGCGATTCAGAACCAGCACTCCCCGGGCACCGGCAAGCTAGTCCGCATCCCGTTTCTGCGTAAAGGCCGCGGTTCAATGCACGATCATGGGAAGGAGAGAGAATGCCAGACGAGAATATCCGCACCGAAGAATTGACGATCGACGCAGAGAAACTTGTGGCGACGGTGAAGGAGATCATCCACAAGGGAAACGTACGTCGGATTGGTGTCCGAAACACAAGTGGAGAAACGCTGCTCGAGATCCCTCTCACGCTCGGCGTGGTTGGTGCGCTGCTTCTCCCGACACTCGCCGCCCTCGGCGCAATTGCCGCACTGGTGACACAGTGCACAATCGTCATTGAACGAATCGAGACGTCGCCCCATTCAGAGGATGTGACACTCCAGGGGAGATCCTGAATCAGGCAGTTCGTTCGCTCCGCGAAGATTGCTGGAGATGCCGTTCCGTCCTTGTACGCTCGCGATGCGTCGTTTTGCCCATAGCCGCAGGCTTCTCCGCGCCTCTTGATTCCAGTTGCCTCTATCCGAAACGGATGCTAGGGTCGAAGGAGATCATCTGCAAATGGGGCAAGGAGGCCACACGTGCAAACGCGCCCTGTACCGGAGAAGAGGCGTGCTCCATCCATCTACAGGCTACTCGCCTGCGCGCTCACGCTCTTCTTCGCAGTTGGGTGGATCATCCCTAAGAGCAGCCAATGGACTCAGACGGCTGGCCCGCCGGGCGGCGCGATTGGCTGCGTCGCAGTGGATGTCGAGGACTCGCAGATCGTGTACGCCGCGGTCGAGCAAGCGGGCATCTACCGGAGTACGGATGGCGGTCGTTCATGGAGTCTCTCGCATGAGGGGATCGGTCAGTGGATCTCCGATATTTGCTCAACGCCATACGGCGTCTTCGCTTCTTACAGTCACTTCGGGTTGCTGCACTCGAGCGATCAGGGGAAGACGTGGGATTGGATCACAGTGGCTGATGAACACCGAATCACCGGCGTCCACTACGGTGTCCACGGCGACACTCTGCTCGCGAGAACCGAGCGGGGACAGCTCTACGTCAGCAGGGATGGAGGCCAAACGTGGCAAGATGCAACCGGAGATCTTCCGCGAGATGAGATCCTGGCGATGGGCGTCCGTGGACCCGAGGAGTATTGGGTCGCCTCTGGTCGTGGCCTGATCAACGGGCTCTACGTCACAATCAACGGTGGGCAGACCTGGATCCGCTCGTCGCTTGTCTCCATTCCGGATGCGTGCGTTCGTCACATGCTGGTGGCCGACGACGAGTCGGACCTAATCCTAGTTGGGTTTCACAACATCCACAACGAGGGTCGCCCGGAGGGTGTCAGCTACTCGTGGATTTCCCGAGACGGGGGGGAGACATGGTCGCCCCATTGGGGCGGCTTCGATCCCGACAACGGGTGGTGGCCTCTCGCGCAGGGACCGGATGGCGCGCTGTACGTGAACAACGCGAACCACATCTATCGCTCCTCCGATCGCGGTGCAACCTGGCAGAACCTTCATCTCGTCGAGGCGCTTGGAGGCCGACGTCCGGGGGACATCAGCCGGATGGATGTGGATCCCGATCATCCTGACCGGCTCTACATAGCCGTACTCAACGGCATTGCGGTGAGCCGAGACGGCGGCGCATTCTGGACTCTCGAGAGCGATGGGATCCTTCGTACACGGATCAGCCTCGTCGCCGCCGATCCGCTCGATCCAAACACCGTCTACGCTGCGAGCGCAAACGGCGGCGGAACATATCGCACGACAAACGGCGGCGATTCATGGATGTGGCTCAACGGTGGCGGGCTACCGCATCCATGGGTTGACGAACTCATGGTTCATCCCGTCGACCCATCCATCGTCTACGAAATCGTCGACACATCCGAGGTCTACCGATCGGAGGATTACGGCGCGACATGGACGACCGTATGGGATGACTTCAACTTCAGCTCGGTCTACACGCTGGCGCCAGCTCCGTCGGATCCCGATGTTATCTATGCCTGCAAGAACGGATTTGGCCTGTTCAAGAGTGGCGACGGCGGACAGTGGTGGCAATTCCTGCATCATTCCGAAGTCGACTACACATACACGCTTGCCGTTCACCCGCAGAACGCAGATGTGGTGTTCTCCGGATACAACCCGAAGCCATTTCAGGACTACTCAATGATCCGCAAGTCGATCGACGGCGGGACTCACTGGGCCACTGTCCTGCGCCTGGAGGGGTCCAACGGGATTACGTCAATCGTCTTCGACCCCTTGGATCCGGATACCCTTTACGCCGCGAGCATCGGCGAACACGGGGGACGCGTTCACGTTAGCCGCGATGCCGGCGAAACGTGGACCGTCCTCAACGAACGGTTCACAATGTGCACGGTGTGGGGGCAACCACAGTTGATCGGCGATCCGACCGATCCAGAAACGGTTTACGCCGCCACCTGGCTTGGCGGGACGTGGAAGACGACGGATGCCGGCGCAACATGGTCCCGGCTTGCCGGGGCTCCCATCTCGGGAACGTCCGTAGCGATCGATCCAGTTCATCCACATGTGCTGTTCGTCAGCGATCGCTCTTCGCCGACCGTCTGGCGCTCGCTGGACGCAGGAGTAACGTGGTGTCGCGTCGCGGATTTCACGCAGGACCGTGCACTTCTCGTCATGCGAACTGCTGTGTACAACGGGATCGCCTACGCTGCAACGTTCCATCACGGTCTGCGGGGCGGAGATCTGTACCGGTCGCGGGACAACGGCGAGACATGGGATCGGATCACCGGTTCGCTACCCAAAGGGATCCTCGACATTGCGATCGATCCACGCAACACGGACACCGTGTACATCACAACGAACATCAACGGCGCGTACCTTTCACACGATGGGGGAAACACGTGGGCACCCATCGAGAACTTCCCCGACGTGGGTGCCTATGATCTTGAGGTTCACCCGACAGATTCATCGATTCTGTAGGCATCGGCTCGAGGTGGATCGCTTCCCGGCTGGTTCACAGCAATGTCGGGGGACCACCCCGAAGGTGTGATATTCGACGAGCCTGCTGGCGTCTATCGATCGAGCGACAGCGGAGCCACATGGTCCCAGATCCTCGAGACCTGGCCAAGTTGCCGTTCGGTACGCGTTCATCCCGACAACCCGGATCTGGTGTTTGCCGTCGATCTTGTTGATGGCCTGCTCGTCAGCCGCGATGCGGGAGCCACGTGGGCGAAGGAAAACGAGGCGATTGAGACCGTCGTCCCAACGTCACTCGTGGTCTCTGGAGAACACCTGTACATCGGGACGCAGGGCTGCGGCGTCTGGAGCGCCGATCTCTCCGTCTCGAGCGGAACGTTCTCATGGTGCGTCGAGCGAAGCAATCGCCCTGTACCCGCAGTGCACAGCGCGGAAATCCAAGTCGACCCGAACAACCCGAGCACTCTGTTCGTCGCCGCCAATCCTGGAGGCCTGATGCGGTCCACCGACGGAGGCGTGACATGGCGCGACCGAAACGGGATCAACCCCAGCGTCATTGTGGATGACCCGCTTCGCCAAGGCTACTACGCGTTCGCCATCGACCCGACCAACGCCAATGAGATGTGGCTTGGAACATGGGGAAAGGGGATCTACCGATCACATGATGCGATGCTGCTCAACTACCCCGTGTTCGGCAGCGATCGCGAGATGCTGGGGATCGACATCTACCAGATCGTCCTCGACCCTTGTGACCCATCGCATGTCTACGTTGCAAGCGAGCAAGGCGTGTACTACACGCAGGATGATGGTATGACATGGAAACCGCTTCGTGCAGGGCTGCCCACCACGCAGGTTCGCACCTTGGCGTTCACCGCGGCCGGCCGCCTATTGGCTGGCACGCTTGGCTACGGGGTTTTCGCATGGGATACGCGTCGCGCCATGTGGGAGCCTCTCCAGGAGTTCCGCGAGTTCGGGACGTTCTGGCCGATGTGGGCTGGACGTCCGTTGTACCAGTACTCAACGCTGCTCATCGATCCAACCGACTCAGATACGATGTACGTCGGAACGTTCCCCGCCGGGATCTACAAGACGGTAGACGGCGGCGAGCATTGGCTGGAGAAGAACGTCGGTTGGACGAACGACGGCGTATTCTGCCTGGCTTTCCATCCCGAGACCTCGGACATCGTCTACGCGGGAACGTACAACGGAGTCAATCGATCGGTGGACGGTGGGGAACACTGGGAGCTGTGGGATGTCGGCTGGCCGCCGGAGCAATGGGTCTTCCATATCGCGTTCGATCCGATCGATGCTTCGATCATGTACGCGTGCTCGAAGAACGGCGAGAATGAGGGAGAGGGCCGCCGTGGATTCCACGGCACGGTGATGAAGTCGATCGATGGCGGGGCACATTGGGCTCCGATCACTACGGGCCTCAACCCAGATCAGGAGTTCCTCAGGATTCTCGTCGACCCGATCGATCGCGATACGCTCTACCTCGCGACATCGTCTCAAGGGATCTGGATCAGTCGCGATGCAGGATCATCCTGGCGCGAGTGGAACGAAGGGCTCGACGCACGCGAAGCAGGAACCAACGGAAACAACGTCGCCAATGTGCTCACGTTCTCCGCAGACGAAAACACGCTGTACTTCGGCACGCTCGGCGGCGGCGTGTGGAAGCGGACCGTCAATCGGTAGAATGAGACCATCTCCTGCAGTGAGGTGGATCGATGCGCTTCTTCAAGATCGATGAGCTGCCGAAGACGCCGATGCTTCCTGGAATCGAGCGGTGCGCGGTCTGGTTGGACGATGTCATGCTGACATTCTTCACGTTCGAGCCTCATTCGGTCATCCCCGAGCACGCTCACCCCAACGAGCAGATCACACTGGTCACCAAGGGCGCCATGGACTTCATGATGGGTGGTGAAACACGCCGGATAGGCGCCGGAGAGGGGGTTTGCATCCCGCCGGACACGCCTCATCGTGCCGTCATCCTTGATGAGCCAACCGAGGCGGTCGATGCATGGAGTCCGCCACGCGACGATTACAAGACCTAGCCATTGCTGCCAGCAAGCGGAGCGTTCCGACGGTTGACAGTCCACTCGAGACGTAGTACGGTATGCCATTCCAGGGGAGGAAGAACATGAACAGAAGGAGGTCTGTTTGGCTCGGATAGAGCCGTAGCTGTTCACGTCTCGTTCTCCCCGTCGCGTTTGTCCATCCCGCCCATCAAGTCTTGGTGGCGACCTTTCGTTTGACGTCGTGTCGTTAGATTCACAGCAGCAAGCAAGCGAAAGGAGACCCATTGAAGACGCTATTCCATCTCGATCAGAACGATTTGCCCACACGATGGTACAACGTACTCGCCGACCTTCAGACGCCGCTCGATCCACCCTTGCATCCGGGAACCAAGCAGCCGATGGCGCCGGAGGAGCTGAGCGCTCTCTTCCCGCGGGCCTGCATCGAACAGGAGATGTCCACCGACCGGTTCATCGACATTCCCGAACCGGTGCTCGATGTGTATCGGCGATGGCGGCCGACCCCATTGCAGCGGGCAATCCATCTCGAACGGGCGCTCGAGACGCCGGCTCACATCTACTTCAAGTATGAGGGAGCCAGCCCGACGGGCTCGCACAAGACAAACACGGCCGTCGCCCAGGCCTACTACAACGCGCAGGAGGGAAATCGGAGCCTGACCACAGAGACTGGAGCGGGGCAATGGGGAAGCGCGCTATCCTTCTCCTGCCAGCTGTTCGGCCTCGCATGCAAAGTGTTCATGGTTCGGATTTCCTACGACCAGAAGCCGTACCGGCGGTCGATGATCCGGGCATTTGGCGCGGAGATTCACCCGTCGCCATCGAGACAGACAGAGGCAGGTCGGGCAGTGCTTGAGAAGGATCCCGACTCGTCTGGTTCCCTCGGCATCGCGATCTCCGAGGCGATCGAAGCTGCGATGACTCAGCAAGGGACCAAGTACTCCCTCGGCTCAGTCCTCAACCATGTGCTGCTTCACCAGACGGTCATCGGGCTTGAGGCCCAGCGACAGATGGAGATGGCGGGCGAGAGCCCGGATGTCGTTGTCGGATGCGTTGGCGGCGGATCGAATTTCGGAGGGATCGCACTGCCATTCTACTGCGATGCGCTCAAGCGACAGCGCCAGGTGGAATTCGTCGCTGTCGAACCTACCGTCTGCCCGACGCTGACCGCCGGAGAGTATCGGTATGACTTCGGGGATACCGCGATGACGACGCCACTACTGAAGATGCACACCCTCGGCCACGATTTCGTTCCACCGCCAATTCACGCGGGTGGACTACGCTACCACGGAATGGCTCCGATTATCAGTCGGTTGGTCAAGGATGGTGTGATCTGCCCCGTAGCGTTCGACCAGGTCGACGTCTTCGAAAGCGCCGTGCTGTTTGCTCGTACGGAGGGCATCATTCCTGCGCCGGAAACGGCTCACGCGGTCCATGCAGCGGTTCGGCTCGCACGCGAATGCGCCCATCGCGGAGAAGAACGGGTCATCCTGATCGGCTTCTCAGGACACGGTCACTTCGACATGTCCGCATACGATGCGTTCCTCGGTGGCAGGCTGGTCGTTTCAGGGAGTGCCCCCAGCACGCTGTTTGACACGTGTACTAGCCGCTTGTTCTGCTAGTGAAATGGCAGCGGCCGGCCCCCGATCACCGGCCGCTGTCTTCCTGCTGTTCCCTCCATGGCGACCATGTGGGAATGACATCGTTCCTGTCAACCGCACAACCTTTCCCCAGCTGCCGGATCCTCCGTTCGCCAGTAGTCACCGCCACCCCCTTGGCGGTGCAGGTAGCCGAACTCAAACAACTCGCGACGGAGCGTCGCACAGTCTGGATGGTGCTTTCGGAGGATGCGATTCACCTCGGCCTCTGGATAGAGAATCCCCGGCTCAAACCGCTGCTTTAGCCACCGCAGTATGACATCTCGCTTCTTGCGCTTCGCGGGGATCCGTGTGAGCTCTTCCCCATTCAGAAACGTGTCAAGCACCTTCTCCTCCTGAGCCGACCATTCAGGTGTCATGGGTCCATCGTACACGGAAGCGAGCGTGGCGATTTTCTACTGGGAAGCCCATCCATTGGATCGGCCGGGGATCCGTCCACTGTGACTCCGCACTTCCCGCTCTCTCCCCAATCGGCGAGCATCTCGGATCGTCTGAGGCTTTGACATGGGGGCCCTTTCGCGCCGAAGGCCAATTGGATTAACGCTTTCACACCCATCCCACCCGCTATTCACAGACTGCTCACAACACAGGCATATCGTCGCGCAGGCAAGTTTAACGTACCTCCTTGCCAGAGCCAGTCTTCCGTGACGACAAGAGGCCCCTTACGGGGCCTCTTGTTCACTGCATCGATGCTGCACGACAAACGTGCTACATTCCGTCGCGATTCACAATTGCAAGTCGGATTTGGTCATAGCTTCGTCCCCCAGAGCTATCGTGGACGGCAAGCGTGATCGTTGCCGTTTCGCCATCGCGGCGATGGCTTTCCGGGGCATGGTAGATCGGCTGCAATGTGTCCGCTCCCTCAAGCCACCCCTTGTTCACTGACCAAGTGAAGCACACAGACAGGCAAGCCGGATTGCTGATGTATCCGCTGATCGGCACTGCACTTCCCTCGTTGATCACCGAGTGGTAGTGTCTGTGGATGCGGGGTTTTGCCCGATCACGTGGGTGTTCGGGTTGAGGGGCAAACGGCCAATTCCAGCCCCACCCGCCTTCGCAACCATCCGTACTGCATGGGCAGGGAACCGGAGCCTCTGGACAACCGTCGGGGACCGGGGCGCTCGAGACGCATGGTGAGGAGCAAGCTTCTGCAGGCCGTGCGGGGCATGTTGCCTCGTCGCCCACATACCTGCATGGATCGATCTGGGTCACGAAGCATCCGCCAGCATCGTAGGTTTCTGTGGGGCAATTGAGCGGATCCTGGACCGATAGAACCATGGAATCGCTAGCGCTCATTCCGTTCGCACCAGTTGCCGTAAGGGTCAGGATGACCGTCTCTTGACAGTCACACGCAGATGGAGCGGTGTACAACGTCGCTGGGCTGTGCGCGTTTTCGAAGAACCCAATGCCCCCTTCGGCTGTCCACCGGTAGGTCACAGCGCCTCCGCCCAGTCCGTGACCCTCTCCACTGAGCTGTACCGTTTCCCTTTCACGAACCGCCCGATCCGGTCCGGCATGGACCACCGGAGCACCGTACACCTGCGACACAGGCTCCACGCCAATTGGCGTAGAACTCGTCTGATTCGCAGGCGAGGGTTCGATCATTGGCTCTGCCGATCCCCACAAGAGCAATGCAATCACAACAGCGGCTCCAGCCGCCAGTAGAATCCACATGGTCGAGCTGCTACTCATCGCCTCACACCTCCCCCAGCGGGGACCAGGACAAGCTCCACTGAGCCTTCCAAGAGAGGCAGTCCAAACAAAGACCGCCTTCGACAAACTACCCTCTGTCTCCAACGCGGGTCAATACCTGTGTCTCTCGGCCATCCCCCATTTGATCCGATTCGACACGACAGAAGCACTCCTACGATACACCGTGGCAGTGAATCGGGACATCCCAACGGCCTCACAGTTTGGCTCAGGCAACGCATTGATAGACAACAACCCGGTCACTATGCTCTGATGCATGACAGTCGGGAAGCTATTCTTGGTGGCACTCCCCATCGGGAACATGGAAGACATTACCATCCGGGCAATCCGTACGCTCCGCACAGTGAGCGGGATTCTCGCCGAGGACACAAGGACTACGAGGAAGATCCTCGATCGATACCGAATCGCGACACCGTTCTTCTCGAGCGTTTTCCAGGGTGGAGAACGTCAAAGAGCCCGTTGGCTCGTTGAGCAGCTCCGCTCTGGAAAGATGCTCGCTCTTGTCAGCGATGCCGGAACTCCTTTGATCAACGATCCCGGGTTCTTTCTGGTTCGCACAGCAATCGCAGCGGGGATACCCGTGGTCCCAATCCCTGGTCCGTCCGCTTCAATCGCCGGATTGATCGCCTCAGGAATGCCTCCGGACCGGTTCTGTTTCGAGGGTGCTGTTCCTAGAAAGAGCGGCGAGAGAACCACGCTGTTTGAGCAACTCCGTCACGAGCCGCGAACGACGATCCTGTTCGAGTCTCCGCATCGCTTGCTTGCGACACTTCGCGATCTGGCGATGGTTCTCCCTGATCGAAACATCACGCTGGCCCGCGAACTGACGAAGCATCACGAGGAGTTCCTCCGCGGTCATCCAGAAGAACTCCTTCGAACGATGTCCTCCCGTGACCAAGTACGAGGGGAGTACGTTCTCGTGCTTGCAGGCGGCGGCACGGAGACACCCGACCAGAAACGAATCGAAGAGGTGCTGAACCTACTGCAGGAGGCCGGACTGGCCAACAAATCGATCGTCCAGGTTCTCGTCGCCGCATTCGGGCTGGCGCGCAACGCGGCGTATTCATTCGTGCACAATCAGGACGGGATCCCCGCGGACTAGGTGTGCTTGTCTGCAACCGCTGAAGCGGCGTAGGCATGCGGCTTGATCCGAACCGCAAGCCCGTTGCCCATAATCATCCCGACGACTTCGTCGATCAGCTCCTTGGTCCGCCCGTTCTCTCCGATATCGACGTGGATCTCCAGATCGAACTGGAGGAACGAGACTGCGCCGAGACGTTCGATGACGTGTTGTGCAAGTTCGAACGACAACCAGGCCTCGCGCCAGATTTGTTGCCGCAAGGAAGGCGAGCGTCGCTCTCGACGGCGAGCCCAGAAGTAGCGACCTCCCCGTCCGATGTTGTGGAGGACGATCGCGCTGACGAGATCAAGATGGTTCGGCGTCGTCGATGAATCGGTCCCGATCAGGATCTCGAATCGATCCTTCGGGTGTTCCTTCATCTCTCTGACAAGCGTCGAGATCACCTCGGTGAAGGTCATCTCACCGTCGTGTGGATTGTGGAACGGCTGGTTCAACATGCTCCATCGTAGCGGATGCAGTGTCACATCATCAAGACATCGGTATCCGCAGGACGAATCGGGCGCCGCCTCCCTTTCGGTTCTCCGCTCGGATTGCGCCTCCGTGTGCCTCGACCCACTGCCGCACAATGGCAAGGCCCAAGCCGCTTCCCCCCGTACGTCCTCTCGCGGGGTCGCCCCGGTAGAACCGCTCGAACAGGTGCGGCAGGTCCTTTTCGGAGATGCCGGGACCGGTGTCCGAAACGCTCAATTCGATCGAACCGTCCATCCGCCGCACCCGCACGCAGATTTCGCCGTCTGCCGGTGTGTAGATCAGCGCGTTGCTCAACAGGTTGGCGAGCACCTGTCTGAATCGCTTCGGGTCAAGGGATACGGGAGGGATCCCCCCGTCGACATCGACCCGGACCGTCGGCGATTGGTCGACTGACGCTCCGGCGCTCTCGCTAACCTGCCGGACAAGCTCGCCGACGTCGGTCGCCTCCTTGGTTAGGCGCAGCTCGCCGGCTTCAGCCAGCGCGAGATCACGAAGGTCATCAATCAGACTCCCCAGATGGAGTGTCTCCTCGTAGATTGGCGCAATCGTTTCATTCGATGCGTCGTAGATCCCGTCAAGGATCGCCTCAAGCGTCCCTTGGATGATCGTCACCGGTGTACGAAGCTCGTGAGCGATGTCAGCGGTCATCGTCCGACGTAGCGTCTCCGACCGGCGAAGCCCTTCAACCATATGAGTGAACGATGAGCCAAGCTGTCCCAGCTCGTCACGCGATTTGAGCCGGATCTCCTCCGAGAGATCCCCCTCCGCGATCCGCTCGGTCGCCCGCGTCAGCACGCGCAACGGCGATAGGATCTGTGCGATCAGCAAGAACGACAGGACAAGTGCCACGCCAATCGCGATGCCACCACCAAGCAGCGCAGATCGGGTCACTGTCGACAGGAATGCCTGCTCCGATCGACTCAGATCGGTAACCTCTCGGACGAGCAGTGTCCCTTCGCGCTGCTCGTTGACAACGAGCGGGATCCCTTGAGAGAGGTCCTCTTCCGTCGCCCATCGCCGCTGATTCTCGTCGGACTCGTGGCTGTTCAGCCACGTCAAATCCGTCGCGGCAATAACCCGTCCGTCTCGATCGAAAAGCACAAGCGGAACCTGGAAGATCGCCACGCTGCCCTCGAGGCTTTGCACACCCAGCGGCACGACAATGTGCTGATAGAGCACCCTTTCCGCGACTCCAACCCATCCCCCCTCTCGATCCCGGTATGCCGTAAGCAGTGCTGCGATCTCCGAGGCGGAATTCTCACGGCTGGTCCGTCGATACTGGTCGAACTGGCGCATGATCGACTGCGTGGTTAGCAGGTAGACCAACGTAACGGCAAGCATGATCAGGACGACAAATGCAACACCGAGCTTGAGGGCAAGCGGAATCCGTCGCCTCATGCTAGCTCTCCCGGGCAAATCGGTAGCCGACACCATGAACTGTAAGGATGTACCGTGGGCTCTTCGGATCCTTTTCGATCTTGCGGCGGAGGTTTTTTACATGCGTATCGATCGTTCGGGCAAACGAGTCATACGTATACCCCTGGACCTCTCGAAGAAGCTGGAGTCGCGTGAACACCTGTCCGGGATGGCGGGCCAGATAGGCGAGCAAGTCGAACTCAGTAGGTGTGAGCTCGACATCCTGTTCATTCGCCGTGACTTCACGCGTCTTCAGATCGATCTCCAAACCGCTGATCACGATCCGATCGATCTCCATACCCTCACCTTCGTATCGTCTGAGGACCGCGCGAATACGGGCGACCAACTCGCGTGGGCTGAATGGTTTGACCACGTAATCGTCGGCTCCTAGTTCTAGCCCAACCACACGGTCGGCCTCTGCCGCCTTGGCGGTCAGCATGATGATTGGCACAGAGGACTTGGAGCGAATCGAGCGAGTGACCTCGATTCCGCTTACCTTCGGGAGCATCAAGTCAAGCACGATAAGATCCGGTCCTTTGTCGTCGAACGCACGGAGAGCTTCCTCGCCATCGTACGCGGTGTAGGTCTTGAATCCCTCGCGATCGAGATATGCCTTGACCGTCCGAACGATCATCTCTTCGTCATCAACAATCAGAATCCGTTTCATTGGAGCCCCATTATAGTCCGTCATCCCAGAGGACAAATAGCCCGCGTCCGTTCGACCGTGATCTTCCCATCCAGCCGAGTGGCACCCATTCTACCTTTCAGTATTGATGCCCGATTGGAAAACCGAGGTTGGAGGCGTGAGGATTCGGTGTACGCCGTCACGCTCTCGTTGTCTTCGCCATGTGACGGTACTACTATCAGAGAAACAGGAATCTCACCGCAAAGGACCAGGGACAAGTCATATGAAGCGGATCTTGATCGTCTCAACCGAGAAACACTCTGGCAAGAGCCTCTTGGCGCTCGCTCTTGGGAGAGCGCTCCAGGAGAGAGCGCTCTCCATTGCCTACATGAAGCCGATTAGCTTTGAGGTCTCCTATGCCACAGGGGAACCGATCGATCGAGATGCCGATGCGATCCGATCGCTTCTTGGCCTTGATGATGATCTTCGCGACATCGCGCCGGTTCCGCTCGAAGGTCCGTTCTTGCGCGAAGCAATCGAGTCAGGGGATCGCGGATTCAGGAAGCGTATCGACGACGCATTCGCCCGCGTCACTGCAGGACGAGATGTCGCGATCATCGAAGGCCGCAACTACCTCGGACTAGGCGTTGGTGCTGGGCTGAGCGATCTTGACCTTGCTTCGCTGCTGAATGCTGATGTGCTGTTGCTGACCTCATACGACGGAGAAGAGGCGATCGATCGGATCCTGTGCGCCCTTCGTCTGTTTGAGGAGGGGCCGCGAATCCTCGGAGTCATCCTCAAGGACATTCCAATGGACCGATCGGTCAATCTCGTCAACGAGGTGCTTGTATCTTTCCTTGGAAGCCGGGGAGCAGAGGTCCTGGGGATGATACCTCAAGATCGAAATCTGCGCTCAGTCAGCACGATGGAGATTGCACGACGAGTTGGAGGCCGAGTCTTGAACGCCGAGGTTCCCGAGCAGGAGGTCAGCCATTTCGTCATCGGGGCGATGGGGCCGGAAGCATCGTTGCGCAAGTTCAGACGGACGCCCGAGCTGGCCGTAATAACTGGCGGAGACCGCGAAGAGATCCAGGAAACGGCGCTCGCAGTTCCGAGCCTGCGGTGTCTTGTCCTCACCGGAGATCACCGCCCATCCCGCCGAATCGTCGAGCGTGCAACTGCCTCCGGCATCGTCGTCATCCTCACCGGACAAGAGACTATGGTTACCGCAGCAGTCTGCGAGGAGATGCTCACGCGCTTGTGGGTCCGTCCCGGACAGACACTCGACTACGCAGTGGATCACATCCGCTTCAATGTCGATATCGATCGAATCCTTGAGAAGTCCGCCGATCAGTGAGCCGCTTCGATTCTGACCTCAGACGTGATTCGAGCCACGCCGACAAGCGTGTTGGCAATTGGGCAGTACCTCTCCAATGATAGGTCAATCGCTTTTGAAGCATTCGCGATCGGAACATCGCCTTCGACAATGTAGCTCAGATGGATCCTCGTGATGGCTCGGGGGTAGTCGGGCTCCCGCTCATCTTCGATCTCGATGCGGAGCCCCTTCGGCTCGGTCTTCATCTTCCGCAAGATTGAAATCACGTCCATCCCGGTACAGCCGCCAAGCGCGGAGAGGAGAACCTCCACAGGACGTGGGGCCGAATCGGCACCCCCAACCTCATGACTCGCATCCATTGTGGTCTCATGTCCGCTCGCCCCACATCCGCAAAATGCCATTCCTCCCGCGTAGGTAACGATAGTTCGTCCCATGCCGCCTCCAATCTTGTAAATATTTAAATACTTGATTATTCCGCTTCGATTCATTATCATCCTATGGCGTATCGAATCAAGGAGCAATCCATGGACGATCAACAACGGAGAATTCACTGGGCTGAGGTTTTCGCCGCTTTGGCAAGCGAAGCACGGTTGCACATTGTAGAGCTTCTCTCCAAGGAGGCCGTTCAGTGTCAGGAGATCCTCGGTCAGATCGAGCTGAGTCAGCCAGCCGTCTCATATCACCTGGCGAAACTCGAGCGGGCTGGCGTACTTGAAAAGGACCGCCAGGGAACGCGGAACTGCTATCGGCTCCACGAGGCGCTCCGGCCTCTGGTTAGGACCATCATGAAGGAGGAATCATGGAACACACAGTAACTGTCTACTCGACACCTTCTTGTTCGTGGTGTCAGGCCGCGAAAGATCATCTACAGGCGCACGGCATTCCATTTGAGGATGTTGACGTATCCGCCGACATGGACCGTGCACGGGCAATGGTTGAGAAGAGCGGTCAGTACGGTGTCCCGGTTCTGGAGATCGATGGGGACATCGTGATCGGTTTCGACCGTGCGCGAATCAACGAACTGCTGGAGATCACGTAGCTGTACAGACCCGGGACAATTGAAACGCAGATCGCTTCCACCGGCATCATCTCTGCCGGTGGAAGCCATTCATCCTAGGGGACGAATAGAGGCAGTGGCTCTCTCTTCTCGATTCGCTTTTTTCGAAGTGGTTTGCCCTTTACCTCTCGGCGAGTTGCCGCCAACGTAGTATCTGGGGGCATCTCCGCGCTCTCAACTCGAGCGAATCCCTCCCGCATGTCAACTGGATCGTACGAACGGACAAGCATGTCGAATCGGTGTCTGTCGAAGTCGGCTACAGAGATGTTTGGATCTGATGCGGAGAGCTGCGCCAGACTGAGTTGTACCCGCGAGTACAACTCATCGGGGTCCACAGACGGCATGACGTAAGCGATCGCTTCTCTCCCCGACAGCAGGGCCAATTCGACGAGCTGGCTGCGTACGCTTCGAGAGAGGTTGAGATCATCCACACAGACGACTTCGACATCGGAACCGATGACTTCGACCAGGACCGAAGCGAAGATCCGGTCAACGACGTCCTCATATCTTGGCGTGAAGTTGCAGTGGAAGATCTCGCGACGTATCGCATCCTTCGAGACAGCCGCCCACTCAGGGTGTCTCTTCTGGAACGCGGTCTTCCCGGAGCCGGGGAGACCGACGAGCACAACCAGTCTTCTCATCCCCTCACCTTCCATTTGCAGCAACCGCCAGTATGGATGAGACGCCGCCTCAGATCAAGAACTCTGTCAGAGACCTCGGACACGTCAGTCGGAGACAGCATCGTACACATTGATCAGTCCGTGCCCGAACCTCTCATCGAACCCGTGTGCTCCCAAATCAATGGTTGATCTTCGAAGGATCTCGATGGCCCTATTCGGTGAGATTCCCGGATGCGATGAGAGAACCAACGCGAGAGCTCCGGCAACGTGCGGTGCCGCAAACGATGTTCCCGAGCGGGTTGACGTCCCTCCGCCTGGCACGAATGACACAATCCACTCGCCAGGAGCACAGACAAACACCTCGGGTCCGTACGAGCTGAATCCCGCGGCGAGGTCGTCTTGGGTGGTTGCGGAGACAGCGTAGACCGAGTCGTACTTCCCGGGATACTGAACGCCTGCTTCCCCGGTATTCCCGGTGATCCCTATGATCAGTACACCACGCGTCGCCGCTCTCCGCAGCGCGTCCTCGAAGTAGCTTGGAGGTCTCCCGTGCGCAAACACGCTCATGTTGATGATCTTCGCCCCATTGTCGACAGCGTACTCAATCGCGTCGGCAAACGTTCGCCAATCGGAGGACAGGAACTGGTTGTCCGAATTTAGAAACCGCACGTCCATGATCCGCACACCGGGCGCAATGCCGACAATCGGGGTCTCGCCAGGACGTGCTGCGATGATCCCCGCGCTAAACGTACCGTGCCAATGAATCGGCGTGCCGACAAGAGAGCTGTTGTCGTCATCTCGGAAATCCCACCCATTCACGTCATCGACGTAGCCGTTGTGATCGTCATCTATCCCATTGCCAGGAATCTCGTCGTCGTTAATCCATAGGCTCTCTTGCAGCTGGGGAATCGACGTATCGATTCCAGAATCGATCACGGCCACCACAACGTTCGGGTCCCCATGCTCGATCCACCAGGCTTCAGGGGCAAAGATCCGTTGCAGTCCCCAATTGACCGGTTCCTGATACACCGTGTATAGCCCTTCACCTTCCGTGATCGGAGTCTCTTCCAATGGTAGTTGGATGGGGAGAACCCGAAACGCGAGCGCCTTCGAGATGGGTCCATCTGCTCCAAGATCCAGCGCTGCCTCCACGAGGTAGATGCCCGTCCTTTGAAAGTCCCATCGGCTTCTTGCAATCGCACTTGCCGTTTCTCCGGGCGCAACGGAGAACGTCTCCACCGGGACAACCTCGATCACGCGGCCGAGTCGGTCTCGCAGGCTAACTCTCCCTTCGGCAAAAGTCAGAGGAGTGGTTCCCCGGTTTGAGAAGGCAAGCTCCACTTCAAACGGTGCCAAACTACGAATCTCGATCCGCTCGATCCACTCGCTTGAGGGCACCGCCGAGGCAACCTGTGCTATGCAGGCTACCGCCAGAAGAACAGCCAAGTACCGGAGGACCATCGAGCGTCGTCTCATCCACGTGTAGTGTCGTCGGAACCGACAACCTGAGCGATGACCTCATCGATTCCCGGTGCTCCGGATTCTCCCCATCCCATATGCGTGATGGACACGTCAAAAGGGAATCCGAATTGGGCTGTTACATCGGGCACCAAGGCACGCAACCGTTCTGCAGCAACGCTTGCACCGTCTTCAGGCGTTTCGGGAAGCAATGAGGCAAACCGATGTTCCCCAACACGGAAGAGAACATCCACATTGCGCAGATTGCCAACAAGGAAGCTTGCTGTCCGAACGAGAACCCTGGCACGATCTTCCTCGCTCTGGGACTCCAGTCCGTCAAGTTGAGCTAGAAGGAGCGATGTCGCATGCCCGTACCGACGTGTCTTGTTCAACTCGCGGTCAAGTTCGGCCTGCAGATGATCCAGCGTGTAGGCGCCGGTGAGCTCATCGAGCACGACAAGCTTCATCAACTCCTGCTCGTGTGAGTGGATGACTTTCGTCATCAGGTTGAATCCCGAGATGAGCTGTCCGACCTCGTCGCGCAACGGCGTCCCTGGAATCCTTCGGAACGGAGCGGAGACCTCCACATCGTACTTCCGTTCCGCAACCGAACTCATCGCTTCGGCCAGTCGTCCGACCGGCTTGGTCACAATCGTCTGGAGCGCGATGTACAGGAACCCTCCAAGCAACAGAAATCCGACTATGGAGGCAACACCGAATCGCAATGAAAGCCGCGAGATGAACCATGCCTGCTCTGCAAGTGACATGTCGACGACGACAACACCCAGAAGGTCCGGTCCTGAGAAAATCGGATGGTGTGCCCTCAGGTAGGATATCCCGCCAAGCTGGATTGTGCTGACTTCGACACTCCTGAGCGTCTCGAAGTGGTCCTGTTCTGCCTCTGTTGCCAGGATGCCAACCATCGTCGGATCGGTACTCGCAACGGCCAGGAATCCACGAGCACTGAGACCGACGACTGTGATCCCTACGACTGATTCGTACCGCTCAAGCAATCGGGCGATGTCCGCATCGAGTTCATCCGAGTAGTAGAGGATGTATTGCTCTTCCTGTATCGATTTCGAGATGACTGCAGCGACGCTTCGGGCACGTTGCTCGTAGATCGATGCGATTGAACTTCGCAGAGAGATGGAAGCAAACGCGTACAGGGCACCGACGACCAAGAAAGCAATGACTAGGACAAGTACGACAAGTTTGGTCCGTAGGCTCACACCGTATCGGATCCAGGATCGGAAGCGCAGCAGCAGCTTGGGCCATCGAATCCGCTTCTGCACGGCAGCCTCTTTCGTCTCCATCGAATCTCCTTTTCCTACTCCGCGAGGACTCCCTGTTCTACGAGGTACTCCCGCACGATCATCTCCGGTCGGCGCTGCAATAGGCGAACGCGGCTGCTCAAATCGTGGACCACGGAGGATGTCAGTGCGGCTGCGAGAGTTTCCAGTTCGTTGAGAAGCTCGGGGAACTGCGCACGAACGGTGGAGCGTAAGGCCACAACCACGCCTTCGGACCCGAACACGCCAAGATCATCTTCGAGCGCGACAAACCCCGAAGCGGTCAGCACCTCTTCCAGACTATCCACGATGGCCATCTCGACCGCCCCGAACTTGAGAAGGACTTCCGTCTCCTCAAGCGTATGCGCCCAGTTGACGGAGTCCACCCAATCCGTCAATCCGTATTCCGCCTCCAGAGAGGTGGCGGCGTCCTTGCTCAATGACTCCGAGACGGCATACCGGAATGAATGCTGAGACTGATGGATCATCCCAGCAAACGAAGAGAGCGTTGCTTCTGACAAGCGGTCCGCTGTATCAGACGAAACAATGCTGGTCCAGCCCCTGGTTGCTGGAATCGGCAGAGCTTCGATATCCCCCTCCGTCTCGGAGATACCTGATGCGAGCCCCCTGTCTCCAATCGCGAGATCCACGTCTTGCGCTCGAAGCGCCTCGTGGACGCTATTCTCATCTCCCATGCCAATCAGATCGATCACCCGGAATCCAGCCTCAACCAACACATGCTGGAGAATGCGGCCCAGGATCTCTTGAGAGAGACTCCCCTCGGTTCCAATCGCCACCGTTCCGCGCCAAGCGGAACCTTCGAGAGTGACACCATTCGAGATCATCGCCAAGTTGGCATCACGAATATCCTTCACACCGCCCCACCAGTTTCCTCCCGCATAGAAGGCCTCGCCGGTTTCGTTTGCGATATCCAAAGACCCGCTCTCCGCGAAGACGTTGTTTACAGCAATCGGGGAAGCGATTTCGCCTCCCTCAATTGGCAACTCGGGAATCCCCTCAATGCTTGTTGCGCCCGTATGCCGAAGTCCGATGCGATTCCGTCGGATGGTGTTCCCCTCGATTCGGATACCAGTCCCGGAGCGGAGAAGAAGCATCCCAGTGTCGTTTGCAACAATGTCATTGTTCAGCACCTCGCTCCTCGAGGAAGCGACAATCAGGATCCCGACAAATCCATCGAGTAGCCGATTCGCCGAAACACTCGTTTCTCGGGATCCGTCCAGCAGACAGAGGCCGACGGCCTCATGATCCTCAATCCAATTTCGCAGCAGCGTATTCCCGGGGGAGCCCGCTAACACAACCCCCATCTCTCCCCCAGATATCCGGTTGTCAAAGAGGCTATTCAGGCTTCCCCCACTGAGGACGATTCCGGTTTGACGACTCGAGGAAATGCTGTTCCGAAGGATACGATTGCCCCTGCATCCCTCCGCTTCAATCGCGACGGTGTTCTCCACCAGCCAGCTGCCAATCACTAGATTGCGGTCGCTGCCTGCAAGTCGGATCCCCGCCCCACCGCAGTTCTCGATTCGGTTATACGACAATGCGTTTTCGGCGCTCTGGGAGAGAAGGATCCCGTCATCTTGGGATGCATGGATTGCGCTTCCTATCGCTCGATTGCGCACAGCCTGTCGAAAGGACAGACCAGCAACGCTGGATTCCTCGATCTCGCACTGGACGATCTCATTCCCGGTTGCGCCCTCAAGGAGGACGCCGATGCCCGAACCACGGATAGTCGTGCGTACGAGCTTGTTGTCGTTTGCTCCTCGGAATCCCACCGCTATGTTTGAGGATCGCTCAACCAGGCAATCCCGTAGCTCGTTTTCCGTCGATCCCTGCTCGATCAAGATGCCCATCGGAGCATCGGAGACGACGATCCGCTCGATGACGTTCTCCCACGATGCGAGTGCGGTCAGGCCGCTTTGGTCAGCACCGCGAACTGTGATATCAGCAAGCAGGTTGCCACCGGAAGAGACAAGCTCAATCCCGATCTGCTCGACATCCAGGTCGATCGCTTTGAGATTTGATGCCCGTGCGTCGCGCAGCTGGATTCCAATCGGAGCGCCCGAGACACGTATGTCCTCAATCCTACAGCGCGCCGATTCCACACGAATGCCTATGCTCTCCGAGACAATGTCAAGTCCGCGCAGAGTAACTCCGTCCGCGCGGATCGCGAGCGCAGGCTCTGTACCATCCGCCTCCAACACCGCGGCCCTATCCACAATGAGCTTGAGTTCGGGAACATCAATCGACACAGGCCCTTTGAATGGTTCACCGCGCGATTGCAGGACGATTGTCCCGCCCGCGACGGCGTGGTCGACAGCCAACTGCACGGTAGCAAAATCCCGCGGGACGAAGATCGTCCCGTCGGGCCACCGGCGTACACCCACCACCAGGAAGATCGTGACCGAAATAGCAGCAACCACGGCCAACCCCAGAAGCGCGATTCCTGCCTTGCGTAGACGACGATTCATAATCTCACTCTACCACACTCGAACTGATACCGTCCAAAACATTGATCCCTTGGTTGGATTCGCATGCAGGATTGCTCGCGGAGCACGGTGTTGATCCATTGGGCCCTATGTGCCAATCCCCGCATCGGAGGAGCCAGCGGTGCGGTTTGCGCAAACGCCCTTCATTGCCCGAAATCACCAAGTGCCGGCCTCCTCGGCGCAATCCAAGCATTGCACCCTTCCGCCCGATTCTTCCTGGGTCGGAGTTGCTCAAGACACGATCTTGATCGGCGTTGCCATGGCCTGCCGTCTCTCTATCGGAATCAGCAGTTCTTCCATGTCGTTCTCACAGGCCCCCAAAGAGGAAGCGCTGGCTTGCTGTGCCCTCAACAGCCAAACCCATGAGGTCTCGGCGAGCCGCTCCACCGCCTCTATGTATCGGACAAGAGCTCCACGCCAATCGCAGCCAGCCAGCACAGAAAGCTTCGCTCAATCGCCGTGTCATAGAAGTGGAGTGCCTCCGGTCCATGGGCTGTCGTGAACCGACCGATGTAGGCCATGATGCCTTCCCAATCCTCTTGCGGCATCCCGTCGCGAATCTGTTGTGCCCTATCGACACAGAGCATCGTCAGAACGCTGTCGACAGTGTAGTCCGTGAGCTCCGCAATCTGATCGAAACGGATGTCCCGCCCTTCGTCGAGAAGACTGAGCACGCCTTGAATGAACTTGCGAACGGAACTTCGATACATGGGATCTCCCTTCCTCGGTCTCGCGGTGAGTCCATGCCGCTGATCAAAACGATGGTAACGATTTCTTGGGGGCATGCGCCAATGATCTCGACGGGCATGCCCGCGATTCGTTCAGTAACTTCATCAGGCCATCCCTGCCGAGTGGAGAGTCGATGTCATGATCTACAGATGCACGCCCTCTCCCTCTCATTGTCGCCCGAAACGTCAAATGCCGAACGTCTTAATGCCGTTCGGACAAGGCATAATCCGTTCGCTGCAAGTCAACCGAATGCATGAGCCTGACCGGCACGTGCAGACCGGGCATGGAAGGTGAGAAGCAACGCCGGTGCCTTCACATCTCGGGAGAGGGAGGACCGGCTGATACACAGCCAGAGGAGGCCAAGCATGCTGGGTCAGAAGAAGCGCGCAAGAAGAGGTTCCCGATCAACTGACCCTTCCGGCCTTTCCGGTCGAAGTGGATTGATTCTACGAACGGCCATCGTTGCTGCGATCCTTATCGCGGGTCTTGTAGCCATGGCAAGCGCCAATGGAGCCCTCGAAATCGGCAGAGGGAGAGATGCTCACAGGTTCGAGTTCCTCGGTGTGGACTACAACAAGGACGGAACATCCACATGGATATATCGTGTCACCTCGGGGCGCAGACCGTCTCTCAGCCACTGGGTTCTCGAGGTCGATCGCTCATTGAGCGACGACGCCATTGTCGATGCTTCGGAAGACTGCGAAGTTGGGAAGGATCCAACGACAGGCATATACGGATTCAAGTTTGATCGGGGATACGATGACAGAGAGAGCCGCACAGTATCGTTCACTCTGGATGCTTCGTACGAGGCTGTAGACACGCAAATAGCCATCAAGGCTGGCAGAGATGCACTCGTGAGTGGATCCATCCCAGGCCCCAGTTCGGCCGCCGGTGCAGGTGGAGATAACCAGTCTCCCACGGCGGCTGACGATGAGGCAACAATCAACGAAGGTGCGAATCTGAAAATCTCCGTCTTGGACAACGATAGCGATGCGGATGGGGACAATCTTTCAATCGAATCCTTCACTCAGCCGGATCATGGCAAAGTCAAGCAGAACGGCAAGAAGAGGATCAGGTACACACCGGAGAAGGGATTCAGAGGAATCGATGCGTTCACCTACACAATCTCCGATGGAAACGGTGGAACGGACACGGCGAAAGTCACTGTGACCGTAGGCAAAATGAGTGTGGAACCTGAGGCTCATGATGACCATGCGACAACCGATGCCGGCGTTGCGGTGAGCATCGACATCCTCGCCAACGACACAGACAGTGATGGGACAATCGACCCGGCAACGGTTGACATCACCGAGGCTCCCGGAGATGGAAAACTAAGCGTTGATCAAGCAACCGGCATCGTAACCTACTCCCCCGACCCAGGGAGCTGCGGAAGCGACCGCTTCGCGTACAGAGTCCGTGACAACGACGACGCCATGTCGAATGAGGCACGTGTCGAGATCCAGATCCTGTGTAACGCTCCTCCCAAGGCAAACGACGACGAGGCCATCGTAGGAGAGAATGCGGCGGTAGAGATCGATGTGGTTGTCAATGACATCGATGAAGACGGTTCGATTGATGCGACAAGCCTTCTGATCAGCAACCAACCGAAGCATGGATCCTTGAGCGCGAATCCAGCCAACGGAGAGGTAACGTACAAGCCCGATAGGGGATTCTGCGGCGACGACGACTTCGAGTACACAATTGCCGACAACGATGGTGCGTCGTCCAACGAGGCGAGGGTCACCATCACTGTGGTGTGCAACCAACCTCCCGAGGCGGGTGACGATTCGGCAACAACAGATGAGAACACGTCAGTCGGAGTCGATATCGTCGCCAATGATGTGGACAGAGACGGTTCGATCGATCCAGCAACGATCGTGATCACCAGAGAGCCCAAGAACGGAAGGCTGAGCGTTCACCCGACAACCGGCGTTGCAACGTATACGCCGGATCCCGGAAGCTGCGGGAACGATAGCTTCGGATACACGATCGATGATGATGACGGCGAAACGTCGCGGGAAGCACGTGTCGATATCGAGGTCCTATGCGATGATCCACCCTTGGCAATAGACGACCTTCACATGACAGATGAAGGGGACGTCCTCACCGTGACAGCGCCGGGCATCCTCGCCAACGATGTGGACGCACCCGGCAAACCGTTGTTTGCGAAGCTTGTCAGGGACGTCCGTCACGGGTCGCTTTCTCTGCAATCGGATGGGTCGTTCGTCTATGAACACGACGGCAGTGAGACAACAAGCGACGAATTCACCTATGTCGCCAACGATTCGAACAACGATTCGAACGTCGCTACAGTCAGCATCGTCATTGCACCGACAAACGATGAGCCGTCCGCCGCCGACGACGACGCAAGCACCGACGAGGACAACAGCGTACGCATCGACGTGCTGAAGAATGACACCGACCCGGATGGCGACAGGCTGACGGTTGACTGGGTCAAGTCGCCTGCAAGCGGCTCCGCGGCCAACAATGGAGATGACGTAACCTATACGCCGGATCCGGACTTCCACGGAACCGACAGCTTCGCCTACGGCGTTTCCGACGGAAGTGGCGGCACCGCAAGCGCCACAGTCATAATCAATGTCACAGCAAGGAACGATCCCCCAAGCGCCGAAGAGGACAGCGCCGCCACGGATGAGGATACGTTGGTTGAAATCGATGTTCTCTCGAACGATTCCGATCCAGACGGTGATTCTCTTGTGATCACGTCGGTCAAGCAGCCGAGCAACGGCGATGTCGATAACAATGGGACAAAGGTTGTATACATCCCGGATCAGCAATTCAGCGGTGTGGATACGTTTGCGTATACCGTTTCCGATGGGAACGACGGCCAAGCAACTGCGAAGGTTTCTGTCACGGTATTCGCGGTGAACGACCGTCCGATCGCTCAGGATGACTCCAGCACGACCAATGAGGATCTCCCAATTGCCCTTGAGATTCTTGGCAACGATACCGATCCGGATGGCGATCGCTTGATCGTCCAATCGGTGACCCAGCCGGACCATGGGTCGGTCACGACCAATGGCGAAGACGTAACCTATACTCCCAATCCGAATTTCAATGGGTACGATGCATTCAGTTACGTCATCTCCGATGGAAACGGCGGAACCGATACCGCAACCGTTCAGCTCACTATCGATCCGGTCAATGATGATCCCATCGCACAGGATGATTCCGCCGCAACCGATGAGGATCTCCCGACCGGTTTCAGCGTCCTCGGCAACGATGCCGATCCGGATGGCGATCGCTTGATCGTCCAATCGGTGACCCAGCCGGACCATGGGTCGGTCACGACCAATGGCGAAGACGTAGCCTATACCCCCGATCCGGACTTCCATGGCTACGATGCGTTCAGCTACAGCATCTCCGACGGAAGCGGCGGAACCGATACCGCGACCGTTCAGATCACCATTGATCCGGTCAATGATGATCCCATCGCGCAGGATGACTCCAGCACAACCGATGAAGACATTCCGGCTACCTTCGACGTCCTCGGCAACGATACCGATCCAGACGGTGACAGTGTAACCATCCAGTCAGTGACCCAGCCGGATCATGGGTCGGTCACCAGCGATGGACGTGACGTGACCTACGTCCCGGATCCGAATTTCCATGGCTCCGACGCATTCAGCTACGGCATCTCCGACGGGAACGGTGGAACTGATACCGCGACCGTTCAGATCACCATCGATCCGGTCAACGATGACCCCATCGCACAGGATGATTCCGGCGCAACCGATGAAGATGTTCCGGTGACCTTCGACGTCCTCGGCAACGACACTGACCCCGAGGGTGACCGCGTGGCCGTTCAAGCGGTAACTCAGCCAGATCACGGGTCGGTCACCACCGACGGGTCCGCGGTGACGTACGCTCCTAACCCAGACGTCCACGGCTCCGACGCATTCACCTACAGCATCTCCGACGGAAACGGCGGAACCAGCACAGCGACCGTCCAAGTCATCGTCAATCCGGTCAACGATGACCCCATCGCGCAGGATGATTCCGGCGCAACCGATGAAGATGTTCCGGTGACCTTCGACGTCCTCGGCAACGACACCGACCCGGAGGGCGACAGTCTGACCATCCAGTCCGTGACCCAGCCGGATCACGGATCGGTCACCACCGACGGCGCCCGCGTGACCTACGTCCCCGATCCCGGCTTCAACGGAAATGATGCGTTTGCTTACATCGTGACCGACGGAAGCGGCGGAACCGATACCGCCACGGTCACGATCGCCGTTGCCACCGTCAATGATGCCCCAGTAGCCGAGAACGATTCCGGTTTAACCGATGAGGACCTCCCGGTTACCCTCGATGTCCTCGACAACGATACCGATCCCGATGGTGATCGTTTGATCATCCAATCCGTGACTCAGCCGGATCACGGATCGGTTACCAACGACGGTGCCAGCGTGACCTATGTCCCCGAGTCGGACTACAGCGGCTCCGACACACTGACCTACAGCGTCTCCGACGGAAATGGTGGAACCGATACCGCTACGGTCACGATCATCGTCGATCCCGTTAACGATGAGCCGGTCGCTCAGGATGATTCCGGCGCAACCGATGAGGACCTCTCCGTTACCCTCGATGTTCTCGACAACGACACCGATCCCGACGGCGATGCACTGACCGTTCAATCCGTGACCCAGCCGGATCACGGATCGATTGAGAACGACGGCTCCGATGTCACCTACATCCCTAGTCCAGGCTTCAACGGGAACGATACGTTCAGCTATACCGTGTCCGACGGAAGCGGTGGAACCGATACCGCCACGGTCACGATCGCCGTCGCCACCGTCAATGACGCACCCGTCGCAGAGAACGACTCCACGCTGACCGCTGAGGATCTCCCGGTCACCCTCAACGTCCTCGACAACGACACCGATCCCGACGGCGATGCACTGACCGTTCAATCCGTGACCCAGCCGGACCACGGATCGGTCACCACCGACGGCGCCCGCGTGATCTACACCCCCGAACCGAACTACAGCGGCTCCGACAATCTCACCTACAGCATCTCCGACGGCAACGGTGAAACCGATACCGCAACGGTCACGATCACCGTCGATCCCGTCAACGATGAGCCGGTCGCTCAGGGTGATTCCGGCGCAACCGATGAGGACCTCTCCGTTACCCTCGATGTCCTCGACAACGACACCGATCCCGACGGCGATGCACTGACCGTTCAATCCGTGACCCAGCCGGATCACGGATCGGTCACCAGTGACGGCGCTCGTGTGACCTACGTCCCCGATCCCGGCTTCAACGGAAATGATGCGTTCAGCTACACCGTGACCGACGGAAGCGGCGGAACCGATACCGCAACCGTGCAGGTCTCAGTGGCCACCGTCAATGATGCCCCCATGGCCGAGAACGACTCCGGCGCAACCGATGAGGACCTCTCCGTTACCCTCGATGTCCTCGACAACGACACCGATCCCGACGGCGATGCACTGACCGTTCAATCCGTGACCCAGCCGGATCACGGATCGGTCACCAACGACGGTACCCGCGTGACCTACGTCCCCAATCCGAATTTCCATGGCTCCGACGCATTTACCTACAGCATCTCCGACGGAAACGGTGGAACCGATACAGCCACCGTTCAGCTCTCTATCGATCCGGTCAACGACGAACCGAACGCCCAAGATGACTCCAGCGCAACCGATGAAGACCTCTCGGTTACCGTGGACGTCCTCGGCAACGACGCGGACCTGGACGGTGACAGCTTGCTCGTCCAATCCACGACTCAGCCAGATCACGGATCGATTGAGAACAATGGCTCCGATGTCACCTACATCCCCGATTCCGGCTTCAACGGAAACGATGTGTTCAGCTACGTTGTCTCCGACGGAAACGGTGGAATCGATACAGCGACCGTGACGATCGCAGTCGCAACGGTCAACGATCCACCAGAGGTGCTCGACGATACCGCGACAACCACGGAGGACGTTCCTGTGACTGTCTCCGCATTGGCAAACGACGTGGATCCAGATGGTGACAGCCTCCAAGTGGAGTCGGCGACCCAGCCATCCCATGGTGCTATTGTCCTCAGCAATGCGAGCATCGTGTACACACCGGCTCCCGACTTCTTCGGGACGGACCGCTTCACATACACGGCAAGCGATGGCCATGGCGGTACCGGCACCGCCACGGTAGCCATTGTGATCCTCCCGATCAATGATTCACCGAGAGCTCAAGACGACAGTTCATCCACAAGCGAAGACAAGGCGATCACGCTTCCTGTGCTCCAGAACGACAGCGATCCGGACGGCGACAATCTGGCAGTCCAAGCCGTGGTTCAGCCCGACCACGGCTCGGCCGTTAACAATGGCACCGACGTGACATACATTCCTGACCCCGGATTCAACGGCACGGACATCTTCACCTATACCCTCTCGGACGGCAGCGGCGGCACAGACACCGCGACCGTGATCGTCTCCGTTTCCGCGACAAACAATCCTCCTGCCGCACAACCCGATAGCGTCCCCACTGAGGCCGGAAGCATGGTAGCTATCCCGGTTCTCGCCAACGACAGCGATCCGGATGGCGACTTCCTGTTGATCGAGTCATTCAGCCAACCGGCCAATGGCTCGGTTCTCAACGCCAGAACAAGCATCTCCTACATACCAGATTCAGGGTTCCAAGGAGTTGATACGTTCACGTATACCGTCTCCGATGGAAACGGCGGCACGAGCATTGCCACAGTGACCGTGTCCGTCGCTTCGTCAAATCGCCCGCCGGATGCACAAGATGACAATGCCGTTGGAACCGAGGGATTCCCAACGACCGTCCTCGTGCTGCTGAACGACAGCGATCCAGAGGGTGATCCCCTCGCTGTTGAGTCTGTAACTCAGGCGGAGAACGGAAAGGTCTCGACAGACGGCATCGAAATCGCGTACACGCCGGCTCCCGGCTTCAGCGGCGTCGACTCGTTCCTCTACACCGTCTCTGATGGAAACGGTGGAACTGATACAGCGACCGTCTTTGTTGCCGTCGCTGCAGTGAACGATCCACCTATCGCCCAAGACGATAGTGGCGAGACTGAACGCGATGTGCCAATCGAAATCTCCGTGATGGACAATGATAGCGACCCGGACGGCGAGTCACTGACCATCGCATCGGTAGCGCAACCTCTCAACGGCACGGTCGTCAACGCAGGGCAGTCCCTTGTCTACACGCCGGATGTAGGATTCACCGGGACAGATACGTTCACGTATGTCGTCGCCGATGGGCGCGGCAACGTCGCCACAGCCACCGTAACAGTTGGTGTTTCCGGCGAGGCCGGAACCGGTGGTGCAACTGCGGAATCCGTATGCGAAGGTAAGGCCATTATCAGTGAGGTCGCTTGGGCCGGAACAGCAGCAGATCCTCGAGATGAGTGGATCGAACTCCGCAATCTCGGGACAACACCTATCAGCCTCGACGGGTGGGAACTGCGCTGGCGCCGAACCCATCCATCGACTCCAGAAGAACAGATGTGGAAGGTCATCGAACTATCAGGCATTCTTCCTGCCTCGTCGGGTCAAGCCTGCAATGGCACATCCTCTGCCATTGAGCCTCCTGTCCACCTCGCCAGGGACAACTCGAAGGATCCTGCGTGGTTCCTAACGAGCAGGATCGAGGACGAGGATACCGGGTTCTTCCTTCTCGAACGAAGACACGACAGTGTGATCAGCAATCGCAAGGCCGACCTTCTCTACGACACATCACAAACTCTCGACCTGGAACTGTCGGATCTCGGCGAGGTCATCATGCTGGTCAACGATCGTGGAGACATCGTGGATACCGCAAACGCCTCGAATATGGGCCGGGACGGATGGGCAGGAGGAAGTGCATCGACGTTCGGCACGATGGAACGAATCGACCCACAATCTGCTGACACGACTGCGAATTGGCACACGAACGCAGGAATCGTTACTCATGGGGAGAACTCTAGAGAGCACCTTCTTCGTGCGACACCTGGCGGACTGAACTCGCCCGTTTTCGAGGATCTGGGCGCCTATGCAGCCATTGAACCAACAACAATGCGCGCTGGCGAACTTGTAAGCGTAGACTTCCCCCTGCCACGACAGGATCGCCGCACGACCGGATGGCCCTGGATCAGCGTATCAAGACCGGGCTTCACAGGGGCAGCCGGCGCCGGTGGCGCCGACGATCTTGCGGGCTACTCCTTCTCTGGTCGATATGAGGATGGTGATCGATACGTTCTCGACATTGGCACGGAGAGCCTCCCCCCAGGGTTGTACGTCTTCTGGGTGACGTACGGACGAGGAAAGGCTGCTATTGTGCCAATTGTCGTGACGCGATAGCACACGGACGGGACGCCTAATCAGTGAATCAATGAAGCGTCCGCACCGCTTTCATCGCCGTTTCCTGGGCGCAAGTCATCGCGGACCGGGAGGTAAGCGAAGGCAAGAGCCAAGCACCCCAGAGATTTCGGATTCCGCGTTCAAGCCTGCGGATGCCGACGGAGTACATCTCGCTCTGTCTCTCGCAGTTCCCTTGACAGACAAGACAGTCCGGTGTGCTCTTAGTGGGCAGCGAGGCGCCGCCTCGCAATGATCCATGCTATGATGCTGGGACAGGCATCCTCACATAGGAAGGACCCAGGGAGAAAAGAGGTTACCATGAGATGCCGACCGAAGCACCTGGATACCGTCTTCCTTCGATGTCCGGTGCTGATGCTGCTCCTGCCGGCGCTTCTCCTTCTCACATCGATCGGGGCGTTCGGCTCGTTGAATCTGACAGTCCGTGATTCCAGCACCGGAGACGACATCGCTCACGTCATTCTGTTCTACCCCGATGCCAGCCAGCTGGACCTAGGCTACACGCCGTTGGGGGTCATTGGACGCACGTGGGATCTTCTGACAGAGAGCCAGATCTTGACCAAGGGGGCAGGAACCTACACCCTACGGATCATCCATGACGAGGACTTCGGTGCACCGTGCAATCCTCCAAACTGTGAGGTCCGCGGGACCTACGATATCACGTTCGGAGGCGGCATCGTCGTCTCTGCTGTGAGCGAAAACGCCACGGTAACCGCCGGCCAACCCGTGACCATCAACGTGCTGGACAACGACCTTCTTGTCAATGCATTGGCGTTCTCGTTCGGAACGATCCCTTGCCCGTTGACATTCCCGGACCCGACCTGCGCATGCAGTACTTATGGTTCAGGCACACAGTGTCCGAGCGGCCTAGAGGAGGGAGTGAACTACGTGCAGGGCCAGTTCACGGTCACCGTCGGCGATCCGAGCCTGAGCATCCTATTCGTAAGCTCTCCGCCTCACGGGACAGCTACCATTGTCGGCGACAGCATCCTCTATACCCCTAATCCGGGATACTGCGGCCTGGAGACCTTCACATATACTGCACAGCGTAGCGGCGCTATTCCTGATACTGGCACAGTGACCGTAGCCGTTGCTGCTGCGCCCCCCGTCGCGCAGAACGATCTGGCGACAACTCTCGAGGGGATGCCAATCGTCATTGACGTTCTGCAGAACGACACCACTGCAGGCAATGGTCCACTCTCACTAGGCAGCGTCGGCAGTCCGTCCCATGGGAGCGCGATGATTGTCGGAGACACGATTCGCTATGTACCGCAGACGCGTTTCGAGGGACTCGATCGCTTCACCTACACCGCTCGGAACGCCTGCGGAGGAGTCGATGAAGCGTCGGTTGAGGTGAGCGTGATCCATGCCAATCATCCCCCCACAGCCTCCGCAGGAGGTGTCTATCAAGGATTTGTCGGCGAACCAATGGAACTCAACGCGGGTTTCAGCACCGATTCCGATATCACGGATACTCTTCAGTTTCGGTGGGATCTTGATGAGGACGGCCAGTTCGATACAGATTGGCTATCCGACCCCGCCTACTCCGCAACCTTCGCATCGGCGTTTGTTGGCCGCGTGATGGTTGAAGTGCGAGATATCTACCGCGGGCAGCCTACTGGAGACATGGACCGTGCAACAGCACTGGTACGGATCGAACAGCGGCAGCCGGAACTACGAGGCGTCCTATTTGTGGATTTCGATGGCGATGGTTTGCCGGGGGAGGGAGACCCTCCGTTGCCGAAGATCCAGTTGGCACTTGACAGCGAGATGTACGCCATCACAGGAGACGACGGGCAGGCAATCTTCTCGAATCTCGCTGCAGGCCAGCATACCGTGACGATCACGCCCGACGGGTTGGCCCTGCTCCAGCTACAGGGTTTCGGTGTCGATCTGAGGAGCCCGTCGATAACGCTCGATATTCAGTCCGGGCCCCCAACCGTCGCGTTGTTCCCCATCCGCTCAATCGTCGGCTCGCTGGCCGGTCTCATCTACATCGATACGGATGGATCCGGCGAGCGAGAGCAGGGCGAGCCCGCCGTGCCGGACCTGACTGTGTCCCTACGCGAAGGACTCACGCGAACGACGAACCAGGCCGGTCGCTTCCTGTTCATGAATGTTACCGCTGGAGAATACGTCTTGACGATCACGAGCGCGCAGCACCAATGGCAGGACCTCATTGGCATCGAGTCGGGCGAGAGCACAGACATACTGATCGCCTGGCCATCGCCTGACTCCGGCTTCCTCGAGGTGAAAATCCAACCCGACCAACTGAGCTCGGAGGAGGAAGAGTGACGTGGTAGGCATTCGAGCTGCTGTGGGAGTCGCTCTTCTGCTGGTCTCGGTTTCTTTCGTGACAGCTCTTGCGCAGGTCGCCGGCCCATCGCAGATGGACCCATGCGATCAGCAGACGTTCACGATTACGCTCGTGAACAACAGCCCCACCCAGGCAGCGTGCGATATCATCGTCACCGCAACGCCTCCGGGGACGGGCTTCTCTCATGTCGACGGAACCGCCGCGGTGACCCTGCACGATACTCCGGAGCCCATTGCGGCCGATCCGGTCGCCAATGCCTGGGACATCGACGCGATCGTCGGAGACGACTACCAGCTTCCGCCCGGTGAGCAGATCTCAGTCGCGTTCGACCTCGCCACCGATTGCACCGCTGCTTCGGGCAATATCGAAGTCTCCATAGATTACGAGGACTGCACCACAGCGCAGCCGTACCAAGAGATCGACTCTCTCTCGATCGAGATCCTTCCCGGCGCTCTGATCGTCAGCAAGACACCGTCCGTGCAGGATGCCTCCGTCGGTGAAGAAGTGACCTGGACCCTCACCGTTGAGTCGTCCGGTCTCGGGACAATCTCGAACGTTGTGGTCACCGATGAACTCGGATCAGGTCTGGCGTACGTCTCCGACACCGGCGGCGGCTCGAACGTCGGTCAGACCACCACCTGGAATCTCGGCACGATCGCTGCCGGGAGCAGTGTAGCGGTCGATCTGACGGCGGAAGTGATCGCCTGTTCCAACTTGGTCAACGACGCCGACGCGTCATGGGGCTGTAGCAGCCCGGCAAGCACGTGCTTCGACACCGCCATCGATGGCGGAACGGCGACCGCGTCGCTGAATCTAATCGTCGACAACCCGGCGCTCTCCTTCACGGCGCCAAACGTTACCGTCGCGTACTGTACCGATGAGACAGGTGGGCTGGTTCAGATCACCAACTCCGGTACTGGAACCGCGCGCAACGTCGGACTCTGTTGCGACGTCGCCCACTTGCAGGTCGACCCGACACGCTTGCCGCTTGGAGCGACGTACTCGGATGGGTGCTTCCAACTACCCGACATCGCGCCCGACACGACGTTCGATCTAACCTTCTATGTCCTCCACTCCGAGGTCGACTGGTGCAACGGTCCGCTGCCGAGTGGTGACAACGTCTTCCAGCTGACGTACGCCAATGATTGCGGCATCCCGTTCCTCGCCTATCCCCAGTTCTCAACGCTTTCCTCGGAGCCCGGTCCCTCGCTTGACGTCACGAAGAGCAGCCCCGCGCCGCTGCAGCTCGGCGAGGTTGCCTCCTACGACATCACCGTCGCCTACTCTGGCAACCTCGGCTGCTACGGAGGGTCGCCTGGCCCAGTCACGATCGAAGACGACTATCCCGACGGGTTCACCGTCGTCGATGCGGACGGCGGAACCGACAACGGCGATACGCTCGCGTGGATCTATGACCCCGCAGCCGATCCTCCGTTTGACCGAACGGTTCAGCTCCGAGTTCCGAACGACTGCGCCTCTTGTGTCGGCCTCGCCGGCACGATCGCGAACACCGTCACCGCAACCACGATCGACTGCTGCGGCTGCACACTGACCGGCAGTGCCACGGCACAGACGACGATCCTCTGTGAGGGTCTCGAGGACATCGAGCTGTTCACCTCCACGTTCTCCCCGTTGGTCCCCTCCAGTCCGCTGGTGCGATGCGGTCCGACCGACACATTCCGTGTCGAACACACCTACGAGTTTTCGAACGACACGCGGCTCAACGACCTCTTTCTCGACGAATTCACCTACTTCGTCGAAGGCAACGGCGAGCTCCAGTACGCCGGGTCGCTTGCCGTGAGTGGAGCATCGGTCGATACCGTCACCGACGGCACCCCCGCTGGACAGCTCGAGATCCGCCTTGCCGATGATGGGAATCCTGTGACCAACCGGACGATCACGCTTGCCTATGACCTGACCTACGTCGATCTAAACGCCCCTGAGGCACCGCCATGCGCCAACGACTCGGCCAGCATCGACGCGGGCATCGACCTCGACCCTGGGGCGACGACCGTCGGATTCTGTAGCCGAATGTACGGGGATGAAGCCGATCCGCCTACGATGGTTGTGGAAGCTCCGGCGATGGCTGTCTCGATCGACGGAATCCCGACGATCCAGGAGTCCTGCGCAACATGCGACATTGCGATCACACTGACGAAGACCTCCGATGTCGCCAATCCCCACGATGTCCGGCTGGTGCTGACGAACGGCAGCGGCTCGCTGATCGACCTTTCGGGCGCGCTTTGCACCGGTGTCTCACCCACCGATGGCACAACCTGCACCACACCGATCGAAGGGACGGATACCTACGAGTGGCGGTTCGCCGACGGGTTCGTCGCCGGGAGCAGCACGACCATCGGTCCGATTCGGGTCACCGTGCCGTGCGGAGGGACGCTCGCCGATCTGTCGGTCGTCGCCTGGTTCGATGGCCTTTGTCAAGATGATGCAACGGATGACAGCCCCGATCCGGCGGTTGCCGGCTACGACGATTCCTGCTCTGCGAATGCCTCGGACAGCGCATCGCTGTCGCTCATGGCCGACGTCTATACCCGCAAATCGCCGGAGGTCCTCTACGCAACGACGAAGTACGTCACTTGGTTCCTCGTCGTGCACAACACCGGGAACGGGGCGGCGTACAACGTCTGGGTCGATGACGTCCTGGGCAGCGGGCTGATCTTCGACGAAGCGAATACGTTGCCGGTCGGCGCGACCGTCTCGGCAAACCTCGATCACGCAGGCGCTCCGATCAACGGGGCGTCCTTCCTGTTTGACGAGCTAGCCGCAGGAGAGCTGAAGACGATCACGCTTGCCGCCGAACTCGTCGATTGCGAGAACCTAACGAACGATATCGCCGTCTCCTGGGGTTGCGGCGGCTCCGACTGCCAGGCGCCGAGGACCGACAGCTCGTCGGTCCTCGTACCCGGGGCACAGGTCGTCGCCACGTCGTTCAGCCCCACCCCCATCGACGTCTGTACGGGCTCATGGGCCAACGTCACGGTCAAGAGCGCTGGTATCGGCACCGCGTACAACATCGTTGCCAACGTGACGCTTCCCGATGGGATCGCCTACGCGGGGAACCCGCGATTCAGTCTCGATGGCAGATCGACCTGGCTGACAACGGGAATCTCCGATCCAACGCAGGTCGGACAGGTTCTCACATGGACATCCACCGAGTTGTCGGTGCTTTCCGAGCTTCCGCCGGGAGAGCAGGTCGACATCCGGTTCGATATCGATGGGGGATGTGATTTCGTCGGCGGGAATCTGACCTTCCAGGCCGGATATGAGAACCCGTGTGGAAACGCGTTCGACTCCAACGTTGGATCGTTCTCGATCTCCGCCCGGATCCCGGACGTCTCCGTCGCGATGGTCCAGGATCCGGACGACGCGATCCCATGCGGCGGAAGTGCCACCTGGACGATCACCGTTCGGAACGACGGGCCAGTCTCCGCCCCGTACATCCGCGTCGTCAGTACGCTCGACGCTGGGTGGGACTACGTTTCGTCAACCGGCAGCGGAAACAACGTTGGACAGATCACCACGTGGATCATCAACGATCTTGGTCCGAGCGCGTCGACCGATCTCACGATCACCGCAGACTCGGCGTCCGATGGCGCCAGCTGTGACGCCCTCAACCACCAGGTGCAATCGTTCTGGGCCTGCGACGAGACTGATACCCAGTGTCTCCTCTCAGCATCCGATACGGCATCGATCATCGGGGCACGGACACCGCCGGTGACCGTCGGCGCCGCGCTTGCCCCAGACTCGGTCGATGTCTGCACCGACACCACGACGTTCACACTGACCGTAGCCAACGGAAGCGCGACCGCCCCCGCCAGCTATGTCGATGCCCGTGTCACGCTGCCCGTAGGGCTATCGTACGTCCTCGGAACCACGCAGATCGACTGTGGTTCGGGGTTCGTCTCCAGCCCCGATCCGGCGGTTTCCGGGCAACAACTGACGTGGTACGACACGACGGTCGACGGCGGCGCCAACGACGCCTGCGCAACACTCGCAGCAAACGGACAGATTCAGATCCGGTTCGATGTCGATTCGTCCTGCTACTTCACCGCTGGCAGTGCGAACTCGCGGATCTTCTACTACGACTGCTGCGGCGTGACCCAGACACAGCAGAGCCGAAATGACACGATCGCAAGCGATCAACCGAATCTGACGATCACCAAATCGACCGCCGACACGCCAACGTGCGGTGAAACGGCCACGTGGACGATTGAAGTCACAAATACCAGCGCCAACGCGATCGCCGAGGTCGTGCGGATCGAAGACTTCCTTGGAGCCAATCTGAGCTATGTCTCGTCGACCGGTGGGGCGGTCGCCCTCAGCGGCGGACAGATTCTCTACGCAACGCCGCCACAATACGGCGCGGCATACGGCTGGGAACTCGGTCCACTGGCTCCGCTCGCCTCGACCTCCGTCACGATCACTGCTCAACTCGTCGCGCCGGCCGACTGCGCCAACGCGCTGCGGACGAACACCGCCGTCACGACTTGGGCATGCGGGGCGCCGGACGGCGATCCGGCGACCGCCGACTACGACTGCTCGAGCGACGAGTGGAGCTCTGCGTCTGATCGCGTGGCGATGCCGAATCTGTCGATCGCTCCATCGGACATCACGCCGGCCTTCTCTTGCTCCGGAGACGGGATCGATCCGGGTGCCGAAATCGCGATTGTCGTCCGCAATACAGGAGACGCCCCGATCCAGGCCGGGGACAACTTCACCCTCACCGTGACCGAGACGACCACCGGCTACTCTGCGACGGACAGCTTCACGAACCTCGGCGGATCGTTGCCTCTTGCCGCCGGGGGCTCTGACACGCTCACCTTCCCGTGGGCCGTCGCATGTACGAGCTGTGCCTACATAATCGATATCACGCTGGATACGCTCAACGACGTCTGCGAATGCGATGAGACTGACAACGCTGCGGTCCTCAACGAGACCATCACCCTGCCCAACCTCGCCGTCGATGCGGCCGACCTTGCCATCACATGTGCCGGCGACGGGCAGATACGGATCCAGGGACCGGTCACCCTGCGAAACGACGGCTGCGGCGACGCACTGACCGGAACTGTCCGTGTCCGGCTCCGCCTGTTCGACGGCGCCGATTGCACCGGCTCGGAACTCGATACGTTCACGGTCGATTTCACCAGCCTGTCGATCGCTGCGGGCGGGGGCACGCAGCAACACACCCTGGATGTCACACGCACGCTCGACGCGTGCGGCACCTGTCAGATCTCTGTCCGGATCGAGGCCGACGACAACGATGCGGTCTGCGAGTGCGACGGGACGAACAACGATCTCTGCGCCGGAACGTTCCCCATCGCGTTCCCTGACCTCACCGTCTTCGACATTGACTTCTCGCAGGTCGGCTGTGCGTCGGACGAGATCTCTGGGCTCGTTCGCGTCACGGTGGAGAATACGGGCTGCGGTACATCGGGCCCGTTCACGCTTCGTCTCGAAACCGACGGCTGTCTATCCTTTGCCGACGAAGCAGTCGCAAGTCTGGCCGCTTCAGGGTCGACAACGGTCGACTTCGCACTGACCGGTTCGTGGACCAATTGCACCGACTGTTCCTGCACGTTCACCGCAACGGTCGATCCTGCGGACGCGATCTGCGAGTGCGATGGGACAAACAACGACCGCTCCGAGCCATTCACATCGACCCTGCCCGACCTCGAGATCTCAGGCGCCACCGCATTGATCGGCTGCTCGGTGGACGGGCAGGCGACGCTCGATGCCGGCGTCACCGTGACAAACACCGGTTGCGCCGACGTGACCGGGCCGTTCGATATCCGGGTTACGATCTACGAGGATGCCAACTGCTCCGGCGCCGTCGTTGACACGTGGAACGAGACACTCACCGACGATGTCCTGGCCTCCGGCTCGACCGTCATTTCCCTCACAACGCACGTCCTGTCTCAGGCGCTGTGCGCCGGCGACTGCGATTACTCCGCCCGATTCGAGGTCGACACAGGTGATGACATCTGCGAATGCGATGGAACCGACAATACGTTCTGCCTCTCGTCGATCTCGTCTGAAGTACCGGATCTCGTTGTCACTAATGTCGATCCATCGGTCGACTGCCGGGCGGAAACCGCAAACGTGACCGCAACGGTCGCGAACGTTGGTTGCGGCAATGCGACCGGAGCGGTCTTCAGGCTGACCAGCGCCGCCTGTGGCTTGTCGATCGATAGCGATCCGATCGACGTGGCGGCCGGGGCGTCTCAGGATGTCGTTTTTGACTACACACCGGACTGCGGCGCCTGGAACTGCACCTATACCGTCACCGCGGATCCGGGTGCCGCAATCTGCGAGTGCGCTGGGTCGAACGCGCTGACGTTCGACCCGTACGCCGGGATCGGATCGATCGGAGACCGCGTCTGGTTCGATAGCGACGGCGACGGCGTCCAAGACCCCGACGAAGACGGGATCCCGAACGTCACGCTCATCCTGGAGGGAGATCTGGACGGCGATGGCTCGATCGACTACACCACCGAGGTGCCCACCGACGCGAACGGCGAGTATCTCTTTGACAACCTGCCGGCCGGGGAGTACACAATCACCGTCGACGACACAACGCTTCCCGGCAGACTTGACCAGACGTACGACGCTGACGGACTCGGAACGGCTCACACATCCGGCTATACGCTTGCTGAGAACGAACACAACCGTGAACAGGACTTCGGCTACCGTGGCTCCGGGTCCATTGGCGATTATGTCTGGATCGACCTCAACGGCGACGGGGTCCAGGATCCGAGCGAGAAGCCGATCGAGAACGTTACCGTCACACTTGAGGGCGACGTCGACGGCGACGGGGTCGATGAGATTCTGACCACGACAACCGACGCAGACGGACTGTACCTGTTCGATTTCCTCCCGGCCGGCCCGTACACGATCACTGTTGACGATGCGACGCTGCCGCCAGGACTGGAGCAGACGTACGACAACGACGGACTCGGAACGCCGCATGCCTCCGACTACGTCCTCGGCTCCGGGGTGGACAATCGGGAGCAGGACTTCGGCTATCGTGGCTCCGGGTCGATCGGTGACTTCGTTTGGTTCGATCTCGACGGGGACGGCGTGCAGGATCCGGGCGAACCGGGCATCGAGAACGTCACCGTAACGCTGGTCGGAGACATCGATCTCGATGGCATCGATGATACCCTCACGACGACCACGGACGCCGACGGCCTCTATCTGTTCGAGGTTCTTCCCGCCGGACCGTATACGATCACCGTCGATGACACGACCTTGCCGGATGGTTTGACCCAGACCTATGACTACGATGGCCTTGGTACGTCCCACACCTCCGACTACGCGCTCGGCGCCGGGGAGCACAACCGAGAGCAGGACTTCGGTTACGCCACACCGGCGCTGTCGGTCGACAAGACAATCGCGGACATCCTCCGGAACGGCTCGTCGGTCGGAAGCACCGGACCGGTCGAGCCGGGCGACCTCATCGTCTACCGGTTCGTGATCGAGAACGTCGGATTCGTTCCCGCATACAACGTCGGATTCGACGACACCCTGCCGCCCGGCACTGTGGTCGAAACCGCCGCGCCGGGAGATGCCGGCAGCTACGTTGTCAACGCTCCGTCATCAAGTGGATCGCTGGGACTGAGCGACGAGGCAACGTCATTCACCGCATCGATTGATGCGACGATCGATGCAAGCGCAACGCTGACCGCGGAGTTCACCGCCCGTGTCACGTCCGCCGTGGCGCAAGGGACCGATCTGACCAACACCGCGCACGCGTTCGGCGAGCGGGAGGACGGAACGCCGATCCCTCCGGAGAACGTGGTCCTCGGCGACACGTCCGACAGCGACGAAGAGGACCCCGATGCAGACGATACCGGCATTGCCGCCGTCGCTGTCCTCCAGCCGGGGCTTTCGGTCGACAAGACGATCGTCGACATCACCCGACAGGGCGTCAGCATTGGCACAACCGGGCCGGTTCAGGCTGGGGACGTGGTGCTCTACCGGTTCGTCGTCCGCAACGTCGGCGGCGGAACGGCGTACGACATCGACTTCACAGACACGCTCCCGGCAGGGCTTCTCACCGAGATCGACCCGCCAGGAGATACCGGCAGCTACACAGTCACGCAACCTTCTGCATCCGGAAGTCTCGGACTGGCGGACGGCATTGGCACATTCACCACCTCGATCGCCGCGACGATCGACGGCGGCGAAAGCTTGACCGCTGAGTTCACCGCCATCGTAACCAGCAGCATCGAGCAGGGCGCCGATCTCGTGAACACTGCGGAAGCAACGGGTGTCGACGGCTTCGGTACGGAGATCCAGGACGAGAACGCCAGTATCGGCGATACGTCCGATGATGACGCCGAGGATCCGGATGCCGACGATACCGGGATCGCGATCATCGGAACGCAGCAGCCAGCGCTCTCAGTCGACAAGATCATCTCCGACATCCTCCGAGGCGGTTCGAGCATTGGGGCGTCCGGCCCTGTCGAGCCGGGAGACGTCATCGTCTTCGAGTACACGATCCGCAACGTTGGGCTGGGCATCGCCTACGCGGTCGACTTCACCGATACGCTGCCCACCGGACTGGTGACGGAAACGGACGCCCCGGGTGATGCCGGATCGTACGCTGTATCCGGCCCCGCGGCCGCCGGATCGCTCGCGGTCCCCGACGCTGCGGGCACGTTCACCACATCGATTGGCGCCACCATCGCGGGCGGTGAACAGTTGGTCGCAACCTACACCGTCTGGGTCACAAGCGATATCGAGCAGGGCGTCGATCTCGTCAATGTCGCCGTCACGACGGGCGTGGACGGTGCCGGAACTCCCATCCCGGCAGAGAATGTCACACTGGGGGATACGTCGGATGACGACGCGGAGGATCCGGACGCCGACGACACTGGGATCGCCGTCGTGGCGACCCGCGAGCCAGCCCTGTCGATCGACAAGATCATCACCGACATCCTGCGGAACGGATCGAGTATCGGGGCATCCGGCCCTGTGGAGCCGGGCGACATTGTTCTCTATCAATACACGATCACCAACGTCGGCCTCGGGACGGCCTACGCGGTCGACTTCACCGATACGCTGCCAATCGGGCTGATCACGGAGACCGACGCACCCGGAGATGCGGGCAGCTACACGGTGACCGCCCCCGCCGCGTCGGGAAGCCTGAACCTCCTGGATGGCGTCAGCTCGTTCACCACGGGAACCGGCGCCGTCATCGCCGGCGGAGAGACCCTGACGGCGAACTACACCGTCGTGGTCACCAGCGATATCGAGCAAGGCGTTGATCTGATCAACATCGCCACCACAAGCGGAACCGACGGCACCGGAACGCCGATCCCGAGCGAGAATGTTGCCCTCGGCGACACGTCCGACGGAGATGCGGAGGATCCGGATGCCGATGACACCGGCATCACTTCGCTTGGGACTACGCAACCGGCCCTGTCGGTCGACAAGATCATCACCGACATCCTTCGAGACGGATCGAGCATCGGAGCGTCCGGGCCGGTCGAGCCAGGCGACATCATCATCTTCCAGTACACGATTCGAAACACAGGATTGGCCACGGCCTATGAGGTCGATTTCACCGACACGCTGCCGCCCGGTCTCGTTACCGAGACCGACGCGCCAGGGGTCTCGGGATCCTACGATATAAGCGATCCATCCGTGACCGGTGCGCCGCTGCTCGGCTTGAGCGACGGAGCTACAAGCTTCACCACATCGATCGCCGCCACCATCGGCGGCGCAGAGCAGCTGGTTGCCGTCTACTCGGCTCGCGTCACCAGCGGCATCGTGCAGGGAGTGGATCTCGTCAATGCGGCCAGGGCGACCGGCATAGACGGCTACGGGACGGAGATTCCCGCCGAGAACGCCGCCCTCGGCGACACCGCTGATGACGACGTGGATGACCCCGACGCCGACGATACCGGCATCGCGGTCATCGCGACCATCGAACCAGCGCTGTCGGTCGACAAGATCATCACCGACATCGTGCGCCGAGGCGCGAGCCTCGGCAGCATCACCGGACCCGTTGAGCCGGGTGACGTCATCGTCTACCAGTACACAATCCGCAACGTCGGTCTAGGAACCGCCTACACGGTGAACTTCACCGACACGCTGCCGACCGGGATCGTCACCGAGACCGATGCGCCCGGCGGCCCGGGCAGCTATGCCGTCACGAGCCCCGCGGCCTCCGGGAGTCTTGGACTCACCGACAACACCTCGACGTTCACCACATCGGTCGGCGCGACCATCGCCGGTGGGGAGCAACTCGTCGCGGAGTACACTGTCCTCGTCACGAGCGACGTCCAGCAAGGAATCGATCTGGTGAACGTCGCCATAGCATCCGGCGTCGATGGCGACGGGACACCGATCCCGGAAGAGAATGCCGACGTTGGCGACACGTCGGACGCCGACGCGGAAGACCCGGACGCCGACGACACCGGCATTGCCGTCGTGACCCCCGTCGTCCCGGCGCTGACAATCGACAAGCAGGTCGTGGACATCCTTCGCGGCGGTGCATCGGTCGGCGTCGTCGATCCGGTGCTGTACGGCGACGTCATCGTCTATCGAACGACGATCCGGAATGTCGGTCTCGGGACTGCCTATGATGTCGAATTCGCCGACACGCTGCCCGCCGGGCTCGCCATCGAGACCGGTGCGGCGCCGGGCGCTGGAAGCTATGTGGTGACGAGCCCTACGGCATCCGGGAGCCTAGGCCTGAGCCACGGCACCACGACATTCACCACGTCGATGAATGCAACGATCGCTGGCGGAGAGACGTTGACAGCAACCTATGCAGCGATCGTGACGCCCGCTGCGCGGCCGGCGCTCGACCTGGTCAACGTTGCCGAGACGACCGGCGAAGACGGTGCAGGGACGGAGATACCAGACGAGAACGCCGACGTCGGAGACACATCAGACGATGACGAGGAAGACCCCGACGCCGACGACACCGGCATCGCCTTGATCCGCGTCGGAGCTCCAGCACTCGTCACGACCAAGTCCGTTGCGTCCATCCGAAGGCAAGGCATCTCGATCGAAGGCGAGATTGTCGAAATCAACGATGTTGTCACCTACGAGGTCAGCATCACCAATGTGGGCAATGGGCCGGCATACCATGTCGCCTTGTTCGATGAACTCCCTCTGGGGTTCCTCTACGCGGGGAACTCCGATGCGACCTGGCCATCGGGGAGCTCGACCGCCGATCCTTTTGGCATCCCCGGACCTCTCCTGTCCTGGCCTCTGGATGCAGCGCTTGAGGCAGGCGAGCAGCTCGTGCTGCGCTTTGATGCGTCTGCATCCGGGCCGATCACGCAGACAACGTACACGAACACCGTCACCGCCGTGGGTAGGGACGGGGCGGATGAGGAGATCCCCTCCGATCAGAGCGGCACCGTTCCTGAGGATGACGATCCAGATGATTCGAGTGATGTCAGCCTGACCGGCGGCGTTCCGGCTCTTGTGACCGACAAGGCGATCCTCAATGTGCGCAGGAACGGACGACTTCTCGGTTCGATCAACACGGTAGAGGCTGGGGATGTCGTTCTGTACAGACTTCGAGTTGCGAACGTCGGCTTGGGGACAGCCTATGACGTCGATGTACGCGACCTCCTGCCCGCTCCGTTCGACTACGTCTCGAGTACAACCACCGGCGAGTGGCCGTTCCGCACGGGAGCGTATGACGACGACCCCTCCGGCGCCCCGGGTCCGACCCTCTTGTGGGACACGAGCGCCACCCTTGGCCACAACGAATCGATCGTTCTCACATTCGAGGCCGCGATTGCAGGCTCTGTTCAGGCCGGCAGTACATACATCAACGAACTGCATGCCACGGGAGTCGATGGGGCCGGCGAAAGCATTCCCGCGAACAACGCCGATGACGTGGCAGAGGATGACGATCCGGACGATCGGGATCGTGTGGCCGTCACCATCGTCGAGGAGGTTCCGGCACTGGTCACGACCAAGCGCGTGATCGATGTGTACCGTGGTGGAATCTCAACCTCCGACCGCATGGTTGAGGAAGACGACGTCATCCGGTTCGAGCTGACCGTGCGCAATGTCGGAGCCGCAACCGCGTATCGTGTTGGACTAGAAGATCTCCTGCCGTTCGAGTTCGAGTACATCCCCGGTTCCACACGCGCCGCCTGGCCACGTGGCTCGTCGTCGATCGAACCGCTTCCTGGCGCTGCAGGATGGACATGGCGTCTCAATGCAGCGCTGGCCTCCGGCGAGCGTCTGATACTAGCCTTCGATGCGCTCGCCGTTGGCCCACTGTTCGACGGAAACGCGTACACGAACAGGATGCACGCATTCGGCGAGGATGCATCCGGCCAACCGATCCCGGAGGATCAGAGCCCCGGCGCCCCTGACGACATCGATCCCGATGATGCGAGTGATGTGACCCTGATCGCCCGCTCGGCGTTCCTTGAAGGTGCGGGCGGCTTGATCGCCGTTCCGATTCTCCGCAAGAGAGCCGAGGTTCTTGGAGATGCCGTGTGCGAGGGATGGGCCGCAACGACCGATCGTCTCTGGTTCCAGACAGATATTGCGATGTTCGCTGCCTCGGAACTCGATGGGCTCAACCAAGACCTGTGGGGGCCCGCTCTCCGCGCCGAGACACTCCTTCCCACATGGCTGCAGACAACTCGAAACGAGGGTGCGTCCGCCGCGCGAGATAATCTGCTTCAGACAGATCTTCTGTCGTCGATCGGATTCCCGCTTCTCGAGGCTCCCCGAATTCGGCAGTTGGCCACTGACCGCAGGACGACCGCAGAGATGGCCCTTCGCCAACGATTGGATGCACTTGCCGATCATGCGGGAATCGACGTTGACCAGCGTCCTCTCGATGAGCGGTGGATTTTCCTCGAATTCGCCGCGGGAGAGCCGATCTACGAGACTCTGCTCGCAGACCCACTCGGACCCGCAGGTGCATGGACCATCGTCGATGAGCAGATCATCGGAAGCGCACTCGGCATGGGCCTCCTCAAGCAGGTTCTCGCCATGGAGTCCCTGCTTGCGAGTGACCAAGCAATCGATCGATACGTGGGATGGGTCATCCTTGAGATCATCGCAAACAAGCTGATTGCGATGGACGAATCGTTGACGGTCATGGAGAACGGAGCGTCTCCGTACATTCCGCATGCCTATCGCGCAGGGTCCAAGGGATTCGTTATCGAAGATTCCGCAAGCCACCTATTCGACCAGCTCTCCCTCTTGTGGGGACTGTCCTCTCTAATTGGGGCGCTCGACGAACCAACGACAGCTTGGCGTGCAGAGGAGCCAGAGCTTCGAGATCTCCTGCATGAGACATCCTCTCGATTGATCGGTGAGGTCCTCAGCGCAATCATCTCGCGACACGTCGCGCCATCCGGAGAGATCATCGACGTATCCTCCGAAGCAGATAGCGCCTCATCGACAGCGAATCTCGGGCTCCTGGTCGTGGCGCTCGATACTGTGCGACAGACGGTTCCATCGGAGATGGCTCGCCTCGAGCCGCTGCTTCACAGGGCCATCGAACAGCTTGCGCTCCGACAGTCGGATGATCAGCTGTTCGCGTCAAGCGAAGACCGTACGCCGGACTTCGTTGAGCTGGGAGCCCAGTTCGGCGGCATTCGCGGCCTACTGGCTGCCTATGCGGCGACAGGAGCAACTGAGCACATCGAGAGCGCGAAGGCCGCCTTCGCCGCGCTGGACGAGCAATTGTGGGAATCGGAACCCGGTCTTGGGCTCTACGCCAGTTCGCGTTTCGGCGATGCGAGAGCGTATTGCTACACGCCATTTGAGGTTGGACTGGCCGTCGGAGCGCTTCGTGAGCTATTCTTCGTGGCGCCGGAACAGCAGGCTCTGATTGCCGATCGCCTAGGCGGATTCGTTCGCTCGATCGTCGATGAGGCGGCTCTGCAGCTCTCGAACGTCCTCTCGACCGGCGCAGACATAACCATCGGCGGTGGGAAGCATGCGATCTTGCCGCTTGCTATCGCGGAAGACGCAGACCGCCTGGCCCCGGTTCTCCAGCAACGCCTTTGTCTCGATGAGCCGGACTCGGAAGCCGCATGCTCCGGATGGTGGGTATCACCGCATGAGCCCTGGTACCAGACGGACATTTCGATGTACGCCGCATACGTGATCCAGAACCGGCTACCGGGCTGGGAGGACTACGCTGACGCGAATCTGGCCGCTGTCGTCTTCCACTCAGATCTCGGGATTCCGCTTGGCGAAAGCACGCCGTTCGGGCTGGTAGCAGAGGATCTTGGGACGCTTCGGGTCGATCCGATCGCGCTGCCCTATGCCTCGGGAGGCCCGCGCATCAAGGAGGCAAGCTCGCTTGAGTGGGATCCGTCCACATTCGATACAGCGATCGTCACATCGGCCATCGGCATGACGCTTCTTCGCGAGGCACAAGAGATTCGCCAGATCCTTGATGAGCACGCGCCGACGATAGAACGCAACGCGGAGGCCAGGATCCTCGCCGCTTCGATCCTCGCCAAGCTGAATGCGCTGGAGAGCCTCCGTAACGCCGGACCTGCTGGAGTCGACTACGTCCCGCACGCCGCGCGCTGGGAGACGACGGCGCAGCGTCTGATCGTGACCGACCCAACGTCCCTCTTGTTCGATCAGGCCGCGCTGGTTTGGGGCCTGGGCGAGGCACACGCCCTCTTCGCCGATTCGCGAAGCACAGAGCTGATCGATGAGGAACGCCGCGAGACCCTGGAGATCGTGGAGGATCTTCTGGCCTCGGTCTTGTCCACGCTTGAGGTCGCGCACGTTGGTCTAGACACTCGAATTCTCATCGATACAACCCAACCCATCGATGGCGTGTGGCATCTTGGAACGACGGTCTCAACGGAGAATCTTGGAGTGATCGCCGCCGCTCTTGAATCCATCATCGACCAATTCGGCAGCAGCTCGGACGTGGGCACGAAAGCCGTGGATCTTCTGCAGACCATTACCTCGTTCATTCGCACCAACGCGTGGCTGGGCGTTGGGACGTACGAGGAAACGATCGATCTTGGTTCGGGAGCAGGCGCCAGCTCGTGCCAGAATGAGACACTCTCGGGGCAGCTGGGAGCGCTCCGCGTGTTGCTGGCCGCACATCGGTATCTTGGTCTGGAGACAGCAGCTGTGACCGAAGCATTCCACTCGATTGATGCGCGGTTCTGGGATCCCGAAATGCTTGTCTATCGGAGCCATCCGGGGCAAATCGAGTGGTGTGCTACGCCGTTTGACCTCGGCATGGCGATCGATGCCATGGACCGAGTTTCCGGCCTCCTTCCCCCACATGAAGCCTTCATCGCTCAGGAACGGCTGCGCCGACATGCCGATCGCATGCTCGATGCCGCCGGGATGCAGGTACGATCGAGACAGGCGGACAGCGGGCGGTTTGCCCCGGTCTTCGATCGGAGGGTTTGCTTCCGTCCTGCCGATCTCGTCGGCGGAATCGGATGGGCAAAGGCGGGGGACATCATCCGCTACACGATCACGGTACAGAACTCAACCGACGAGCAGTTTGTCGACCTGCTCCTTGCGGATACCCTCCCTGAGACAGTCACCGCAATCTCAAGCGACCCACCCGGAGAGATCGCAGGCGACGTTATCTCTTGGCCGTTCGATGATCTCTACTCCTCCGAGACTCGAACTTGGCAACTGCTAGTACGCGCGAGAGAGGACAGCAGGTTCGGCGATGATCTCTTGAACTGCGCTGTGCTTTCCTTCTCGGACCTCTCCGGCAATCCGCAGCCCTCAAGAGAAGCGTGCGCCACAACGTACGTTCAGGATCCGGATAGAGAACGTCACGCTCTCATCTCGAACTCGTCAGTATGGTACGAGACCGATTCGGCCATGCGTCTGGCTTCGCTTCTCGCTGATCTCGCTTGCAGAGAAACAGATGCGTGGGACCGTGCCAAGACGGCACGTGAGATGGCCGCTGCGAATCTGGGCTCTCTCCTTGGCAGCTCGGCCCTCGGTGTTCCGCTCCAGTATGCTCCATTCGTGTCAATCTCCACCGTTCGACGTGATGCGTTGTCGAACCTCCTCGACATCTACGCCATCCAGGCAGGCTTGCCGCATGCCCCGGAGCACATCATGCCGATCTTCCTCCCGTATGAGGGAGGACTGCCTGTTCTTGCAGGAGCGTCCGGTTTCATCGAGAAGTCCGACCTGGTCACGCCGGCGGCGCTCGGATGGACTCTCGTCGAGGAAGTGCAGTTCGTCGATGCCTGCCAGGGAGAGATCTCGCCGCTCTTGTCGTACTTGCGAGACCTGGTCGAATACACGGTAGACAATCAAGTGGAGTGGCTTTCTCAGATGATTCTCTCTTCGAGGACCGACATCACCTATCTTCCCCATGGCCTGCGTGCACCGTTGACAGGGGACACCCTGTCCTTTGGCGTGAGCGATCCGCGAAGCACAGTCTATGACCAAGCCTCGCTTCTCCTCGGCCTTCTCCGAGTCTCGGACTCCAAGATGCTTGGCCGCCGAACGAGACTGCTCGCGCAGCAACTGGCTGTCGCCGTGTTTGATCAGCTCGTATTGCACTGGCCCAGCGACTCGCCGCTCCCTCTGGCCAGCTTGTACGATGATGTCATCTCTGACGCTGTCGGCTGGGCAGACGTTTCCGTCGTCTCCACAGCTCTCGATTCCAGCATGCAGATGCTCCCACAAAGACGGGACAAGGCCGAGGAGCTTCTCAGGATGCTGTCTCAGGCGGCCATCGAGCGCGGTAGGATTCCCCAGACATCCGCAGAGGCGGGACGACTGACGACGCTTCTCGTCGCAGCTCGGTCGTCAAGTGATCAGGCTGCTCGCACGGCATTCCGCGATGGATGGTCAGCGTATGCCTTGATGCACTACGGCGACGGACCGGCCGGAGTGCCGGTCCCCCGATCCCGCCCGGATTGGGCTCTTACACCGCGGGAGCTGTCAACACGCATCACACTGCTCACTGAGGTCATTCGTTCCGTCCCAGAAGAGCGCGCTGCTGCGCTTCGGGCAATGACCGAGCACGTGGATCAGGACATTCTTGCGTCTCACGTCCAGCTTACGGATCCGCGCGGCCTGTGGCTCGTGTATTCGCGATCCGGCTGTTTCGGGTTCGCATCGGTGTTTGCCCGAATAGACGGACCGGTTCTGTTCGTCCCGTAGGGAAAGCACATCCCTCCAGCAGCCATTTCACTGTGACGCACATCACAGACCAACGTCTCGTCACATCCAGCGCGAGGTCATCTTTCGCTTCAGGTCAGCAGACGACAATCTCCTCAGAACCTCATGAGCCACAAGACATGTTTCGCGATGGCCGTTGTGTCGTGCGTCATCTGCATTCTGTGCCATCTTGCGATAGCACAAAATGCGGAACCCGTGCTCGGTGGGTTCTTCGAGACCGAGATCCTGGTGACGCAGACACAATCCCTCACCGTGAAGAGCATCTCCCTCAATGCGTTTCTCAAGATCGGGGATTGGCTAACGACGATGGATGCGAAGTTCACTGACTCGCAATTCGATACGTTGACCTTCTATACCTCCGGCGCGTTGGGACAGCTCACCCTTAACTCATCACTCGCCTTCAATCCTTCCACCCTGACGTTCGTCTCCTGGCAGTCCGGGACAGCTTTCAATCTGCTCGACCTTGCCGTCTCGGATGTTCTCTACGTCACGCTCCCTCAGACCTCGTCGTACAATCTCCTGACGCTCTCGGGGACAGCTCAGGGGATCTCGTTTCAGGGGACATTCAAGACAGGAATCTGCCCGCTCTGCTTCTGGGAAGGCAGTCTTTGCGCAAGTTGGCTGTGGGATGTCTGTGGCGCCAACCTTCAGGCATGCATTCAGGCGAGCGATGCCGGATTCAAGTCGCTGTCCGCCTCGATGACAAACTTCGCTCCGTTCGGCGATGTCTTGGGCATTGAGACGATCCTGGACACAGCCATATCGTTCACGGCAGAGGAGAAGACTTTCTCTCCCACACTCCGGTTCGTCCCCGATTGGGAGATCTGTGTTGATCTTGAACTCCTCGGGGAGATCTCCGTCTCCGGAGTCCCGATTGAAGTAAGCACAATGCTGCTGTATGGCCTCGTGGGAGAGTGTACGTTCAGCAACGGCGTGACGTTCACGTACGCTGAGTCGCTCGACCCAGCAAAGAACAGTACCGTTACTGGGAAAGCCGACTACTGGGAAGTATTCAGATTATCCGGACCGCTCCGCTCGTGCTGTGAGGACGAGGGATCATTCGAGATCGCCGCGTACTTCGGTGGGAACCCGCCGCCGCCGAGTAGCCTGTTCGGGGTCGGCCTGATTGCCGGATCGTTCGATCTGAGACTAATGGATCAGTTCGGCGTCGTTTTTGCGGGGGAGTATCCGCTCAACGGAACCGGCTGGTCGCTGTCGTTCACGTTCCGCGTGTTTTGGTAGGCTGCTCGCCGACCGGAGGTCGGCGAGGGCGAGTTCTGTGTGCCCGGCTCTTCCGGCACCCATAACTCGCGTCT
>CAZORQ010000007.1:0-79728 GCA_964582285.1 uncultured Thermotogae bacterium
CTTCACAAGCCCGTAGGTTAGTGCCATTGGATTCAGTGAGCTGTCTGAAGCACACTCTACAAGGCCTACCACATCCCGCGCGAGCAGAGGCTCAGACTCGAAGATATCCTGACCTTCTATGTACCGCATCGGCAAACCTGCATCTTGTTGCCGTTGCGTCCATTCTCTGGCTAGTTTGTCCTGCCGTTCGTCTTCGACAACGAGTACACTACCACGTTGGTGGTAGTCGAGATCGCAATCGAGCTCCTCCACGAGATCCTCGAGCAGTTCCTGACTGCGCAGAGTAAGCCGACTATCGTATCCTGGCTCCTTGTCCGTACACAGGACGTTCCCATCACATGCTCCTGAAGTTCCTGAGCAGATGTCGCCTCTCTCAAGAAGTCGCACCTTGATTCCTTCTTTGGCCAAGTAGTAGAAGACAGAGGCGCCGATGACCCCACCGCCTACGACGAGCACATCACTGATCTTACTCATCTGCCCCACCTGCAAGTGCCGAGAACAGCAAAGGCACAATCGGAGTGCGAACTGAATCGAGCAAAACATGCTCCAAAGGCACGCTTAGCTCGTTTGAGATGATCCGTGCGATGATTGCCTCGCACGTTCTGCCCTGGCATAGCCCCATCCCAGCCCTGGTCCTTCTCTTCACACCAGCTATGTCAACAGCCCCATCTCGAATGGCGCTCCGCACTTCACCCGCTGTGACCTCTTCGCATCGACATACGATCACGTCATCATTCATCTGGTCCTCCAGATCTGGCAATCCCACGCACATGGTGGACGTAGGCTTCTGGAATCTCGATCTTGATTACTGCCGTTCCCTCGTTTCGCGCAGGATCCTGTACACTCAATACCTTGCCCCGACATGCGTAACAGCCTGAGCGATCGACGGCATCGACGTCCTCACCCACCGACGGCAGCGGCAGATATTCATACGGGAATGCGAGAGAGGCAGAACCATCCTGTGAGGACATGTCCACCAGGAAAATGGCAAGACCTGGACAGCGCGTTAGACACTGGCCACATCCCACGCACTTTGCCTCATTTAGCCTTGGCACATTCGTGATCTTCTCGCCAACCGTGATAGCTTGAAATGGGCAAGCTGCTTCACACGGATTGCAGGGTATTTCTTGCACGCATTCGATCACCGCGACAGGGCCTTTCAGCATTCGAGACCTGCTTGGATAGCCAGGCGAATGCTCCAACTCCTGCCAGCTTAAAACCCCATCGTGGGCTATGCCGTCGGACATGGTTCCTCTCCTAGATCAAAGATACGTCTCTTAGCGACTCGGATTCCTTCACAGAAGGGCCCGCCTCTGAGACTACTTAGCCTCTCCTTCATCCCATCCAATCTGTCGCTCGACGCTTTGTCATCCCTTCCAAGCGAGCGAGCTGCAACAAGTCCCGCAATCCGCCCCTCCTCGATTGCTGTACTCGCTTCTTCGATTCCTGCTGCATCCCCAGCGACATATATCCCCTTCACTGTCGTCTCAAGTTGAGCATTGTGGATCGGCAGCCATCCTCCGAGCTCTCTGCAGAACGCAAGCTGACAACCCGCCAGTTTGGCCAGCCTTGTGTTGGATCGGAGTCCTCCGGCAATGCATATTGAGTCGACATCGATCTTCCTTTCCGTGCCGGAGATTGGATTCCACGATGGGTCTACTTGAGCGATTAGGGCCCCCGTCACATGCTCAGTCCCGAGTGCCTTAATAATCGAATGACTTGTCAGAATAGGGATGCCTGCGCGGCTGATTTTCGCGGCATGGACGCCGTAGCCGCCAATAGTAGGAGCTGCCTCAAGAACAGCAGCCACATCGATACCTGCCTGCAAAAGATGATATGAGACGATCAACCCTACGTTTCCCGCCCCTATCATTAACACGCTTTCCCCAGGTCGGACTCTCCAGACGTTAGCCATTGTCTGAGCCGCACCTGCGCCCATTACGCCAGGCAGCGTCCATCCCTCGAAGTTGATCGCCTTTTCTTCCGCCCCAGTTGCCAGAATCAGAGTCCTGGCAGTCACAGTTTTTGAGATGGGTTGATCATCCACCGACATGTCATCCGTCAACCGTGCGTGGAGTCTGAACCCGCTTGGGCTGGATTGAACGCCGAAAACCTCCCATCCCAAAAACGATTGGACACCAAGTGACTGTGCTTCAGTCCATAGCTCATGTGCAATTCGGATGCCCCTTACTCCTGCCCGGTGCTCACGCGACCCGAAGAACCTGTGGATCTGTTTGATGAGTTGCCCCCCCGGTTCTAGGTGGCCATCGAACAACGCCACGCTGCATCCAGCTGTGGCGGCCTCAATGCCAGCTGCAATGCCCGCAGGACCCGCACCGATGATCCCTACATCCACGGCAGTCAATCGAGCCTCCCTTGGGATTGATTCGGCGTTTCGATGATCATCTCGTTGGCGGCTCGGGTCATGCAGGTGCGAACGTTCGGCCTTCCGTTGACCGTCATCGCGCAATCTGTGCATTGGCCAATCGCACAGAAGACCCCCCGTGGCGTGGATTGCTTCGGCGTGTAGCGATGAATCCGTATGCCTGCAGCAGCCAGTGCAGCTGCAATCGTTTCCCCCTCACGCGCTGCAATCCTCACCCCATCTACCACGAGAGCCACCTCGCGCACTTCATGCAATACCCCAAGAATGGGATGATTTTGCACTCTCATGGCCTATCCCCCCCTTCACTGGCATCGCTCTCCAAACTTAGAAGGAATCCCCTTCTGAGTGGATCAGCTGGATCAATGACAAACTGGTGCATGCCTGTCACGTACGCCTGTCCCGTTATCTGGGGGATGATCGCGGGGTACTCACCCACACAGGCCGTATCGACGATCTCAGCTCGAAAGATTGTTCCGATGATACTCTCATGCACGTACTCCTGCCCCTTCTCTAGTTCCCCTTTTGCGTGAAGCATCGCAAGCTTCGCCGATGTTCCCGTACCACATGGCGATCGATCAATCGACCCAGGAAGAATGACGACAGCATTCTTGGCGTCCGCTTCAGGAACCGTAGGAGGTCCGTAGAACTCCACATGTGTCACTCCCTGAATGAAGTCCTTCTCTGGGTGCTGAACTCGTAATTGCTCATTGACTGCAGACCGAACTGCATGGGCGGCTTTCACCAATTCGGCCGCTTGTGTTGGTTTGAGCTGAACGCCAACTTGGTCTACCTCCAGTAGAGCATAGAAGTTGCCCCCGTATGCAACGTCAAGGATTACATTGCCGTATCCGGAGACATACACCTCCAAATCCGCTTTGTAAAGGAACGCAGGAACGTTCTGAAAGGTAACCTCTTTGACAATCTGTCCTTCAACCACCGCATTCGCGATCACTAGACCGGCGGGAGTATCCAATCTGATCGTCGTTACAGGCTCCGTAACTGCCACCATTCCGGCGTTGATCAACGCCGTGCAGCACCCAATGGTGTCATGGCCGCACATTGGCAAGTACCCGCCAACCTCGATGAAAATGGCTCCAACATCTGCGTCTTGACAGCAAGGCGATGTGATGACCACACCCGACATGACCTCATGCCCTCGCGGCTCATACATCAGTGCGCATCTGATATCATCATATCGTTTCTGAAAATACTGCATTTTCTCGCTCATGGACTCGCCAGGAATGTGTGGAATTCCGCCAATGATCGTACGAGTAGGTTCACCTGCGGTATGCGTATCAATCGCATTGATCATCCGCTCGATGTGCATCCCAACTCCTCTTCCAATCTCAGTTCTCACCGAATAGACAAACTCGAGCTCAACCTAGATGACAACCACTTCCCCCGCCATCCTCCCCCCATCCACTGGCAGTGCTACACCAGTAATAAACGAGGCCTCATCTGACGCAAGGAAAAGCGCAGCCTTGGCGATCTCCTCCGGCTGGGCAATGCGCCCCATTGGATGCTTCCTCTTGTACGCGACCATGGCCTTCTCAACTCCTCCAAGCGCTTCCATCTCACCTCTTAGCATTGGAGTATCGACGCTCCCGGGACATATGCAGTTGACCCGGATGTTGTCTTTGGCATGATCCAACGCCATGGCCTTTGTGAGGAGTACAACAGCCCCCTTTGCCGCGCAGTACGGAGCCACATCCATTCCAGCGACAAGACCCCATACAGACGCTGTGTTCACAATGGAGCCACCTCCAGATTCAATCATTGCTGGAACAGCATGTTTGCACATGAGAAATGTGCCTTTCACGTTAATGTCGATCGTGCGATCCCATTCTTCTTCCGACGCGTTGATAACCGTTCGTGCAGCGCATGCAAGCCCTGCGCTATTGAACAACACGTCAATGCCCCCGTACTCACGCTTGGCAGTTTGAATCACATTCGCGCACTGGTCTGAGCACCGTATGTCACAGACAACGAACAAGCCCTCGTTCCCGCCCTTCGTAACCTCTGCAATACTGCTTGCTCCCATCGTCTCATTGATGTCCGCGATGACAACCTTGGCACCAGCACTGGCAAAAACTTGCGCAGCCGCCCGGCCTGAACCCGACGCTCCTCCCACTACGATTGCAGTCTTGCCCTTGAGTTGCATAACCCTCCATGCTCCCTTCCTCGATCCTCCACTGCAGTCTCAGTCTCTGCGGATCCTCTTCGGATTTGTCCGGACCGCATTGCCCACTCGCCCTCCCCTTTCTTGCAGCGTGTCAGCATCCCCCTAGTCACGATGTTCTCCATCTCTCACACTGACCCCACCGCCTATGCGCTTCTCAATCTCATGACATATCGATACGTACTGAGCGCCTTGGATCTGCGATGATTGAGACGCCCTCACCTATGAAGTTTATGCTAACTATGGTGAGCACTAATGCGACAGACGAGACAAGCGTCATCATAGGGTTGATGCGTATGTAGGTCGCTCCTTGCCTCGCCATCAGCCCCCAACTGATGCTTGGAGGGGGCACGCCCAGTCCCAGGTAGCTTAGCCCCGCTGACAACTGGATCGCGCTGGCGACCCTGAAAGTACCGTAAACCAGGATCGCTGGCATGACGTTGATCGTTATGTGCCTCCATAGAATCCTGAACCTCCCAACCCCGAGTGCTTCCGCCGATTCCACGTAATCCGTGTTGATGCAGGATAGTGTTTCGCTGTATGCGAGCCTGCTGAAACCAGGTAGCGTCGAGATGGCAACAGCCAAGATTACGTTCAGAAGGCCTTGTCCCATGACTGCTACAATCAAAACACCCAAGAGGTAGAGCGGGAATGCAAGCATCATGTCTATGATCCGCATGATGATGCTTTCAACCCACCCACCGCTGTATGCGGCAAGCATGCCAAGTCCCGTTCCGAAGAAGCCTGAGAGCAACACGGACACTCCTCCCACGACCAAGGAGATTCTCCCCCCCCACAGCATCCGAGAGAATACGTCTCGGCCCATTCGATCTGTCCCAAACCAATGCTGTTTGGAAGGAAATTCAAATGGCGATGTAGTGTCCGATTTCAAGGGATCATATGGTGATATATGCGGGGCCAGTAGCGTTATCAACACAATGATAAGTAGCAACGTGCACCCTATCTTGAGATCTGTGTTTCCTTTCACGTTACTCCTTCACACCCGTCGAGACATGCTCACACCCATATTGGACCGTCTTCCTCTCTTCGTCTCCATTGGTTTGCTTCCTATTCCGCAAAGCAGCTTTGTCCCCTCCGAGCGCAACCTCCTTTCCGGACGGCACACCCCCCCACCCCTTTCAGTGCCTTCCGTTTGCTCGCGTGTGCCTCCTCGCACAGCCTCTGGATCGCCTAGCTCTTGGGGCGATCCAGGGCCACTTAACCCATGTACCTGTTCGTTCCACAGGCGCCGCACCACTCGCGCTACAGCGCGGGCACCGATACACCCTCCTCAGTGCTTGTCCGCCAGAGGATGAATGCTACTTCTCCTGTACACACAACTCCTCGGCTGTTTCTCATCATGATGACGCCCTGATCCTTAAATGGCGCCGTAATGGTTTCCTTGACTTGACCGCTGAAATCGATGATCTGACCAAGCTTCGCATCTGCCTTGAAGGACGTTCCGACCTCGTCCTTGACTACCAAGAACCCGCCCTCGTTGGCCCGGATGGCACGTTGTTCGATGACCCGCTCGTACCTATCGGCCACCACAACATCACCTTGAAGCATTCCGCTCCACCTCAGACAATTCAATACACCATTATAGTGAATGTTATAGTCGGAGCGATCTATGTATAGGAAACCCTCAGAACCCGCTTCGACGATGATTGCCGGAACGCCAGCTTTTGCCACTTCCGTGAAAAGGCTGTCTCCCTCTCCGGCTGCCCTAGGCTCGTAGTAGCAGTCAGTGACCAACTTCGCCAATGCCTCTGACTTCTGATCTACCGCATCGTTACCCGAAATCAGATACTTCGTGTGCGTGATCAAACGTTCGAACAAGTCACCTGCGTGCAGATCGACAACGTAGTCGGACACACTCAGGACCTTGTCAAAGAGCGCATGTGCCAAGCGCGGCGTCATGGAACCTTTCGGATCCCCTGGGAAGACCCTATTCAGATTCACCGCGTCAACTGGATTGACAAACGGTGATTTCTGATCGAATGCCAGCGGATTGGTAGTTGGCACAATCACCAGCGTTCCGCACAGAAGGTCCGTGGGCTCAAGCTTGTTGAACAGGTCGATCGCAGCAAGTATTCCAGGATACTCACAGCCATGCACACCTGCGGTCACGGAGAAGACCGGACCTGGCTTCTCACTCCGAATGAACCAAACCGGGAGTTCCACTTCTCCCAAAGGAGTGGATCCCACTGGTAGTGTGTATTTCGTCTTCGTTCCTGGTTTGATCGCTACGCCATTCCATTTGTCTAGCATTGGTCCCCCTTGCATATCCTTGATGTTTATGTTGTCGTTATGGGCCATCTTCTCCATTGGGTTTCACCCAAACTCGCCTATGTGATCTGCAACCATCACCTCCTGCTACTCATTCTCTCAGCAGTTCGAGCTGCATCGGTACTCCCAGCTCAAGCTCTCCATTTCGCTCTCGACTGTGCTTCTTCAACTCGTTCAGTCTGCAATCGCACTCTGTCTCTACGTGAAGCAATTCCTGTACTTCTTCTCTCTCCTTCATTCATGCCCTAGCAGCGCAAGGACACCCTGCCATACCGCTTCTTGTCTTACTCATGGCCGCGAGACACCGTCTTCAGTCCCACACAGGCCTCTCCCGATGCGCCTCCGCCATCGTCCGCCCTTTCAGCCCAACTCGAAGCGTTTCGAGTGAGATGATCGCACTGGGATCCCGCAGAATGACGTTTGCGTTCCCCCCACATCGGACTAGCACATCGGCAAGATGCCGTTCCGACTCCGTCGCCGGAGGCTCCCAAAGGAGGTCTTGCACACCCGCATTGCCCGCTAGCATATCTTCCACTTCTCCTTCGACGAACGGCACAATGACCATTGCCGCACCTGCCTTCAGATCAAGAGCGATCGTCTTGTGCATCTCATCATTCCCAGTCGGGCTTCGCAGGACCTCAGTAATCACCTCAAACCCCTCGTCGAGCGCGCTCTTAACAACACGCTCGCGAGCCGCTGCGTCCAGGTTCAGCATCGAGTCGAACAGCTCAACAGTACTGAAACCAAGAATCTTTGCCCGCTTGAGAAACTCCTTCTGTTTGCCCTGCCAGATGGCAACCTGCAGTAGGCCACCCCCTGGTGTCAGTCCGATGTTCGCGCTGCGGAAGAGCTCAATCTTCTCCTCCAATACCCCATCCGGATACAAGACTGAGCTTCCAAATGTGAACTGCACATTGTCGATATAGTCCCCAGCCGTAGACACCATGTCATTTGCAGAAGCCAATCCCAGTCCTGAATCCAGAACCATCGTGTACCCCTGCGTCCGCGGCTTGGATGTCCGACCGTCAAACGGGACAGCTATGCTGTTCTCCCACACACTCATCTCTTCTCCTTTCGCCCTGCTCTGCCCTCTGCTACGTGTACGTCCATACCTGCTTCAAGCAACATAATGGCTCTCTTCTCTGTCAGGCATCTCCAATCACGGCGGCGTCGATCCGGAAAATCCCAATGACACAGCGCTCGGGCCGGTATCAAAGAATGACTCCTCCAACATCTTGGATGCCAATGTTATGACTGCGTCTATGGTCGGCGTTTCTACCTTAAGTACCTTCGCGATATTTGACATTGGCACAAGGCCGTATTTCACGTCCTCTAGTATGTATCGATGCTGTAGGCTCTGTGGCGCATCATTTTTCGCAGCTTGCTTGCCTCCAGCAACAGCACTAGGTGCCTTCTCCTCGTGCGCATAGAATGCCTGCATTAGCGTGTCATATGCTATTGGCTCGAAGCCCAGTCTCTTCGCAAGTTCCTGCTTCTCCACATCGAGTGCAGTCCTCACCTTCACCACGGCAGGGCTGACCCCCTGATTGACAAACTGGAATCCCCCACGCGTAGACTCAATCCAACCGGCATTACAGATACTACCCGTTGTGTGTATGAGTGGGCTTGTATTGTTTATACTTGTTTCAAGGCAGCTCTGCGATCGCTTCCAGTCTGGGAACAAGCGCAGAGCCATTCTTACGGATTCCACATCAGCATCAGATGGAATCGTGGCAAATGGCAATCCCATCTTTCGCTTCTTGATATGCACAGAGCACGGCCCGGTCTTCGTACAAACGAAGACGCAATTCAGGAGTTCTCCGATGACCACATCCCTGGGTGAGCCAGCATCCTTGAGCACTTCCGCCATCCGTAGAGCTCCGAAGTACCCGATGAAGAGCAGAAGTTGCCCGTCCTCTAGATACGGGATGCAAGCTCGCATAAATGCTTCATGTCCATAGGCCGGGACACAGAAGATGAGGATGTCCCTAGCTTCGATACCTTGTTGGATGTCCGTCGTAATGCAGGCTAGTGCCGCCTTCCCCTCTCCATAGGCGCCAATAACGTCAATCCCACCGTTGTCCTGGATAGGGATAATGCTCTCGGCAAAGGAGTCCAACTCGACTAGACTTACGTCATGACCCTCCATCGTCAACCAGCTCGCGAGTGACAGTCCAACACTCCCCGTCCCCAACACCGCTACCTTCGGTCTTGTGCTCACACCTGGCTACCTCTCCTCTCCGGACCTGCCGCTATTCGGCACTGCTCACGATTAAGCTTCCCTCGGTACTCGCCCTCGATGCTGCAAGTCCGACCACCTCGTTCCCAGCTACAACTTCCCCTCAGCAAACCTCCGGGGCCTAGGTACACGATCTATCTGCTTCTCATCACTCGCTTCCTCGCTGAGCTGCGAACCTCCTGCAATGCTTTTCTCACATCGGCGTGCTACTCATATCGAATTCGCGGATCCAGAAGACCGTACGCGACATCGGCCAACAGGTTTGCGATGATGACTACCATACAGAAGAGGAACGCCGCAGCTTGCACTTGTGGATAGTCTCGTGCATGGACTGACTGCAACAGGAGGCTACCTAGACCGACACGATTGAAAACGACCTCCGTAATTGCAGCATTCCCTATCAGCGCGCCTAGATTCAACGCCAAAACTGTGACTACTGGAATCATTGCGTTGCGGAATGCATGCTTAACTACAACTTTCATCTCTCCTAGACCTTTCGCACGTGCCGTAACGATGTACGGGCGGTTGCTAAGAATGTCGATGAGCTTGCTACGCAAAATCCTGGCAACAAGCGCTGTCTGCCGTATTCCAAGTGTGATTGTGGGCAGCACCAAGTGCCACAGGATATCCAACGGCTGAGACGGCTCACCGCGCCCTCCAATGGGGAACAGCTGCGCGCGGAACGCAAGTGTATAGAGGAGTATGCTTCCAGCAACAAATACCGGAACCGAGTAGACCCCCAAGGAGATAAACATGATCACTCTATCAAGGCGCCCACCTGGTGCAAGGGCGCTGACTGCCCCCAATATCGTGCCCGCAATCGCGATGAAGATTAGCGCAGCCAATGCCAATTCGAGACTTGAACGCAGGTATCGAATCGCATTCGGGAAGGCCGGAATTGAAGATCTCATCGACATGCCGAAATCCCCTTGGACAACGCGATAGATGTAGTCGAAATACTGAATCGGAAGCGGTCGGTCTAAGCCATACTTCGATGCAAGTGCCTCATAGGCGTCATCAGTGTAGTATGTACCGAGCAGAAACATGATAGGATCCCCTGGCGCCAAGTAGAGCACCAAGAATAGCGCCGTAATAATCCCTAATAGTGTCGGGATCGTTTGCAGTAGACGTCGAGCTATGAAACTCAGATACATACATCCTCCACAATGCTCATGCGGCGCCCTTCAGGTATCCATACGGATACTTGGGACTTCAACTTCCCGCTGATGCTGACGAACCCTCCCACACTTATTCGGGCCGCTCCTAGAAGACTCCCCTGGCTTGCCTCTCAACTTCCGATCAACTATCTCGGAGAGGAAGCCAGGGGAGAGGCGTTCCCAATCTAGTCCCGAGCTATGTCAACGTCATAGCCCTTGTTGCACTTGCTCTTCGGACATAGAAGGCAATTATGGAACCAGCCTCACTAGCCAATGTCCGCCACTAGTGCCCTAGTCGGATAACACGTCCACGTACTTCGCGTTGAAGCGCTGATAGCCCGGCAAGTAATTCGTGATGCGCGGATTCCAAGCGAAGTGCCACTTACCCCAGAAATACGTGAAATTGGGCATATCCTGGCTGAGGAGTTTGTCCATCTCATGATAGATCCCCCAGCGTTCTTCCGGATCTGTCGTAACCGCAGCAAGTTCGTACAGCGCATCGTATTCGTCGCTCTGATAGCGAGAGTAGTTCTTTGGTGATTTACCGTACATGCTTGCGAACAGCATCTGAGGTGACAAGCGATCGGGCCCATTGGCACCCAGATCCCAGTCATCGGACCCGGTCTTGTAAGCCTCACCGACCATCCCCCAGCCGCCGCTTTGCGCAGAGATCGTGATACCAACCTCTGCGAGCTGCTCAATGATCAGGTCGGCTGTCGTGGTGAAACCGCCCCAGTCATTCGGCATGAGGTAGTTGAGCTTCAGACCGTCTGCATACCCCGCTTCCGCCAGCAGTGCTTTCGCCTTGTTGACGTCACGAGAGTAATCAGTTAGTCCTTCCATACGGTCAATGAATGGATCTGCGATTTCCCACCAGATCGGGGGGATGAGTGAACCATAGGGTTCCGCGGAGTTCTGTGTCCCACCGTGGGCTCGCGTAATGGCATCTGCATCTAGCGCGTACGCAATCGCTTGTCTGACTCTAACGTCACTTGTCGGATGCCCTTCATCGCACCTTATTGTGATGCTCCAGAAGCTTGGGTTATCCCACGTCTGAGCCACGATTGTGGGATTACCAGCTGCTATCTGATACAGGAACGGATCATAAAAGAACATCCAGTCAATGTCTCCGTTTTGCAGGGCCAACAGCCGTGTATTGTCATCAAGAATAGGCTTGAGGATTAGCTTGTCGATTTTGGGCACCCCTGCTTCACGGTAGTCCGCGAAAGCCTGAAGCGTGAAGTGATCATCTCGGACCCACTCCACGAATTCGAACGGTCCCGTGCCAACAATGTGCTCGCTGTAGTTGTCACCGTACTCCTTGATGACATCTGGCTTAATGATGAAACCCGGTCGCCATGGCAAAACCGCAGTTAGAAGATCAGGCATTGGCTGTGAAAGATGGAACACAACCTCGAAGTCATTGACGACTTCAACGCTCTCAATCCCTTCCAGGTATAGCGCATAGAATGACCCTGTCTCAGGATCCAGATGGTATTCGATCGTATCTTTTACATCCTGCGCGGTAAATTGCCCATACCCCTTATGCCACAGCACATCATCACGCAGCCAGAATGTGTACGTAAGGCCATCCGGCGCGATCTCCCACGCTGTAGCAAGAGACGGGATGAGTTTAAGAGTCCCTTCTTCGAATGTCACTAGGGTTTCATTCACATTGTACAAGATGATTTGATCTCGCCAGTCACTGACGAATGCGGGGTTCAGCTGCTTGATGTTTGCGCCAATGCCAACGCTGATCACTTTGTCGCTCGCAAAGCCAACAGCACTCAACACCATGCACAACACAATCACTGCGACAATGGTTGACCAGTATCTCCCTGCTCTCCGTTTTCTCATTGTGTGCTTCCCTCCCTTGACCTACTTACAGCACCATACATTAGGTAACGAAGCTCGATCAGGCTTCTTCTCGTTCCCGCTCCCACCTCCTTTGACTTCCTCCCTCTTCTGCCAGGCTTGGAGCGCTCAGATGCCACCAGTGCGCTGCACATGGCTAGCCACCCCAAACCCTGACTTGCTCTTCGCTTTTCTAGGCGGTTGCGCGATCCGCCGAACCAAGAGCCCCCTGACCACCATCCACATCGATGTTCGCTCCAGTCACAAAGGAAGCTTCGTCAGAAGCTAGGAATGCCACGACTGCAGCAATCTCGCTTGCCTCGCCAAGCCTTCCAAGTGGCACGTGCCGATTCCAAGCCTCCAGCTTCTCCTTGTCTTCCAGAAGATATGTACTCATCCCAGCCGCAACTCCACCGGGGCAGATGGAATTCACGCGGATCCCATAACACGCCAAGTCCACAGCTGAAGCACGCGTCAGCTGTACAATCCCCGCCTTTGCCGTGCTATAGTGCGCACGCCCTGGCTTGGCCGTCTTGGCTGCCTTCGAGGAGATGTTCACAATCGCCCCACCCCGCTCGCTGTTTGCCATTGCCTTTGCGGCTGCCTGCGTGCAGAAGTAAGTCCCATCGAGCATCGTTCCAATAGCAGTTCTCCACTGCTCCTCAGACATGTCGAGCAACGGCGTGATCGACGCCGCCCCAGCGTTGTTGACCAGTACATCGACCGTCTCGTGACGCTTCAGGATCCCTGCAAAACACTCATCCACGACGCGCTTCTGCGTGACATCGATATACTCGTATTCGGCTCGTATGCCATCTTCCTTGAGTGTTTTGGCTGATTGCTCTCCTTGGGATGTGTTAATATCTCCTATGATAACCGTTGCGCCTTCCATACCCAATCGCTTTGCAATCTCTAGGCCAATCCCTTGCCCTGCACCAGTGACTACTGCAACCTGCCCACTGAACCTAGAATCCACCTTTGCGCCCTCCCTCTATTCCATCAAGCTTCATGCCCATACGTCACCTTTGTGTCTCAACCATACCCTTATCCGCAGATAGATAGACCAAACTATCTCGCATGATCTTCTGTGCTTGTTTCGCCACGCCACTCTTCCAACACACCCATACTGTCCCTGCAGTGACACTTCACTCTCTTGCTACTGCGTTTGCACTATACTTCACTTCCAAATCGATGTCAATACCTCGCCACTGAACGCAATCCTTGGTGCGCTCTCGTTGCCACGAGTTGCGTGCTTCAATCGTTAAATTTTGCCAATAGAACAAGCTTGCAGGCATCGATACAGCGCTGATTTGACTCGAACTGCGATTCATGTATACTTCAATCGTGAATTCGTTGGGCGCTACACTACGAAGATTGCGGAAAGAGCAGGGGCTAGGTCTCAAAGACATTGCCAATGCTTGCGATGTCTCGACAAGTTTCTTATCTCAAGTAGAGCGCGGGGTTTGCTCCATTTCGATATCGTCGCTCGAGGGAATCTGCGATGTCCTTGGAGTTAGCCTCTCAGCCCTATTCTCGCTAGCAGAGCGCGGTGAAGAAGGCGCTCCATCCATCCCGGTGGAAGTGCACTCAAATGAAGCACCGCAAGTCAGTGTGTCAGAAGCGCAAATTCAGTATCGCTTTCTAAGCAAGGACTTGCACAGTCGATTGTTCGAGGTCGTGATCGGAGAGATCCCTGCTGGGTATTTCTACCCGCCTGCATCACATGATGGCGAGGAGTTCGGCTTCGTCCTACGAGGGCGCCTCAACCTCACGTTGGAGGATGGTGTACGCTTGCTTGAGACAGGCGACAGTTACCATCTAGGTCCTTACATGATACATGGCTATGAAGCTGTTGGTGACGAAAACGTCACATTGCTATGGGTGCAGACGCTCCGGGACCATATGATCCGTTCCGGTGAACCAACTCGAACCCAGGTTGCCGCAGTACCAAACGAGTTTGCAGACAGTGACTAGGCCCTCTTCTGGAGCTTATCACCCCTTGTCTCCAATTGGCTGGGGGCTGGGGCAGATTAACCCGCTCAGCTCCGGCTACAACAAGGTCACGGCTGGCGTTCGTGGGTGCCATCGCGATGGGGATGGCTGGCTCGACGAGCTTGTCACGTATCTCCAAGTGAACCGCAATGTCGCCGCTGCATTCGTTCGAGACAAGCTGCCAGGGGTCGAAATGACGCCACTGGAGGGAACCTATCTCGCGTGGCTCGATTGCCGCAGGGCAGCTATCGAAGGGAACCCACACGAGCACTTCCTCAACACAGGGCGCATCGCCACGAACGACGGCGCGATGTTCGGCGCCGGTGGCGAGGGGTTCGTCCGGCTGAACCTCGCCTGCCCTCGGGATCAGATGCTGGACGGCCTCGAGCGAATCCGAAAGGCGCTGTCCTCCGGATAGCCGTCGGTCAGCTTGCTGCCATCCGTTTCATCATGTCACCCAAGTTCCTCGGCAGCACGTCGAGATACTCAACGATGCCGTGCCGTTTGAGTTTGTCGACCGTCTCCTTCGGAAGATCCTCGACGGTCGTGCCCTGGAGTAGGGCCCCCGTCTCTTCCTCGGTGAATGGCGAGCCGATCTCGTCGGTTGCCAGCATACCGCGATTCTGAGGGCAGACGGCCTGGCATCGCATGCAGCCGATGAATTGATCGCCCCACGAGTAGTCGGCGTCGGCCGGATGCCGGACGCCGGACGGCTTCTCCTGCCAATAGGTGATGCAACGCTCGGCATGAACCAGGAAGCGATCGGGATCGATCGCATTCGCCGGGCAGGCACGTACGCACGCGCCGCAGTCCCCGCACAAGCCGAGAACCATCGGCTCCTGCCAAGGCGTGTCGCCGCAAGGGACATCCGTGTACAGGCTGCAGAGCCTATGGTAGCTGCCCATTCCCTCGACATACGTGATGTTGTTCCGTCCATACCGCGCCAGACCGGAGCGTGTCGCCAGCAGCTTCTTGGGCACGCTGGCAATCTCGCTCCGCACTGCGGACGCTATGTGATCCTTGATGAGGCATTGAATCCGCGGTTCACCGAGCGTATCCCAGCGGACGAAGGTCGGCGGGACGCTGAGCGAAATCTCGCGTCCTCGCCAGTTGAAGCGAATCCGCAACATCGGATCCGGAATCGCCACGATGAGCATCGATCGAATCCACTCGGGGGCATTCTCGATTGATTCTCCGAAGGAACGCAGCCGCTCCTCGAAGAACACCTCGTCAAGCTCGCCTCGGGCGCGTCGATCCGACAGCTCCCGCCAGAGGTCGAACCGGCGCGCAGCGGGCACGAGGCGCGCCGCCCAACCTCGTATGGCGATCGATTCAAGAATCGCCGTCGCGACGGACTGCTCGCTCACGGATTCCTCCTACGCTTCTCACGCCGTCCTAGGCCCCGGGCTGCGTCCGGGCCAGGAACGCGTCCCGCAGCCACGCCATGCGTTGCGCGAGATCTCCGCCTTCGTCCTCGAAGAGTGATCTGAGCTTCTCGCATCCATCATAGTCCGGGCACACGACGCAGTTCGCCGCACCGTGTTCGACAGCACACGTTCGAACTGCACAAGACGCGCAGTACGTCGCGATGAGCCCCGACTCGGAGTGCAGACATCCGAGGCAGACCCAGTCGTTGCGCGTCGCCTTGCCCTCGCCGAACTTCTCTACCACCCGCTGCATCAGCTTCTCATCGACCGTGACCGTTGCTTTGTACGCCAAACACTCGGTGCAGTTGATCCCACAGAATCCCAGCATCGCTCCTCCTTCGGTTCACCGTCGGTCGGTTACATAACCCTCGTTATTGCTGATACTGGATATCTTAGGCCATGGATTCTAACCTGTCAAGAGCGATATTCCGGATAGTCATCGCGCAGTGAGTCTCTCGCGGCGCGACCGCGCTCCAGGAGGCGCCCGATCCCCCCGCAGAACGGGGATCGCTCCGGCACCCACAACGTCTTCCCGTCGCTTGGGCCCAAGCCGATCGCCGGGTAGAATGGGCCGTTCGTACCCAGTCATGCTCGAGACGCAGGGTAGACGGAAACGAGACGGGACGATTCGATGACAGCGAAACAGCCGATCGATGCACAGACAGCCGACAACGCTCCGTATGAGCTCATCGGTGGCGATCCGAGCGTCGATTTCGTCAACACCGTCGAGTCGTGGCGCAATCCGACGGAGACCGATCGGCTGCGACGCTACGCCGACCTCGTCAACTGGAGCGAGCAAGTCGGCCTTGTCGACTCCGACGTTGCGATCGCCTTGCGAGAAGCGGCCGCGGGGCAGAAAGCCGGCGCCGAACGCGTCCTGCGGAGGGCCCACGCGCTGCGCGAGCGCCTGCACCGGATCTTCCTTGCTGCGGCGGCCGGCGAAGCACCGGACGCACGGGCGCTCGCCGCGGTGTCGGCTGAGGTCCGCCGGGCGGCGGCCCACTCGCGTCTCGATCGTCGCGAAGGCGGCCTCGCCTGGGAACTCGACGCCGCGCAAGCCGCTGCGCTCGGCTGGCCTCTCTGGCGGTTGGCGCGGGCCGCGCTCGCGCTGCTCACCTCGGACGCACTACACCGGGTGCGGCAATGCGCCAACGAGGAGTGTCGCTGGTTCTTCGTCGACCGCAGCCGGAATCATAGTCGCCGCTGGTGCGACATGGCCGTTTGCGGGAACCGCGCCAAGGCCCGACGCAACTACGCGCGCCGCAAGGCGAACACCGCCGGTACTGAGCATAGCGCAGCCCCAGCCTCCAGCAGCAGTTGACCCCGCCTTTCACGACGCGTCCGCAACACAGGTGAGACGGGGAACTGCGAGGGTGTCATGATGCACACATATGATCCTGCACGTACAATCTGGCTTCGCTTGTGGAGGGAGGATCGATGGTCGAAGACGGGCTGCTCCAGGTCGAAGGCGTCTCAAAGACGTTCGAGTCAGTTCGCGCGGTGAACGGTGTCTCGTTCTCGGTCGATCGCGGCGAGATCCTTGGCTTTCTCGGACCGAACGGCGCCGGGAAGACGACAACCATCCGGATGATCCTCGGCATCTTCGATCCCGATTCGGGAACGATCCATTGTGCGCTTGACGGCGGGCTGGATCATGCACCGAAAGAGCGGACTGGCTACCTGCCGGAAGAGCGAGGGCTGTACAGCGATGCAAGGGTTCTCGACCTTCTCGTCTACTTCGGCGAGCTCAAGGGGCTGGCGCGGGCGGAAGCGCGCATACGCGCGTGGACGTGGCTCGAACGGTTCGACCTCTGCGGGTGGGAATCGAAGAAGGTCGAGAAGCTGTCCAAGGGGATGCAGCAGAAGGTCCAGTTCACCGCTTCCGTCTTGCATCGCCCGGATCTGGTCGTGCTCGACGAGCCGTTTTCCGGTCTCGACCCCGTCAATCAGAATCTGCTGCGTGAAGTGATTGGCGGTCTCAAGGCCGATGGAGCGGCCGTTCTTCTCTCGTCTCACCGGATGAATCTTGTCGAGGAGCTGTGCGACCGCATCTTCCTGATCCACGACGGACGACGGGTACTGTACGGAAATCTTGACGAGATCAAGGCGTCTCATGGCGAACATGCCGTGCGCGTACGCTTCACTGGAGACGGATCGTCACTGCCCGAACTGCCCGGCGTGACGAACCTTCACGTCGAAGGCGAACGTGCCTCGCTCACTCTCGAGCGGGAGGTCAGTCCGGATACGTTCATCCGCAGCCTGCCTGACACGATCGAGATCCTGGCGCTCTCCGTCGACCGTCCCCCGCTCCATGACATCTTCGTCCGAACCGTGGAAGGGGGCGCATCGTGAAGCTCGCCAAAGTGATCCGATGGGAGTTCACGCAGAGCATCCGCAGCAAGCAATTCCTGATCATCACAATCCTGATCCCGGCGATCTTTGCAATCGGGATCTTCGCGGTAACGCGCGTCATGGGCAACGATCTTCCCCCTCCTTCCGAGCCGCCACCACCGATGCTGATCGGTATGTTCCTCGCGTTTGTTCTTTTCCTCGGAGCGTTCATGTCGGGCGTCATGACGTTGTACGGGGTGATGAAAGAGAAGCAGAGCCGCGTCGTCGAGATGATGATGTCCAGCGTCTCGGCGTGGGAACTCATGTGCGGGAAGCTGATCGGCCTCGGCCTCGCCGGGCTGATTCAAGTCGTTGTCTGGGCCGCCACGGCGACCATCGCAGCGGCGCAGTTCTTCCCGGTATCGCTCGCCTCGCTCACGCTGATCCACTGGATTACTTTCCCCTTGTATTTCATCTTTGGCTACTTGTTCATCGCGTCGATCTTCGGGACGGTCGGCGCGGCGATCAAAGACATCCACTCCGGCGGCTCGGTCGGCTTCGCGGGTGTAATTCCGTACATCCCGATGATGTTTTCCGCGTTGATCATCCAGAAACCTGACCTGTTCTGGATTCGGATCGCGGGCTTCTTCCCTCCGTTCGTTCCGGGCGTCATGTTGCTGCGAATCGGCGCAACCCCTCTCGCATCAGACGGAGCGCGATTCGTTCCCACATGGGAGATCGCCGTAAGCCTGATCTCGCTTGCCCTGGGGACGTTCCTGATGATGCGCTTCGCCACCAAGGTATTCGAGGTTGGAATGCTGATGACCGGGAAGTCAGCATCGCTCCGAGAGCTGTGGCGGTGGGGACGCCGGCGGTCATAGAGCAGGCAAGGAGACTCGATGGATCTGCATGATTTCTTCGGGATCGGGCTGACACCGGACGCGTACACCAAGCTTCTTGACGACAAGCAGCGCGACTTGCACGTCCTCTACGAGCGGCGAATGGCGGTTGACAAGCAGGTGATCGAGCCCTTTCGGTCGTTCGGTGCGCTCCGCATCCTCGTCGTCACCGAACCATGGTGCGGCGATTCGCTGGCGATTCTCCCGGCGATCGCCAAGCTGTGCGAGCATGCAGGGATACCATTGCGGGTCGTCCTCCGCGACGAACATCCTGAGCTGATTGACCGCTATCTAACGAACGGCGGACGGTCCATCCCAATCGCGATTGCTCTGGACGGCGAAGGGCTTGAGATCTTCCATTGGGGGCCTCGTCCCGCGCCTGCGCAAGCGATCTTCGAGAGCCATCGCCCGGAGCTTGCTGCCGGGCGGATCGAGAAACTCGAGATCCACAAGAAGGTCCGTGCGTTCTACGCTCGGGATAACGGTCAGGCTGTGGTCCGCGAGTTGGCTGTTAAGCTTGCGGGCGCCATGGAGGAGTAGGGGCAGCATCGCTCTCCGCCCGCTTCCTCTCCTGTAGTCGCTCAAGAAACCGTTCTGCTGCATCGAGGTTGATGTTGCTACGATCAAGGGCAAGCCGTTTCTTGCCCCCTACAAGCAGCGTCAGTTTCCCTTCCACGAGATTCACCTCGATGTCACTCAGCGGGTGTTCGATTCCCATGCCCGACCTGGCGGCAGCCCATTCGACAATGCCAGGCAGCTTCCGCGCAATCCGCTTCCCAATCGCCCGCTTGAGCTTCCCCTCGAAGCCTTTGGCGCCATCTCCAAGTCCAGCAAGCTTGTGCTGAACCTCACGGATCTCATCCAGCGCCTGCTTGGCGAATTGAATGACCAGCTTGTTGTCATCGGTCAGGATGAACTCCATGTCGTCGCGGATCGTGTCCAATGTGGCGACCTCATTGCGCCACACCAGTTCGAACAATCGTTGCTCCCCCAGCCCTTTGAGCGTTCGCTCACCCAGCCCACGAAATCTATGGTCCGACGTCTCGAGAGATGCGTGCTGGGCGACCGCCGACGAGACGACGATCTGGCCCCCCTTCGCCACGTCCGCGATCCGCTTGGCTAGGTTGACCGAACTCCCAAACAGGTCATTGTCGGTCCGGATCGCGCTGCCCCAAGCTAGACCAACCCCTGCGGAAAGCGTTGTCTCTTCACCATGGCAGCATTTGGCGCACAACGCCGTCTGCATCTCGATCGAGCACTCGACCGCTTGAACCGGATCGTCAAACGAGGTCATCACCCCGTCCCCATACGTCTTGAGCACACGTCCGCCGTGGCCTACAACCCGGCTCTCAACGAGATCGACGAATCCTTGGACGAGGCGGAATGCTTCTTCATCGCCGCGTTGCGCCGTGAGTGCAGTGAACTCGCGCAGGTCGCTGAACTGGATCGCGAGAGGTTCTTCGCTCGGCATCATTCTCCCTTCCCGCTCGAATTCTAGGGAATGGATAATAGGGAGCCAAGCAGGAGCGCCGCCCGGTCGATAGCTCCGAGCGGCGCAATTGCGTTTCCGTTTCCTATCGCAGGACGAACACTGTACCTTTCGTTGTAAACGTGTTCTCCGATCCTGTCGCAATGATCACATAGATGTAGGGGCCGTTGGCAAGCTGCGCACCATCGGAGTCACGCCCGTCCCATGAGATCGAGAGGACATCCTGTTCCATGGCGTGCCAGACGAGACGCCTGGCGAGATCGTAGACCAGCACCTCGAACGTCTCCGCCAGACCGGTCCCGATGAACCCGAATTGGGTATCGGTCGCAAACGGTGAAGGTCCTGCATAGAACCGATCCACGTGGAACACCGAGGCAACGATCGGTACGGTCGCCGTGCTCGTGTCGCCCGGATTGCTCGGGTCTACGTACGTCGCCGTCACGGTATCCCCCGCAACCAATCCAAGATTCAGCGGCCCCGTAGTGAATGTCCCAGATTCCGCGTCGGGCGACGGTGACAGATCGTACGACACGCTATCGATCGTCACCACATCGGTCAGTATCCCGGCATCGGCCACTGACGAATCGACAACCTGTACGGTAATTGGGTCACCCTCCACGTATGCCGCCACCGCGTTGCCGGATGGATCAACAAACGAAAGCGCGGAACCCGTCAGCATGGCACCGCCAATGCCGACCTTGACCGAGATCCATGCCACATCCGAATGGTTCGATGGATCCTGATACGCTGCGATCAACGTGTCTCCAGGGAGTACACCCAAGCTGGGTACACAAGCGTCGACGCTGACCAGATCGATGCACGTCAGACTGACGAAGACACCGCTGTCAGCTGCCGTTTCCAACAGATCGAACGGCGCCCACCGGCCATTACGGGGATTGAGAACGTACATCTTGCCCCATCGCCCGGTGTCGAAGATGTTGGTATCGCCAAGTAACGTGTTGACTGGATGGACATTCAAATCTGCGAAGCCGCACCCTGGATGGTTCGCTGCGAAGTTCCACGGCGCATGCGGCAGGTTCTGGCCGTTCCCTCCCGTACCGTCCCAGAACCCGGCAATCCGCTCACGCCGCATCTGATCTTCATCTTGATCAAGATCGGTGACCTCAACGAAGACACAATCACTGTTGGCGTAACCCGAGACCGGGTTGCCCTGCCGGTCGAGGAACCGCATCGAGATCTGTTCTCCATCGTAGACCTGCGTGTCTGCAACCTCAAAAAGCCCAAACGATACGTCATTGTCGACGCGGACCGACTGGATCGTCGGAGGGAAAGCGGTCGCGATGTTTACATCTCCAATGAACGCCACGCCATCGGCCGCTCCGGGAGCCGACTCGATCTCGTGGTATTCGACGTCGTTGTATCGCGCGTAGATCGAATCCTCGTTAAACGCCTCCAGTTCCCAGTTATCTAGCTGGAGTGAGTAGCCGCCCCTCGTGCCCGGATCACCGATTCCAAGGGCATCCCACACGGACGTCAGGCGCATGCCGATATTCGTGAAGAAGACCGACGAGTTACTCGATACTTCATCTAGAATCAGCCACTCCGCATCGTCCACCTCATGCGGATCGCAAACATGGACAAGCACCTTCTCCGGACAGCACGAGTCCGTGTTGGCGTTAGCATCGACAACCTCGATGTACACGGGATCGCGCCCCAGCCAGAAGACTCCCTTTTCTTCTCGCGCATGATTGGTGATCTGAAGGCTGCTGTGGTTCTTCTCCTCAATGTATGCCGTCGCCAGCGTGAAGTCGTCCTGATCGTTCGGATCGACATAGTAGGCGACCAATACATCCCGCACGTCAAGGGAGCGGAATCCAAGATCCGTCAAGATGCTGTTGAAGTTCAGCTGAAAGATGCCGCTGTCGGCTTCAGTCTCCTGCGCGTAGAACATCACCCGGGTTACGCCTGAATTGCTCGCGGTATCGAACCATACCACGCCTTGGTTCGGATTGCCGGCGGTGTTGAATGCCGCCTGGGTCGGGTAGTGTACGTAGTACGTTCCGGCCAGATTCGGCTGGTTGCTACCAACAAGGTTGACGAAGACATCGGCCCCAGTCGCCACATGCGTGTTCCGATAGATACTGTACCACTCGAACGGTCGCGGGTTCGGCGGTGGACTCCCGATATTGTCGACCACACCGCCGTAGCGCTTCAGCATGCAGAAGTCCACCGCGCTTGTTGGCGTCTGCGGATTCCAGGATCCCGGATTCACAAGTACAAACACCGGTACGTACTCTATCGCATCGCAGTTCAGATTCTCGTCGGCGTCAACCACCGTCACCATCGCTGCCTCGTTCGCGTCTCGGTAGACCTCACGCGCCCACGCGATCGTCGCCTTGGTGTCGACGATCTTTCCCAGTGCGAGGGCGACATCACCCGGCTCGTTTGGATCGACGTACAAACCAACCACCGTGTCCATGTTCTCGAACCGGCCCAGCATGTAGTCCCGGTTCTTCACGCCCAGTGGATTCCCAGGAGGCAAATACGCCTCGTCACTACCTGCCGGATCCCACGGATACGTGTCAAACGCCGGGGCGACACCCCCAAGAAGGGTCGCATCGAAGAATACTTGTCCACGATCGACCCAGACCCGTTCGTCGCCGACTAGATCTCCATTTGCATCCGCATACAGATAACCGCCCCACTTGAAGTCGGTCGGTTGTACGCCACCACCTGGCAGGGGTGTGTACGGCCCCACGATGTGGGAGTGATCCCGTCCATCCTGCGAGTAGGCTACGCGCGTGCCGAACTGAAATGGTCTCTTGCTGACGAAAACGCCGGTCCCACTGTCTGTTTCTTCCAGGTAGTCTTCGCCGAGCCAACCGGCGCTTGCTCCAGGATAGTGGCCCTTGTAGGGAATGTGGCCGACCTGATCGTACGGCACGCCCCCGGCATCGCCCGCCGCGGTGAAGTAGCTCTTCCACACGATGTGCGCACCTGTTTTGAGGTCCATCACCTTGACGTCCGTCCAAACCTTATCGCGAATATCGCAATCGACATCCTCGTCTGGGTCGACCACGACAATCCAAACCTGCTCACCCTCGCGAATCTTGGTTACGCGGTTCTCGCCGCTCTTGTCGGTCGAGAAGTACATCTCCGCTTCCGTTCCCCAAGCTGCAGCCACAAGGAGAAGAGTGAATAACAGGACGAAGCCGCCGGCAGCGATCCCCTTCCGCTTCATGATGTGCCTTCCTTCTTTGTCCATCCCAAGATACTCAGTGCTACACTCCACTGCGCCCAGCGGGAGCTCGTGCCCGCCGTACCTTTGGCCGAATCCCCGGGAGCTAGCCGTTGCCGCCATGTCTCAAACGTGAGAGCAACCCAAATTGCAATCGGAGCCGCTTCCCACAGGATTCGCACGATCATCTGCCACACATCGAGCGACCGGGACGACAACGATCCGATCGCTGTCAGACCCACTGCGGCGTATGAAAGCTCGATCGACACGACAACGTATCCGACGTGTGCGAGCACCAAGCCGCCAACTCCGATACCTAGTCGGGCAAGCCTACGCCACCACCCAAGTCCCGGCGTAGCAACGAAAAGCGCCAGCAATGGAACGACGGCGAAGAACGCGTACCGGTCGAACCAAGTGAACGGAGCGATCCGATTTTCTCCTACGATCCGATAGACCCATAGCTCCGCATCCTGCACGTCGATCACCGTCACATTCGATGTCTCGACGAGCCAGAACAGCGGCCGGGCCAGCGCACCGATGCTTCGGCTGTACACTGGGCCAACGTGTGGCCACAAGGTCGTCAGAACGGCCAACGCCACAACGAACAGCAGCAGGAATCGCCCAACCAGCGCCACCATGGATCGTCTCATTTGACCGCTCCCTTTCTTCCCGTCGTCCGGCCGGCCCAGACAAGCCAGAGAGACACAGCAATCACAATTAGCAGGGATTGCCAGACCAGTTGGTGCACCAAATCGAAGAACTGCGGCCAGTGGACGCCAACGAAATAGAGGCTGACCAACCGCACGACGTTCACCACGGCAATTCCACTGATTCCAACCGTTGCACCGATCAATTTCGCGGGCCATGACGCAGGAAACAGCAAAACGGCAACCACAAACAGCGTCGTGACGAACAGACCCGTGCAAGCGGTAACCACGGTGATCCCAAAATGACCGGACTGCACAACATTTCCGGCAACTGCCGTATCCTGTCCGAGTAGCCGCAGGGCTGTGTGGGTTAGAACTGCGTAGGCCGCCTTCACACCAGCCATCCCAGGCTCGTGCGTTACCAGGCCGATCAAGATGGCCACGATCGCGAGGGCTAGCAGAACGGATACGCCGAAGCTCGGCGTCCGATACCACTTCATCGGTTTGGCGCGGCGCGCAGCGCGTGGTTTCATGTCACAACCTTTCAGGCAGCGGCTCCATTGCGGCGGCGCACCTTGACCATGAAGGCGATAACGAACAGGCAGGACACCAAGATTATCCCCCACTCAGACAGCGTTGGGGCATCGATCGTGCCCGACAATGGAGGAGCTTTCGGGCCCTCGGACACGATGAAACATGTTGGGTCGTCATCGATCGGGGTCGCCGGATTGTCTGTCCTCTCGGAGCTCTCATTCGTCCCATCCCCATCTGCATCCCAATACGCGATCCCTTGGTTGCAGATCTCATCCGTGGGGTTCCCATCCACCGTCACGGTGTAGACCAGCGTTACTGATCCGCCACTTGGAATCTCTCCGTCCCAGACGACCTTGTCTACCACAACATCGAGAGTCCCAGACGTCGCGGAACCATGTCCTGTCGCCGCGACACCTCCCGGAAGTTCATCGACGAACTCATGACCCTTGCCATCCGGCATGTCAGCACACCCATCGTTGTAGATTGTGACCTCATATCGAACCTCTGTTCCAGGCTCGTATGTCATCCCGGTGAGCGTCTTTTCGGCTTCGATCATCGGTTCGTTCGGCAACACCCAAAGCTCGGTATCTAATGTGAGGCAGTTGTTGCTCTCGTTCAGCTCATCCACAACTCCGCCTGAGTCAGCGCAGACAACTATGTCATGCTCACCTACAGGTACATGTGTTGTATCCCACTGAAACGTCAGAACTGTGTATTCGCAACCCGGAAGGCCGTCGACACGTCGTGTCCCAATCAGTCCTGCTCCGCCGTCATAGGTGACCGTGACATCAAACGGTCCGGCATCGCCGCAGCTCAAGTTGTCAACCGTCACGGTGATCGTGACCTCGCCCCCTTGGCAAACATCTCCGGTCGTTTCCTGCACGGAGACTCCGCCGCCGGCCAGACCGACTGTTCCATCCGGCGGAAGCCAAAGGTCCGGGCCCTTCGTGCACGGATCGTCAGCAGACGCAACCACCGAAAGGAGTGCGACGGCACCGGCAATCGACAGATACCTCCCCCATCTCCTCACCACCCGGAGTCGATCGATCAATCGCATCACTTCCTTTCGCTTCCGGCCCTGGGGCCGCAGGGCAACGACGTTCGTTGCCGGATAGCTCGGCCAATCAGGCGTCGCCGAGACACTGGCTTAATGTTATGTTTGTCACGTTCTGCACGAGGGGACCGAGGGTTGAGGGGAGTGTGTTGTTCATCACACACGGATCACCCACAGGTGTGAGCCGGATGTGACACACGTCACATCCAAACTAAGGGCATCGTTCCCATGACCCGTCCAGCTTTCTCCGCTTTCCGCAATCCTGTACGATCAGACTCCCCAAGCTGGCTCGACAGTCCGAAGGAGGAGCGATGAGCATCCCGATCTATCAGGTTGATTCCTTCGCCGATGTGGCGTTCAAGGGAAACCCCGCCGGTGTGTGCCTTCTTCGCGCACCGGCCGAGGAGACATGGATGCAGCAAGTGGCGGCGGAGATGAACCTGTCTGAGACGGCATTCCTGTCTCCGCAAGCCGATGACGAGTACGCTTTGCGCTGGTTCACGCCTGCCGTCGAGGTAGAACTCTGCGGTCACGCAACACTCGCCGCAGCACACATTCTGTGGGAGTCTGAAATGTTGCCTGCTAGGGCGCCCGCACGTTTCCGCACCGCCAGCGGTCTGTTGATCGCGACCCATCGCGACGATCACATCCAGCTTGACTTCCCGGTGACTCCCCCGCAGGCGGTCGAGCCACCCGATGGGCTCCTCGATGCTCTCGGCGTCACCCCCGTGTACGTCGGACAGACACGGTCCGACTATCTTGTCGAGGTAGACAATGCAGATGTCGTCCGGGACGCGTCGCCCGATATCCGAGCACTGGTTCGCTATGGCATCCGCGGAGCGATGATCACCGCGCGAAGCGACGAGCCCGCGTATGACTTCATCTCGCGGTTCTTCGCTCCCGGCGCCGGCGTCGATGAGGACCCTGTGACCGGTTCGGCCCATTGCGCATTGGCCCCATACTGGTCAGCGAGGTTGGCACAGGATGCGCTGGTTGGATATCAGGCATCGGCTCGAGGTGGGATTGTGCGGTGTCGAGTGCTGATGATCGCGTCCTGCTCGGCGGTCACGCCGTCACGGTGCTGCGCGGAGAGCTGTTCGCCTAGCCGTTCCGTTTGCTTGATGAGATGCCCAACGATGAGGTCCGGCGTCTGCGAATCCTAGATGCGGCGCGCGGCAACGATTAGCTCCACCAGATCGGAGAGATCCTCGGCGCGATCCGAGAGCCGCACAAGGCGCTGGATGAAACCCGAAACCTGCAGCTTCAGCGCCAGTTCTATGTCCAGCTCGAACAGCCGTTGGATCGCTTTCCGCTCCAGACGATCGACCTCTCCCTCGAGATGCTCGATCGCCTTGGTGTGTTCCAATGCTGCATCGATCCTATGAAACAGGTTGCTGACCGCTCCCTTGACCTCCACGAAGACATCGTTGGACTTCTTTCCGATCTCTGCAATCTGGGGCATGATCTCACTGGGAACCTCGACCCGCTGAAGCAGGAGGTAGTCGAGTATCTCCTCCGCAGCGTTCGCCAGTCGATCGACCTGATCGATAATCTGTAGGATATCCCTGCGAGATGTGGGAAGCAGCGATCCCGAAAGCAGCTGCGTCTCGATCCGCCGGCGAACATCATCGGCCTGTCCCTCGGCACGATGTGTCTCTAGCGCGTATTGATCGGCCGTCTCAAGGTCTCGCTCTTCGATGTATGCGGTGAGCGATCGCGAGAATGACTGAAGCGTCGAATCCACGTGCCCCAGATGCTCAAGCACGAGGGTCTCAATCTCTTTCTGCTTCCTCCAGAACATGAACCTCCCCCAACACGCCGGGTTCCGATCCAGAGTACTGACAAACGAAAGATGCGGCAACTGACCATCTTCCTCGCGCCGATCGATCGCTGTGTAGGGATATCGACTAGCTGCGCCCGAGCCAACGCTGTGCATCCTCGACGACCATGTCGCAGATACGCGCCGCCAGCCCGACATAGTCCGTCGGCCGCAGTTTGAGCATCCGATTCTTGGCCTCGTCCGACACAGGAAGAGCATCGACAACCTCGTGGAGCTGATCAAGCGTCAGCGTCTCTCCTCGGGCAAGCCGACGGAACAGCTCGTATGGATTGTCGATCGCCGCAGCACGGAGGATCGTCTGATACGCTTCGGTGAGGACCTCCGGCGATGACTCCACCTTTCGCCGTAGGTCCGCCTCATCGGCGTCGATTCTCTCCAGACCGCGTAGCGTCTGCGTGATCGCCAGGTGACTGTGCGCCAAGGCGACGCCGATGTTGCGCTTCACTGTGGAATCCGATAGATCGCGCTGCATCCTTGACTGCGTCAGCCGATCGGAAAGAGCATGCAACAGCGCGTTGGAAATCGTCACATTCCCTTCGCTGTTCTCGAACCGGATCGGATTTACCTTGTGGGGCATCGTGGATGACCCTACCTCGCGATCCACTGCGCGCTCGACCAGATCGCCGTGTGAGATGTACTCCCAGACATCTCGGTCGAGGTCGGAGACGATGCAGTTGATCCGGGCAACGTTCGCGAAGTACTCGGCCAGCGTGTCATGATCTTCGATCTGCGTGGTGCAGCGGTTCGGCTCGAGACCAAGCGCCGCAACGAACTCTGCGGAGAAGCGGATCCAATCGTGGTCCGGGAACGCAGCGACAACCGCTGCGTGGGTTCCCGTTGCGCCGGTCAGCTTGCCGCGGAACCGATGTGCCTCGAGCTGGGTCGCCTGACGCACCAAGCGCGACAAGAATACGGCACATTCCTTGCCCAATGTCGTTGGCGACGCCGTTTGCCCGTGGGTCCGCGCGGGGAACGGAATCTCTCGCCACGCCATGACGAACTCGACAAGACGTTCAATCAGGCTGCGTATCAGCGGGAGCTGCTGCTCATCGCGAAACCTCGTCAAGAGGAGTGCACAGGCCAGGTTGTTGATGTCGGCCGACGTGAGGCCAAAGTGAATCAGGTTGGGCTGGGCCAGGTCCAGCTTTTCTCGCAGGAAGACCTCGCATGCCTTGACGTCGTGGTTAATCTCGCGATCGATCGCGACAATTCGATCGAAGTCCTCCTCGGAGAATGCGGAGGCCGCTCGATCGATACGATGCATCTCGGCGTCCGAAAGCGTCGGGAGGAGACCAGTTCGGTTGAGAGCCTTCAGGTATGAAAGCTCGACCTCGCACCGAGCCTTCATCAATGCGAACTCAGAGAAGTACCTCGGCAGCTCCGCAAGCTGCCCTCGGTATCGGCCGTCCAGCGGTGAGATCTCCCGCTCCATCATCGTGGCCTCCTACGCGCTCCAGTTGGATAGCGAGTCGCTTTCGCCCCAGCCGAACTGGATGATGTCGTGAACCTTCCCTTCGCGGATCGACAACGCCGAAACGAGCTCCAGTTCGGCTCGCCTGTGCAGCTCGGCGATCGTTTCACACCCGCACGAAGCCATCGCCGCCCGTAGCTTGATCATCAGCTCGGGAAGGTTGTCCTTCAGCTTCCCAGCATACTCGACAAATCCTTCCACCCCCTCAAGGAATCCGGCTTGGTCGTACCGTGCGGGGCTCCAAGCCCGCGCGCGGGCCGATCCCTCTCCCCAGTACGGCTTCATGACCCGGCCGCTGACACGCATTTTCTCCGTCGGCGATTCATCCATGCGAGCGAAATAGCGCCCCATCATCGCCACGTCGGCTCCGAGTGAGAGTGCGATGACAACATCCTTGGAATGCAGGATTCCGCCGTCGGCGATCACCGGAATGTGCACGCCGGTTTTCTCTCGGTACCGGTCGCGTGCTTCCGTGACCTTCATCACCGCGGTCGCCAATCCTCGCCCGGTCCCTTTCTGCTCCTGTGTAATACAGATCGAGCCGCCGCCCATCCCGACCTTCACCGCGCCGGCACCGGCTTCGACAAGGTAGTTGAACCCTTCTCCGGTAATCACGTTCCCGCCGATAACCGGAAGCGTAGGGTATTCGTGACGTATCCATTCGATCGTCGCCCGTTGGTAGCACGAATGGCCGTCGGACGAGTCGATTCCAATGGCATCGACGCCCGCTTCGACCAACGCCGGGACACGCTCCGCGTAGTCGCGCGTGTTGATCGCAGCTACGGCCACAAGTCGCTTGCGCTCATCGACGACTTGGTCCGGATTGTCGAGGTGATCCTCGATGTCTTTGCGGAAGATGAGAGACAGAAGGCGATCGTTCTCATCAACGACCGGAAGAACCGAGCGGTGCCCCTCGATCAGAAGAGCGTTTGCTTCCTCAAGGTCGGTCAGCCGAATGCCGACATCAAGCTGGTCCCTCGGAATCATCCGGGCACTCGCCGGCTGATCCCCGTGTGCGCGGACGTCGTAATCGCGGCGGGTAATCAGCCCAAGCAACCGACCCTCCTCCGACACAATGGGAAACGTCGAGAAGTCTTCCTCCTTGCGGAGTGCATCGACTTCATGAAGCAGGGTGTCCGGACCGATGGTCTTCGGCTCGACGAATCCGGCCTTGTGCGATTTGATCCGACGGACCATCTCCGTTTGATCTCGAATCGCTTGAGATGAGTAGATGAATGCCACCCCGCCGAGTCTGGCGAGCTCGATCCCCATGCGCACGCCGGAAACCGACTGCATGGCTGCTGCAACAACCGGCGCCTTCAGCGTGATACTCTCATCTGCATCCGGACGACGCACAAGAGGCGTTCTCAGCGATACGCGATCGATCGTCGTCTTCTCCGTCGTCAGGCCGGGGAGTAGGCGAAACTCGGCCAGTGTCCGCGACGGCTCGAACTGCACGCTTCGTGCCATGCTACCTCCTCAGGATCTCCCAATACCCGTTTGTATCCGCGGTTCTCATGTTCTTCAAGAGCACTGTGTTCGGCGACCGGTTCGTGTATGATCACCAACCATTCTTCGGCCGATGTGCCGACATCAAGGAGTCCGATCATGCATGTGCTTGCTGTCGCCGTCGGCGGCGCCGTTGGCAGTGTTCTCCGATATCTTGTTTCGCTGGCGATCGACAGCCAGTTGGGCGACTTCCCATGGAGCACGCTGCTCGTGAACAGCGTGGGCAGTTTCGTTCTGGGACTGTTCATGACTGTCGCCGGCCCTCGCGTCGCGATCTCGGAGCCGTCGCGTGCGTTCGTGTCAATCGGACTGCTCGGCGGGTTCACTACATTCTCGACATTCAGCCATCGAACGATGTCGCTTTGGCAAGCGGAGCGGTTCGCGCTGGCGGGCTCGAGTGTTCTCCTGAACGTCTCTGCGGGGCTGCTTGCCGCCTGGCTCGGCTGGCGGCTGGGGCGCCAAATCTAGCATGGCTCACAAGGCACGCGGCGGCTCACGAGAAGCCGCCGCGTGCTTGACCATCTGATGCGTCTAGTTGATCAGCGCCTCAAACTCTCCACGGAAGTGCTGCAATGCACTCTGAATAGGTAACAGAACCGATTGCCCTAGAGGACAGAGAGATACAGCCTCCATCGCTGTGGCAATCTCAATCATCTTCTCAAGATCCCCCGCTCGGCCTTCTCCTTGCCTAATCCGGCCGCTGATCGTCTTGAGGGCGAGCGTTCCGGCACGGCAAGGAGCGCATTGACCGCAGGATTCATGCTTGAAGAATGTCAGAATGCCGTCCAGCATCTCGACGATCGCCGCGTCCTCATCCAGCACGAGGATCGCTCCGGATCCAAGCACGGCCGACAGCTCCTGCAGCCCATCGAAGTCCATGGGCTTGTCCAGGCAGTCTGGGCAAACAAATGCACCGGCTGCACCGCCGATCAAGGCTCCCTTGAATCGCTTGCCGTCCTTCACGCCACCGCCACAAGTATCGATGATGTGCTTCAAGCTCGTACCCATCTCCGCTTCGGTAAGGCCCGGCTTCTCTACGTGACCGAGAATCGTGTACACCTTCGTCCCCGGGCATTTCTCGGTTCCGTAGGAGCGGAACCAGTCCGCGCCGTTTCGGATGATCGGCGGGACGTTGGCCAGCGTTTCCACGTTGTTGACGACCGTTGGCTTCGACCATAGGCCCACAGCACCAGGATACGGCGGCTTGAGCCGTGGATAGCCACGCTTCCCCTCGATCGACTCGATCAGTGATGTCTCTTCCCCGCAGACGTACGCACCGGCCCCTCGCTTGACCTCGATGTCAAACGAGACGTTCGACTCGAAGATGTGCTCTCCGAGCAAGCCAGCCTGTCGCGCCGCATCGATGGCATGCTGCAGGCGCTCGATGGACAAGCCATACTCGCCACGAACATACACATACCCCTTGCTCGCACCCACGGCGTAGCCGGCGATCATCATCCCTTCGATTAGGCGGTGCGGATCTCCCTCAAGGATCAGTCGATCCTTGAACGTTCCCGGTTCTCCCTCATCGGCATTGCAGACGATGTACACCTGCTCGCCCTTGGCCGTAAACGACCATTTCAGACCAGTAGGAAATCCGGCGCCCCCGCGCCCGCGCAACCCCGATGCCTTGACAATATCAATGACTCCATCGGGCGAGATCCTCTCTTTCACGATCTTCGCCATCGCTTCGTAGGCTCCGACGGCAATCGCCTGTTCGAGGCTATACGGATCGATGATACCGCTGTTCTGAAGGACGATGCGCTCCGGCTTCTTCACGTTAGACATCGCTCCTCCTCACGGCTTCGATCGCCTCGATGAGCCGATCCTTGGTCAGGTTCCCGTGTACTTCGGCGTCGATCATTACTGCTGGCGCAACCCCGCAGACGCCGAGGCAGCTCGTCGTTTCCAGCGTGAACGCACCGTCTTCGGTCGTCTCCCCGACCTTGACCTTCAGGTGCTCGGATAGGACATCGATCAGCGACTCGGCCCCTACCAGTTGGCAGGGGGGGGACTCACACAGCCTGATGATGTGTCTCCCTCTCGGCTTCAGGCTGTACATCGTGTAGAACGTGGCAGTGCTCGCCACTTCCGACAGCGGGACAGATAGGTAGTCGGCCACTGCCCGAAGCGCCTCGGGCCTCAAGTAGTTCTTCGGCTCGGCATCCTGGAGCTCATGCAGCATGTCCAGCATGTACTCTGTTGTAGCCGGGTACCGTTCGAGCAATCGCTTCACGCTACCTCCTCGCTTCGCATCTGTGCACTTCCCGGGCAGTCGTCCAACCAGCTCTCGATGCGCCGTAGGGCATCGGGGATCAGCGCCTTGGTTCCCGGGCTCAGATCCGCTCCGAGATCGAACACGGTCCCCGGGATACTGAGCAACCATGAATCGGGCGTATCGGAGAACGCCTGTTCGGTCCAGCCGAGCAGTGCTTCCGGAGAGCAGCTGTGCCCAACGCCTCGGTGCCTATCCGGCTTGATGTGATCCCATTGTGTTTCCGTTCCGCCGATGCGTGCATCCACGAACAACACTCGTCGAGCGGAGCGAATCTTTTCGGCAAACTCCGGCAGCAGTTGCCGGACTGTCATTGTCTCCAGATCGGCTCGTGGAAGGAGTGCGTTGACGACGCGGGGTCCCACCCCATCGTCGCCTCGCATTTCGTTGCCAATCCCGATGACGACATCCCCAGCCATACTACTCCTTCGTCAGCGTCTGCTGCAGCGTGCCGTCCGCGTCGATGATGCTCAACTCGATTGGCATGTGTCCCACGGCATGCACCGAACAGGAAAGACATGGATCGTACGCGCGGATGCCGCCTTCGATCCGATTCAGGATCCCTTCGGTCACTTGGCCGTTGGAAATGTACGTGGCGGCAATCTGACTGACCGCTCGGTTCATCGCCAAGTTGTTGTGGCCTGTGGATACGATGAAGTTCGCCTTCTCGACAATGCCATTCTCATCCACACGGTAGTGGTGGATGAGTGTTCCACGCGGAGCCTCGTGGATCCCAACGCCTTCAAGCTCGTTGATCCCCGCTTCGGCGCGGATGCGCGGATCCATTATCCGTTCGTCCTTGAGCAGGACTTCCATCCGCTCCACCGATGCTAGGATCTCCAGCAGCCGCGTGTAATGATAGTCGAACACCTTCCCCGAACAGCGACTGGTTGCGGCGCGGAATTCCTCCAACGCTGCGTCGGCGTCCGGAGTGCCAAACGACTCGCATACGTTCACGCGTCCGAGTGGGCCAACGCGATACATACCCTCCGGGTATCCGCGCGGCGCGTAGTGGGGGAACTTCAGATACGTCCACGGCTCAGACGCTTCATGGATGATGTCCTGGTATTGGGACGGGTCATGCCCCTCCACGACAGGCAAGCCATCCTGATCCACGATGCGGATGAGACCTTCGTAGTGCTCCCACTTGCCCCCGGGTGCAACCAGTCCCATGTACATGCTCGTGAACTCGCCGAGAACACCTCGTGCTTCGCAGTCGAAAGATGTCTTGAACAGGTCAATCGTCTCGCGAATCGTGTCCTTCGCCTCCGGAAGGTTATCCAGGAGCCATTGCTGATCCTCCTTCGACAACGGTCCATTGACGCCTCCCGGAACCGCCCATGCGGGATGCACGCGCTTGCCTCCGAGACGGCTGATCACTTCCTGTCCGAATGAGCGTAAGCGGATTCCTTTCCGCGCCAGATCCGGATTGGCCTGAACCAATCCAACCACATTCCGCGTCGTCGGATCGTGATCCCATCCGAGTAGGAAGTCCGGCGCCGACAAGTAGAAGAAGCTGAGCGCGTGCGATTGCACGAACTGTCCGAGATTCATCAGTCGGCGAAGCATCTCGGCCGTCTTTGGGATGCGGACGGACAGGATCGCGTCGCATGTCTTGGCGGAAGCAAGAATGTGAGACACCGGACAGATCCCGCAGATTCGTGCGGTGAGTCCGGGCATCTCCCACAACGTGCGCCCTTCGCAGAACTTCTCAAACCCACGCAGCTCCGTCACATGAAACTGAGCGTCCTTCACATCACCATTATCATTCAGGAAGACCGTAATCTTGGCGTGCCCCTCAATCCGAGTGACCGGCTCAATGTGTATCTGCTTTTCCATGTTCTCTCCCTAACCGAACTTGAGATCCTCACCGACCAGCTCCGGCGTCTTGCCATCAAGCAGAGCGAGGATTGCCTTGGCGATCACACCTGGAGGCGGCGGACATCCGTGCAAGAAGTACTCCACCGGGACCACTTCATGAACGGGTCGGACGCGATCCAACAGGCGCGGCACGACCTCGTAGGGTAGCTCGCCGTTGGTCGTCGTCTCCTTGCCATAGATCTCCTCGATGAGCGTCTTCGTCGGAATGCCGTTCCGCAGACCGGGAACGTTCCCGGTCACGGCGCAGTCACCAAGCGAAATCAGGATCTTCGACTTCTCACGAGCCTTCTTGGCCAGCTCCAAGTGCTCCTCATTGGCGACGGCCCCCTCGATCAGCGTGACATCAACGCCATCTTCCGGGAACACCTTGAGATCGGTAATCGGGCTGTTGCAGAACTCAATACGATCCAGGAGATCGATCAGCACTTCGTCGATATCGAGGAGAGACATGTGGCAGCCCGCACATCCACTGAACCACAGCGTTGCGACCTTCACCTTACTCATGGGCTCTCCTTTCGATCAGGCGGGCGACGAGATCGGAGTCCTTGACCATCTCGGCGTTGGATACACCCTTGACCACGATCGCTCCGGTCGGACAGACCTCGACGCACTTTCCACAGCTTGTGCACGTTTCCGCGTCGCCCCAGTCCATATCAAGATCGGTAATCACGCGAGCAGAGTGACCTCTGTCAGCAAACGCCCACGTGCGTGCCCCTTCAATCTCAGCACAGACACGCACACAGCGGCCGCAAAGCACACACCGATCGCGATCGATGAGGAAGCGCGGATGGGTCGCATCGATGCGATTGCGCGGGAATGAGTACGGCACGTTCACAGAGTGCATTCCGAGTTCGCACGCAAGGTCCTGCAATTCGCACGCCCCGTTCGACACACAGAACGAGCACACGTGGTTCCCTTCTGCAAAGAGGAGTTCAAGAACCTGTCTTCGGTAGGCCTTGACCTGCTCGGTTTGGGTCTTCACGTTCATGTCGTTCGTCACTTCCGTTGTGCAGGCGGGGACCAACTGCCCCGCGACTTCAACACTGCACAAGCGACACGTGCCTACATCGGTCAGTCCCTCCAAGTGGCAGAGCGTCGGGACACGAATGTCGTTTCGCTCAGCCACTTGAAGAAGCGTCTCGCCGGGCGATGCGTCGAACGATCGCCCGTCAATGGTCAGCGTTATCTTGTCCACACCTTCTCCTTGTCCTTTGGCGCGACAGCTCATCCAGCCGGGTGGATCTGGTAGTCGGAGACAGGCACTCCACCTACGATGTGCTCATCCACAATCCGCCGAACCTTGTCGATCGTCAGACAGCTGTAGAAGACCGACTCCTTGCCCAGTTCCCGCACCTCCGCCACCGGTTCGCAAGACGCCCATCCTCGCTCGCCGGTCTCCATCACGAGAACCCCACTGAGGCTCCGTTTGTCGACCTCATCGAGGAATGCTTTGCGCACAGCTCGGGAGCCTACAGCGATTCCGCTTGTCCCCATGGCGATCCGGATCTGGAACCGAGCCTTCCCTTCACCTAGCACCATCTCCTCGGCTGTCTGCTCCCGAATCCTCTTCAGCTCTTCAATCTTCATCGACGCCTCCCGTCCCACCGTTCAAGTCCCGCCGGAAAGTAAACGCCGCCGGAAGCCGAGCACCAGCGTTCTCCAGCAGCTCGATGACCTGATCGGAATCATTGCGGCATCTCTCTCGCGGCATCAAGCGGTGATTCTACCTCAAGCGCCTTCGCTCGCAACGCTTGGGCCACAGAAGTGCAGGCGTCAATCCGCCGGAACGGCTAGTGTTTGGGGTCTACTCGGTGAGACGGTGGGATGTGCATACCGCGTCGCGTGGGTCGCAACGCGGCGTGCGCCACAGACTGAAAACCTCGCTATGAACCGAACTTGGGAGCCCAGTTGTTGTAGCCGAGAAGAACTGGTAGAACGCGCCCGCTGAATCGTCCGAGTCCCCCCCGCCCCGCTTCCCGCTCGCCGAACGAGCCGGTCTCGTCCTGAGCCACGTTCGGACCGACGTATAGGATGGGGACGGGTTCGGCCGTATGATCGCCATAGTCGATCGGTGTCGTATGATCTCCCGTGACAGCCATGTGGGTACTCGCCCAATCCAGTGTCTCGGCAAGTGGAGCGATTAACTCCGCATCGATACGCTCAATGAACGCTACCTTGGCCTCCGCGTTCTGATCGTGCCCGGCGTTGTCAGTCCCCTTGACGTGCAGGAAGACGTAATCGTTCAAACCGAGTGTCTCAAGCGTGGCTTGTGCCTTTGCCCCCAGGTCCGTATCGAGCCCGCCGGTTGCACCCGGGACATCAATCGTCGACATCCCACATGCGAGCGCCACGCCGCGGTAGAGCGCTCCTCCGGCGACCACTGCACCACGAACTCCGTACATCGATTCGATCGATTCGAGGTGTGGGCAGGTCGAGGCTCCACGAAGGAGAACGATGTTCGCCGGGGGCTTCCCGTCCGCCAGCCGCCGGTGATTGATCGGGAGACTCTGAAGGGCTTGATAGCTCCGGCGCGTGAACTCGTTCACTACAGTGGCGGTTCGCGCAGAGGAAGGATCGGAGTCGCTCGGACATGCGTCGAGCACGAGGGCATCCACACGATGTGCATCGGTCTCGCTCACATGACGTGAGAGCCGCTCCCCTCGAAGGATGAGAGCGCCTCGATGCTGCGTGCTCGCCCGGAAGATCGCTTGCACTCCGGGCGTTTCCGTTAGCTGGATTGCATTCAACGCCTCTTCGAGTTCCTCCTGCCCTGAATCAAGCCGCCCAGCCCTTCGGTCCGCCAAACAGAGACCTTGGTCTGTATCGAGGACCGTTGCGAAGTTCGCCCGGAAGCAGATGTCGCCCTCCCGCACGTTCAATCCGACCCCAAGACACTCGAAGACGCCGCGCCCCGTGTAGACCGCATACGGATCGTAGCCCAGCAAAGAGAGATGCGCCGTGTCGCTTCCCGGCCTTACGCCTGGTCCGATCGGATCGAGCAGCCCAAGCGCACCACGGGCCGCAAGCGCATCGAGATGCGGCGTCTTGGCCGCCTCCAGGCATGTCCTTCCGTCGATGTCGCTCGGCCGTCCACCAAGCCCATCTGCAATGATCAAGATCGCCTTCATGTCCCCTCCAACATGTTCCCTGGTAGGCCGCTCGAACACTATCCAACCGAGGATGCGTTGTCAATCCTTTCCCCTTGGCCCTTTGCAGGATAGGAGATGCCGGCTCTCGGTAGCACGCAGCCAAGGATTCGGCGCCATCGCCCCTCACCGTGGAGTCTTGTATCCACATAGGCCTGTCTCGCATGGACTTCGCCCGAAGATCGCCCTACCATGCTCTCATCGGCGCATGCCAAGCGGCCGCCTTGTGAGCACACGCAATCGCGCGAGCACTGCAACGGACCTTACAGGGTGGAGGCCGAAACTGATCATTCTCTGACGGGAGGTCGCAGGTGGACGAAGCGAGCATTCGATCGGCGCTTGTCGAAGCGATGCGTATCGCCACGACGAGGTTGCCGAGTGATGTTGTCGATGCGCTACGCGCTGCGCGCGAGAGAGAAACGTCACCGCTCGGAGCAGCCCAGCTCGACGCGATTCTCGAGAACGTACACGTTGCACGTGACAGCTCGATCCCCATCTGCCAGGACACCGGAATGCAGACGTTCTTCGTCGAGATGGGGACGTGCAGCCCGTTTCTTGGGCAGCTCAAGCCGTGGATCGAGGAAGCTGTCATCGCGGCCACGGCCGCGATTCCGCTTCGACCGAATACCGTCGACCCGTTCACCGGGGAGAACCCGGGGGACAACACTGGCCGGTTCATGCCGACCATCCATTGGGAAGTGGTCGATGGAAGCGAGATTCGAGTCAGCGTCCTTCCCAAGGGTGGCGGGAGCGAGAACATGAGCACGGTCAAGATGCTCCTACCCGCCGACGGACTCAAGGGAGTCAAGAGGGCTGTGGTTGAGCACGTCGTGTCCTGCGGCGGGAAGCCATGCCCCCCAACGATCATCGGAGTCGGAATTGGGGGCGGAGCGGATGTCGCGCTTCAACTGGGGAAGAAAGCTATCCTGCGGGAAATCGGCTCGACTCACCCCGATCCTGTCGTCGCGGCATTCGAGCGCGAACTCTTCGAGCTGATCAACATGAGCGGTGTCGGGCCGATGGGCCTCGGTGGCGAGACAACCTGTCTTGCGGTTCATGTCGAGTATGCATACCGACATCCGGCCTCTCTCCCGCTCGGAATCCTGGTCCAGTGCTGGGCCGACCGGCGGGCGCATGTTCGCTTGGCAGCCGATGGGACGATCGAGGTACGCAAATGAGGCATGAGCTAATCTTGCCCATCGATGAGGCGACGTCTCGCGACCTGCACGTTGGTGACATCCTCTACATAACCGGGAAGCTGTTCACTGCACGCGATGAAGCGCATCGCCTGATGATCGAGCACTCCGAGAATGGGGCCCCGCCTCCGTTTGATCCATCTCAGATGGCCCTCTTCCATTGCGGCCCGGTGGTTCGTCAATCGGGAGATGGGTGGGAAGTCGTTGCCGCGGGACCAACCACGAGCATGCGGATGGACCTGTTCGGGCGTCGCTTTCTGGAGATGTTCGGTCCGCGAGTCATCATCGGGAAGGGTGGGATGGGCCCACAGACACAAGTCGCCATGGAGTCCGTCGGCGCCGTCTATGCGCAGCAGACAGGGGGAACCGGTGCGTCGGGCGCCAAGCGGATCGCACAAGTTACGAACGTGCATTGGCTCGAGGAACTTGGAATGCCCGAAGCAGTTTGGATTTTCGACGTGCGAAGCTTCGGACCGCTGCTGGTCACGATGGACAGCCACGGCGGGAACCTTCACAAGCAGATTGAGTCAACTATCGCCGCGAGGATGCAATCTATCCTCGCCCGCATTGAAGGTTAGCGAGAAAAGGATCCAGACAGGGGGCATCGCAGCATGGGAGAGGGGAAGGATCTTACGATCGAAGAACGCCTGGAGCGCGCGGCGCTCCCGGGCAAGAAAGCACCGGGGATGCACGCCTTCTACCGCGGGAAGATCGAGACAACGCTCAAGTGTGCCGTCACCAAGGCGGATGATTTCGGGATTTGGTACACGCCAGGCGTCGCTGCCCCTTGCCGAGAGATTCAGGCCGATCCAGCCAAAGCGTTCGAGTACACGAACAAGGCAAACACAGTTGCCGTCGTGTCCGACGGATCACGTGTTCTCGGTCTCGGCAATATCGGCCCGTTGGCCGGCCTCCCGGTGATGGAAGGCAAGGCGCTCCTGTTCAAGTACCTTGGCGGGGTTGGCGCCTTCCCGATCGTTCTCGACACCCAGGATCCTGAGGAGATCATCCAGGCAGTCAAATGGATCGCCCCCGGCTTCGGTGGAGTTAACCTTGAGGATCTCGCCAATCCAAAGTGCTTCACGATCCTCGATCGGCTGCGTGGCGAACTCGACATCCCCGTCTGGCACGACGATCAACAGGGGACCGCGTCGATCACGCTCGCCGGAGTCATCAATGCCGTCAAGCTTGTCGGCAAGAGGATGGATGAGATCATCTACACAGTCATCGGTGCCGGTGCAGCGAACATCGCCTTCGTCCGCGTGTTGATCCATGCCGGGGTGCCCGCAGGCAACATCCTCCTCGTCGATTCCCACGGGACTCTTCATCCGGGACGCGAGGACCTCGAAGCAGATCAGGTCGCCAACCCGTACAAGTGGCGGTACTGCAACGAGACGAACACCGAGCGCCGGATCGGCGGTATGGCTGAGGCGATCGCGGGATCGGACGTTCTCATCGCCGCCTCGAAGCCGGGCCCGGACACAATCAAGAAGAGCTGGCTCGAAACGATGAACAAGGATGCTATCGCGTTCATCATGGCCAATCCGATACCCGAGATTTGGCCTTGGGAGGCGAAGGAGGCTGGCGTGAGGATTGTCGGGACCGGCCGCTCCGATTTCCCGAACCAGATCAACAACTCGATCGGCTTCCCGGGGATCTTCCGTGGCACACTCGACGTTTTCGCCACAACGATTACAGATGAGATGGCCATCTCCGCTGCTTATGCCATCGCAAAAACCGCCGAGGTGAAAGGGCTGACGGAGGATTACATCGTGCCAACCATGCTCGATGCCGATGTCTTCATCAATGAGGCCGTCGCCGTCGGAATGAAAGCCATGGAGCAAGGGATCGCTCGCCGCCCGCTGTCCGAAGCGGCGTTGCGCCGAGAGGCGGGAGCGAAGATCCGTCACGCACAGGCCGAGGTGAAAGCGCTGATGGATGCGGGAATCGTGCCGCCCCCTACAGCGGCCTAGGTTGGAGCGACCGCAGAGTCGGGCACGTCCCGGTAGAAGGCCATCAATCCTGCAGCGACCAGCGGAAGGAAAGAGACGAAAGCCATAACGGAGACAATGCCGAACCGATCGGCAAGCCAGCCGATTGGGATCAGCGCAAGACCTCCAGCGCCCCATGCAAGTCCCATGACCAATCCTGACACGAGCCCGGTCCTCCCCGGCAGGCATTCCTGAGCCGCGACCACCCCCACCGGAATCGATGAGAGGCCGAACACGCCGGCACCGGCGATGAACAGAAGAACGGCGCTTAGCGGCCCGTAAAGAAACAACAAGTAAAACGGGGTGGCGAGCACAAGCGACGCCAGAATGACCCGCCGCCGACCGAAGCGATCGGAGAGATTCCCCGCGAGGATTCCAGTAATCGCTCCGCTGAACAGGTACACACTGATCGCTGCCCCACCGGCAAGCGCCGTTCCGCCGCGATCGGTGATCAAAACGGCCAGGAACGTCGCGAAGGCCGTCGAGCACGTTGCCGTCAGGATGATCGCAAACCATAGAATGACCAAGCGCGATGGCACATCACGTAGCGCCCCTCGCTGAACATTCACCCGCTCCATCGGTGGCAGCGTGCGACGAAGCGGTAACGCAAATGCCACGAGAATCGCCAATCCGGGCAAGAGGATCCATGGCGTGCTCAGAAGCGAGAATCGATCCACAAACGCGACAATCGCAACTGGAGCGATCGCTCCTCCAAGTGTTCCTCCAGACGAGAAGAAAGCCATCAGCATACCGCGACGATCGGGATTCCCTGCAGTCACAAGCGCCGCTGCCGCCGGGTGGAAGAAGGCCGTCCCAATCCCGGCCACCAGCATGATTGCGAGCAAGTGCATGAAGCTGCCCGCTCGGCCGATGAAGACCATGGCCACAACGGTTAGAAGCGGTCCGATAACCACAAGCTGCGGTCTCTGAACACGATCCACCAGATGGCCGAGGCCGGGCTGGATCAGTGAGTTCGTCACGATACGGATTGTGCCAAGCGATCCGGCAAGCGCGAGGGGAAGGTCGAATCGCGCGATCAACAGCGGAAGTAGCGGCGCGAAAAAGCTGGCAAAGCCGTCGTTGAGGAGATGTCCGACGAACAGCAGCGCCGTTCGTTTCCACGGCTGTGACACGGCGGACGTTCCCTCAGTTTCAGGCATGATGAGGCCAGATCATAGTCGTCGGAACGATCCCGAACAACCGCCGTGGGTCCGTCCCCTGTGGGTTTCAATCCGGACTCCAAGGGGAAGCGAGGTCCGATGCTATTCGAGGAAGATATCGAGGAATGCCCGCGCAGCCGGAGATCGCCGAACGTTGGCGTCGACACCAAGCCGGAACGGGCTACTCAGTCGGTCCGAGTTGGCAAATAGCAGGAACGTCAACGCGTGCTCGGGGAGCTTGACGATCAACGTTGAGGTGCTGTTCCAGTACCCGTAATGCCAGACACACGTCTGGTCCCTCCGCTCCTGAATGAACCATCCGTACCCGTATGGAAGCCGACGTCCGCCGTTCGACACGAAGGGAGACCAAGCCAACGCCTGTGTATCGGTATCGATGAGCTTGTGCTGATCGATCGCGATATCGAATGCCGCGTAGTCGAGAACCGACGAGATCAATCCAGCAGCCGCCCCGAAATAGGTGGCGTACTCCCCAATGACATTCCCGTATCCCTTCACCAACCAGTAGGGCGTCGCCAACCGATTCCACGCATCCTGGAAACGCGGACTCCCGTCGCCGTTCTCATACGCATCGATCTCATCGCCAACCGGCGATGGGAGCGTATCGACCATCCCCAGCGGTTCGATGATCCGCTCGATCACTAGATCGCGAAGCGTGCTGCCTGTAGCCGAAGTCATGACGCGATCGATCAGCCCAAACCGATCCCCATGGTACTTGTAACGGCTTCCCGGGATCCCTTGAGATGTATGCGACAGGAGGTGCTTCACGCAGATCTCTCCTCGGCTTGGAAGCTGGATACCGTACTGGCAGATGGGGGACTCAAGGTCAACAATCCCCTCCTCGACAAGCTGGAGAAGGATCGTCGCCGCAATCGGCTTGGTCAGCGACGCAAGGTGGTACGGCGTATGAGGCGTTGCCGGAGTTCCCGAGGCAATGTCGGCACAACCGAAGCCTCGCGCCCACAGAATGTGCTGCTTCTTCACCACCGCTGCAGAGAAGCCGGGGATCTGCAGCCGGTTGCGCAGCTCCTCCAGCTCGATCTCAAGCCGTCCGATCCGACCCCAGTCGGCTGTGGAGGCTACGTCTCCAATCAAGGCCACGTCAGACCCCGACATCGCAAACGTCGTTTGGAAACCGCCAGCCAAAGAGCAACATGGGACCGGCGCATACGGCAAGGGCGACAAGAGGCCCGGGCAAAGCCCAAGACCCGCAATTCCGATCACGGCCAGGATAGACAACACGCGCGCTATCATTCACCCCTCCCAATCCATCTCACGAATCGACCCATCGTCTACAACCGGCGATGTGCAAGGGGAGCAATGGCTATGCGTCTCCAAATCGGACAGCCGTTCCGTATGCGAGGATCTCCGCCGCTCCCTGCATGGTTTGAGATGTTGTGAATCGAACGCCGATCACTGCATCGGCCCCAAGCTGCTCCGCTTGCTTCACCATCCGACCGATCGCTTGGTCGCGTGCCTGATCGAGCATCACGGTGTAGTCCTTGATCTCGCCGCCGACGATCGTCCGGAGCCCGGCCATGATGTCGCGCCCCACATGACGAGCCCGGATCGTGTTCCCTCGAACCAAGCCCAATGTCTCGGCAATCCGCGTTCCCTCAATGCCCTCCGTTGTCGATAGGAGCATCCCGTTCCTCCTTCCGTCTTTCCCGAATCAGGCCGACCACAGTAAGTCCCAGACCGAGCCCGGCAAGAAGGATCAATCCCTTGAAGAAGACCGGGATTGCAGAACTCGTAACGAGCAACCGGATGACCTGGTACCCCACGTAGCCGACAAGACATACCCCAGCCAGCATCATCAATCCATACCCGATCCGGAGCATTCGATCCTCCCTCGTACAGGGTGCTGACTTCGGGAACCAGTGTAGCGCGATTCGAGCCTGAGATGAACCGATTCGTAGCCAGTCGGGCGCTGAGAATAGAGAGACGGAAGATCTTTGTCTTGTTGGGTTCTCTTGTATAGGATAGAGAGTACTCTCAAGATCGTGCCGGAGGGATCATGTTCGAGCGCAAGGTGCAGAAGACGGGCGGCTCTACCTATTTCGTTACGCTCCCGAAGGACTGGGCAACCGGTGTGGGCGTCGCGCAAGGGTCGATCGTTACGTTGCTGCCGAACGACTCCGGATCGTTGCTCCTTGTACCGGAGACGCTCGCCCGAAAGAACCGATGCGTCATCGAACTGAAAGACTGGGAGTTCGACCGATTCCAACGCGAGATCATCTCCCGCTACATCGTAGGGTACGACATCATCGAAATCCGTCGAGATCGGATCCGCCCTGAGCAGCGGCGAATGATGCGCGAAATTGCGCAGGGGCTGGTCGGCCTCGAGATCTTCGATGAAACCCAGGAGGCCGTTCTTCTCCAGGCGATGGTGAACGTTCGGGACTTCCCGGTCGAACGAACACTCACACGGATTCACGACATCACCCACGCGATGCTGACGGATGCTGTCAGTGCTTTCTGTAAACACGATGTAGATCTCGCCCGCGACGTTCTTGAGCGCGACGGAGACATCGATCGCTTGGTTCTCCTCGTAGCACGTCAGTTCAGTCTGCTGCTGCGCGATCTGCTGCTCGAAGAGGACGTCGGCCTGTCCCGTCTCGAGTTTCTCCACTACCACACCGTCGCCGACCAGCTCGAGCGGGTTGCAGACCACGCCGGGAAGATCTCCGATGCCACGCTGGCGCTCGCCGCCCCAGTGCTCGACGACGTTGCAGAGGAGATCGAGCAGCGAGCCGAAGATGCGATGTCTGTTCTCGGTCGAGCGATCCAAGCGTTCGAGAGCCGCAATACCGATCTTGCCAATCAGGTTCTGCAGGAGAAAGAACACTCCGAGCAGCTGTTTCAGGTCACGCGGCGCACTGCGGCGGAGAAGCAGCCCGACGCGGCGCCGTCGATCAGCATCGTCATCGACAGCCTCCTGCGCATCCGCGAATACGCGTTCAACATCGCCGAGAACGCGCTCGATGCTCCAACATCAGGCAACATCCAAGCGTCCGCATAGTGACTCACAGCGCCTCTGGCGCCACATCCGGGCAAGATGTTCCGAGTTGCAGCGGAGGCTCCTCCACGCCAAGACCGGTTCAATCAGGGACGCCCAAGCGCTGGCGCTGAAGCTTCAGACAGCCAAACGCTGAAACAGAATCTCTTGTCGTCTCCTACGTCGCGATTTGCCTTGGATCAGAGCTCATCTCGCAGCATTGGATCAGGGTTTCACAGGATGGGTCAATTTCCGTCAGACAGCTTGGCAGACTGTCCGCTTTCCCGTATGATCGTCCATGCTCGTTGGTGATCCACCGCAACGCGCAGGCGTGAACCGCAGCCGTGCCAATCGGCACAGACCTTGCTCGAAGCGGGGAGCGGGCCCTCTCGCCGGGGATCACCTTGGCGAGTCAAGCGTCGCTCGATGCACGGCGGCGGCACCTCCAAGGGAGTCGATACAGAGGGATCCTTCAACGGGCCGCCGCCGTACCTCCAGAAGCAAAGGTCCTGTGTGCGGCCGTTTTGCAGCAAGGCCGTTTCGCGGCATACTCAGCTTTGCCATGAGTGGAACTCGACAGCGATGTCTTGTGGGGGTCTCGATTCTTTGTGCGCTTGCTCTCGCCTCGTGCCAACAGAGTTCAGCCGATGGGAACTCACAGGATGCCGCGATTCGCATTCATCCAGTGGAGGTCACCGGTGTCCGATGGATCTCCAACTCGCAACCGGTTGAAGCAAGCTGCCATTGCAGCGAGCCCAGCAGCATTGCGCGGGCAATGCCCAGTGCCTCCTCTGCCACCTGTAACGCTGTTTGCCTCGGCAGTCGTGGCTTTCTCATCGCTCGCATGTCGGGGCCGTTCACGAACCGATCCGGGGTGGATCTCCTCATTCATGTGTTGTGCAACGGGAACGGCGAACCGAGCGATGTCTTCTCCGTTCACGTAAGCGAGAATGGACACGAGTGGATCCCCATTGCCTTGTCCGTCACCAACGATCTGGGTCAGATGTATGCTTCGATCGATCTTGGGGACAACCACGCTCGCTATCAGTTCATCAAAATCGTCTCGGTCACGGGTGCGCGATTGCATTCAACCAAAGGGCCCCGGATTCTCGGCATTGAGGCCCTCCACCCAGCCGTCGGATTCGGGTTGTGAGCTCTCCGTTCCGGCGATGCATCTTGTACAAAGGGGATTCGGCAGCGCGAACACGGAATCGAGCCCACGAAACGGTGAATTCTCCTTGACACTCTTCGCCTCTCGTCTATAATGCCAGACGTTATGATGGACGCAAAGCGTTGCCCAATTTGTCGAGTTCCGGACGATTTGGCCATGTTTTGGGTCTTCCAGACGAACGTCGGACGGATGCTGCGCGGCTAGCCAACGAAGAGCACAGCACAGACCGTCCGACAAACGAACGCAGGCTACGGCCTGCGGCTTTTTTTGATTGGCGCCCGATGGGGCATGGAAGCGATGGACTCCCGGTAACTCTGGGGGCCGCAGGAGGTGACGCGATGTACGAAACGACCAAGCGAAGTGGGAAGAGGATGGGACGCGGGAATCGACGCATGGTCATTCAGCTTGACAGCCCGCACATGCACCGCGGGCGGGCTGGCATGGTCCTAGGTGCCGTCGCATCGGTCATCAGCACCATGCACCTGCTCCCTCGAGCGCGCCGAGCCGCTGAGCACTCCGTAATCGATGCGGACGCGAATCATGCCTTCTCCGGATTGGACGCAGAACGAAGGGAGGGATCGCCATGACGCCCGATGAACGAAGAGACATTCTGGTCGTTCTTCACTGGTCAGACAAACCTGTCCCTCTCAAGGACGAGCACCGCCTGCGGCTACCCGCTGACGCCAGCATCGCCGACCTTCTTCGCGAACTCGAACGCGAATCGCCCGCAATGTGCGCTGAGATTCGCGAGCGGATCCTGCGCTCTGCCGGGCGGGTTCTTGCCTACGGAAAAGGCGGTGAGCGACTCACATCGCTGACGGAGCAGCTCGCGGCCGGCGGGCCAATTGTGTTCCCTGTGGAAGACGAGACACGTTCGATGACGGCGCCAATCGCCGAACCGAACCCTCACCCATAATCATTACCACGGCGCCTCGTCCATTCGCCTCTTACTGCCGGGCGGGGCGCCATACGCAGCTCTCTTCGTGGCACCAGGAAGCTTCAGATCATCCGGCACATGGTAGAGCGCTCGGAGCGCCGACACGATCAGATACCAAAGCACACTAGAGTTCGGCTCGTATCTCGTCGAGCAGCGTTTTCGCGTCGGGGACAAAGCTGAAGAACTCCGTGAGCTTATCGCACGCATACTCGTCGCAATGGGCGCAGTTCTCCACGGCCTTCTCGTTTCCACACGCGCGGATCTTGCACACTGAACAATGGGCCATCCACGGGCCGCTCTCTGAGTGGCATCCGTTGCACCAGCAATCGGCGGGCGTCAGCTGCGTGTCATATTCCACACTCCATTGCTCGGCAACCTTGCTCATCGCCTCCACATCCTTGTTCTGCGTGGCGATGAAGGCTGGACATGCCGTGCAGGTCAGACCACAGATCCCGATCTGCTTGTCCATCAAACGCCTCCTTTGACTCAGGCATCATACTGGATCGCGTCCCTTGCCAAGCATCGTCTCCCCTACCAGGTGAGACTGCACTGCCCTACGAAGCCATGTCCTTCGAGTTGCCTGATGAACCGGAAGTGACGCGCTATACTGTGGCGGCTCGACCAGCGGGAGAAGGTGTACCCAAACCATGCGTTTCGACTACGATGTCGCCGTGATCGGCCTCGGGCCAGCGGGAATGGCTGTCTCGATTATGGCTTCCGAGATGGGGTTGCGCGTTCTTGGCGTGGAACAACGCGCCCTCGGCGGAGAATGCATGAACGTAGGGTGCATTCCGAGCAAGGCCCTGCTTCGGATGGCGCACGTACGCTATCTTGTGGGGAGGCTGTCCGAGTACGCCCTCTCGGATGTCGACGCGCCGACGACCAAGAAGCCGTTCGCACAGATCCACGAGCATCTTCGGTTCATTACCGAGAAGAAGACAACCAAGATGTTCGAGAAGGTCGATCTTCGACTCGGAGAGGGACCGGCGTCGTTCATTAATCCCCATACGATTTCCGTCGGCGGGAGAACCGCCACAGCAAAGAGGATCTTCATCTGCACGGGATCACTCCCGGCGACTCCGCCGATCCCTGGGCTTGAGTCGGTCGACTACCTAACCAACGAGACCCTGTTCGATTTGGAGACGATCCCCGGCAGTCTTGCGATCATCGGCGGCGGGGCTATTGGATGCGAAATGGCGCAGGCCTTCCAGAGGCTCGGCTCTCGAGTAACAATGGTTCATCTCGACCCACATCTTCTCCCACACGGTGATTGGGACGCGGGCAAGCTGATCGAGGAGATCTTCACCAGCGAGGGAATCGGCGTGTATAACGCCCGAGGGATACGCCGTATTGCGCGTGAGAACGCCGTCATTACTCTCCAGACAGACCATGGCGAGGTATTCCGGGCCGACCAGCTTCTCTTGGCCGCAGGAAGGCAGCACAGCTTCGGCGAACTGAATCTGGAAGCGGCAGGTGTTCGGTACGGGACACAGGGGATCGAAGTCGACAGCCGGTTGCGCACGTCCTCCCCCCATATCTACGCACCTGGAGACTGCAATGGGACCTACCTCTTCTCTCACGCAGCGATGCATCAAGGGATGATCGCCCTGATGAATGCTATAGCCCCGTGGCCGGTTCGGTTCGACTTCCGCAAGTACGTCGTCCCTTGGACTGTCTTCACCGACCCCCCGATCGCTCATGTCGGTGCGCTCGAACGCGATCTTAAGGCGAACGATGTTCCATTCGAGGTGATCGAGGAGCAGTACGCGGACTATGGTGCCGCGATTGCAGAAGGCGTCTCCACCGGTTCGATCAGAGCGTACGTTAGCAAAACCGGCCGGATTCACGGAGTCCGAATCATGGGTGAGGGCGCGGGGGAGATGATCAACGAATGGGGATTGGCCGTACAGAATCGACTCCGGCTCCACAAGATCATGTTCCTTCAGCACAGCTTCCCTTCGATGTCGTTTCTCACCAAGCGAGTCTCGGAGCGTTGGATGATGAATCGGATGAAGAGCCCGTTCCTCCGGCGCATGGTTCGGTGGCTGTTCTAGAGAGCGTACACTCCATTCTCACGCCCTCCGTGGCCGTGAAACCGCCAATGAATGGGCATTGACACCCCATTCCCGGTCCAGTATTATTCGTCCATCTGTCCATGGTTATGCTTGCAGGAGGTGTTTCCCTTTCGTGGAGCAGGGTAAGCGACGATTACCGAAACGAGTGAACGGTGCCATTCATGCAATCGGACGCCGAAAAAGTGCGACAGCACGTGTGTATGTCTCCGAAGGAGGCGGCGAGCTCGTGATCAACGGCCGACCGGCCAACGAGTATTTCTCCCCATTCTTGGAGCCGTCCGAGTATCTGGAGAAGAGCTTGAAGCAGCCGTTCTATATCACCGGGACCGTCGGGAAGTACGATGTCAAAGCTCGCGTCCGCGGTGGCGGCTTCACCGGGCAGCTCGAGGCCGTTCGTCTGGGAATCGCCCGTGCATTGGTTGGAGTAACCGACGAATATCGGCTCCCACTGAAGCAAGCCGGCCTGTTGACTCGTGACGCCCGTGAGGTCGAACGCAAGAAGATCAACCGCCGGAAGGCGCGGAAGAGTGAGCAGTACTCGAAGCGCTAGGGATCCGGAACGGAGGAGACGTGAAAAAGGGTATTCACCCCGACCTGAAACCGGCGAAGATCTACTGCGGATGTGGCGCCGAGCACGACACGGTTTCCACAGTGGAGGAGATGCGCGTTGATATTTGTTCGAAGTGCCATCCGTTCTTCACCGGTGAGGAGCGCTTCATCGACACCGAGGGACGCGTCGAGCGGTTCAATCGCAAGTACGCTCAGACGCAGGAAGAAGGCTAAGTGAAGCCGCCCGTTGGCGGACAAGCGATTATCGAAGGCGTCATGATGCAGAACGGCGATCGCATAGCGGTCGCCGTTCGCCGTCAGTCCGACGCTGAAATCGTTGTTCGCCCGATGCCTGCACGATTCCGATTCAAGCGGCTTGGACAGATTCCTTTCCTCCGCGGCCTGTTCCGCATGTACGACATGATGTCGCTTGGCCTACGTGCGCTGAACCTCTCTACCCAGCTCGCCTTCCCCGAGGAAGAGCAACTCGGTCGAAGCGGCACATTCTTCACATTTGCCATTGCAATCGCCATTGCAGTCGGCGCGTTCATTGTCCTGCCTTTGTACATGACGAACAGCATCTCCGGTCTCCGGCACGGAAGCTCCGTGTTATTCAATCTTGTCGAAGGGTTCATCCGGCTGACGTTCTTCTTCATCTACTTGTTCGTCATCTCTCGTCTCAAGGACATCCATCGGGTCTTCCAGTATCACGGCGCGGAGCACAAGGCTGTTTACACGTACGAGGCCGGCGAACCTCTGACTATCGAGCATGCCAGGCCGCACACGACGCTTCATCCGCGCTGCGGCACAGCGTTCTTGATGACGGTATTCGTGATTGCGATTCTGGTCTTCTCGCTCGCCGGGAATCCCTCTCTGTGGCTGAAGATCCTCTCAAGGATTCTTCTGCTTCCAGTCGTCGCCGGAATATCATATGAGGTACTTCGGTTCAGCGGCCGGAACTTCGATCGCTGGTGGGTCCGACTGCTTGCACAGCCAGGTCTGTGGCTACAGCGATTGACAACGGCTGACCCGGATGATGACATGATCGAGGTGGCACTGACCGCATTACGAAGCGTTGTCGGCGAGGCAGATGATCCCGTGTATTCCGATGCACAAGGCGCGGAATCCCAAACCGTGCTCACCGATTGACGAGCGCAATCTGCCTGAAAGAAGTTCCGTCTCTCGAGAGAATCGCATTGGAGTTCTGCTCTCGCCGCTAGTCACTCGTGTCCATCTCGAAACTGTGCTCACCAATCGCCATCGAAGGATCCGCCGATACTGATAGAGGGTGAGATTCGCCCAGCCTCAGATACCTGAATGCGCCCGCTGCGGCGATCATCGCAGCATTGTCGGTACACAGCCCACGCTTTGGAAACGATACGCCAATACCACGATCCGCCCCGGATGCAGTCAAGGCAGCCCTCAGGTGGGCGTTCGCTGCAACGCCGCCGACCACAACCAATCGTCTGCGTTGGAAGCGGCGTGCGGCTTCGATCGACTTCTTAGTCAGGGTCTCCACGACACTGGCAAGAACAGACGCAGAGACATCCTCACGCCGCTCGCGCGGGTGTTTCTTCAGATGATACAGCACCGCCGTCTTCAGACCGGCGAAGCTGAAATCAAACCCTGGTGAATCGATCATCGGTCGGGGGAATGGAATCGCTTTCGGGTCTCCCATCTCGGCCAATCGATCGATCTCGGCGCCGGCCGGGTATCCGAGGCCGATCATCTTGCCGATCTTGTCCAGCGCTTCGCCTGCAGCGTCGTCCACCGTCCGGCCGACCAGCTGATACTCGCCGTATGCCCGTATGTCGATCAGGCTCGTGTGTCCTCCTGAAACGATCAGCGCCATGAAGGGCGGCTCGGCTTCCGGTTCGCTCAGTCGATGTGAGAACAGATGGCCTTCGAGGTGATTGACGCCGATAAACGGTATGTCCAGGCCGAATGCCATCCCTTTGCCCTGTAGCAGGCCAACCAGCAATGGGCCGATCAACCCTGGGCCGCGCGTCGCTGCAACCAGCGTGAGGTCCTGCAACGAGATCCCCGATGTCGTGACCGCCTCGCGAACGAGGTATGGAAGCTTGACCACGTGATTTCTGGATGCAACCTCGGGGACCACACCGCCGTACTGCGCGTGCAACTCCGCCTGGCAGTAGATCAGATTGACAAGGACGTCGGTCTCGCTACGCAGGATCGCGACCGACGTCTCGTCACACGATGTCTCGATCCCCAACGTGAGGAACGAGTCACTCTCTCTCATTGGATGTATTCCGGCCGAAGAACGCCGACATACGGCAAGTTTCGACACATCTCCGCGTAGTCCATGCCGTATCCCACAACGAACGCATCCTCTTCAAGCGTGAATCCAACATAGTCGATGTCAACCATTGCCTCGCGCCGCGCGGTCTTGTCGATCAGCGAGCAAACTCGAACCGAAGCTGCATCCTTCGCAGCGAAATTGCGCCTCAGGTACTCGATCGTGACCCCTGTATCGATGATGTCCTCGATGATCAGAACGTCTCGCCCCGCAATTGGCTTTTCGAGATCCTTCACCAATCGAACATCGCCGGGCTCTGTTCCGTTTCCGTACGAGGACACGCTGATGAGGTCGTATTCGACCGACATCGGGAACCGTCGTGCTAGGTCCGCCATGAACACGAGTGCGCCGCGGAGAATTCCGACCAAGAGGATCGGTCGTTGTTCCGGGTCAAGAGCGAATCCGCGATCCATGTAGTCACGGGTAATCCGCTCGGCCAGCTCTCCGACACGTTGCCGGATCGCTTCCTCCGAGTAGAGGATCCGCGAGATTCGCTCTTCGACCCGATCCGCGCTCAATCGCTCGCCCCCTCCTTGCGGATGGAGAATCGATCATCAAGCGCGTCCAGACGATGGTTGATGCCAACATACTCCAGATCGTGGATACCAAGCATCGCCGGTCCGGAGAAACCCTGCTCACGGATGTCGTGCGCCTTGCGCGCCGCCTTCTCCCTCACCCAGGTCCAATAGGGTTGATCAAACGCGTCAACCGGTTCGGTCAGCTTCCCGTTGCGAACTGAGAATGCAAGACAGGAAACGATCGGCGGACCATCGAAGAACGACACGCTGGTTCGCGCCTTGACCGGCATCATCGGGCCGATATGACTACCTCGCATGAACCCCGACACGTAGTGGCAGATCTCGAACGGCGCAAGAATCTCCCCAGTCGCCGGGAAGTTCTTCTGCGTCCGGACAAGCATGATCGGATCATCCTTCCCCACGTACTTCCCCGCGATGTTGCGAAGCCGCGTCGTGCAGGAGGAGACCGCGATGTCGCCATCATGACGGGAATGGATCGACTCGATAACGAATCGGCCGTTGTCACGAAGCAGCGCCGCCAGGTTGTAGGTGTCTTCCGGCGTAAGAAGCTCGATCACGCGATCTCCCTCGGCGCAGTCGACATCCATGACGGTGAACTTGTATCCCTTCCCTCCGTTCGGCGACAGGATCAGGCCCGCGTTGTACATTGGGTCGGAAAACGCCAGGAACAGAGGCAGGTTGTACGCCCCCGGCTCCGTCTTGTCGGCAGTGAACATCAGGAACGGCTCGTTCGGTCGTTCCTCGAACTCCATTTCCGCTACCGCCGGTCCGAGTCCCCGCGTATTGCCGGAAAAGGCATCCTTGAGAAGATCCTGACCGGCACCGTAGAGCCCCTGTTCCTTCGCGACTTCTGTTCCCGCGAGAAACGCATCCCATGTCAACCGGTGCACGCTTTCGTCGTCAATTCCCCGATCATGTGTCAGGAGAATGGCCACATCGTCACCGGTGTAGTTCAACGCGTAATCGATGATCAGATTACTGCCCTGTCGAGCTACCGTCTCTTCGACCGCCGCCAGGAGCTTCTCGCTCGGACAGATGTGCCCGCCGATGCTCCCTACGTCTGCCTTGATTGCTGTGAGCGTAACCTTCATGTTCCGCCCACCTCCCCGCACAAAGGATGGATGCCAATAGCACGCCGCACTCAGCGCTACTGGCACGCGGATTATACTCCTAAGGTCACATCGGACAACCGCCGAAGAAACGCGATCTTTTCATGAACAGCAGAACCTATCGGTGCTTCCCGAGATCGATCTTCTAGAGACGGTTTGCGTTCATCACCACGTTGATCGAGAAGAGAGCCATCGCCGCTTCCATTGCCATATCGGTTCCAGCTCCAATTGAGATTCACACATTGGCCGCCTTGAGTGCAGGGGCATCGTTGATTCCATCCCTGACCATTACAACGCGGTCGCCTTCTGCCCTGTACTGTCGAATCACGTCATGCTTCTCCTCCGGTCGTACATCGGTACGACGTGATCGATTGCCGCACGTGCGATCACTGGATGCACTGCTGCCGCCTGGACACCCTTCACGTCGAGGTGTGCCCGTTCCACAGCCGCAGCACATGAAACAGGATCCCGACCGATGCCGTCGAGGCGTGACGACTCGTTGTGGTTTGTGTGGCGACGGCAAAAGGAAAGCGGGACCCACATGGAGCCCCGCATCCTTGAGAAAGGACTCTCTCACCTTAGCGAATCGCCCATTTCACAAGCGATTCACTCGACCTAGCAGATTCCGCCACACCACCATCCACCGAAGGCAACCACCCAGAATGCCCAGAAGAACGACAGAAGCAGCCATGCAGACAAGCACATACAGCCCACCTCCTTGGCCTAGCTACACGCGAACGCACGATTGGTTTCATGCGCCAAGAGGACGAGGTTCATGAGGCGTGGCAATCGTCGGTGCTCTCATGAGGGCACTCCCCCAATCGATACTCCACCTCAATCGTCGCATGCGCGATTCCGAAGGGCTTGAGGATCTCTCGTATCCTCCGCCGCAGATCGCCCGTATCGCCAAGCGTCATTCCCTCCACAGCAACCACATGCGTCGTCAGAACATGGCGCTCTCCGTCCTGGGTCCAGATGTGTGTGTGATGTGCGTCACATACGCCGGACACGTCTCGGATCATCTGTTCCACCTGAGCGATCGGAATGTTCGTCGGGGCGCCTTGCAGCAGGATGACAAGCGTTTCCTTGAGACGGCGTCCAACATTCCATAGGACGTACAACGTGATCAGGATTGAGAGAACAGGATCGAGGATCCCTATCCCGGTGAACGACATAACAATCGCAGCCACAAGCACTGCCAGCCATCCGAGGACATCCTCCACGAAGTGCCATGTGACCACGCGCTCGGACAGACTTCGACCGCCGTGGGTTCGCAACGCGGCGATTCCGTTGATCACGATCCCGGCAATGGCAAGGTAGATCATCCCGCTCGCGTTCGCTCCTTCCGGCGAGAACAAGCGTGGAATGGCCTCGAACAGGACCACCAGCCCTCCGGCAAACAAGACGAAGGACATCACCAATGCTCCAAGAAGGGAGAATCGTCGATATCCGAACGTGAATGTCTCATCGCCTTTTCGCTGGGACACTCTCGCGAAGTGCCACGTCAGACCCAAGGCGATGCTGTCCCCAAAATCGTGCAATGCATCGGAGAGCACCGCCACGCTATTCGTCCACAGTCCCCCGGCAACCTCAAGGAGGGCAAACGCCAGATTCAACCAGAACGCAACGCCAATGCGCCCGCCTGGAGCGTGTTCGTGATGATGATCATGCACCATGGTCCGTCACCAAACGCAGTGTGAGTCCAGCCTTCTCGAGAATCAAGCGGCGTTCCGACCGCGGTGAATGATGCGCCCCAGCAGTGGGACGCGCAGCTCGATGGCTCCTTCCGGACACATCTCCTGGCAACAGTAGCAGCGGATGCACCGATCGTAGTCATGCGTCGGAGGTCTTGATCGATCCCCAGACTTGAATGCTACGGCTTTCGGCGCAGTGGGGCAGACGTGCACGCATGTCCCGCATCTCGTACAACGTTTCGCTCGAATCACCGGTCGGGGAACGACGAACCGCCGCGCAAGGCGACTGTAGCGGCCCGGCTTTCCGGTTGTTGAGGCGCGGCGTCGGTTCACGACGAAGTCCGAAACGACGAATGACTCGAGCGGATCGCCAACGATCTCGACATCCACTGCACGACCGAGCCCGAAGCGCTCTCCGTACACGATAGGAGGAACGAGGGTAGCATCGAGTCCGACCATCCTACACACTGCGGCGTCGAGCGCGACCGGATCGGTCGACAACAACAGCACGTTCATCGGCCGCGGCGTCCCATTCTGGGGGCCGTTCCCCTCCATCGCAACGATCCCGTCCATGACGAACAGCCGAGGGCGGAGGAGGCAGTTGAGGTCGACGAGCATCTGGGAAAAGAGGTCGACGTTGGGAAGTCGAGCATGGAACTCAGCCTTCAGCGCTCCGGGAATGCAGCCGTACTGATTCTTGATTGCGCCGGTGATCCGAGTCAGCCCGTGTGTCTTCAATTTCGGCAGAGACACGATGCCGTCAGCTGCCAGAACCCCTTCGGCGATGGTGAAGCGCTTGATCAGCTGACCGTCCGGGAACGAGACGGATCGGCCGCCACTGAACTCGGCGAGCTCGATTCCCAGAGCCTCGGCGGCAGATGCAATCCCTGTTCGCCCCGCGACCGTCGACGGCCTACCGAATCCCGGTGAGTCACCGTACGTAACCTTGGCTCCCGCATCGATGAACTGGCGCGCGACGGCTCGGAAGACAGCCGGATGGGTTGTCACCGCGCGCGAAGCATCCCGGGCCACGAGCAGGTTTGGCTTGAGAAGGATCTTCTCGCCCACTGTGATGAATCGCCCGATGCCTCCAACAAGCGCAATCCCCCGAGCAACAGCCGTATCGACGTCCATACCCTCGTACGATGCGCACCGCACGAGGGCTACGATCGGACGCGCTCTCGTCCCCTCCGACCTCTCGTCCATGCCGCCTCCCGTTCCTCGCCGCTAGCGTCTACACATCGAGAGAGCCCTCTTCGTCTTCCCAGACTTCGTGAACCACATAACGTTCACGCAATCCTGAGGTGTTGGCGTTTCGATCCATACAGATCGTGGCAATCCCTCCAATCTCGGCCCCAAGACGCTCCGCCAGTGCGATTGCCGCCAAGACTTGTGCACCGGTCTCCACCCATTCATCGACAACCAACACCTTCATGCCCGGAGCCAATGCGTCACGCCGCATCTCGAGCGCCTTCGGCATTCCAGTGTAATCGACGAATTCGATCCGTTCGGACGGTACGGGCAGCTTGCCCCCCTTGCGTACGGGAATCAGTCCCACCCCCAATCGTTCCGCGACGGCAGTACCGAGAATGAATCCCAAGGCATCGATCGCGATCACACGATCGATGAAAGCTCCGGCGAACGGGCAGACCAAGTCTGCAACCAACTGGACAAAGGCATTCCGATCCGCAAACAGCGGTGTGACGTCATTGCGGTTCCCACAGGTATCGGTGTCGATGTGCGCCAAGTACGGTTTCATCGCTTCCACCATGCGAGCAGTCCCAACTATGACTCAGCTCCATTGCTTTCGACCTCCAGCGGCGCCAAGAGCTCCGAGAGAGACGTGACATCATCCCGCATGATCGAGAACAGCAGAAGGTCAAGAGATTCGCCTCGATCGAACAACGCGCGCCGAAGCGTTCCTTCAAGACTGTACCCGGCGCGCTCGGCGACCATCCTCGACCCTGTGTTCCGCGGATCCAGGACGATCTGGACACGCTCGATGGGACCCTGGCCAAAGAGGTACGCTGTAGCCAGCCGTACCGCCTCGGTCATGAAGCCCTTGCCGCGATCCTCGGAACGGAAGATCCGGTACCCTAGCTCCCAACCGTGGTAGCTGTGCGAGGCTTTGTATACGTTGATCTGACCCAGGCGGCGGCCGCTTCGATCGGTGATCAGGAACAGCTTGTAGTCGTCAGTCCACCATCCGGTCTCCTCGAATTGCTTCAGCCAGCGCGGTTCCGAGATGCATCCGAGTGGCCAGAAGGCTCCGATCTCGCGCACATCGGCCGCAAGATCGTACAAACCCTCCAAATCGGTCCGCCGAAACGGCCGCAAGATGACACGATTTCCGACAAGCATGCTGATCCCTCCACAGATTTGGTTCGCGGATCAGCTTCCTGTATCGAAGAACGCAGCGCAACCACGATGTGAGCTTCCCACAGCCAAATCTCGCGTTCCATGCAGCCGGCTCGAAAGCTGATACATCTGGCAATGCTTTCCAGCTCTGCCTTTCCGTCATCCTGTAATCCACATCACAGACGTTCACCAGCTGAATGGAGAGAATACAAGCAGATTCCGACAAGACTCGGTTCGAAGAGGAGCACAGACCGTGACCATGCTGACCCACCGACGTTTGATCCTGCTGGCGATTGTCGGCGCATCGATCCTTCTCTCGACCACGCTGTCCGTTGCCGGACAGACCGTGGACACAAAAGAGATGGTGCGCCTTGAGCGACGGATCTCGACAGCCTACGCGATTCCCGAAAGCACGTTTCTGGTGCGGCTCGTCATCGAGGCACTTCAGGATCTCGACGGTGTAGGAGTCCGCGAGACGCTTCCTCTCGGCTGGGTCGTCCACCCCGTGGAGGCTCAAGGGGCAGCGTTCAAACGAACCGAGAACGAATGGGTCTTCCCGGGTCGCCTTGTTGAGGGAACAACAATCGAGCTGGTGTATGAAGTCACGGTACCGTCGGCCGATCGCCTGTACGCGGAGACGCTCCCCGCTTGTTTCGAGATCACCGGTATCTTTCAGGCCACTGTCCCCGGATTCGATATCCTTATCCCCGGCGACACGGCAATCGAGATTTCTACCGCAATCCCGATTCCGACAGCCATTGCTCATCTGATTCCAGGCAACTTGGATACGGCCGATCGGATCGACCTCCGTTTGGATCAGCACATCTCTGTGAAGCAACTTGATCGTGCCCTGGAGTACTGGGCGACGGATTCGATTGTCCCTTGGACCGAGGGGGAGATCATCGAGCTTCCGATGATGGAGAAGCTCACGGCGATGTACGAGACATGCACGCCGTCCGACGAGACGCTACCGCTGTCGATCGATCCCACGCTCCTTGGAGTGCGGCGGATCGATACGTTCCTTCCGTGCGATTCGATCCTCCTCCCCGAAGCGGGTCTCGATCCGGGTCTGCCGGCAAGGCAGTTCTCGGCAACCGTGGAGATCTCCGGTTCATACAATGCATACGGCATTGGTCTGGCGGAGCTGTTCCCGGAAACATGGCTCGTGACACCTGTGGAGCATCCGGGCTTCGTGTATCGGCCGTCCGCAACCGAATGGATCTATCCTGATCGCCTGCCCGTGGGGCAGACGTTGACCATTCGATACCTCGTCGAGGTCAGGGAAACGACAATAGGGCAACTCTCCATGTACGACGGATGCTGTGGCGCCCCCGCACCGTTCCTCGGCATCGTGTCCAGCGGACTGGAATGCAGCGAGGCTGAAGTCGGCGGCGAGTCGGAGGTCTTCGTCTGGAGATGTCTCCCCGTTCTGCTCGCCATCTCACGGTGGGATGTCGACGAGGATCGTCTCGATGCGACGCTTTCCGATACTATCTCCTTCCCGCAGGTCCAGCGAGCAATCGGCTTCTGGCTGTCGACCTCAGCAGTGCCTCACACATGCGGCTACACGGTCGGGTATCACATGCTCAAGCGGATCATCGCGTACTGGCTCGCCGGCACGCCGGTCACGAAACCTCTGCCCGGGGTCGTCGCATCGCCCTGTGATCCTCCTGCCGGATGCTATACGCCAAGCTGTCCTACCGGCGGGCTGTGTCACCTCATCCAGTTGCAGCGGGAAGAAGACTACGTCGGAATCTCGAGCGAACCCGAGTAGTCGGAGGCGCAAGTCGCATCCGCTCCGATCACGTCCACGGACGGGACCATCCATTGCTCGTCAGGAACAGAGCAGCCGTCCGTGGAAGTATTCTGATACACTACCGGCATGCTCCAAGATCCGTTGCACCTTGAAACTGCCCGCCTTGTCGTCCGCCGGTACAAGGAGCATGACGTACCGGATATTCTTGCCTACTCGCAATGTGATGAGACGGACTACTTCCGCAAGCGGAACATCGATTGGGAGTTCACAGTCGAAAGTGTCCGCACCTGGTGGAGCCCGATGGCTGAGATGCTGCCGGAGGAGGCGATTCAGTGGCTCTCGCTTGTGATCGAACTCAAGGCCGAGCAACGTGTCATCGGGAATGTCGGGTTCAATGCCAAGCGGACCGGCGAGATGTTCCAAGGACAGATCGGCTGGACGCTCGGCAAAGCGGATGAAGGCCATGGCTATGCGACCGAAGCGGCCACTGCATTGCTCGACTACTTGTTTGGAACCGCCGGATTCCATCGCGTTTATGCCCTCACATCTCCCCAAAACCCCAAGTCATGGCAGCTGATGGAACGCCTTGGCATGCGCCGCGAAGCCCACTTCCGGAAGAACTGCTCCAACGGCAGCGCGTGGGAAGACGAGTACGTCTACGCGATCCTGGCCGAAGAGTGGACCGACCGCTCACGATCGATCGGCTAGATATCCTCGCTACGTACCCTCTGGCAGGCGAAGAAGGGACACGGCACCACAGAGACCAGATCGGTTGTGCACAAGCAAGCGGGAGGCCTGAATCTGTCAATCCCCTAGGGAGTCCGACGAGTCGCGGAGTTGTCTACGACGTCCGAGGCAGGCAGCCGCAGCCTTGCACCATGCAGCGCACGTTGGAGCCGCTCTCCTGCGAACCGATGCCTTGCAGTGCGGACATCTTGCTTTGGATTCATCAGAGAAGATCTCAACCTCTCCACCGCACTGCGGGCACGACATGAGCGTCGAGGTGAGGGAGCGTCCGCTCATCCCTGGGCAGCGCATCGCCATCGTCCCTCCCTTCCTCCCACACCGACCAAGCACCACGTGCCGGTTGACCTTCGGCAGCCTGGATCGCCGATCGTCAAGGCTTCAACGGTATCCACACCGCCGTTCCTCATATCATACGACGGTCGGGCGACCGTGCGAAGTAGACATGGAAAGCCGGTGTCGGTCCTATGGGCAATACGCTACGAGGCTCATACCGCCCGCCCACAGCCGCGTCTTCACCCTCAACGAGTGTGGTATGATAGTCCATCAGATCACTTTGGAGGGACGGACCATGAAGACGCGAAGTGTTGTATCGGCACTGGTGGTCGTGTTGTGCTGCGCGACGGTGTGGCCTGCGTTCGCGGACCCCGCAAAGTCGTACGAGTTCATCCAGACGGATCGGAACGTTGGGCTGTTCAGCAATCTGACCGAGACAGCATGCGTTGGACTTCGCGTGATCTTCAGCGACAACGTCTCTCCGACACAGGGCATCGGGATCGGAGCAACCTTCGAACTGGTATCCAACGAAGAGGGTCAGCTGATCTACGAAGGAACGATCGTTCGCTACGGAATGTTCGAGATCGACTGGGTTCTCAACGGACCACGCGTCGAAGCTGCATACTGGATCGATGCCGACGGTGTGGAGTACGAGATCGACGTTCACTCGCCGTACGCGCGCATGTGGTACATCGTGCCCCCGGGAACCGATGAGAAAGGCGACGATTGTGTGTCCTACGTCCCGATCGACATCGAGTTCAAGGGAAACTGGTCGAAGGATCCCGATGGATTCCCGCTGGAGCAGTATCGATGGAGCTGGAGTGACGGCGTCGTGATCGATGGTGAGAACGTCGAGCGGACGTTCGTGATGCCAGGCTCGTATACCGTGATCTTCACCGTCTGGGATATCGAAGGTCTGCCACACTCGATCAGCGATACGTTCTACATCTACCAATACCGCTGCGACGAGTGAATCTGTATTCTTGCTTCTCTTGTTGCTCTTCGAGCAACAAGAGAAGCGGCAAGTTTGCCGACAAATACCGGCAAACACCGCGCGGATGACGTGTCCAATCCGAGCCGACACTTGTCGGAAAACATCGCGCGGATGATGTATCCGATCTGATGGGTCATCCAGTGTGCTCTGCAAACATCGCGGGCATAACGTGTGCAACCTAAACGCTGATCCCGCGTCTCCTCTGCGGACAGCAATGATGCTACCGAGCAAAGGTCAAGACGCGCGATCCTTGCGTACGCTGTCGAGCGGCCCAAGGCTGGGCATCAGCTAGCCGCCTCAGGGAGAACCCAGACCGCAGCCCCTTCCTCCCCCTGGATGGGATGCGGATCAGGGAAGCGCCGAAGACCAGGCTTCTCCCAAAGGAACGCGAAGCGTACCCGGTTGGGAGGTGAGGAATCCATTGAGGCAAGAGACCACGCTTGCCATCCGATCCTCTCTGCAGTGCCGCAAGTCGTGAGGAAACAGACGCTCGACTCCGTGAAACTCGCGTTCTTGAGTGGTATGACCAGGCAGCGGCTATTCACACAGGCTACGAGTTTGCACTCTCGACCACTGTTTCGATCGTCGGGCAATTCTGCATGAGCTTCTTGACCGTGCACTGCGAGGCCGCCCGGAGCATCGGGTCGATGTATTTCTCGGGGAAGTCAGCGGGGACATGAATCGCAATGCGGATGTCCGTGATCATCTTCGACGTCTCATCGCGGTCAACGTCAATCGAGAGAGAGATGCAGTCCATCGGCAGCTCACGCTGCTCGCAGAAGTGCAGCACATAGTAGCTCGTGCAGTTTCCAAGCGCGGCAAGAAGAAGGTCCACCGGGCTGGGTGCCGTGACCGCTCCTCCGGGCGCCGATGGGACGTCCGTCACAATCTTCAGTCCCTTGATCTCTGCCTCGACAACTTTGCTTCCCGCGAAGCGAATGCTCATCAGCATGCTAACTCCTTTCCCTAGTTTCTTCCGTTGCACACTCTCTGCCGTCGGATCCTTGTACCCCGCACCATCTCCACATTTCCTTCACTGGCTTTTCGATCCGGGACTTGAAACTATGGGCGAAAAGTATATGATGGATACAACATGTGTGCAACATGTCCCGGACAATCGCCTCTCACACCAGGAGGGCTTCGGATCCTCCCCGAGATGACGTTCACACAGTCTTGCAGGAGGTGGTACGCGGCAAGAAGCGAAGCCCGTCTGGCAGTTGTAGGACACTCGGTTCAAGACAATGGAGGTTCTGACGTGAGGAAACACACCCTACTAGCAACCATTGTGGCGGGGCTTTTGGTCTGTCTACTCGGGATCATGGCCCTCGCTGAGGAGAGACAAGTCTTCAAGATGTCCCAGATGATGCTGGACAACATCAACCCCACCTTGCTGATGGGGCGTCCCGGCAACATGCAAGTCGCCAGTCAGATTTACGACTGCCTGGTGATTCGCCAGGCAGATACGACAGCAGGGGCGGAGATCGCCGAGAGCTGGGAGCGACCGGACGATTTGACGTGGATCTTCCACATACGTGAGGGCATGACCTGGCAGGACGGGAATGAGATCTGGGCCGAGGGAGAAGCCCGCTCCGTCACCGCCCACGACGTCGTCTTCGCACTCGAACTTCACAAGAAGCACTCGATGCCATTGATGAGCACGCTTTCACATTGTGTTGAGATTGCCGCACTCGATGACTACACCGTGCAGATCACGACCGACATTCCCATGAACCGCCTGATCACAGGTATCCAGACGCTGAATATGGCATGCATCTTCCCGCCGGAAGCGGCAACCGAACACGAGAACGGCGTCGATATCCTTCCGATCGGATCGGGTCCCTTCGAACTTCAGGAGTACGTCGCAGGATCCAAGGCAGTTCTGACAAAGAATGAGGACTACTGGATCCCGGTCAAGCTCGATGAGGTACAGCAGATCGTGATGAATGACCCATCGGCACGCGTTATCGCTTTCGAGGCCGGAGAAGTCGATTTTCTTCTTCAGGCCCCGACGGACGAAGGCCTGCGGCTTCTCGACCTTGGGTACACTCGTGTTGGCACGTCCGGAGCCCCTTACAACATTGGGTTCAATACAACAGCGGCTCCGTTCGACGACTATCGTGTGCGCGAGGGTATCTCGCTGTTGATGGATGTCGATATGGCATACAACGCAATCCTCCCCGCGGAGCTCACTGTGCGATCCTACGGCCAACAGGGACCGTGGAATGTGTACAACTACAACCCTGAAGGCCTGATGGATTTCGACCGCTTCGATGTCGATGAAGGCCTCTCGATGCTCGCCGACGCAGGATGGACGGACAGCAACGGTGACGGATGGCTGGACAAGGGTGGCGAAAAGCTCACCCTCAGGATCAAAACCTTCGGCGGCGACCAGGTGAATGTCCTGACGGTGCTAGCCACACAGCTTCAGCAACAGGGAATCGACGCGACCGTGCAGGTCCTTGAGGTAGCGACGTTCGCGCAGGATCTAGCAACGGGGAACAGCGATATCTTCTTCGACTACATGTATGGCAACAGCGACGGACTCTACGCGTTGTACCACTCATCCAAGATCGGAGCAAGCAACACACACTTCATCGCTGACCCGGTACTTGATGCACTGCTCGATCAAGCCATGCTGCTCAGCGAAGCGGATAGCGGAGCCTACTGGCAGGCGGTGGAGCGACTTGCGGCAGCGAATCGGTACTTCATTCCGATGTGGTTCTCGCTGCCTACGAACTTCATCCCCGATTACGTGAAGGATTTCTCTTCGCCGCAGGGCTTCCTCGAGCTGGTCAACGTGGAGAGGAACGTCTACCTCGAGAAGTAGACGCGAAGCATCGTACACAAGGATTGGACGGCAGGCCTGCAAGGGCCTGCTGTCCTTGTCCTTCAACGGTAGGTAGAATCAAGAGCGAGGGAGGGGGGCGACCCACAGGACATGCTCTCGTACATCGTTCGGCGCATTCTGATCGCGATTCCCGTCCTTCTGGGCATCACGTTCATCACGTTTGCGCTCATCAGCTTCGCCCCCGGAGATCCGATCTCGTCAATGCTGATGGGCAGTGAACAGCTGAATCCCGATCTGGCCGACTCGCTTCGAGAGTTCTATGGACTGGACCAGCCGTGGTACGTTCAGTATTCGACCTATCTTGGCAACCTCGTGCGGGGGAATCTCGGCATCTCGATGTCATCACGGTCAAGCATTGCGGAGAGCATCATCAACTTCCTGCCAAACACGATGCTGTTGGCGTTCTCCAGCATGCTCCTCGCCTTGCTTGTCTCGATTCCCGTTGGAATCGTCAGCGCAACGAGGCGCAACTCCCTCCTCGACTATGGATCGCTGACGCTCGCGATGTTCGGCGTATCGATGCCCAGCTTCTGGCTCGGACTGATGCTTATGCTCCAGTTTGGCCTGCGGTGGCGCCTACTGCCAGTCCACGGGATGGGCGATTGGTCGAACGGTCCCTGGGACGTCATCCGCCATTTGATACTCCCATCGGTGACGCTGGGTGCAGCCATGGCCGCGCTCCTGGTTCGATTGACTCGGGCGAGCCTCCTACAGGTGCTCTCGCAGGACTACATTCGAACGGCACGCTCCAAGGGGCTTCGCCAGAGGGTGGTGCTCTACAAGCACGGGCTCAGAAACGCTCTGCTTCCAGTAGTCACGGCCGCCGGCTTGCAGTTCGGGCGCCTTCTCGGCGGGGCATTCATCGTCGAGAGCATCTTCTCCTGGCCAGGGATGGGAAAATACACCCTCTACGCAATCAACGTGCGTGACTACCCGGTCATCCAGGCAACCACACTGGTTTTCGCCGTATGCTTCGTGATCGTCACGCTGCTCGTCGACGTGACGTACACGGTCATTGACCCACGGATTCGCTATAACTAGGAGAGGAACTCGCATGCGACGCCACAGGAAAGGGCGAGCGGTCTGCACGGATACGCGCAGAGAATGCAGCCGCCTTCAGCTGGCTGTTCGCACGTTCGTGCGAAACCGGCTGGCCGTGATCGGAGCTGTTATCTTGGTGGGGTTCATCGTCTGCGCCGTGTTCGCCCCCTACGTTGTCCCCCATTCGCCACTCGAGATGGACTTCTCGAGCATGCACAGTCCACCCGGCACACCGGGACATCTTCTGGGGACGGACAATCTCGGACGAGATGTGCTCTCTCGCTTGATCTACGGATCGCGAATCTCGCTCTCTGTCGGGCTTGTGGTGGTTAGCATCGCAGCGGCCATCGGCACGACCATGGGACTCCTATCGGGCTACTTCGGGAAGGCAACAGACGTCATCATCATGCGCCTCGTCGAAATCTTCGTCGCTTTTCCGTTCTTGATTCTGGTCGTTGCGGCGATCGCGCTTCTTGGGCCAAGCCTCTATAACGTCATGCTGGTCCTCGGGCTGGTCAGCTGGCCAATCTACGCACGCCTCGTGCGCTCGGAGGTGCTCGCCATTCGGGAACTGCCCTACATTGAGGCAGCACGTGCAATCGGTGCCACCAACACACGCATCATGTTCCGGCATATCCTGCCCAACTGCCTCTCTTCCGTACTGGTGACCGCCGCCATGAGCATGGCTGGCGCCATTCTTTCGACGGCGGCTCTTGGCTTCCTCGGACTCGGAGTCCAACCGCCAACGCCGGAGTGGGGGATGATGCTCAACGAGTCAAAACAGTTCCTTCGCGCTTACCCCTGGGAGATTTTCTATCCGGGCGTCGCCATCATGCTCGTGGTCCTGGCACTCAACTTCCTCGGCGACGGATTGCGCGACGCACTGGACCCCTATTTGCATCGATAGGCCAGCGGAATCGAGCACGCCACAGCCGCGGGCTACGCTTCCTGAGCGCGGATAAAGTGGAGCGCAGCTCCCAATTGGATCTCGACCAGCGTCTTGATCGGGATTGCCTTGTACTCCAGATCTGATTCCATCTCCGCCGCCCATGCAGCAAACCGTGTCTCAACCTCGGCCAGCGCCTCGGTCAGTGCCTGGGAACCCCGCACCGCCATCTGGGCTTCGATCGCTCGCCGGACCATGCCGACAAAGAGCAGCTGATAGAATCGGAACCCCAGCGCGCTGTCGAACCTCTGCGCCACTGTGACCGGCGTATCCAAATCAGGGTCCTTGTTCGCCCAGGCTCGTTTCGCCTCCAAGTTGGAGGCCATCATCCCGACGATCTCAAGCGACGAATCGCGGAGGCTCGTCGGTTCTGTCAGCTCCCCCTGGAGGCGTTTCAGGATCTCATCGAGAAAACTGATGATCTCAAGGGATCGCTCGACGCCTGCGAGAATTGCCTCTCGACGTGTCCCTGTGTCGGGCGATAGATCCGCGGTCCGTGGATCGAAGAAGTAGGGCAGCTCGACGATCAGGTGTGCCGGATTGCAGACACCGGATGCGAAATCGTAGCTGCCTCCGCCCATCGCCAGCTTCGTCGCAGGATCTTCATCCGTATTTGCCTCGAGGAAATCGTACTGATCACGCATGCTCGGCGTCTTGAAGATCGCAGGAGAGAGTTCCACACCCCATGGCATCTCCGGTTCACCCAACGCAAGAGGGATCCCTCGATCGGTAATCAAGGCCCGAAGCATGTCATCGACCTTCGGAGTATGGGGCGTCAGGTAGAAATAACCGCCCCCCATCCCGGCGTTGTGAAGCGAGTAGATGAAGACCGGGCGCAGCGCCGTGATCGCCGTCATCAGCGCCTGGGTCTCCTGAATCGGGTGCAAGAAGTCGTAGTTCTTGTGGGTGATGGGGAACGTCCATTCCGCCTGCTGCGTGGCACCGGGGCGGTAGAAGTTGGACGCATAGTGAGTCACGGTGAACGGCCCCTTGAACCATCCTTCGTTCAGGCGCGTACCGTCTGGGTCAATGCACTTAATCAGGTTCCAAGTGTACGTCTCTCCCCGCAGCGCAGCGTTGTCGACCAACAACCCCGCAAGTGCCTCTAGCATCATGGCGCCAATGGGCTCATTGGGATGCGGACAAGCAAAGAAGAGCAGCTGCTTCGGGCCTGACCCGATGCGTAGCATTGGGATCGGCTCGCCCAACGTCGAACGCCCGATCGTTGTGAGGCGCACGATCTCCGGGTGCGCCTCGGCCAATCGTTTCGACGAGGCGTTGAGCTCATCCACCGTTAGAAACGCGTCGTACTCAGGCACGGAATCGAGCACGTATTCAATATCATTCGTAGCTTGTGGGTTCAGCATGTCAACTCCATTCGTGCTAGCAATCGACCGCCCCAAGAGAGATGGACTCCAGGATTACGTACAGTCGCGCGGGGACCAGGGTGCGTTGCGTGTGCCCCAGCCCGCCGCTCCGAGCGGCTTGTAGGCACCCGAAGCCGGATCCAACACGTACTCACCCTCATAGCGTCCCGACACGATGAGGTTCACCGCTTGAACAAACCTCTCGATCTCAGCGTCCACGTTGTAGATGCCAAAGCTCGCACGAATCAGCCCGGGGGCACTTGTGCGCTTCTGGCTGCGCATATCGCGTACGAGAGTCTTGGACTGCTCGCTTGTCAGTCCGAGCAGCCGTTGGACGTAGGGATGAGCGCAAAACATGCCTGCGCGAACGCCAATGCCCCCCTCGTATCCAAGAATGGCAGCTGCCTTCTTGTGATCGATCCCTTTGATCCGGAATGTCGTTACGCCAAGGCGACTACGGGCTCTGGCAGGATCGGAGTCCCCGAAGATCTGGACTCCATCGATCGCCTGAAGTGCTGGAAGCATGACCTCGGTGAGTTTCGCCTCGTGCTCGGCAACGCGATCCATGCCGATCTGAGAGAGCGTATCGATCGCCTGGGCCCAAGCAACCGCTCCCACCACATTCTGCGTTCCTGCCTCCTCTCGGGCAGGAAGCGAACTCCAGACCACATCCTCCTCAGTTACAAGATCGACAGTCCCCCCCCCGACCAGATCGGGCTCCGAGGCAGAGACAGCCTCTCTGAGAGCGACCAACGCGCCAATCCCAAGCGGCGCATACATCTTGTGACCGGTGTAGGCAAGGAAATCAATGCGCCGTGGATCGCTTGGCATCCCTACATCGATCGTACGATGGGGTGCAAGCTGCGCTGCATCGACACCAAACATTGCCCCCGCCTCGTGCACGGTCTCCGCAATCTCATGGATCGGGTTGATGAACCCGGTAACATTCGACGCCCCCGTGATCGTCACCAGGCGGACCTTGCCAGCGTGTCGTTTTAGGAGGTCCCTCAGGTGATCCACATCGAGCGAGCCATCTTCCTTTAGGCCAATGTGGTGTACAGCGGCCGCGCGCCGCCATGGTAGGTCATTGGAGTGATGCTCCATCAGTGAGGTTAGCACGACATCCTTTTCGCCAAGTTCGAGGCAGTGGGCCAGTTTGTTCAGCGCTTCAGTCGTGTTCTTGCCGAGAATCACAGCGTGAGTCTCCAAACTGGCGCCCACGAATCGTCCGATCGTGGCTCGGGCAGCATCGAACGCTTCCGTCGATACGTGGCTCTTGTACCCTGATCCCCGTCCGACGCTTGCGTAAAGCGTTGCGAAGCTGTTCAGCGTCTCTAGCACCGGCCGAAGAAATGGGGTGCTGGATGCGTTGTCGAAGTTGATGTAGGGGTGTCGCGTTCCATCTAGCAACTCGACGGTTTCGTCCACGCCGACGACTAGATTTCGCATGTCAGTGACCGAGGGGGTGCCCTTCATGTTCTCCAGCTCCTTTGCTCACAGGGTGGACGTGTGATTGCGGTCCCTGCACTGGCGAATATAACTTATACGCGACATATATACAATTAGTGCGCGGTTTGAGATCCCTGCAGAGTCAGGAGAACGTCGGCTCAGGCCGTTTCTTCCGTGATCACCGACAGACGATTGATGTTCTCGCGATACTTCGTGATATGCGCTTGCAGAAGGCTTGCGACCCGCGTCGCGTCGCGCTCCTCGAGCGCGTCGACGATCTCCAGCAGATCAGCGCCGATCGATCGGAAGTACTCGTAGTCACTCGGCGTCAGTGACTCCAAGCGAGGCATGAAGTAGCTAAGCCGTCGGAGTGACTCAGCCAGCATCGGGTTGTGGGTCGCGCAGTTGAGATATGTGTGAAAATCCATGTCCTTGATCTTGATCTCGCGGGGCTCGGTGAGGGCAGCCGTCTCGGTCGCAATCTCGCGAAGCTTCTCCAGTTCCTCGTCGGAGATCCTTTGGGCGGCCAGCTGGCCGGCAATGGAGATCATATAGTAGCGAACCTCAAACGCGTTCCGATATGCCTGGTGTGTAATCTCAGTGACGTAGACCCCTTGCTTCGGAACGATCCGAACCAGGCCGTCCGCTTCGAGGCGGATCAGCGCCTCCCGGATTGGCGTACGGCTGACGCTGAACTCCGCGGCGAGAGCCATCTCCTGAAGTGCGCTGCCTGGTGCCAAATCTCCAATAAGAATGCGATTCAGAAGCTTGCAGTAGACTTCGCTGATCGGCATCGAGACCCCTTTCAAGACTTATCTACATCTTGGATACATGCGTGATCGGTGTCAAGCGACTGGGAGACTGAGACCTGCGTTGGGCGTCTCGAAGAAGCGCCGGCAGAAGGCTAACGAACAGCGGTGAGTTTGCAGACGTATCGGGCGCAAACTCGCAGAAACTCTTACTCCCCGGGGGTACACGGGAAGATTCTGAACCAATGTAGTCCTGCCGCTCTTCGAGCGGCAGGACGTTTGTCAACGACAGGTCGGCAAACGTCGCGTGCATAACGCTGCCAGACAGCTTGTGAGTTTCACTGGCGTGAGACTCTTCAGGTTCGAGGCATCCGGGGGTCCAGAAGGGGTGGGCTTGAGGCCCACCCCTTCTGGACCCTTCGGTAGACGGATCTGGAGCTACTTGCTGGCCAAAGCGAGAAGAGATCAAGCGACTACTCATCCCAGCAGCGTAGACATATCCAAGCCTTGGCGCTCCTTCCGGACCGGATTCAGAGGGAAGTCACGAGATGTGCAAGTGGTGCTAGGCCGCTTTCTCAAGTCGGACATGAAGCAGTGAGGACGCGACGGCTGACGACAGACGCTCTTGCACCGTCACAATCGAATCACTAGGCTGAGCAGTTCAGCGGTCATCGACAGTGCTGCAGGAAGCGTGCACTCCCTGAAGTGCCCTTCTTCCCTTGTTGCAGATCTTCTGCGGATTACGTGGGTTGACCAGTTCTCCTCTGGGTGCTAGGGTAACCTGCATCCAGGAGGAGGCGGCAATGAAGAAGCGGATCGTTCTGCTAGTTCTGTCTATTCTCATCCTGCGTTTGTCTGCTATCGCCGATGGCGTGGGCTCATTCAGTATGTTTGCGAGCTTGGACCCCAACGGTCTGATTCGGCTCATGGATGCTAGGGCACTCGCTATGGGGCGAGCCTCACTCGCGGTTCCTGACTCGGGATTGCAAGCAATCTGGGAACCTGGACTTCATCCTATTCTCCCAAGCCGCGCGACCGGCCCGCTCCTCGGGCTGCAGTTCCCGAGCACCAGCTCGCAGTTCCTGGAGACGGCCTTTGGCTGGCGTGATCTTGCCCTGAGCCTCAGTGCGTCGAGGTTCGCCAGGAAATTCGCTTTCCTGACGTCCGCAGGCGAGCCGGGAGGGAACTCAACGTGGGTCGAGGAAGTCATATCTGCGTCAGCCGTTGCCAGTCTGGGAAATAATGGTGCACTCGGCACGCAACTCAACTACTACTTCGCTGACTCTGGCCTCGGCGACTCCGGTAGCGGATTGGGCCTGGACATAGGAGGTGTCTTTGAGATCAGTGATGAAGGGCTCGTGAGCTTTCGGGCAAAGGATCTCGGAGACACTGAAGTTGAATGGGGAGCAGGCGCCACAGATCTCATAGTTGGGTCCGCCCAGTTTGGTCTTGGCACCACGTCTAGGGCAAGTGTAGGCCTAGGGATGAGCGGACTTGCCATGAACCCCTCTCACAGCTTCCTGGCGTTACTGCGCGGCGCTCTGACGCTTGGAACAAACTCATACGCTAGCTTCGGCGGAGCCTACGTGCGGCGGAAAACGACAGGACATGACAATGACACGGATCGCGCGATTGATGCTGGCGCGATGCTGCAATTTGGCAGGAACCTGACACTTGCAGTCGATTGGCAGGGAATCCTTCCACTTGGGAAGCCTGACGTAGGAGAGGCAACGGATCGCAGGGCGGCCGTTGGGCTTGCTTGGCACGTCCCCCATATCCAGTCTGGCGCCTTGGATTTCGGCCGCGACATCGCCCTATTCGCTGCGGATGCGAGCATCGATCGGTCGGGCGTGCATCTAACGGGCCTTGGAGTAGAGTGGAATATCCACCATCTCGAGAGGGATTTCAGCACGCTTTCGCTGCGTGCTGGTGTCGCCCTTGATTCGGAAGCAAGATCTGGCGGGCTTACTCTTGGCGCAGGCCTTAACACAGATAGGGTTCGCCTTGCCGTTGCCAGTCTGATCAGCGAGATGCAACTGAAGGAGTTCGTCCTGAGTGCTGAGGCCGTCTTGACATGGACGACCTATCCTCCTGTCTCTCAGGATCCGCCGCGGGAAGAAGAGAGGCCAACTGGACTGATTGAGGACAGGAACCTCGAGTAGGTAATTCGAGGGGCGCTCGACGTCAGCAGGCGGTCTTGGGGGAGTATGAGTGGGGCGAGTGACACACCGTCATCTCAGCTGAGTATGCTGTGGCGGCGTTTCGCTTGACCATCGTTAGCAGCCTATCTAGTATGGGGAGTTTAGCGGTCATTGACAGCAGCGAGAGGGAGAGGCGTATGCGAAAGCGTGCTTCCAGACTGCTTCTTCTACCCCCGGGAAGATTCGAACTTCCGGCCTACGGTTTAGGAAACCGTTGCTCTGTCCTGCTGAGCTACGGGGGCTTGTTAGAACTCCTCCAGCATTAAGTATAGCTGTTTCGCTGCGGCTTGCTCGGCGTCTTTCTTGCTTCTGCCGCGGCCTACACCGCGGTGGCCGGCGACGGCGACACCTACGGTGAACTCCTTGCGGTGTTCTTTGCCTTTCGAGTTGACAATCGAGTAGGCCGGGCGGCAGTCGAATAGGCGCTGTGCCGTCTCCTGTAGCAGGCTCTTGTAGTCACCGGTGGTTGACTGCTCGACAAGAAACCGCTCGATGTCGTCTCGTAGGTTGCGGATGACAAACTTCGCGGCAAACGAGTATCCCCGCTCCAGATAGAGAACGGCAATCAGTGCCTCGAAGGCGTTGCCACGGTTGTTCGGCCGTTGCCGCCCGCGGTTCGCTTCCTCTCCCTTGCCTAGGAGCAGGTAGTCCGCGAGCCCCAATTCACTTGCCTTCTCCGCAAGCAGCGGTCGGCTGACCGCCACCGACTTGGCTTTGGTCAGTCGCCCTTCATCCGCATCAGGGTATTGTCGGTACAGATGGCTGGTGACCGCCAGATCGATCACCGCATCGCCAAGGAATTCGAGTCGCTCGTTCGATCCGCGCGGGTCTCCCATCTCGTTGACATAGGAGCTATGGAGAAACGCCCTCTCGAGGGCGTCATGGGGGATCTTGAGATGGAGTTTCTTCGCCAGCTCTGCGATTGGTCTATGCTTCATTGCGTACGGATACCCCTATCGGATAGCTCACGAATCGCAGGAGCCACCCCGTCTACCGGTATCGATGATACCAGAACCCCGGTTCCACGACGAGCGTAGTGTATGCAAACTCTCGGATGATCGGGACGTTGCTTGCAGAGAGAATATGGATTTATGGAGCCTCTTCTCTTGTTTATCGTAGATCGGTGCGCTATCCTCCGACTGAGGTGATGTCTATGCTCCACCTTCGACGAATCGCTCTGCTGTTTGTACTCGGCGGATTGATGCTCATGTCCTTTGGTTGCACGCTCTTGAACGAGCAGCCGATCGCCGGGTTTTCCATCGATCCTCCGGCGGGGCCCGCCCCGCTATCCGTGCAGGTGAACGCCTCGGTCTCGTTCGATCCTGAAGGGGATGTACTCACGTACCAGTGGGACTTCGGCGACGGAACCGCGCGCGGGGGGATGGTTGCCACTCACACGTACAGCCTGCCGGGCGAGTACACAATCCAGCTGACGGTGACCGACAGCAGCGGCAGGACAGCCACTGCACTTCGAACGCTCGTGGTAGCTTCGACCGACGAGATCCCGGTAGCCAGCTTCACCGCATCTCCGTCTTCGGGCGGAACGCCACTGACCGTTGCATTCAATGCCAGCGCATCAAGTGACCCCAACGGCACGATCGTCTCGTACGATTGGAGCTTCGGCGACGGATTGGCCGGCACCGGCGTCTCTCCGCTACACACGTATGCGACGGAAGGAACGTATGTTGCCATGCTGACGGTGACCGACAACGATGGACTGAAGTCGTCGCTCGCAATGACCATCGTCGTGATCGACGGAGGGCCGGGAGGCTGTCGGTAGCTTGCCCGTCGGAGTCCATCTGTGGACCTCCGACGGGGGGGAGTTTGTGCTGCTGAGACGGACCCGCGGCTTCTCAGCAGCGGGGAGTTGGTGCCGCCAAGTGGCACCAACATCCCGATCCAGAGCGCGGCTCAAACATCCTGGTCCGGACGGAAGTTCTCAGATCCCGCCCTAAAAGACCCCCAAAAGCCATGGGGCGGGAGGATTGGCTGCTGAGATGGATTGGTCGTTCTCAGCAGCTTGGAGTTTGCTGGCGCAAACTCCTATCCGTGGGGCGCAAGCTCTCACCACACGGCCCTAAGAGAAACCCGAAGGGGTTTCACCCTTCGGGTTTCTCTTAGGGCGGGAGGATTCGAACCTCCGATCACGGCGCCAAAGGCCGCTGCCTTGCCGCTTGGCTACGCCCTAGAATGCTGCATCTTCGGTTGGGAGTCCGCCGGCGAGCACCTGGCTCATCCCCCCAACGACTTCCTTGTATCGCTCAAGAACGGCGTTTTCCATCTCGATGCGGAACTGATTGTCGATCGGATGGGCCGTATCGCGAAACTCGCCGCTCTTCCCCTCGCGGCTCGGCATGGCGACGAACAAGCTGTCCTTCCCCTGGATCACCTTCACACTGTGAACGATAAATACATCGTCGAAGACGATCGAGCAAAACGCCTTCAGATTCCCTTCGCTCTGCATGGGACGAATCTCAATCTTCGTGATCTTCACGTTCAGAGCCTTTCTCGATCCGTCGAGCTTCCTCTGACATGGTAGCGAAGCGCGAACATCGTTTCAATCGCCGTTCCCCTGGTCCGCAAGCTCGAATTCGGTCACGCCATCGCCACCAAGATTCGGCGGAGCAAATCCAAAGGATGAGACGAAACTGCACGAGCCAAGGTAGGCGGCGATCGCATCGCGCAGTGCACCGGTTCCCTTGCCGTGGAGGATGCTCGCATGGCGAATGTCGGCACGTAGAAGCTGATCCATGTACCCATCGATCTCTCGTAGTGCCTCGTTGACGGTCATGCCTCGCACGTTCATCTGGAGTGGGACCCTTCCCGGACGGGGACGTCGCATGCGCGTTGGCCTCTTCGCCGGCGGCGTACGAGGGCTTCTCCCCTGCGGAGGCGCCAGATCCTCCGGTGCCGTCGTCACGCGCACGCCGTCGAGGTCGACGGTGACACGTCCCTGTGCGCCAACCTGTACCACGCGTCCGTCGGCTTCGACACTGCGCACGTAGACCAATGCCCCGACGTCGATCGCTCCCGGTGGCAGTTCTTCTCCGCGAACGAGTTGCTCCACAGTCTCCTGTTGCTCGACGGATTGCTCGCGAAGCCCTGCGACATCGCGTAGCCCGTTCCGCGTTGCATCCGTCGCTTCGCCAGCGTTCGCAGCCGTCAGAATGGCCTCGAGCTTCTGCTGGCCTTCCCGCAGGAATCGATCGAACCGCTTGAATCGCTCCGACAGCTCTCCCTGCTTCTCGCGTTCGAACTCGGCCAGTTTTCGATCGTAGGTTTCGCGCATCTGTTTCGCTTCGACACGGTCACGCTCGGCGGCTTCGCGGTGTCGACGCATGGCCTGACGTTCTCGCTCGAGTTCATCGAGGATGTCGTCGGCGCGGATCTCGCCCTTCGAGAGGAACGAGCGTGCCCGTTCAATCCGGTCGACAGGAAGGCCCAGCTGCGAAGCGATGACGAATGCGTTGCTCCGTCCCGGGATTCCCTCAATGATTCGATACGTCGGTGAGAGCGACGCCACATCGAACTCCATCGATGCCGTCTTGACCTTCGGATGACGGATCGCGAAGTACTTCAGCGGCGTGAGGTGCGTCGATACAGCCACGATCGCTTCGCTCTCCAACAACGCCTCGATCACCGCCAATCCGAGCGCTGCTCCTTCCTGCGGATCGGTCCCCGCGCCAAGCTCATCGAGAAGAACGATCGACTCGGCATCCGCCTCTTCAAGTAGTGAGACGATGTTTCGCATATGGGCGGAGAACGTTGATAGATTCTGCGAGATCGACTGCTCGTCGCCGATGTCGCTGCGGATCTTGTGGACGATCACCACCTCACTGTCCGGCGATGCGGGAATCGGAATCATCGATTGCGTCATCACTGTCAGGAGACCTATCGTCTTCAGCGTGACCGTCTTCCCTCCGGTATTCGGGCCGGTGATGACGACCATGCGAGTGTCTCGGCCAAGCGACAGCGAGATCGGAACAGCCCCTTCGATGGGGAGAAGCGGATGCCGCGCATTCCGGAGTACGACTCGGTGGCCGAACTGCGGAAACGCGCACCGATGGGAAACGGCATACGATGCTCGCGCGAACAGCGAATCGATGTGCGCAAGGATCGCACGGTCTCTCAAGAATGCCGGTTCAGCGCCGACAAACGCCTCGGTCAGCTCGCGCAGAATCCGCCGGACCTCGACACGGATTTCCTCGGCGATCTCCGAAAGGGCGTTGTTCTCAGCCACAAGGCTCGTCGGCTCGGCGTAAAGGGTCTGGCCCGTCCCCGATCGATCGTGAACGACGAATTCCATCGCTCCAACGGCCCCACTTCGGATCGGCACAACGAGTCGCCCACGCCGGCGCGTAATCACCGGCTCGCTGATCAGTTCAGGATTTCGATCGATCAGTGCTTGCAGCTTCCCCTCGACACGCCGATCGAGCGTCCTGCGTCGGCTGGTGAGCCCCGACAACATCTGCGATGCATCCTCTCGGACCGCACCACGTTCATCGATCGTTCGTTCGATGCGGCGTCCGAGCTCGGCGCCACCTGCTGTAAGCCGCTGAGCGATCTCGTGTAGGAGCGGGGCTCCGTCGTGATCGCTGAGCAGCCCGCGGACACTCAACGTCCCATCGATCGTTTGGAGAATGTCGAGATACTCCTCGCCATCGAGGTATGCGCTCTCCTTCGCCCGTTGCAGGACCGGCGCCAGGTCACGCACACCTCCCAGTGAGAACCGCCCGTGGTCCCCGAGAAAGGCAATCGCCTCGTTCACCTCTTGCATACCGCGATCGATCGTCTCCTGATCGACCGTGGGGAATAGCCGGTCGATTGCCTCTTCACCAAGCGATGAGGATGCGTAGCCTTTGACGACGTCCTTGACGCGATCGAATTCGAGATCGCGAAGCGTCTTTTCATTGACGATCTCCGGAGTCATGGCTGCTCACCTCGTGCCGTCATGTGAAACCTGACGCTGTGCATGATACCCTACACGCCCATGGTGCGACGCCGCGAGCCGTCTGCTCTCCTGCGCCACATGATCAGCCCCGGCCATTGCACCAAAGGAGCCGTAATGGGCCTGTCGACAGCCATCCGTGCGTACGGTGCATTGATCGCCGCGATGGCGATCTGGGGGATCTCGTTCCTCGCAATCAAGGATGCGCTGGTCAGCGTGCCAATGTTTTCGCTTCTGTTCTCACGCTTCTTGCTTGCAACGATTCTGCTCGGTCTCATCGGTGTCTTCCGCCGTGCGCTCCGCGTCAGTCGCAGGGATCTCATCTGGCTCGCCGGACTCGCGTTGCTCAGCCCGATCGGGTACTTCCTGTTCGAGACGTTCGGCATCGCCAACACACAACCGAGCCATGTTTCGATCATCATCGCCACCATCCCAATCGCTGTGTATCTGATTGCATTCGCGCGCAGACAAGAGCATGCGACGTGGAGGAAGACCGTCGGTATCGTCACGGCCTACGCGGGCATTCTGGTGATCATCGGCTTCGGACGCCACGAATCCGGCGTCGGCCTGGTCGGCGACTTGCTCATTCTCGGCGCGGTGCTATGCGCCGCAGCCCGAACCAGTCTGATCAAGGACATGCTTCAACGCGTCACGCCGCTTCAGCTTACGTTCTATCAGTTTCTCTTCTCGCTCTTCGTGTTCGGCCCGCTCGCAGCCACTGAAGGTCTTGACTGGTTGGGCAACCTCTCGACCTCTGCGTTGCTCGACATCCTATTTCTTGGCATCTTTTGCTCCGCTGGCGCCTATCTCGCAATGCACTACGCCCTGGCCCACCTATCGGCAACCCGGGTCGCTGTGTCGGCCAATCTTGTGCCAGTCGTCACCCTGGCCGCCGAGATCGTGCTTCTCGGCTCACCGTTGACATTGGCCAAGGGGATTGGCACCGTGATGACACTCGCTGGGGTTCTCCTGACGCAGTGGGATCGATCTCCCCGAACACCACCCAGCCTCGATCTGGAGGGCTCGATCATCAACCGGTAGCTCGCATCGTTGCATCTTGGGATTCCCCCGAAGAGAATCGGGGCTCTCGAAGGCACGCGATCACAGACAGCGCAGCACTCGGAATGCCACACGAAGCAGGGGGACAGGGCCGTGGAACGACACAAGAACCGATGGCGTGCAATCGCCAGGCTCTTCCCAAGCGTCTCCCTGTCGCGGGAGGTCCTGCGTCTTGCCGCCCCGGTCACGCTCGGAACGCTGACGTTCACGCTGCTGACCATCGTGGACACCGCGATGCTCGGCCGCCTCGGCGCCGTGCCACTGGCGGCAGCGGGGGTCGCAGGCGTGCTGTTCTTCACAATCACGTTTCCGATTTCGGGCCTGAGCATCGGGGTCCAGGCACTGACCGCCCGCCGGTTCGGAGAAGGCAACGATGCGCAGTGCGGTCAGGTGCTGAACACGGGCGTTGTGGTCTCCCTCGCGCTTGGCACTCCACTTGTCCTCGGGGCGCCATGGCTCGGACGAATCATTGCCTCCCTCGCATCGGATGATCCTCAGGTTCTCGCCGCAGGAGCAATCTACCTCCACTACCGGCTGTTCGGTGCCGCGTTCATGCTGCTCAATTTCACCGCCCGCGGCTTCTTCGCCGGTATTGGGAAGACGCATCATCAGCTCACCGGCTCGGTCCTAATCACCGCTGTGAACTTGGTACTCGACTACGTGCTCATCTTCGGCCGTGCCGGATTCCCGGAGATGGGGATCCAAGGCGCTGCGATTGCCTCGACAATCGCAACCGGCGTCGGATCGCTCTACTACATCGCCGCGCTTGCACTGCTTCCAAGCTGTCGCCATCGGTTTGCCACGTTTCGCCGTCCGCTGTTTGCCTCCCGCTGGTTCCATCCGATCGTGCGGCTTTCGATCCCGGTTTTCACACAACGTCTCCTCTCCCATGGCGCCTGGTCGGTCTTCTTCTTGATCGTCGCCCGCATCGGTACGCTGGAGCTTGCTGCCTCAAACGTCATTCGCTCGATCTACAACCTCACGGTCATGATCGGCGTCGGTTTCGGCACAGCGGCCGCAGCCCTCGTGGGGCAGAATCTCGGGTCGGAGAGGCCGGACCGGGCAGAGCAGCTTGCGTGGGAAGCGGTGAAGCTCTCCTCCTGGACGATGATGCTTGTCGGCTTGCTGTTTCTGTTCGCACCCGTGTGGGTATTCCAGATTTACACAAACGATCCTGCGGTCATCGAGGTCGGACGACTTCCGTTGATGGCCATCAGCCTGGTGCAGGGGTTCGCCGGGATCGGCCTCGTATTATCGCAAGCGCTCCAGGGGGCAGGCAATACGCGATACGTGATGTTCGTTGAACTCCTCTGCGTCGCCTGCTATCTGCCGACCGTCTACTTCCTTGGACTTCGGACGTCGCTTGGGGTGCTCGGTGCCTGGACCGGCCAGTGCATCTACTGGATTCTGATGGCTGCAGGAGTGGCATGGAGGTTCCGC